>DAIDGQ010000020.1 GCA_027452215.1 Granulicella sp. | reverse complement strand
CGATGAAGCGCAGCCTGCGTGTAAAGCGATCGACAACCGAAGTATCTGGAGATAGAAAATGGCACGTTATACAGGACCCGTCTGCCGGCTTTGCCGCAGGGACGGAACCAAGCTGTTCCTCAAGGGCGCGAAGTGCTTTACCGACAAGTGCCCCGTCGAGAAGCGCAACTTTCCTCCTGGCCAGCATGGTCAGAGCAAGAAGATCAAGAAGGTTGTGGGCTACGGTTTGCAGCTTCGTGAGAAGCAGAAGGCCAAGCGCATTTACTTCACGCTCGAGACGCAGTTCCGCGCGTACTACGAGAAGGCCGCGAGCCGCACGGGCGTAACCGGCGAGCTGCTGCTGCAGCAGCTGGAGACGCGGTTGGACAACGTGTGCTACCGGATGGGATTTGCGATGAGCCGCCGGCAGTCTCGGCAGGTGGTTCGCCACGGGCATGTGCAGGTGAACGGTCGCAAGGTAAATATTCCGAGCTTCCAGTGCAAGGTTGGCGATGTGATCGAGATTCGCGAGGCTTCGAAGAAGCTGGTGATGCTCGAGACGGCGAAGGACTTTGTGTCTGGCCAGAATCGCGTGCAGTGGATCGAAGTGGCTGCCGATAATTTGTCGGGTAAGGTCATTGCGATGCCGAAGCGCGAGGATGTGAATCTGCCGGTGAACGAGCAGTTGATCGTCGAACTTTATAGCAAGTAAAAGAGGCAGGGATTAGGGAACAGGGATTAGGGATTAGGCTTCGCGCCGCCCTGATCCCTACCGCCTCAACCTAATCCCTAATCCCTAATCCCTAAACCCTGCTTTACCATCAGCCACGCAGAATGCCTCGCGTGTGCGATGAAGAAAGGATCCACCATGCTTTGGAGAGGTTTTCAAAAGCCCAAGCGTCTCGCCGTCGATCAGGAGAGCCTGACTAACCTTTACGGTAAGTTTTCCGCGCAGCCGTTTGAGCGCGGGTTTGGTACGACGATTGGCAATGCGCTGCGTCGCACGCTGCTGTCGTCCATTGAGGGAGCGGCTGTGACGGCCGTTCGCATCGAGGGCGTGCTGCATGAGTTTCAGTCGATCACGGGTGTGGTTGAAGATGCGACCGACATCATTTTGAACCTGAAGCAGATTCCGTTCAAGCTGAATGGCGAGGGGCCAAAGGCTCTTTACCTTCGCGCGGATGCGGCGGGCGTGATTCTTTCGGGATCGATCGAAGCGGATTCGGATGTTGAGATTCTGGACCCGAATGTGTACATCTGCACGATCTCCGAGGGCGGACGGATTGACATGGAGATGCGCTTGAAGCGCGGCCGTGGCTACGTTTCGGCGGACAAGAATTTCGACAGCGATCTGGGCATTGGATTCATTCCGGTGGACTCGGTTCACTCGCCGGTGCGCAAGGTGAATTACCTGGTTGAGGCGGCGCGTCTGGGTCAGATTACCGACTACGAGAAGCTGACGCTGGAGATCTGGACCAACGGAACGGTTCTGCCTGCGGATGCGCTGGGCCTTTCGGCGAAGCTGCTGAAGGACCACATGACGATCTTCATCAACTTCGAGGAGGAGATGGAGGCTGGCGCTGAGGGTCTGCACGATGGGCCGGCGATTCGCAATGAGAATCTGAATCGTTCGGTGGAAGAGTTGGAGCTTTCGGTTCGCAGCTACAACTGCCTGAAGAATGCCAATATCGCGACGATCGGCGAGCTGATTCAGAAGACCGAAGCAGAGATGCTGAAGACGAAGAACTTTGGCCGCAAGAGCCTGAATGAGATCAAGGAGATCCTTGCTCAGATGGGGCTTTCGCTGGGCATGAAGATCGATGAGCAGGGCAACCCGGTTCCGGGACCGACGTCGGTACTGCCGGCGGCGACGCTGGCGGCGAGCTATGCGAACTTCGACGATGAAGACGAGGATGAGGACGAGGAAGAGGATGATCTCGATCTCGCTGCCGAGCCGGAAAATTTTTAAGGGCAGGGATTAGGGAACAGGGATTAGGGATTAGAAGAGCTGATTCCTGTTCCAGCACTTTCAAAAGCAGGGATTAGGGAACAGGGATTAGGGATTAGAAGAACTGGTTCCTGTTCCAGCACTTTCCAGTTGAGCAGGACGGAAATGGGCGATTCGTTTCGGGACTTGGTTGTTTGGCAGCGTTCGGTTCAGATGAGCGTTGCGATTTACAAGCTTACTTTGGGGTTTCCGAAGGAAGAGATTTATGGGTTGAGCAGCCAGCTTCGGCGAGCCGGAGTATCGGTTGCCAGCAATATCGCAGAAGGTTATGCGCGGGCATCCCGGGGTGAGTACAAGCAGTTTCTCGGGATGGCACGTGGTTCCAATTCAGAGGTGCAAACGCAATTAGTCATTGCACGGGAGTTGGGATTTGGAAGTCCGCAGACGCTCGATACGGCCGAGGGGCTATCGAACGAAGTGGGCAAAATGATGGCGGCAATTCTTCGTGGCCTCTGATACGCGAGGATTGCGCCTTTCCTGATCCCTGGTCCCTGGGCCCTAAACCCTCGAATGTAGTACCCGAGCCGGGCTGAAGTCCGGGTCGAAGGAGATTATCATGCGCCACCGTAATGGCGGATTCAAGCTGGGACGCAATACCAGCCATCGCCGCGCTTTGCTTCGCAACCTTGTTACTTCGATTATTTTGAACGATCGCGTTCACACAACCATTACGAAGGCGAAGGCGTCGAAGCCGATCGTCGAGAAGATGATTACGATGGGCAAGAATGGCAGCGTTCATGCTCGCCGGCAGGCGCTGGCGTACATGATGACTCCGGAGTCTGTGGACCGTTTGTTCAAGACGGTGGCTCCTCGGTATGCGACTCGTCCGGGTGGGTATTCGCGGATTGTTCGCACGGGACAGCGGCAGGGCGATGCGGCCGAGATGGCGTACATCGAGCTGCTGGGTGCGGAGCTGGAGCTGAGCGAGAAGGCTGAGAAGCGTTCGGCGGCTCGTGCGAAGCGCAACGAAGAGCTGCAGAAGCAGCTTGCGGAGAGCGGCCAGGACGACGGCGGTACTGCGAAGTAGCTTGAAGCGATTTCGATGCGAGAGACGCACCTTCGGGTGCGTCTTTTGCGTTGGGTGAGATGGGCAGCGGTCGAGGAAACGGCACTGCGCTAGACTAGGGTTGCTGACTACTACGTCTGTTGGCTACGAAAGAAGGCCTTCCTACCGCATGGCTATCGTTGAACTGAATAAGATTCGCAAGGTGTATGACACGAAGGTTGCTGTTGAGGGGCTTTCGCTGACGATTGAACCGGGAACGATGTTTGGATTGCTGGGGCCGAATGGGTCGGGCAAGACGAGCTCGATTCGGATGATGATCGGGATGACGGTTCCGGACTCGGGGACGGTGAGTTTGTTTGGGAAGCCGTTTGAGCGGACGTCGCTGCACCGGGTGGGGTATCTGCCGGAGGAGCGCGGGCAGTACAAGAAGATGAGGGTGGTGGACCAGCTGGTGTTCCTGGGGCAGCTGCATGGGCTGACGGAGGCGACGGCGAGGGCGCGCGCGTTGGTGTGGTGCGAGCGGATGGAGATTAGCGAGGCGGTCGAGAAGAAGACCGAGGAGCTGTCGAAGGGGATGCAGCAGAAGATCCAGTTTATTGCGGCGCTGCTGCATGAGCCGGAGTTGATTATTATGGACGAGCCGTTCAGCGGGCTTGATCCGGTGAATGCGACGCTGCTGATGGACACGCTGGTGGAGTTGCGCGGGGAGGGGAAGGCAATTCTTTTCTCGACGCACAGGATGGACCAGGTGGAGAAGTTGTGCGATGCGATTGCGTTGATCTCGCGGGGGAAGCTGCTGCTGTCGGGGTCGATGCGGGAGATTAAGTCGGAGTATCCGAGGAACCGGCTGCAGGTGGTGTTCACGGGGGACGAATCGTTTCTCGGCCATGCGGAGGTGGCGGAGGCGAAGAATTATTCGGGCATTGCGGAGATCAAGCTGCACCGCGAGGTGGGAGCGCAGGCGGTGCTGGCGGAGGCGATTGGGCGGGGCACGGTGATCAACCGGTTCGAGGTGATTGAGCCGACGCTGGAAGAGATTTTTATTGAGCGGGTTCGCGCAAGTTTTGGGGATGAGGAAGCACGAGGGATCGTCGATGCATAATGTCTGGTTGATTGCGAAGCGAGAGTATACGGAGCGGGTGAAGACGAAGGGGTTCATCATTGCGACGGTGCTGATTCCGGTGCTGATGAGCGTGCTGGTGCTGGGTGGCGGATTTCTGGCGAGCAAGACGAAGAGCAACTCGCATATAGCGGTGGTGACGAGCGATGCGGTGTTTGGCGCTGACCTGAAGCAGAAGCTGGAGTCGGACAAAGAGAACACGATGAAGGTGGATGTGGCGACGCCGTCGGAGGAGACGCGGAAGAGGCTGGATGGGGAGCTGCTGGATAAGACGTCGACGCTGTCGGGGTATCTGTGGGTGACTCCAGCGGCGAAGGCGGGGGAGCGCCCGAAGTTCAGCTACAAGGCTCGATCGGCGGGAGACATCAGCACGCAGCTTGCGCTGCAGAGCTCGATTAAGTCGGTGCTGATTCTTGAGCGGCTGACGGCGAAGGGAATGAGCGTGGCGGAGATCGATGCGCTGAATGCTCCGGTGGACATCGACACGAGTGCGTCGGGTAATACGATGGCGGCGCTGGCTTCGGCGTACGTGATGTTTCTGCTGATGTATATGGCGATTGCGTTGTATGGGATGAATACGGCGCGGTCGATTATTGAGGAGAAGACGAGCCGGGTGTTCGAGGTGCTGCTGGCGACGATCAAGCCGGATGAGCTGCTGGCGGGAAAGATTCTGGGTGTGGGAGCGGTGGGGCTGACGCAGGTGGGGATATGGATGTTTGCCGCGGCGCTGCTGTCGACGAGCGGGCTGGCGGCGAGCCTGATCGGGAGCGGACATTCGCTGATTAGCGGACTGCAGATTGCTTACTTCCTGCTGTATTTTGTCTTCGGGTTTCTGCTGTATTCGAGCATTGCGGCGGCGTTGGGAGCGATGACGAACTCGGAGCAGGAGCTGCAGCAGCTGAATATGTTTCTGATGATGCCGCTGTTCTTTTGCATGCTGATGCTGCTGCCGATTATTCGCGCACCGAATTCGATGCTGTCGCAGATTACGTCGCTGATACCGTTCTGCAGTCCTCTGCTGATGAATGTGAGGGCGTCGCTGACGGAGGTTCCGGCGTGGCAGATCGGACTTTCGTTTGTGCTGATGTCGCTGACGATTGTGGTGATTCTGTGGATCTCGTCGCGGATTTATCGTGTTGGTATTTTGATGTACGGCAAGAAGCCCAATCTCCCTGAGATTCTTCGCTGGTTGAAATATAGCTAGAGCAGGAAAGGCTCTGGCTGTTGGGAGAGCGTCGATGGAGATGGATCTGGCGGGTGCAGGGGTTCCGGTAGCGGCGGTCCGGTCGCGGGTGTGCGTGGTGGGCGCGGGGATTGCGGGGCTGACGGTGGCTCGGAGGCTGGCGCAGAGCGGCGTGGATGTGGTGGTGATCGAGGCCGGCGGGCGCGAGGTGGAGGACGAGGGGCAGCAGCTGTTTGCAGAGGCGGAGCTGACGGGGCGGGCGCATGTAGGGACGATTGATGGGCGGGCCCGGGTGCTGGGTGGGACGTCGGTGTGGTGGGGCGGCCAGGTGCTGGGGATGACGCGCGAGGCGGCTGCGGCGTGGCCGGTTGCGTGGGAGGAGTTGGCGAGATATTCGGCGGAGGCGGAGCGGTTGATCGAGGTGGACTCGCTGCCGTATGAGGCGGCGGAGTTTTTTGCTGCGGCGCGGGTGGGCGTGCCCGCGATGATTGCGGAGATGGGTGAGGTGGATGCGAGGATGTCGAAGTGGATGGGGTTCTCGCGGAGGAATTTTGCGGGGACGGTGGGGAAGGAGTTGCTGACACATCCGCGTGTGCGGATGTATTTGCATGCGCAGGTGAGGGAGTTGTTGCTGGCCGCGTCTGGAGAGCGTTTGGAGGCGGTGGTGGTGCGGACGGCTGCGGGGGAAGAGGTTCGATTTGAGGCGGAGGAGTTTGTGCTGGCGGTGGGCACGGTGGAGACGTCGCGGCTGCTGCTGGCATCTCGGAGGGTTGCGGCGGAGGGTGTGGGGAATGCGAATGACCAGGTGGGGCGCGGGTTTCATGATCATGTGACGCTGCCGGTGGCTACGCTGACGGGAGCTGCTCGGGCGAGAATTTTGCGAGAGCTGCGGCCGTGGGTGTTGGGAGGGACGGTGCATAGCGCGAAGTTTGAGGCGTCGCGAATGTTGAGGGAACGGTTGGGGATGAATCCGGTGCTGGCGCATGTGGCGCTGGATGAGCCGGAGGGTTCGGGGGTTGCGGTGGTGCGGGAGTTGTTGACGGCGATGCAGCGCGGA
Organism: Granulicella sp.; assembly: GCA_027452215.1. Classification (GTDB taxonomy): domain Bacteria; phylum Acidobacteriota; class Terriglobia; order Terriglobales; family Acidobacteriaceae; genus Granulicella. The sequence goes on along the minus strand of DAIDGQ010000020.1, from coordinate 10,908 downwards.
GAGTTTGGACGAGCGCTGACGACGCATGCGGCGCGGGTTCCGGGGGCGGCGGTGGAGGCGGTGAGATTGGCGTGGGAGGCGAAGCTGCAGCGGCGGAGATTTGTGTCGGAGGATGCGGCGGTGAAGCTGCAGTTGAATGTGGCGCAGGATGTGAGGCCGCAGTCGCGAGTGATGCTGGATGCGGGGATGGATGCGAGTGGGATGCCGCGGGTGGTGGTGGACTGGCGCGTGTCTGCGAATGAGATTGCGACGCTGCGGAGGTATGCGGGGTATCTGCGGGCGAGGTTTGAGGCGATGGGGTTGAGGGGCGTGGAGTGGGTGCGCGAGATGTTTGTGGAGGGAGCGGAGCTGCCGGGGATGGAGGACGCTCGACATGCGATGGGCGGGGCTTGTATGGGCGTCGATCCGCGGAGCAGCGTGGTGGATGCGGAGATGCGAGTGCATGGGGTGGCGAATCTTTCGATTGCCGGTGCGGCGGTGTTTCCGGATGGGAGTGCGCAGTTGCCGACGTTGACGATGATGGCGCTGGCGCTGCGGTTGGCGGATCGGGTGGGGCAGGGATTAGGGATTAGGGATTAGGGCGCAGGGATTAGGGAACAGGGATTAGGGATTAGGGAATGGGGATAGGGAATGGGGGTTCGGTGGGGTTGAGCGGATACACTGGGGAGCGTGGCTTCCTTCACTCGTAAAGAGAGATTCATGCTGGCGATTGTGCCGCCGTTGGCGGCGCTGCTGATTCGTGGGTTGGGGGCTACGCTGCGGTATCGCGATGTGAATGCGGAGGGAACTCCAAATGGGCATACGATGCCGGGGCCGACGGTGTTTGCGTTCTGGCATTGCACGATGTTGACGTCGGCGCACCGGTTTCGGAATTTGGGGATTGCGATTTTGATCTCGCGATCGTTTGATGGGGAGTTGATTGCGAGGACGGTGGAGCGGCTGGGATTTTTGGCGGTGAGGGGATCGAGCTCGCGGGGAGGTGCGGCGGGGTTGAAGGGAATGGCGGAGGCGTATGCGGCGGGGCATCGGTGCGCGTTTACGGCGGATGGGCCGAGAGGGCCGGCGAGAGTGGCGAAGGCGGGGCCGGTGCAGCTTGCGGAGTTGGCGGGAGCGACGTGGATTGGGGCTTATCATGCGCAGCCTTCGCGCGCCTGGTATTTGAAGAGCTGGGACCGCTTCATGATTCCGAAGCCGTTTTCTACGGTGACGTTTGGATGGCCCTCGCATGTGAAGCCGGAGTTGGAGCTGGTGCAGAGGGCGATGGATGAGGCCGTGGCGATGGCTGAGATGCAGGGATTAAGGATTAGGGATTAGGGATTAGGTGCAGATGCTGGTTTCGGAGTTTGGGTATGAGTTGCCGGAGGAGTTGATTGCGCAGCGGCCGCCGGAGGTGCGCGGGACGAGTCGTATGCTGACGCTGGACCGGAGGACGGGGGCGTTTGCGGACCGGAGTTTTGGGGAGCTGCCGTCGTTGCTGCGGGCGGGTGATTTGCTGGTGCTGAATGACTCGCGGGTGATTCCGGCGCGGCTGTTTGCTACGCGTGCGGGGCTGACGACGCAGGAGAAATCGCCTGTGCCCAGTGGGGTTGTGGAGGTGCTGCTGACGGAGCGGCTGGCGGGGGAGGGAGAGTGGTCGGCGCTGGTGCGGCCGGCGAAGAAGGTGCGGGTGGAGGAGAGATTGTTGTTTGGGGAGGTGCTTCGCGCGGAGGTGATCGCGCTGGGGGAGTTTGGAGAGCGGACGCTGCGGTTCGATGCGGTGGATGATTTTTATGCGGAGTTGGAACGGATTGGGCATCTGCCGCTGCCTCCTTACATTCGGCGAGAGAAGGATGTTCCGGATCGGGCGGAGGATCGGGAGCGATACCAGACGGTTTATTCGCGGCCGCTGGCGAGTGCGTCGGCGCGTGGGTCGTCAGCGGCACCGACGGCGGGGCTGCACTTTACTCCGGAGATTTTGGAGGAGCTGCGAGGGCGCGGGGTGGAGGTGGTGACGCTGACACTGCATGTGGGGCTGGGAACATTTCAGCCGGTGCGGGCGGAGCGGACCGAGGAGATCAAGCTGCATGCGGAGAGCTATACGATCTCTGCGGAGACGGCGGCGGCGGTGAATCGCGCGAGGGTGGAGGGGCGACGGATTATTGCGGCGGGGACGACGAGCACTCGGACGCTGGAGCATGTGGCGAGGGAGGCGGAGGCGCGCGGAGTGGGGATGGATGCGGCGTTTGTGGCGGGGGCGGGGAGTACGAGTTTATTTTTGTCGCCAGGCGCGGAGTTCAAGGTGGTGAGTGGGTTGCTGACGAATTTTCATCTGCCGGAGTCTACGCTGTTGATGCTGGTGTCGGCGTTTGCGGGACGGGAGAAGGTGCTGGCGGCGTATGCGCATGCGGTGGAGGAGCGGTATCGTTTTTTTTCGTATGGCGACTGTATGCTGATTGTTTAGAGGCAGGGATTGAAGGGCAGGAATTGAAGGGCAGGGATTAGGGGATAGGGATTAGGGATTGGGAGTGCAAGCGCAGAAGCAGATTCCTCCGCTGCGCTGCGGAATGACAGCCAGAAATGCAAGTGCGAATGCAAATGCAAGAGCAAGCGCAAGGACAAGAGCAAAGGCGAGAGCAAAGGCAAGAGCAAAGGCAAGAGCAAAGGCAACGGCCAATACAGGGGTCCTTCGCTTCGCTCTAGGATGACGGGATTTTTGAGGGGCGAGGGAGTGTAAGAGCAACTGCAAAAGCAAAAGCAAAAGCAAAAGCAAGAGCAAGAGCAAGAGCAAGAGCAAGAGCAAGTGCACAAGCAAGAGCAACTGCACAAGCAAGAGCAACTGCAGATCCCTGCGGGATGACAAATAAAAGAGCGCGAGTCAGAGTTTCGGCGGGTGGGATTGATTCGGGAATGGTTGAAGGAAAGATGAGAGTGATTGCGAGATGACGACGAACAAAAACATGACGACGGATAAGCCGCCTATTTATTTGTTGGACTCGATGGCGTTTATTTTTCGGGCGTATCACGCGATGGCTCGCATGCGGCCGATGACTACGCGGACGGGGATTCCTACGGCGGCGACATATGTTTTTGTGAACATGATTAATAAGTTGCGCGCGGATTTTAAGCCGGAGTATCTGGCGGCGGTGTATGACGTGGGGGCTCCGCTGCACCGGTATGAACTGGCGACGCAGATGAAGGGCGTGCAGAAGTTCAATAGCAAGACGCAGCAGTTTGAGACGGTGGAGTATGCGGGGTATAAGGCGAATCGCGCAGAGACTCCTCCGGATTTAATTCAGCAGCAGCCTTATATTCGGCGGGCGCTGGAGGCGTTTCGGATTCCGATTTTGTACTACGAGGGGTTTGAGGCGGATGACGTGATTGGCACGCTGAGCTGCAAGCTGGCGGCGCTAGGGCACAAGGTGTTTGTGGTGTCGTCGGATAAAGACATGATGCAGCTGGTGAATGCGGACGTGTCGATATTGAATCCGACGAAGGACAATTTGATTTTGGATCCGGCGGGAGTGGAGAAGGTGCTGGGGGTTCCTCCGGAGCGCGTGGTGGATGTGATGGCGCTGCGGGGAGATGCGATTGATAACATTCCGGGAGCTCCGGGCATTGGGGACAAGGGGTCGGTGGAGTTGATTCAGCAGTTCGGCACGGTGGAGGGTGCGCTGGACCATGCGGAGGAGGTGAAGAAGAAGACGTATCGCGAATCGCTGCAGAATAATCGCGAGAATATTTTGCTGTCGAAGGAGTTGGTGACGATTGATACGTCGGTGCCGATTGAGTTTTCGATTGATGCGATGCGGACGCGGCCGGTGGATAATGCGGCGTGTCGAGCACTGTTTACGGAGCTTGAGTTTACGACGATGTTGAAGGACCTCGCTCCCGATGTGGATGCGGTGCTGACGACGTACAACGTGAAGCCAACGGCGGAGGACGTGGCGAAGTTGTTGATGGAGGCTCGCGCAGAGGGACATCTGGCGATTGCGATGGCGGCGAATTCGCAGGCAGTGGCTGAGGAGATTAGTGCGGATGCTGCGGTGGAGGCGGAGGTGGAAGCGGAGCCTGCGCCGGCGGAGACGATGTCGTTGTTTGGGGTGCGGGAGTCTGAGACGAAGGTGGCGGTGAGCTCGGAGGATCTGGCGTGCAGGCTGGGGTTGGCGGTGACGGCGGCGGAGGCGATGGAGGTGTCGCTGGAGATGGCAGGGGTTCGCGAGGCGCTGATGGATGCGACGCTGCCGAAGCAGGTGCATGATCTGAAGGCGGTGCTGCGTGCGTTGGAGCCGCATGGTGTGGAGTTGGCGGGAGCGGTAACGGATGTGATGCTGGAGAGCTATCTGCTGAACCCTACGCACAGCTCGCACACGCTGGTGGATATGGCGGCGCGGACGACGAGCCTGGCGCTGACGCACCAGGTGACGAAGGAAAATCCTGCGGACCCGAAGAGGTTGGCGGAGGCTGCGGCTGCGGTGGTGCGGCTGGCGAAGACGCTGGGCGAACAGATGGAAGAGGCAGGGATTAGGGAACAGGGATTAGGGATTAGCGAGAGGCTGGTCGATGAGCCGGGGTTGGGTGGGGCGATAACGACGGAGATGATGTTTGGCAAGACAGGGAGCAGGGAAGAGGGATTAGGGATTAAGGAAAGCCACGCTGAGATGCTGACGGCGGTGACAACTAATCCCTGTTCCCTAATCCCTAATCCCTCAGCGTTGAACGAGAGTTCAACGTTAGAGGATGTTTATTGGAATTTGGATTTGCCGCTTGTGCGCGTGCTGCTGCAGATGGAGCGAGTGGGCGTGCGGGTGGATAGTGAGGTGCTGCGGACGATGAGCTCGCGGCTGGCGGTGACGATCGATGACCTGGCGGAGCGGGTGTATGCGAGCTCGGGGCATCGGTTCAACATTAATTCTCCGAAGCAGCTGGGGGATGTGCTGTTCAACAAGATGGATTTGCCGAAACCAATGAAGCATGGCAATGGCAAGGTGATTTCGACGGCGCAGGATATTTTGGAGGACCTGGCGGAGCATCATGAGGTGCCGGCGCTGGTGTTGGAGTATCGGCAGCTACAGAAGTTGAAGGGGACGTATCTGGATGCGCTGCCGGCACTGGCCGATGCGCAGGGGCGGATTCATACGACGTTCAACCAGGTGGGTACGGCGACTGGGCGACTTAGTTCGACGAATCCGAATCTGCAGAATATTCCGGTGCGGACGGCGGTGGGGAGAGAGATTCGCGCGGCGTTTATTGCGGCGGAGGGAAACCTGTTGATGTCGGCTGATTATTCGCAGATTGAGCTGCGGCTGATGGCGCATTTTTCGCAGGACCCGCTGCTGCTGGATGCGTACAGGACGGGCAAGGATATTCATACGCTGACCGCGGCGGAGGTGTTTGAAGTGGACGCGGAGACGATGGATAAGGAGACTCGCGCGCGGGCGAAGGCGGTGAACTTTGGAATTGTGTATGGTATTTCACCGTTTGGTTTAGCAGCTCAGTTGGGGATCGACCAGAAGATTGCGAAGGAATATATTGCTCGATATTTTGAGCGGTATAAGGGCGTCGCGGAGTTTATTGAGCGGACGCTGGAGACGGTGCGGCGTGATCAATCGGTGAGGACGGCGTTTGGGAGGGTGCGGCCGATTCCGGATATTCAATCGCGCAATCCGAATCAGAGAGGGTTTGCGGAGAGGACGGCGGTGAATACTCCTCTGCAGGGAACGGCTGCGGACTTGATCAAGATTGCGATGCTGCGGATTGATGCGGCGATGCGGGAGCGCGGGCTGAAGTCGGTGATGACGCTGCAGGTGCATGACGAGCTGCTGTTTGATGTGGTGCCGGACGAGGCGGCGGCGTTGCGGGAGTTGGTGAAGCGGGAGATGGAGTCGGCTGCGGAGTTTAGTGTGCCGATTGTGGCGGAGGTTGGGTTGGGGAAGAACTGGCGCGATATCAAGTGAGTCCTGCGCGGACGGGTCCTGCGCGGACGGCGAGGGTTGAGTGCTGCGGGGAGGGCGCTAAGATGGTGGGTATGCGAAGGCTGGGTGTTGTGGTTGTGATGATGCTGTTGTCGGGGCTGGGGGTGGCGCAGCAGAGGACGCTGCTGCTGTGGCCGAAGGGGAATCCGGAGCCGTCGAAGGTGGTGGGACCGGAGATGGATCCGACTACGGATGCGGACCGGATGGTGTCGGGCAAGGTGACGGTGCGGGTGACGAATGTGAGCAAGCCGACGCTGACGGTGTATCCGCCGAAGGGGAAGAATTCGGGCGCGGCGGCGCTGGTGTTTCCGGGTGGATCGTACATTCGGCTGGCGTACAACATTGAGGGCACGGAGGTGTGCGATTGGCTGAACTCGATTGGGATGACGTGCGTGCTGGTGAAGTATCGCGTGCCTGAGGTGGGGCACTATCCGGCGAACGTGGAAGACCTTGAGGACGCGCAGCAGGCGATGCGGATGACGCGGGAGCATGCGGCGGAGTGGGGGATTGATCCGCAGCGGATTGGGGTGATTGGGTTTTCGGCGGGAGCGCATCTTGCCGTGGTGCTGAGTACGCATCCGGAGTTTCAGGGGAAGAATGTGGCGGCGTCCGCGGTGGATGCGCGGCCTGATTTTCAGATGGTGATTTATCCGGGATGGCTGACGGGGCCGGGGGGTAAGGTGGATGCTTCGGTGGCTCCGAATGCTGGCGTGCCTCCTACGTTTTTAGTGCAGGCTGAGAATGATTACACGGCGCATGTGGAGAATGTGCTGGGTTACTTTCAGGCGCTGAAGGATGCGAAGATTCCTGCGGAGCTGCATGTGTATACGGAGGGCGGGCATGGGTTTGGGATGCGGCCTACGGAGTTGCCGATCTCGCACTGGGGAGCGGTGGCGGAGACTTGGCTGCATACGATCCATGTGCTGGGGGAGCCGGGAGTGGTGGGGAGGCCTTGAGGGTGGTACTTTTGCGCGACCCCGAGATATTCCCTCAGTGGCTAAAGCCACGGGGATGGTGCGGTTGGCGGCGGGACTAAAGTCCCGCCCTTTCAAAACGCTGCTTGCCTGCAAATTTGCAGGGTGGAGATCTGCGCATCTTCACGTCTGCGCGCAGGTGAATCTGCATGCGAGTGGATCTGCGCGCAGGTGAATCTGCATTCGGGTGGATCTGCATGCGGGTGGATCTGCATGCGGGGGCATGTGGTTGGTTGGGAGGGGAGGTTTGGGTTAGGCGCCTAGTTCGTTGCGGATGGCGTTGGCTATGGTGTTGGCGTGGTGGTGCATGGCTTCGGAGCTTTCGGCTTCGATCATGACGCGGGCGAGGGCTTCGGTGCCGGAGTAGCGGATGACGACGCGGCCGGTGGTGGCGAGGTCGGCTTCGGCGGCGGCGATGGCGGAGACGATGGCGGGGAAGGTGTCGAGGGGGAGTTTTTCGCGGACCTTTACGTTGAGGATGATCTGCGGATAGTTGGTGAGGTCGGCGATGAGCTGGCCGAGGGTTTTGCCGCTGCGGTGGACTACGTCGAGGACGAGGAGCGCGGTGAGGAGGCCGTCGCCGGTGGTGGCTTTGGCGGGGAAGAGGATGTGGCCGGACTGTTCGCCGCCGAGCGAGGCGCCGGAGTTGCGCATCTCTTCGAGGACATATTTGTCGCCGACGGGGGCGCGGAGCATGCGGATTCCGGAGCGGGCGAAGGCGGCTTCGAGGCCCATGTTGGACATGGTGGTGGCGACGACGAGGTTGTTGGCGAGCTCGCCGCGGGCCTGGAGGTCGCGGGCGCAGGCGAGGAGGACGGCGTCGCCGTTGAGGACGTTGCCGTGCTCGTCGGCGAACATGGCGCGGTCGGCGTCGCCGTCGAAGGTGAAGCCCATGGAGGCACCGCGGACTTTGACCTGGGCGGCGACGATTTCGGGATGGAGGGCACCGCAGTGCTCGTTGATGTTGCGGCCATTGGGGGAGGCGTGGGTGACTTCTACGGTGCCGTGGAGGGAGTCGAAGAGCTGGGGAGCGACGGCGCTGGCGGCACCGTTGGCGCAGTCGATGACGACGCTGCGGTTGTCGAGGGAGATGCCGGGGACGGCGTCGAGGAGGAATCGGATGTAGTCGAGGCGGAAGGCGTCGTTGACCTCGGGGAGGGGTGGGTCGGAGGGGAGGGTGGGGTTGGTGGCGAGGACGCGGGTGATCTCGTGCTCTATCGCGAGCTCAGTTTCGTCGGGGAGTTTGTAGCCGTCGTGGGCGAAGATTTTGATGCCGTTGTCCTGCCAGGGATTGTGGGAGGCGGAGATGACGACTCCGGCGGAGAAGCCGTGCTTGCGGGCGAGGAAGGCGATGGCGGGGGTGGTGAGGATGCCGGCGGAGGCGACCTCGGCACCGGCGGAGCGGAGGCCGGCGGCGAGCGTCGATGCGATCCAGGGGCCGGACTCGCGGGTGTCCATGCCCATGATGACGCGGACGGGGTGGTGGGTTTCGGCGAGCCGGGTGGCGAGGGCGACGCCGATGGCGTAGATGGTGGGCTTGTCGAGGGGGGCTTCGCCGGCGATGGCTCGAATTCCGTCTGTGCCGAATAACTTCCGCATGGTGATCCTTTTCGCTTTGATGTCCAACTAACGATGGTAGTGGATGCGGGCGGTGAGGGATAGTGCGGAGGTCCTGCGCGGACGGCGGGGGGCTTTGCGTGGCGGGGTGGAGAGCGTGGGTCGCGGGGAGGAGGGCCGGTTGGTCGTTGCGCCTGCGGCTTCACTCCGGCCTTCGGCAGAGCGGAAGGGCCTGCGGCCCGGGGGTTTACCTAGGCCTTCGGCCCAGGCTGGTATATGCAGGGGCTACGGCCCTGATAGGGCTGAAGTGTGGGTGGGATCGGTTTAGTGGGATGCTAATCCTAACCGTGACCAGGTGCTGTCACCGAGGGGGCAGCCGGCAGTTATAAACCAAAAGAGAGGAGGAATAAGGACTTGACAAAGGGGGCGTGGGTTATATCGTTCGCCGCGAAATTCTGAATGGCTGCTAATGTGCTTGTTTTCAGTGACTTTCCTTACAGTCATACAGCCCTTTGCCTCTCTATATATGGTGATCTAGCTTCTTTTAGGGGAGTTACTCTTTACGACAGTTCCAAGGAGGAATTTATGTACGAGTGGCCAGATGAGAAAGATCCAAGGGCTAACGCTATGAAAGATACGAAGCCGGTCGAAGAGATGGAGCAAGTGAAGGAGGCTCCTTCACTCGACGACTTGATCAAAGAGATTGACCGAACCAAGCGTCCGAAATAATCCACGTAAGTATCGCGGATTTCCATAGCAACAGCAACGTTCATCAGGTTTTGATAGTAACGAAGGAGACAAAATGCGTGAAGTAACTGTAGGTAGCGAGGTTGTACTTGTTCTATGCCCAAACGGACATAATTTCCCGGCAGCTAAGATTGATGGGGAAGCCATGGGGCCAGTAATGCAGATGTTTATTTGTCCGGCATGCCAGAATCAATTTCAACTACACATGCCGTTCCAAGTGGTCGTCACTTCTCTATCTCATAACCCACTACGCTCTTAGCAGAAATTAGCGTAGGCATGCGCCATCAACTGCAAGCCCCACCTTAGGCGCGATGGAACTGCGCCGAAGTGGGGCACCCGGCTAAAGAGCACGACTAGTCACGCACGAAAGGCTGAATCGAACTGAAAGGAAAACGCCATGTCTGACGCAGATAGCGTTACACAGACTTTCAACAATATTCGGGAGTGGAACGAATTTGGGGACCGACTGAGTGCGATTCTCAAAGAGGTTAAGGACAGGACCGGCGAAGCTCCGCTCTACGTTGACGAAGATGGAGAGTTCTTCGTACACCCTGATGTCTCGCAGAAATTGAACGAAGCGGGCAACGAAGGGCCATTGGAGTTTCTGAAATTTATGCAACGAAATGGCATGTCTGAATAATTAACACCCGCGTACTGGGCCTTCGGCGAATTAGCTATTCGGTGCTGGTGACTTTGGCGCGGAGGCGGCCGTGGGCTAGTTGGGCGATGATGGGGGTGCCGGCGGGGGCTTCGGTGGCGTTGCGGAGGAGACGGGGTTGGGTGGCGAGGATTTCAGAAGCAGGTCCTCCGTCTGAGGCGAAGGATGCCAAGCTGTCGGGGTCGGGATTGGGCTTGAGGTTAGAGTTGGGGCTGGGGTTGGGGTTGGCTGGGTTGGGGGCGTCGAGGTAGATGAGGGCGTAGCCGCGTTCCAGGACGCGGAGGGGGCTTAGGGCTTCGAGCTGGGAGGTGGCTCGGTTGAGGCGGTTGTGGGCGGGGAGGAAGGCGTGGGGGCGGGCGGCGTGGAGGCGCTGGGTGAGGGCGTCGAAGCGCCGGTTGGCGGCGCTGATGCGGAGGGAGACGTGCTGGCGGCTGAGGCGGGCTTCGAGCTGGGTGAGGCGGGCGGAGCGGGAGCGGAGGAGGCGGTTGAGGGAGGTTTCGGCGCGGAAGGTGAGGTCGTCGAGATGCTGGGCTCGGCGGGCGACGTTGGCCTGGGTGCGGCGGAGGACGGCGTCGGCGGTGAGGGAGGAGAGGCGCTGGCGGGTGCGGAGGAGGTTGTAGCGGAGGGAGCGGGCGAGGCGGGAGTGGAGGCGGTCGAGGCGGTCGGCGAGGCCTTGGTGGGCGGCGGTGACGAGCTCGGCGGCGGCGGAGGGAGTGGGGGCGAAGAGGTCGGCGGCGGAGTCGGCGATGGTGGAGTCGGGTGCGTGGCCGATGCCGGTGATGACGGGGAGGGTGCTGGCGGCGATGGCGCGGGCGACGAGCTCGTGGTCGAAGCCGTGGAGGTCTTCCCAGGAACCGCCGCCACGGGCGACGAGGATGACGTCGACGAGGTGGGGGTGGGAGGAGAACCAGCGGACTCCGGCGGCGGCTTCGGCGGGGCAGTTGGGGCCCTGGACGGCGGCGGGGTAGATGAGGAGATTGACGGCGGCATGGCGTCGACGGCAGACCTTGATGATGTCGCG
>DAIDGQ010000019.1 GCA_027452215.1 Granulicella sp. | reverse complement strand
CTCGTCACCCGGGGCTGCGAGATTGCAGCGGTTCGAGTATATCAGAGGAGTGCCGCGCCTGCAATGGAAACAGCGAACGAAAAGTGATCATGGTCGCCTCTTGAAGGGCCAAATGCCGCTGCTGAATTCGGAATTTAGAGGACTGGTGGCTAGTCCTAGTTTTCGGTGCGAAATGGTACGCGCAAGATTTGACACTCAATAGCTTTGCTCGTGCTGTCCGTGATGCCTGTCCGCTTCCCTCCGATCCTACCGAGCGACCTGCGCTTGGACGATCTTGACCAGGTTGTGGGTGAGGATACCCCAGCCTATGTAGCGTTACATCCCGTCCGGGCCGTGATCCGGACAGCGCGCGAGCCCACAATGACGCCGCAAGACGCTGATCCGCCCTTCGATCTCGGCCCGAAATCGACAGCCTCGCCGAAACCACTGCTCCCGTTCGTGCGCGCGCAGCTCCGGCGATCCTTTGCCATCCCAAGGGAGCACAACTCGCTTGACTTCCACCTCGGTGGCCAGGCGCTCATTCTTGGCCGAGGAGACCCCCGGTCGCCCGCGACCAGATAGGGCGCTTTGCCGAATCGCCGTTGATGGGCGGTGAGGCGGCGGGCGAAGTAGGCGTCGTCTTGGCCGGGCTCCTCCAGGACCCGATAGCCGCTGATGATGCCTCCCTCCACCTCTTCGACCCACAGTTTGCGCCCAAACTCGCCCGCCTTGCCCACTTTGTGGCGGAGGATGATTTGGGTGTGGGGTTCGAACAGACTGGCGATCTTCTCTTTGGCCGATACCACCTCCCCATCGATCACTCGCCGCACGGTTTGGGTGATCGCTTGATCATTGCGGGGAAGGAACGCCTCGAACTGCCCGACCAGTCGCTGGGCTGCGCCCTCCGACCCGCCACGCAGCGCCATGCACACGCGGCGAGCTTGAGCCTGCCTTGTCTCGGCAACGCGGATGAGCTTCGCGTACGCTCCCTTCATCTCCGCCACCGCCTCCTCCCCTTTGCGGCGGGCGACCCGATGGAACTACTGGGCTAGGCGGCGGACACTCCGGTTGTGGCTTTTGTATGCCGTTTTCATCAGGCCCGGCGTTTCGCCGACCAGGGCATTGGCGCGGCGCAGCAGCCGACTCACCACGCGCACTCCGCGCCCAGGAGCCCGCTATCGGTCGGGTGGTGGATGGGGACTCCACGACGGCGCTGTCGACGCGCAGTTTCCGCCCCCGCGTGACTTTGAGGGAGCGGGCCAACTGCTCGACCCGCTCGTTGAGCTGCTCCAGGGTTTGCGAACCGCTCAGGCGTGCCCAGCGGAGTAGAGTCGCGTCAACAAGAACCCGTTCGAAATAGACCCAACAGAGCTGTCGCAGCACCAGATTATCACCGACGAAGTGCTCGGTTTCTTCGTAACTCCAGCAGGATAATCGTTTGAGCACGAGCATCCGCAAAATGACTTCAACGGGGGTCGAATGACGTCCTGCGTGGCGGTGGGGGGAGCGTCGGAGCAGGTCCGCACGCACCGTTTGAAAGAGGACGTCGTCATCACAAGCAGACGGTCGAGTTGGGTCAGTTCGGAGTCCATGTCCTGGCTGAACTGGGGAACCAACTCGAGGACCTTCATCAGATCCTAACGATTACGCAGGATGAGGCTCCTTTGTGATCGGGGGAGAAGATATATCATACCTCATGCATTCTATTTCCCACCGAAAACTAAAACTAGACGGGCTGCAGGAGCTCGCCCCCGTCGCTGAAACGCTTCATCTGTTGGCGCTGAATGGGACCAAGGGCGAAAGGCTGGCGCCTATGACGTCTAGTGGTCCCCACTCGCGATGGTTGACCTGCCCCTACCTCTTCCATGAGATCGCACGATTGATGGCCGTTTCTCGGCAAGCAATCGTGCATCGATCGGTAGCGTATCACGCGGTGCCGAACAAGCGACGATCGAGAGTGTCCGCGGCGTCGCGCTGGAGGCTGGGCATCACGTGGGAGTACGTGTCCAGAGTGATGCCGATCCCGCTATGGCCCAGGCGCTCGCTCACAACCTTTGGGTGGATACCAGCAGTCAGAAGCATCGTCGCATGGCTGTGGCGCAGGTCG
>DAIDGQ010000018.1 GCA_027452215.1 Granulicella sp. | reverse complement strand
TCCCTGCAACGCGCCCTTCAGCTACCCTCATGGCTGCACGACTACAACTGGCACCGCCCCCACGCCAGCCTCAACCATCAACCTCCCATCAGCCGCTCCCGCGCCGATAGGAACAACCTGTTGAGCCTCCACATCTAGCTTCTAGCTTCTAGCTTCTAGCTTCTAGCTTCTAGCTTCTAGCTTTTTGAGGGTAGACGGATCTTACTGGCAGGTTGCTTTAAGGCTTGTGGATCGTGCCGTCGATCTTGATGTTCGAGCACCAGAAGCAGAAGCGGATGTTTCGATGAGGCGCGAATTCGGTGAGGTCGAGTTGACGCCAGTAATGAACTCCGATGCGGCACAGGAGGCTGGCCACGGCGCTTGATTCGTGTTCGCGGTTGGGCCACAGGCGCGCGAGGGCGCTGGCAAGTTCTGAATCAGACTCATGCCGAGGTGGAAGAGCGTTGGACAGCATACGAGGGTAGACTCATGGGCCTGTGGGCAGAGGGTTAAGTGCGCTTGACGATGAAGACGGTTTTGTCGTCGATGAGGGCTTCGTCGCCGTTGCGGCGAAGGAGGTCGTCCTGCTCGAGGGCGTAGTGCAGGAGGGCGTCGCAGATGTCTTTGGGAGACCGCTGGTGGTGTTGCTGGAGGATGGCTTCAAGCGCGGCGCGGGCCTCGGCGTCGCTGCCGTCGTAGACTCCGTCGGTGTAGAGGATGAGGATGTCTCCGGGGTTGATGAGGGTGATCTCGGAGATGTCGTTGGAGGAGATGCGGCGCTTGCGCAGGTTCATGGAGAAGTATCGGCGACGGTCGGGATGATCGGCGGGGAGCTGGAGGCCGAGAGCGAGGAACTGCGCCATGTGGTCGTCGTGGACGTCGAGCAGGCGAGAGCATTGTGCGGAGAAGACGAGCGGCGGAGGATGGCCGAAGTTGGCGAAGCGGAAGCTACCACCGGGGTGGACTTCGCCGTAGAGCATGGTGGCGATCTCGCGGGCCTGTTCGGTCTCGCTCATGCCGAGGGCGTTGCGAGCGGTGACGGATTGGGCCATGCGGAGGTTGAGGTTTTCGAAGAGCCTCGGGGTTGTTTTTCCGTAGCGGTCGAGCTCGGTGAGCATGAGGGCCTGGAAGGTGTCGTGGACGGTGGAGGCGATCTTTGCGGGGATGATGCCGTGGCCCTGGGCGTCGACGATTAGAATTCCTGCGGTGGAATAGAGCTCGTGGAGGTCTTCGGCGACGCGAATTTGTTCGGAGCTTTTGGCGAAGCGGAATGAGGATTCCATTTCGGGTGTGTAGTCGGGGCGGCTGTGGAGCCACTCGACGTGGTCGTCGACTGAGTTGCGAATGGGGGTTCCGGGGGGCAGCGGCTCGAGATACTCGGCGGCAAGGTAGTGGGCTCGTTGAATGCGAGCATCGATGTCGTAGCGCTGGTCGAAGTTGATGTACTCGAAGAGATCGCCACCGACGGTGCCGGCGGGCACGGAGTTGCCGAACATTTCGATTCCGGGGAGGTGCGGAATCGCAGCATCGACTGGCATCAATCGCTGCCGAAGGTATTCATCGATCGAAGAGACTTTGGGTTGCTTTGGCATGGGAGAGTTGTGTGCGATGGCCCCTTGAGGTTCACACACAGAGTAGCGCATCTGCGGTGGATGATCCTATCGTCGAGCAGAGAGGGAGTTGAGCGGGGGGCAGCCGGGCATGCGCGGTGGGGCGAATTATGGAGGCTCGCGGCGGTGCGAAAGTGGGGATGAGACGTGCTTCGCCGACGATAATAATTTTTCTTGATTGGTAAAGCGAAGATAAATAGGTGCTTACGCAATAAGCGCGAAAAGCCGCATCAATCAAGGCTAAATCGCATCTAAACTAAAAGCAGTAGTGAATTTTTAACAAGACTTATTGTGGCGCAACTCCTCCTCTGCACGGTGTAGGTAAACGGGTTCTGCGGCAGATGGAGAGTTGACGAATGGTTGGATCGCGAGAAGAGCGCGGAGTTGTATTCCTAAACGCAGAAGCTCTTTTAGAAGATAAGCAAGTCGACAAGATATTTTGTGGTTCTACGCTGGCTTCAGCGGCAGGGAATCGTGTTGCCTTTCAACGCGATGCGAGTCCCTGTTCGGAATCGATTCAGCATTGCGCGCCGGGTGGGGGTCGAGCCGGGCGGATGAAGACCTGGTGGCCGGTGGCGCTGCTGACACTGTTGGTCTGCTGCTTTCCGCTGAGCCTGTATGGTGCTTCCGGTGCGGTTACTCCAGAGTTGAGCGTCGGGCCGACAAGCATGTCCTTCGGCTACGTGACGGTGGGTACGAAGGTGATTGAGGGGATCACGCTGAAGTCGACGGGCACGGCGGCTGTCGATATAGAGTATGCCGCGGTGGCAGTTCCTGGGTTCACGTTGTTGTCTACCTCCTTTCCGATTGTGTTGCAGCCGGGGCAGCAGACGATACTGCGTGTGCAGTTCGATCCGGTCGTCGTCGGCGTGGCGAAGGGGCAGGTGACGATCAGCAGTACGTCGTCGACTAACCCGAGGACGGCGGTGGACATCTGGGGCAAGGGAAGACCGAAGGCTGTGAGCGTGAGTTCGCTGGTGTGCAGCAGTGCGTCGGAGACTGGAGCAGCAACGGATGCGTGCCAGGTGACGCTCAGCGCGGGAGCTCCGAGCGGAGGCGTTGCGGTGAGCCTATCGAGCAACAACGCGGCGGTGACGGTGCCGACGACGGTAACGGTTCCGGCGAAAGCGACGAGTGCCAGCTTTACGGCGAACGTATCTTCGGTCAGCAGCACGCAGACGGCGGTCGTGACGGCGAGTGCGGGAGGAGTGACGACGAGTTTTGGGATTCAGTTGAACGCCGCTGCACCCGTGAGTGTGACGCTGACTCCGACGAGCGTCAGCCTTTTGGCCTCGCAGAAGCAGGCGTTTACGGCTGCGGTTGCGAATACTGCGAACACGGCGGTTACGTGGTCGCTGAGTGCGGCGGTGGGGAGTGTTTCGAGCACGGGTGTTTATACGGCTCCGGCGACGATTACGACGGCACAGACGGTGAATGTGGTCGCGGTGAGTGTGGCGAACCCATCGGTGTCGGCTTATGGGATTGTGCAATTGAAGCCGAGCGTGGCGACGCTGAGCGTCAGCACACCGAGCGTTTCGTTCGGCAATGTTGTGCTGAATACGACGTCGACGCAGGCTGTGACGCTGACATCTACGGGCAACACGTCGGTAACGGTGACGGGGGCTGCGATAACGGGAGCGGCCTTTTCGAGGTCGGGTGTGACCTTGCCGATCACGCTGAGTCCTCTGCAGGCGGTGACGCTGAATGTGATGTTCGATCCAACGGTGACGGGCTCGGCGTCGGGCTCGCTTACGGTCACGAGCAACTCTTCAACGAGCGGTACGGCTGTGATCCCGCTGAGCGGGACGGGCGTGGCTGCATCGTATACGGTTGATCTGGGTTGGAAAGCTCCTGCGAGTTCTCCGGACCCGGTCGCAGGCTACAACGTTTATCGAGCGCCGAGTGGAAGCACGGCGTATGTGCTGCTGAATGCGCTGGGCGCTTCTACGACGACGTACGTTGATAGCGCTGTCCTGAGCGGGCAGACCTATGACTACATCGTGGACAGTGTTGATGCGTCGGGCGTGGAGAGCGTTCCTTCGAATATGATCGCCGTGGTCGTTCCGTAGGGGCGAGCGCGGTCGGTATGGTGGCGAAGGAGATCTTGTCGGGTGCAAAGGTTGACCCGAGAGCTCATCCCTCGTACACTCACAGAGGCGGCTGATTGTGGCTCCCGCCGAGCCTGCAGCTGCCGATAAAACCTGTATTGCCCTCTCGTTCAATGGTAGGACTAGCGACTCTGACTCGCTCGATCGGGGTTCGAATCCCTGGGGGGCAACCAACGGCCTTGTGGTGCTGGTGAGGGGCTGGTGCGGCGTTGCGGCCGCTGCTCCGAGGGTGTTGGAGCGTTGCGTGGGTTGATGGAGCTTTGTGGGCTCAGACGTGAGTGAGCGCTTCCGCCATGCGTTGAGGTGCGGCCTTTTACTTGAACAATTTGTTTTGCTGAGCTGCTAGTCCGTGTGGAGTCGCCGGCGCGTGCAGCTTGCGAGAGATATTGGGTCCGTGAATGCGATGACGTGTGTTCGTCTGGTTCAACATCCATTGTGAGTGAGTCGGTGCTTTGCTCTGTGGCGAAGTTCTCTGCTATTGAGTGAAACAAATTCTGTGGGGAGGACGCGTGGGTGCTTGCCTGACGGAGGGTGGGCTGTGGAGACGGTGCTGCTATGGAGACGGTGTTGCGATAGAGGAACGACCGACGCATCGTGCTATCGCGCGCTGCGCTGGTCCATTGGAGAGTGGCGCGTGTTGGGAAGGGACGTGTGGTGGAGCGAGGGTTTTTACTTGGGGTTGAGTACGGCCTGTGCGGAGTTGAAGTACGAGATGATGTTGCGCACGAAGACGTTGGTGATCTCGGGATTGGGCGTGGTGACGAAGGAGGCGCCGGGGTATTGTGCGGTGAGGTATTCGGTGAGCACGGTGGGGTCGCCGATGGGGAAGGTGTCGAAGAGGCTCATGGACTTGTAGACGAGGAGATCGGAGAAGATTTCGGCGTTGGAGTTGATGTGCGGGTATTGCAGCATGCCCTTGATGAGGACGAAGCCCTGGACCTGGTTGGCTCCTGTTTTGTCGACGCGTGACTCGGCGATATTGAACGCGGAGTTGCCTCCCCGGAAGATGCCGTTGCCGTTGACGGTAGCGACCATGGTCATGTCGGAGCTTTCGCCGGAGACGAGGTAGTAGCGCCACTCGTCGCCGGGATGGGTGGAGAGATCGTAGTCACCGTTGAGGTCGAATTGACCCTGATTGTAGTTCGATGGGGGCTGGATGTAATAGAGGAGGCTGCCGTCCTTGGAGGCCACGTAGTCGGACTGGAGAGAGTGGTAGACCTTGCCGTCGTAGTACTGGATGGGGTTGCCGTTGACGTCGGCGAGCACGGTGATGCCGGGCTTGGCGGGGACGTTGACGGTGAGGCCGTTGGGATCGAGGTAGATGGAGTAGAGCACGCCGCCCCCGACCGGGTCGAGGACATCGGAGACCTTGGTGGAGCCGGGGAGGAAGGAGGCGGTCATCACGACAGCGTTCTGACCGAGGACCGAGGTGATGAGTTGTGCGAGCAGACGGGTGTTGGTGGCATCTCCCCAACTGGTGATTCCGTAGTTGAGTGCCGGGGTGAAGCCTTTGAAGAGATCGAAGGGGATGACGTTGTTGGGCAACACGGGCATGTTGGGGTTGGAGCCCGAGGTGGGCGTGGTGTAGGCACTGAGGCCGGACTGGGTGGGAGCAACGAGGACGACGTTGGCTTCGATGTCGTTGGCCGGGTTGTTGGCAGGCACGGGGTTCTTGCTGCCTGCGGGGTAGAAGAGGAAGCCGGCTGCGTCGTTGGTGACGGGCACGGCCATGACCGGCGTAATCTGCGGCACGATGGCGGTGTCGTTTGAGATGGGGGGAAGGAAGCGCTGGGAGTAGGTGACGCGGTACATGAGCCGCCATGGGATAGATACGCTGCCACTGGCGGAGCGCATGGCTTTGGCGTCGAGGTCCGGGCTGTTCTTGAGCCAGAGAGGATCGACGACGGTGTTCCAGAAGTCATTGGCGTTCTGCAGGCTGGGTTGACGGAAGAAGGCATAGGTGCGGAAGAGGCTGGTCTTGCCGGGGCGGTCGTACGGTTCGAGGATCCCGGTGAGTCCGTTTGCATTGCCGTTGGTGTAGGAGGGTTGGGGTTGGGTGTAGATTTCGTTGGTGTCCACGTTGTCGGAGAGGGGGATACCGGCGCCGGAGCTGACGGATGGAGCAATTTTGTAGACGAGGCCGTCGGAGCCGATGACGAGGTTGAGGCCGCTCTGGTTGTTGGGGTTGAAGGTGGAGTTGTAGTTCATGACGAAGTGCGCGTCGTTGTTGCTGGAGTAGCGCATCTGGGTATCGGACTCGATGCCGTCGAAGGAGGCTGTGACGTCGAAGGAGACGGAGGAGGTGTTGGTATAGCTGTACTTCATCGTCTGCTTCTGCGTCTTGGTGCTGCCGAGCTTGATATCGAGGACGGTCATGAAGGCTGAGGAGAGCTTGCATTCAAAGTTGGTGGTGGCGCCGCTGGCGGAGACGTTGTTTGCGGTATAGACCTGGTCGAAGGTGGAGGAGAGGGCGTGCTTGATCTCCTGGGTACCTCCGCGCGAACTCCACACGTACTCGTTGTAGAAGTCGAGGCTGGAGTTCATCAAGGTGGAGGGATCGACGCCCTTCGAGTTACCGCTGTCGAGCCCCAGGAATCGGGCGATGAAGTTGGCGGTGTCCTGCACATCGGTTGTGAGTAGCTGGAGGGGATTGCCGAGCGGGCCGAACGCTGTGGAGAGAAGCATTGCGGGGTCGAGCGCAGGCAGGCCGGGGATTCCTTTTGGCAACAGCCCCGGGGGCGGCCCGAGCTCGGAGATCGCGTCACCGACTGCATTGGCCATCATGCCGGAGGGCAAGGAGGCGGAGAGGTCCTGGGTTCTGTGCTGGTAGGCCGTTTTGTAGAGAGCGATGGCGTTGAAGGTTTGCTGATCGATCTGCTTTTTGAGTTGATAGGCCTCGATGACCTGCATGTAGCTAGCGTCGTGACCGACGGAGCCCTGGTCAAAGTTGCCGTCGTTGACGGGAGTCATCTGGCCGGTGGAGGTGGTGTAGGTTTGTGTGCCGTTGGGAAGGGTGGCGGGGTTATAGGCATAGCCGATCATTCCGTCGAGCACGCCGGGCCGGATGTATTTGCTGCTCATGCGGAAAGAGACGATGTTGAAGTCGGGCGGGGTTTGCTTGTTCGGGATGCGGAGGAAGCCGTAGGTGGTGTTGGTCTGTAGCAGCGTTTGCTGGTAGACGTCGAAGGTTTGCGATAAGACGAAAGCTTGTCCGTAGGGCGAGGGTTGGAACATTCGCTGACCGTATTTTTCTTCGGTCGGTGCGGTCTTGGGCAGTGCGGTGGGCGGGTTCGAGGTGGTGAAACCGCCGAGATTCGGATTGGGAAGGATGGCGGTTTTGGAGGCGGGATTGCCTGGAGTATTGCTGGGCGTGGTTAGTGTGTTAAGGGTGCTCATGAAGAGGTCATTGGTGTAGGGCGACATGGTGCCCTGGAGCTTGACGGTGTACTTGTGGGACTCGTCGTATTTATTGGTGGCCGTCTGCTGGTTACCGTTGTCCTGCGATCCTTCGAGATCGAGCGTCTCACCGAGCTTGAGGTCGAGATGGGCCAGGTACTTGTCGGCGCTCACACCGCCACCGAACGGAGCGATCGTGAATCCGACGCCGAAGTTGGCTCCAAACGCGTCGCCGAGAGACATTTTGATATCGTTCGAGGCGTCGCCTCCCATCTGGTATTTGAGCGTGCAGGAGGTGGGTACCGTGAAGGTGACGGATGTGGCTCCGGTGTAGCTGGATTTGTTGGTGAGGTTTGCCATGGGGGCGGGCGGTGCGCCTTCGATGTAGCCGAGTACCTGCACGTCGCCCTGCTCCTGCGAGACCCAGGAGAGTACGAGGTCGCCGACCTTCTTGCCGGCGTAGAGCATGAGGACGTTGTCTCTGAGGTAGACGTAGGCTTCGTTGAGGACTCCCGCGGGTGTGCCGGTGGTGGAGTTGATTGTGATGGAGTAGGTGGTGAGGGACGGAGGCGTATCGCAGACGGTGAGAGCGACTCCGGGCGGGGTGTAGAGATTGGATGTAATGAGAGGGCCACAACGTGCGACGCATGGCGTGCCGGAAAAGTCGATGGAGGCATTAGAGAACTGGAGATCGAGCGCGGCTCCGTTGTTGACGGGCGCGTCATCGAGTTGCGTGTTGAGCGGCAGAGGCACCGGCGGTGGCTGGAGCCAGATGTAGCTGGAGGAGAGATAGAGGGATAGGAAGGGCTCGTTGGCAGGGATGAGCTGGCCAAACATATCGTCCGACACCTGGTAGGACTGACGCGCCATATTCCACATCGCAAGCTCCTGGAGCTTGTAGACACCGGCGTTGAAGGTGAGGGATGGGCCGCTGGGACTGTAGGGCGGGAGGCTGGATGGAATGGTGGTTGTGGTGATGAGGTTGAAGGGAACGGAGACACCGTTGATGTAGATGGAGGCTCCTTCGGCCTCGTGTCCTGCGAGTGGAGCGAGTGTGGCGCTGTTGGCGTTCAGGGAGAGAGCAACATCGTTGGTGTTGACGAGGTTGTTCACGACACCATTCGGATCGTAGGCCGCGACCCACTTGCCGACGAGGCCGGCCTTGACGAGGTCCTGCTGCGAGGCCTGGGAGAGGGTGACGGGCTTGCCGGGCGTGGAGATTCCGACCGAGTCGATAGCGGTGTTGAAAAGATACACGTCCCGGATGTTGCCTCCGCTGACAGAGCCGAGCGCGCGTCGCGTATTGGTGTCATCGTAGCCGTCGCCGATGAGCAGATGCGCTGCACCGGTGGGATTGATCTGCAGGCCTGCGGGGCCGTCCACTGCGACTGGTATCGGCGTGTAGGTGCTCCAGTCGCCAAAGTTGCCGTTGGTCAAAACGGTGCGGATGGTGAGGCTGACGATGTATCTCTGAGTGCCACTGTTAACTGATTGCAGGTTACTGGTGAAGTCGTTGTAGGTGGACGCGTTGCTGGGGGGCTGTGGACTTACGTTCCCGAAGCTTGCGGTAGTGGTGCTGGAGCCGGAGGGCAGGTTGCCGACGTCGACGTTGCTAGTGCCCTTGCTAATGTCGGACAATTCGGAGAGGTCGAAGGGCAGCGCAAACGGATCGGAGCTGCTGCCCTCCTGGCCTCCGCCGGTACTGGTCTTCTTTACGATGATGAGTTCGTAGTATTGGTTGGGATCGATGGAGGGACCGCTGAAGGTTTGGCTCAGTCCTTCGCCGTCCTTGAAGATGAGGTTGACCTGTTGCTGGGAGACGGTGACACGATAGGACATGTCAAGGTGAGGCGGGGTGTTGGATGAGCCGGTGCCCTTGTAGAGGAGCGTCTGTTCGGTGTAGATGTCGCTGACGGCGAAGGTCATGCCGATGCTGAAGTCGCGGTTGAAGTCGTAGTGGGAGCCATCTTTGACCTCAAAGCCAGCGCCGGCGCAGAGCATGGTGTAGGGCTGGACGTAGGTGAGCGCGAAGTGGCGCCAGTTGGAGAGAATCATCGGCGGGATGGTAGTGGCCTGGAGGACAGAGTCGTTGATCTGCACGTAGAGATTGACTGCGTCCTCAAAGTCGACATCGACGTGGAAGACATTGAGATTGGGGTTGCTGGCCGAGTAGGTGAAGGGGTGATAGGCCGTAATGGTTTGGAGCGGCAGGGAGTGCCAGAACTCGACGCTGAAATCGCCTTGTGGGCCGATGATCTTGTCGACGTTGGGGCTGGTGCTGACGATGGGCGTGCGGTAGGCGGCGGCGAAGCTGCGCTCGGGTACGTTGTTCTCATCCACGACGGGGGTGAAGGCGTTATAGCCGCCGGTTTCGAGCGTGAGCGGGAAAGAATTGATGAAGTTGAAGTCGGCGAGCTGTGTGAAGGATGGGAGTTCCTGCGGGGCTGCGACGACGACGGCGTTGGTGTTGGCTCCTGCGGTGTACTGGATGTTGTAGAGCGTGGGGATGCCGGTGGCTGAGTCCGTTACAAGGAACTGGAAGAACTTGCCATCGGCGGACTGGATGACGTTGGTTGGTTGGGCGGTGAAGCCATAGACGAGACCGAACTGCTGCTCAACATCTGAGGTCGCGGTCTGCGACCAAATGCTGCCGGGACTGATGCCAGCGGGTGTTGTCGCGCCAGCCGTCGTGCCGTCGGTGATGAGGTAGGTGGTGCCGTTGAAGTCGAAGACGGCGAGCTTTTGCTGGGAGGCGGCGGGTACGGTGGTATAGACGGGATAGGACTTCTGCACGGCCTCGTACTTGCCTGCGGTGGCTGAGGGCAGCAGGGTGTAGAGGATGTTCTTGTACATGAAGAAGTCTGCGTTAGCGGTCTGGGGGATACCTGCATAGAGGTTGAGCGTGGTGGTGGGCCCTGACGTTATGGTGCCGATGGGGACGTTAGTGCCGGGGTACGTGCCGGCTGCGGGGGCGGCGCGATTGATGGTGAAGACGAGGCTTGAGTCGAGCTTGAAGGTTTGCAGTGTGGCATCGACGGTGTAGAGCCGGGTGCTGGTGATCGTTACCAGGTTGCGCTGCGCGTCCTCGGTGTATTTGTAGACGAGGCCGCCGAGGGTGAAGGTGCTGTTGGGCACGGGCAGACCGCTCTGCACGGTGACGTCGGTTGAGAGTGGAGAGATGTTGTTGTTGCCGATGATGGAGTGCGGGACACGGTTGGTGTCGATGAGATAGTTGGCGCCGTTGATGCTGAACATCGTTGGATTTGGAACGAGCGGATAGGGGCGCTTGCTGTTGTCGAGCACAATCTGGTTGACGGTGTCGAGCGTGTAGGTTCTGTTATCGAGGAAGAAAGTGGGGCTGAGGTAGACGGTGAACTGGCCGACGACGGAGCCCGCGTCGTAGATGTTGAGGTCGTCGAAGATGAACCTGGCCTTTGTGCTGTCGAAGGGATTGGTGAGGGTGAAGCTGGAGTTGGCAATGGGGATGGATGCCATTCCCTGACCGAGCAGCGAGCCTGTGCTGACGGTGTTGTAGGTGATGATGTAGATGTCGTCGGCGACGGAGATGAGGTCGCGGCTTGGCAATACGGGGAACGAGGCGAGCACGGAGACGGGCTGGTCACTGGCGTCAAGCTGCAGCGTATAGGTGATGGCCGGGTTGGAGAGATGGAAGGTGTTGCCTGCGGCAATGGTGGAGGGTTGGATGTTGTCCCCGACGACGGTGCAGCCTGCGTAGGAGTTGCCGGTAGGAGCGCCTTCGATTGTGTAGAGGTTGCCGTTCAGTTCGAAGGAATTCTTGTCTACCTTGATAGCTGAGGCACCGGCGGCTGATGTGATTTGGTCGATGTGGATGGCGAAGGTGTCAAGGCCCACGGTAGCTGTGCCGGCGTTGACTTGCGCTCCTGTGATGACGGGGAAGACGACGGAGACGTCGTTGTAATGGATGAGGTAGGTGTTGCCGTCGGCGGGGATGAAGGCGTACTGGGTGGTCTCGGGAAGGTAGGCGATGTCTTCGACGCGGTTATCGGCGGTGTCGATGTAGTAGGTGACGTTGGTGATGGTGTCGATGAAGAAGCTGTTGGTGTAGGGGAATCCGGTGGTGATCGGACCGTTCGCGACTGCGGTGTCGAAGGTGAAGGTGACACCGCTGATGCTGTCAGTGAAGGTGAGGACGGGGCCGGAGGTTTTGCCGGTGAAGGTAGTGTTGGTTGGCTTGCGATTGTCTGTGGCGGTGTGGGCGGTGACATCTACGGTGTAAACGACGGGCAGACCGTTGTAGGTCACGGTGAATGTGGGCGTGGCGCTGTTGAAGGTGAGGCCTTCGGAGGTGGTGGTGGCTAGCTTATTCGTGGTGTCGAGGGTGTACACCATAGAGCCTGCGGTGAGGGTTGAGGCTGCGAGCGTCGCCTGGTTGCTGGACTTCACGACGTTGACGGCATCGATGGTGTAGACGGTGTTGCCGTCCGCGGAGAACTCGTTGTCGCCGGAGATGACATACCCCTTGGTGACCCTGCTGCCATTGATGGAGTAGACGATATCCGAGACGGAGGTCGTAGAGGGAACGGTGAAGCGATTGTTGACCATCCGAAAGATGGGGCTGCCGGTGCTGGGGTGCGCGACTGGCAGGTTGACGGTGTACGTTGTGGTGGGGGTGACGAACTGGTTGTTGGTTACAGCGAAGAGCGTCGTGTAGCCGGAGTCGACGGCGAGGCTGACGCCGGTGGAGACGTTGATTTCAGCCACGAAGGTGTTGGGAGTTGAGGCCGGATAGGGGTAGACGGTGTTATTGGAATCGACGAAGGTGAGGGTGCTGCCTTCGACGACACAGTTGTAGGTGACGCCGGTGACGGGGTCAGTAAAGAAGCCACCGGTGAGCTCGGCTCCACTGGCGGTGAGGGAGTTTGGCGTGCCACCGGGCATGGTGATGGAGGTGACCGAGGCTGAGCCTCCGGATGCCGTGACGGTGTAGACGATGGGCATGGTGAATGCGCCGGATGTGATGGGGAAGACGCTGTAGATGTCGGCAGTGGGAGTGGCGAAACCGGTATCGGCTACGGCGATGTTGACGAGGTAGGTGAAGCCGTTGGGTACCTGGAAGTAGGCTCCCTGGCCGAGGTTGCTGAAGATTTCGTAGCTATTGCCGTCGTGGACGGCGGTGTTGCCGCTGAGGGTGTAGGTGTTGCCGGTCGTATCGGTGAATTGATTGTTGGTGATGGCGTAGTAGTTTTTGCCGTCGAAGGCGGCGAGGTCCTGTGGACGTCCGAAGTAGATTGTCTCGCTGCCGAAGGCGAAGCTGTTGGGGCTGAGATTGCCTTTGTTGACGAGATAGGTTTTGTTCGCGCCGTTGGTTACGGCGACGCTGTCGGTGCGCAGCAGGTAGGTGGTGGCTCCGGCGGTGAACTGAGGGGGCGGGCTGGTGGGAGTGGGAGGGGGAGTGCCGGCGATGAGGAAGTAGCTGGTGCCGTCGAAGGCCGCGCTATCGTTGACGGTGTAGGTGGTGGCGCCGTCGGTAAAGGTGGCGCGGGTGTAGAGGGGCGGTGTGCCGGTGAGCGTGAGGGAGGAGGTGGTGTAGGCGGTGCCGTCAAAGCCGATGCTGTAGCTGTTGGCGCCGTCGGTGAAGGTGCGGTAGGTGAGGATGGGGTAGGTGACTCCGTCGCCGACGACGGTTGTGTTGTTGATCTGGTAGACCTCATTACCAATGGCGACGGTGGTGGCGTTGGGGAGGGTGGTGACGGTGAAGCTGCTGTTGGCCGTGGTGACGGTGTAGGTGAAGCCGGAGGTTGAGAGCGGGTAGGCGGTGCCGTTGCCGACGATCTGACCGTTGAGGGTATCGAGCTCGTAGACGTAGTTCTCTATGACGATAACGTTGGCCTGGGTGATATCGAACTGGCCGGAGATGGTGGCGCCGAGGAGTGAGGTGCCCTTGAGAGCGATGGTGTACTGAGAGCCATCGATGACGAACTGCGTGTTGCCGGAGGTCATGGTGTAGGAGTTGCCGCCACCGACGACCTTGTTGGGCTGCACGCTTGTGTTCAGGATGTAGATCTGTCCATTGAGGGAGAACTGGTAGGGGTTGACGGGATAGGTGTTGGTGTTACCGGTGACGGTGAGGTAGTTGCCTGCGCTGTCCTGGTCGAAGGTGTAGAAGTTGCCTTCGATGGTGAACATCTGCGGCGCCGTCATCAAGGGATAGCTTGCGGGCGTTGGTGCGATGGAGGCATTGTAGGGGAACATCGGCGTGCCGTTTATGGTGTACTGGCTATTCGCAAAGCCGATGACGTAGCCATAACCGGAGGAAGAGACGAAGGTTAGACCTGTCTGGATAGAAACAACCTTGGGAGGAGTTGCGCCCTGGGTGATGGTGATGGTGGGTTGCGTGGGGTTGTAGGCGTAGGAACGTCCGGTGACGCCGAGCTGGATGCTGTTGAGCGCGGTTGGCGTGTTGAAGACGTCGATGGGAAGGCTGACTCCTCCTGCAGCGATGCTGAAGGGCGTCATGACGATGGAGTACTGCGACTTGCTGCTGGTGGGCGCATCGACGTCGGCATAGCTGACGGTGTAGACGTTGGCGAGAGGCGTGTTGAAGGTGAAGACGGTGCGATCGGCGGTGACCATCTGGTTGGAGGGATCGAAGAGATAGCTCTTGCCGCCGACGACGAGGGTATAGCAGGGAGTTACTCCGTCGGGCAGGGTTGTGCTGAGGTTGATGGAGTAGGTGTTGTTGTTGATTATGAATTTGGGCAACGTGATGACGCCATAGATGGGGTTCGCGGGGTCGGTGACGTCTATGAAGTACTGACTGCCGGTAGCGGTGACAGTCTTGTTGGTTGAGTCGAAGATGATGTTGCTGAGAGCGTTATAGGTATAGAACGCGGCGTCGGCCTTCATCACCGATCCGATAGCCTGGCCTCCGGTTGCGACAGCGGGAATGGCTGCGCTGCCTGCAAAGACGCCGGCGAGGGTCTGGTCGATGACCGAGCCGAGACCGTCGCCGCCGAAGACACCGTTGGTGATGGTGGTGAGGCCGTCGGCGGAGTAGAGTGTCGGAACGGTTTGCTGCCTGTCGAGGCCATGCGAGAGCGAGCCATAGAAGGGCACTGCCTTCTCGGACTTTACGTTGTAGGGGATCAGCGTAGTGGTGCCCGCGATGGGATAGGCCGTGGAGCCGGAGTAGATCTGATTGATTTGGATGGGCAGATGGGTTGAGGCCGAGGCCATGACGCCCAGGGTGTATCCGTTGAAGCCGGGCGCGCCTGTAATGGGAGCGGCCTGAATCTCCGAGGTTGCCGATGCACCGATGCCCTGGATGGGCAGGTAGGCGGGCGGCTGGCCAGGACTCGACGGCCCCATGACGGCGTAGATGATGTTGGATAGCTTGTTGATCTGCGTGACGAGGTCTTGCGGGTTGACGTTGTTCGGTGTTTCGGAGGTGGTGGGCGTGGAGGTAGGGTTGGCAGGGGCACCAAGGGTCACCTTCAGAATGAAGGGCTGGGTCTCGATGACACCGCCAGCGTCGGACCAGAGAACGTAGTTGTAGAGCTCGTAGTAGTTGCCATCGGCATCGATGAAGTAACTGGCAACTTTGTTGCCGGTGCCGGTACCGTCGTCGACGAGACACATCGCGTAGCCCTGGTCGATCAGCTCGAACTTTGCGCCGTTGAGCGTCCAGTAGTGGTCGCGGGAGAAGATGAAGAAGTCGTACTTGGTGGGAAGGCCGTACAAGGGGAAGGTGTTGGGCGAGGGGCCGGGGTTGGTGCCGATGGAGGCTACGTCGCGGTCAGCCTTCTTGCTGAGGAAGATGGAGCCGGTGACGCCGTTCTGCAGATGTAAGTTGGCCGAGACGACGGAGCTGTAGGTGTCCATGAGCCCGATGGCTGTGGGGCGCACGTTGTTTTGCAGATTGAGTACGAGGGAGCGGGTACGGTTGGTGAAGGTGGGATCGACGGCGGACGGCGCTGTGTTTGCGATGAAGTTGGGAAGGGATGGAGCAGTGAAGGTGTCGTAGGTGAGGCTCCAATACTGGCGCGGCAGATCTGTGTCGGTGTTGTAGAAGCCGAAGTCCCAGCCTTGACCCATGATGTTAGTGACCTGCTCAAGCTGCGGGATGTAGGAGGGCCGAATGTCATCTACGTCAAAGTGGTCGGGGCTGGAGAACATGTAGCCATTGATGCCGAGGTAGCCATTGAGAAAGACTAGGCCTCGCGTGGAGGTGGTCGGGTCGTAGGCTGTCATGTTGCCGAGGTCGTTGTTGTTGTAGTCGAACAAGACGCTAATGAGGAGGTTGGTGTCGGATGAGACGGATGAGACGAAGGAAGCGGAGGTCTGGTCGCCACTGTAGCCTGACTCCTCAATGTTGTAGACGGTGCCAGAGATGCCGATGATGCTGTTGACGGACATGCCCTTGTAGTCTGGCGTGGTGCTGGCAGAGGTGATGACGGCGTGGTTTTGTGTCGAGTAGATGATGTTGGGGCGATCCATTCCCTCGCCCGCGGGCAGGATTTGCTGTGCGCAGATGTTCTGCGGAGGACGCTGGCCTGGAAGTGGATTGGCTGTGCGCCAGCAAATGCCTTCGCGGATCTGATCGTTCGAAAGCGCAAGGATGCGCTGCTTGGGCAGCAGCGGATACTTGTGGGTGAGGTCGTTGGGCGTGAAGAGTGTCGCCAGAGGATCGTAGACGAAGTGCAGCTTCTGCAGACTCAGGATGGGGTTTTGTTCGCCGTCGATGTTGAAGCCCTTGGGATAGGCCACACCGTTGACGGAGGTGCCGGGCTGCGCGACGATCTCTGCGTAGACAAAGGTCCACATCTGCTCGCCGAGGAAGTTGGAGAGGTTGGCGACGATGCCTTTGGAGGCATCGAGTTCCTGGATGGGAATGAAGATAGTGGGAGCGTAGAAGATGTTGCCGGTGATTCTGGTGAAGTCCAGGGTGTCGAGACTATCGATCATGGTGACCGGTGTGTAGCTGGAGCCGAAGTATTGCATGCCGCTGCGCTTGTAGCGCGCACCTTGCGCGAGTGCGAGATTGCCGCTGGAGGTGGGAACGTAGGTATCAATCAACAGGCCGGAGCTGACACCGAGGCCTCCAATGGCAGTGAGCGCGGGCGAGTTGGAGACGGCTCGCACGAGGTAGACAAGGTTGTTGTAGGGGATGAGTTGGAATTCCTGCTTGTCGGAGAGCGTGCCGTCGGCGTTGAGATTGGCGAACTGCCCGGTATCCAGGTAGGGGATGGTGGACTGGACTGCGGCGTTGACGTCGGCGATGCTGCTGAACATGGTGCTGGCAGAGCCTACGACGTAGCACTCTGTTGGGAAAGTGAAGGTCTTCGGTGCGCCGAGTTGGAGGTCCGCAGTGCCTCCTTTGCTGTTGATGGAGAGGTTATTGAACTGCGGGAAGCCGTTCTGGGTGGTGACCCCGACGATGTACGGCGTGTTGGAGACGGAGATCGTTCTTGTGCCGAGATATTTCTGATCCGCGAAGCCGGCGGTGAACTTGTACAGGTGGTCGGGCTGGCGCTTGTCAACGTCGAACTCCGCATCGAGACGGAAGGGCACAAGATCGCCGCCACCGAATGCCATGTAAGCCGAGGTACCGCTGGGGTTGGTGGCCTGCATCAGGTGGCAGTCGGCGTTCCAATTTTTCCGGCGGCAGAAGAAGTAGATGGGTGGGACCTGGGCGATGAAGTAGTTGATGGCGCCGTGGTCAAAGGTGAAGTTCTCGGTTGGAAGAACGGGGTTGACGTTCCTGTGGATGTTAGTGCCAGGGTTGACTATTGACTCCAGGACGCGGGGGGTTGCCGATCGCGATTGGAAGGAGGTGAAGTTCTGGAAGAGGATGCCGGGATTGAAGAGGGTTAGCTGAGGCGTCTGGTACTGGAAGTTGGTGAAGAGATAATTCTGGGAGGCAAGAGGAACGCTGGACGGGTCTTCGTTGTATACCTGCACGTCAATGGAATCGAAGTTATTGCTGCTGTCGTAGAGCGAGTAGAGATAGCCGATGCCGAGCTCGTCCTTCTTGCTGAGCAGGTTGGTGTAGGTCGTGTTCTGGTTTGCGAGGTGACCGTACTGGTCATAGACCATGGAGGGCACGATGATCGACATGTTGTAGCAGGTGAGGTTGTTGAGGAAGACGACGCGGACGTAGAAGGGGTCATAGGTCTGATCGCGTGTTGGGTAGGGAATCTGATCAGGTACGGTGAGATCGGATCCGACGACCTCGACGATGTAGGCTTCACCGGTTGCGGTGTTGTAGACGGAGAAGCCATAGATGGTCTGAAAGCGTCGCCGCAGGACGGCCGCAGAGGAGGATGATACGGTGATGCCGCTGACGTGATCCTGCACTGCGTTCGTGACAGGCTCCAGCGTCTTGGTCGCTGAGAATTCAACCTGGACCTGCTGATTCTGCAGCGATGCGCGGCTGCTTTGTGCGGCGAGCGAGGAGGCAAAGGAGTTATCCGCAATCACGTTAGGGGAGAGGTTCTGCACCTGCGTGCCGACGATGGTAGCGGCCATGACGCGCGGTGCCACGGTGGTGTTGATCGCGGGCGTTGCGTCTGGAGAGGTGGCCGCGTCACTCGTATAGGGATTGGTGAGTGTGAGGACAGATGGGGGCAGGATTTGCTCAGCATCCGGGGCTGAGGTGACGGGCTGATTGACACTAATCGACGCCGCGGCGGCAGCTTCGCGCCCGGCCAGAGAGGTGGGACTGGGAGCGATGCTGACATGAAGGGACTCGGTAACATGGCTGAACGCCCGGGCGGTTGCCGTCGATGCATTCGATACTGGAGGCGTCGCTGAGGGGAGGTTGATCTCTTTGAGGGTGGCCGACTTCGAGAGGATGTCGATGATGGTTTGCGAGATGTTTTTGAGCGCGCCCTGGTCGACGGTCTGGGTTGCGAACTCAAATGGGAAGGCGTAGATGGGCCAGACGGTCATCGTGTCGGGGTTGGTGTCGAGATACAGTTGCATTGGCTCCTGCGCATTTGAGAGGCCGAGACCAATGCGGGCAACGTCACGCTGGGCGGAGATGATGCGGTCCTGCTGTGTCTTGCCGGTGTACTGCACGTCGAGGTAGGGATTGTGGCGATTGGCGAACTGCCAGTACTGCGACTGCGGCCAGTTGACGGGTGCGTAGGGAAGGGCATTGGGGTCGAAGGTGAGATTGCCCAGGTTGATGACACTCAGCATGTAGCGCACGCCGCCGATGACGACGCTGTCGTCCTCGGGCACAAAGACGTACTGTAATTCCGTACCTACAAATACAGGTCGCACAAGGCCTATGATCAGCTTGCTGGGGGCGAAGGCGGCGGAGGTGAGGTCGTCTGGTGCGGAGTTGATGACGGCGCTGGCGAGGTAGACGTTCTTCGAGCTGACAGAGCCGATGGTCAGGGTATCGACATTGATGTTGGAGTAGATGAAGAGGGATTTGTCGGTGATCTTGAGGTCGTAGGACGGAACTCCGCTGGACTCGGCGTTGAGGGTGATGGAGCCGTTGAAGCTGGCTCCGGTGAGCTGCGATGGGACGACGTTGAGGAAGATGGGTACGGCCCAGAGTGTGGTTTGCGTGGCTCCGCCGACGAAGCTGCCGAAGTAGATGTCGCCGGGTGCGGGCTTGGACTTGTCGGTGGGTATGGGGTTTGCGACGGCAATGTTTGTGGCGATGGTGGCGTTGTCTGCGTCGGTGATGTCGTAGACGCTTCCGTTGGCGCCATAGGTGAGGCGGAGGTTGTAGCTGACGCCCTGGCGCATGCCGTTGGCGCCCACGGCGGGTGGCGTGAAGGGGAGTTGCACCAACGGATACATCAGCACTGTGGTGAGGGTATCGCTGTAGACTAGGGCGCCAATGTACGTGACACCGCCGATGGCTCCTTTGGGCGACGAAGAGATGGAGGTGGATGCGCCGGGCCCGCGCACGGTGAGCTTGCCGGCGGCGAAGGAGAGCACGTAGATGGTGCCAGCGATAAAGTTGAATCCCAGGCCCGCAAGGGTGAGGGCGAACGGAACGATGGCTGCATTCGCATGCTCGCGCGCCATCAGGTTCACGATGTGTGCGGACGACTGGACAGCGGCACCGGCACCGAGATTCTGTTGCGGAAAAGTGGTTCCAATCTCGATGCTGGAGATGCCGGTACCGCTGAGCGCCTCTTTGGGGATGAACGCACTTAGGCCAATGGTGATGGAGGTCGGCCCCTGGGGTAGTGGAAATTTAATGGGGATTGGTGGCCCCTGCGGCACTGGAATGCGCTTGACAGGATCGGGGATGCTGATGGTGGTGCCGTTTCGAGCGACCACGGCGGGAGTGCCTGTTGGTGTTGTGCTGGCGGGCGTCGCGGCGGCCGGCTTTGATGGTGCGGCAGGTTCGGCGACCGACTTGATCGTGTCGATGACTTTCTTCAGAGTGCTTGAAGACGGAGCGACCGTGGCACTCGCGGGAGCGACCGAGGCTGACGACTTGGCTGCCGGGACCGCGACTCGAGTGCCTGCCTGGTCCAAGACCGGTCTTATAAAAAGGGGCGTGGTGGTGAATGTGGCGACGACGGGGACACTGAGTTGATCCGCAAGGCCAGTGTCATTTGAGCTCATGTTGAACTCAAGCGCTGCTGTGGTGACGCTAAGACCTGCACCGCTATCCGTGGTCTGCGACGTGGTGGCGGCTTTCAGGATAGAGATGAGTTCGCTGGTGGGATAGAGGTAAGTGGCCTGCAAGAGGTTGCGGACTACATTTGCGAGCGATCCTCCGTTGAGGAACGGGGTTGCGGGGTTATAGATGGCGATGGGCGCGAGTTCCTTGACGCTGGGCGCCGAGGTAAAGCTGCTATTGCCGGGACCGTAATCGACGATGGGCACACCGAAGCTGGTTTGCCAGGCGCTGCTTCGCGCAAAGCCGACTAGTTGCTGGCGAGCGAAGAGCTCTGCGGGAGAGGCGGAGTTGTAGATCAGCGAACAGATACCCTGGTTGACGCTGGAGCCGGGATTTACGGCGGAGACAACGATGATGCCGTTGTCGTCGCTGAACGTATAGGTTGTGAGCGGCTGCGCGACGGCTGTGGACTGGAGGGTTAGCTGGGTCGCTGTGGATGCGTTGTAGCCGGGGCCACCGGTGAAGACTGCGATTTGTCCGCACTGCGCAGACAGACTGTTGACCGTTGCGGAACTGCCCATCTTGTTGACGTAGTAGCTTCCCTGTACACGGTCTCGCATGTAAGCGACAGGCAATAAAAACTGCGTTGCTCCGAACTGGTTGAACTGCGAGAGGTCGTAGACCAAGGAGGTGGTGACGGGCACAATCGTTGGCGTTGTGTCGTAGACCTGTTCGTTTTGGACGCTGGGAAACTTATCGAGCGGTATCACCTGCGCGACGGCTGATCCTTGCGCGATCACGCGCAGACCGGTGGCGGGATCGTAACCGGAAGACAGTGCGGAGGGTGGCACGGCGGCGACGAAGAGGGACCCCGGCGAAAAGGCAGCGGGATCCATGTCGGATCCAAGCAGACCGGGTATGTAACAGAACTTGACCGCAGAAAAGATTGTGCTGGACGAAAGCGCGAGATACATCGCTTTGATTCCGGCATCCGAACCGGGAAAGGTGGTTCCTGCGTCGAGCGTGGCTGAGTCCGTGTCGAGGGCGAGGTAGAGAGTGAACAGGGACTCGTTGCGCAGACGTGTGATGCGGAAGAGACACGTGGAGCCAATGCGTGCATAGGGATCGACGTCAGAGCCGTACATGCTGGGGCCGAAGCGCTGCCGGGCGTTGTTTGCGTCGTAGTACGTATGGCTCAGCCAGTTGAGCGCGCTATAAAACCAGGCGGGTGCCCAGGCTTGTTTGCGCGGCAGGAAGCCGGTGAAGATGCCGGTGAATCCGGAATTCTCGACTGACTGAAGGGGGAACTTACTGGTGGGTTCAATGATGGGCAGCACGATTGTGCTGATTCGAGAGGAATTGTTGGACATGGTCGTCTCCAGCTGTCTACACGCGGGAAACCGAGGAGGATGACGCAAAGGCAACGGTGAAACAGGGAACTTCAAAGAAGCAGATCAGACTAACTCTTTGATGCGGGTGAATAAATTGACCCGACAGTTACGTCCCAGCCTTACGGCGCGCAGAAGCGTGCGAAAAGCTTCGCTCTGCAACTGAGATTAGTCAAGAAAAAGTTTAAAAAAGATTTTCGGCTGGAGAACGGGTTGCATTGTGATCGGCGGTGGTGGCATAAACATGACGAACGATCAGGCACTCGTTCTTCGCTATCCTCCGCTCCGTATATTCAGGTACTCCGAAATCACCTTCAAGGATGGGGTGACGAATATCAGCATGGATGGTGAGCGCGTCGGGAGTATCGATGTGCTGGTGAATAAAGCTGGATACGGAGCCTATGGCGTTCTTGAGGCCACTGCAGTGAAGACGATCAGGCAGCGGTTCGAGACGAATGTAGTTGGTATGTTTGCCGTGAATCAAGCGTTCGTGCCCGGGTTTCGGCTGCGCGCTAGCGGAGTCATCGTGAACGTGTCCTCGATTGGCGGGCGGCTTACACTGCCGCTCAGCGCACTCTACAGCGGCAGCAAGTTCGCGGTGGAAGGCATCTCCGAGGCGCCTGTTGTTGCCGAGGTTATCTACACGGCGGCTGCTGCTGGAACCGACCAGTTGCTTTATACCGCCGGCGAAGATGCGAAACATTTGGCGGCCAGGAGCGACACCCAGTACGACTCGACGTTCTTTCGCGGACTTGCGAGGACACTTCAGGCTTTGAACCACGCTCTATCTCTTGAGTCGCTGTTCTCGCATGTCAATGCGGACTTCGGCTGCAGGCTGGCGCTCAGAGGGGTCTTTGATGAAGTACCTCATACCTGTGCTCGTGGAACTCATTCGGGGTGGCGTTCCAGATCATCTCGCCCACGGCCCGCTAGCCGTCAGCGACCTGGCGAAGCGTTTCGAATTGAACGAGTTGTCCGTCACTCGCGCACTGCGGGCGCTGGCGGCGTTTGGCGCGTTTCAGGAAGTCTCACCCGGGGTGTTTGCAACAACTCCGTCTCCGATTTCTATCGCGACCGGCCGGGTAGCCTTCGGAACGCGTTCCTCTTCTGGGGTTCTGAGCACGTAATTCAATCTGCCGCGGCGCTCGGCCACAGCATGAAGACGGGTGAAGCGAGCTTGGTTCGCGTATTTGACGAGTCGTTTGGGATCGAATGCGCCGCCTCCCGGAAGAGAACGAACTGTTCAACCGTGCGCTTGCCAGGTCCGCGGTGACGAGCACCGGCAAATTGCTGACGCTTACGAGTAGGAAGGAGTTCATACTGTCGTCGATGTCGGCGGCGGTGCCGGTTCGCTGATGGCAGCCATTCTGGAGAAGCACCAGGATATGAGGGGAATTCTGGTGGAGCAGCCGGAAGTGCTACTCGATGGCGAACACCTGCTGTCCGCGCGAGGTGTCCGGGACCGCTGCCAGTTTCCGGGCGGCAGATTCTTCCATCCGATTTCGGCCAAG
The DNA here is from genome assembly GCA_027452215.1 of Granulicella sp. Classification (GTDB taxonomy): domain Bacteria; phylum Acidobacteriota; class Terriglobia; order Terriglobales; family Acidobacteriaceae; genus Granulicella. The sequence goes on along the minus strand of DAIDGQ010000018.1, from coordinate 54,716 downwards.
GGCGAAGTCTGGACAATCTCCCAGGTGCTTCATGATTGGCCCGACGCTGATTGCCGCGCCATCCTATTGAACTGCAAAGAGGCTATGCGCGACACGGACCGGCTGCTCGTTATGGAAATGCTTACCGTGCCTTGTAAACCAGATCCGCGCGTCAGCATCATCGACATGATGATGTTGTTGTACTTTGGCAAAGCACGCCAGCGCACTGTGGATGAATACAGCGAATTGTTTCGCGCAACAGGTCTTGCACTGGCTCGCGTCTTGCGCACGGCCGGCGCCTTCAGCATCGTGGAGGCGCGGCCTGTCTGAGAAAAGGAGCTCTTCGCAGGTGACCGACGTCTGACCATCACTACGAAAACGAGTGCCCCATGTCTCGCGTTTGAGACATGAGTCCTACTGTCCCACTCTGTCCAAACGACTCAGCGGACTTGGACTTGTTCAAAAGCTGACTTGGCGGGCTGTTCGCGATTTGCTTCCGGATAGCCAGTCACTCGATAGAGCTCGATTCACAACTTCTCTGAAAAGGGGGGAACGGGTTGGATCGAACTGTAGTCATAGCGACGAGTACCGCTGACCAATTCCTTGCAAAGATCACTTGCCTGGCTGATTTCACTCACCTAGAATCGCCTGCGTCGCGGCCTGCCACCAACTCGGATCGACGCGCTCCAGGTAGGTGGCCCATGCTGCAAAACAATCATTGCCGGGAGACCGTAGACATAAACTCTGTTGATTCGGTCATCGACTGCGAGGTCGCGGGATATGCCAGCCACGATCAGCGCGTCAAGCGCCGGATAGAGCAGGTCATGTAGGCCCAGGTATGAAAGTCTGACAAATGCGGTATGCATCAGCTGACAACTGGCCATGAAAACCAGGTGGCGATGATACTGAGGGCGCTTGCGAAAATAGATCGCCAGCGCCATGCACGCGCGGAAGATGATCATGTCGCAGCACAGAATGGATAAGAACGACCCGATAGTCATCTGGTGGAGAACTCTTATATCGAAGCGCATCATGACTGGCGTCACAAGCATGCCGGAAATGACCATGGACACCGGTCAGGTTCGGCGTCTCACGTCGGGCAAAGGTCCCGATTTTCGACCGTCATGGTCTCCCGACGACAAATGGATTTCGTTCTCGTCATGCCACGATCACCCTGCGCCGTTTGCTCACGGGCGTTTGGAACGTCTTCAATTGGCCGATCTTTACATCATTCATCCCGATCAATCAGGGCTGAAGAAAGTCACCAGCCAAAGGGGATTTTGCGGAAGCCAGAAATGGATGCCCGACAGCCGGCACCTCGTCGCCTACTGCACGGACGCGGAAAATACACACGTCAGTCGCCTGCCGATTCCTGCTCCCGACCACGATACCAAACTGGTCTCTTTCGACATTCATACGAGAGCGTCCGTCGATTTGGCCGCTGGGCCAGGCGTCAAAATAAATCGCTACCGCTGCCGGGAAACGATGTCGGATACGTCAGGAAAGACAAGGAGGATCCGGGTGGAGACATCTACTACGCCAGCGGCACACGCGGTCCGCGCGGAGACATTCGAACCGCATCGGGGTCCCCCGACGGCAAACAAGCCGTCTTTCACAAGCGCCTCGCGATAACTCTACCCACACTTGAAAAAGCCTTCACAGCGAATCCAAATTACGAAGTGATCTTACGAATCGGACGCAAAGGAACTCCTCGTAGTCCGAAAGCTTCTTTTGATGTGGGCAGCCTTGGCCGGGCGGAGCCAGATAGACTCCGCCGAGAGCTGGCTTGTCTTCATTCTCAAACCCGGCAAAAGCTATCAGTCCATTTGCAGCGCTGGGTGGCGCTGTAGACCCGAAGACAAAGGCTCCTCTTGTGGGCTGGTTGGGAATGATGGTGTCAGAGTTGGCGACCAATTCGACGGGCGAGTGCCCTTTATTGATGACAGTATCGCGGTGGTAGACGCCTGTCTGCGCTGTGTTTCCTACGGTGTAGTTTCCTCTTGCAGACAACGGAGTTTGCGAGGGCTCCGTTGTGTTGCACGCGTTATTGGGTTGAGGCACCGCTGTGTTACTGTCGGTCACCACGTACAGTGCAGACCCAGAGTTGCGATTGTCTTTGCCGAACACATTGCGGATGTGGATGCCCGCGATCGACACGCTGACGATGTTGCGTGCGAGGCCTGCGGTGAAGTAGTGAGGAAGTCGCGCATGCGTCCGAAGACGGTTTGGATGAAGGGCCGATCACATAGAGTACGTAGATGTTCATGCCGATGTGGATGATGCCTAAGTGCAGAAAACAGGAGGTGGGGAGATGCCACCACTGGTGTGCGCCGATGGTCGCGGGGCCGAAGTCTCCTCCCCAACGGAAGACGTCGAGAGGCGTGGGCTGGGTGAAGTAGACACCGCTTGCGACCATGGCGAGAAAGACCAGGACGTTGATTGCGATGTGAGCGATTGTGAAGGTGTACGGACTGCTCGAACGAGCTGCGGATAGAGCTAGTACGAACGTTGAGTGTCGCGTAGACGAGCAGACGGATCGACCTTCTCCAAAGAGCCAAGTGGCTGTGGCCACGCTGTTTTAGTTGGTCACGGGATGCCCAGACACTCCTTGAGTCTGGAATGGCGAAGCTGTGGAATTGTTGTCCGCGTTGTTGTCCTTCTCGTGCTGAGCATGATCGGCAGAATCGTCGTCACAGCTTGGGGGGCGTGGAGGACGCTCATGCTGCATTGTGCAGGCTGCGAGCTCGAAAGCTTGGCTGCGGACGGCTGTCTCCGACATCAGTTTTCTGCGAATTGTGATATCGGACACCGCCTGTGAAAGCTCAAAACTGGATACTTAGAGGTGAAACTGGGATACTACGATCATGCATTGGGGAAGAAAACTCGCGCTGCTGATGCTGGCCATAGTGGTCTCATGGACTGCGATGCCGGCGTCGGCTTGTGTGCTTCTGATGCAATCCAATGCACGGTCCTCCTGCTGCGGTGAGATGGCAAAAGACGGCGTGGTTCCCAGCATGAAGATGAATCACTCCTGCTGCCGAATCCACGGGACGAGTCCAGCCGTGGCTCCGGTTACTGGGTTCTCTCCGGAGCGTGCGCTCAAGCCGCTGTGGGTGATGTATCCAACTAGCCTGGAGAGGTTCGTCACGACCAGGACCGCATGGCGAAACGTTATTGAAGCGCCGCCGCCGAAGTCTTCCGCGGGCCGAATTTCCATACTCCGAATCTAGATCTCCTTCCTTCGCAGGCTGAACACTGGCCTTCGTGTGTCCCTGCGCACCTACTCGCGGCGAGAACGCACGAATATCCCATGAGCTGTGTCTCCGTTGGAGGGAGCATGAAAGCGTTTGTATGGATTTTGTTGATTCTCGCGTCCGCTTTGTCTGGCGGTACTTCCAGTGCGCAGGTGTCAAGCGGGGAGGGCGGACTTGCTGGCTTTGCGGCGATGTTTCAGGAGCCGCCTGCAGTGCGGGCGACATCGCTGCTGACGTTGGATGACGTGGAGTGCCTGGCGCTGGCTCGCAGCCCGGAGATCGCGGTGGCCGCGCGGAGGGTGGCCATGGCGGAGGCGCATGTACCGATTGCCGGCGCGCTGGACGATCCGATGGCGATGTATCGCGGATGGGGAGTTCCGTTGCAGCAGCCTTGGAATTTCAACGATGCACAGAACATGTTCAGCCTCAGCCAGACGTTTTCAGGAACAGGGAAACGGGCGCTGCGGACGAGCGTTGCGCAGTCGGATGTGGACGTGGCCAAGGCACAGCTTGACGAGGTTCGCCTAGAAATCCGGGTGCGCGTCCACAAAGCCTTCGACGATCTGTTGCTGGCCCAAAACGAAATGCAGATTCACGATCAGCACGTGGCGATTGCACGGCAAGCGATTGAAGCGGCGCGTATCCAATACGAGGTTGGCAAAGTGCCGCAGCAGGACATATTGAAAGCGCAGGTCGCGCTTACGTCGCTCGCAGAACACATGATTCGCTTTGATCATGATGCGGGGCTGGCGCGGGCGCGGCTCAATACGCTGCTTGGTCGCGATCCTCACACGCCGGTGTCTGTTGCGGGGGAGCTTGCAGTGGCGAAAGCGCTGCCCGAGGCGCGGATGCTGGACGCGATGGCTCTGAGGTCGCGGCCCGATCTTATAGCTGCCGCGCAAGCCGCTGCGCGAAGTCACACCGAGCAGGTGCTTGCTGAGAAGGCTTACCAGCCGGACTTTACTGTTTCCGGAGGATACATGCTGATGCCTTCGGGCACGTCGATGCGCAACGACTATATGGTGGAGGGCTCGATCAATTTGCCGTGGTTGAATCGGCGCAAGCACGATGCGGAGATTGCGGAAGCGACGGCGCGGGTCACCGAGCAGGACGCTGAACTGTGGGCTTTGCGCAATATGGCTTACGGACAGATTCAGGAGGGGCTGGTCGAGGGGGAGGCGGCGCAGAGGCTGGCGCATATGTACCACGATCAGCTGCGACCCCAGGCAGAAACGACGCTTGAGTCCAGCGTGATCGGTTACGAAAATGCGAAGACGAGTTTTCTGGATTTGCTCGACAGCCAGATGACTGTGATCAATGTTGACCTCGCATGGCTCGATGCGGTGGCAAATTTTGATAAGCGCTTAGCGGATCTTGAATTGGCGACTGGCTCGCCGCTGGAACCATCCACGATGTCGGCAACGGAGGTGAAGAGATGAAGACACGCACTTATAAAATTTCTTTCGCGGTCGCTGTGACTCTAGTTGTGTTGCTGGCGGGGGCACTCGCGTATGAGCTTATGCACCGAGGACCTGCGGTTCCGGCAGCGGCATCCTCACAGGATTCCGAAGACCCAGTCGTGGCGCGCGGCCCGGACGCAGGATCGAAGCAGTTGCCGCAGGGGAGCGGTGGATCGGCGGGAGCCGCACCTGCGCTGGCGCCGGTGCAGTTGTCGCCGCAACGCATGCAGGAGATCGGAGTTACTACTGCGATTGTGCAGCGTAAGGATGTGAACGATACGCTGATCGTTCCCGGCGATGTGAACATGGACGAAGAGCGTTTGTCGTATGTGCAAACGCGCTTTGCGGGCTGGATTCAAGATGTCTTCGCGAATGCAACTTACCAGTATGTACGAAGAGGGGAACGACTATTTACGATCTACAGTCCTGACCTTGTAAGCAGCGAGCAGGAGTATCTTCTGGCGCGGAATAATCAGAAGACCTTCGCGCCAAATGCGGACGATATGGCTGCACAGGAGAGCGGCTGGCTGATGCGCGCCGCGCAGGAACGTCTGCGGCAGTTTGAAGTTCCACCGCAGACCATCGCGGACTTGGAGCAGAACGGCAAGGTGGAGCGCACGATCGCGATTACGTCGCCAGCGTCCGGCTACATCATCGAGCGTGCGGCGTTGCCGAACGCTTACGTGCAGCCTGACACGAAGCTTTACTCGATCGCCGATCTCTCCACGGTTTGGGTGTACGCGAATGTGTTTCAGAACGATGTGGGACGCCTCAAGCCGGGCGATAAGGCACAGGTTAGGGTAGACGCTTATCCCGGGCGGCAATTCAACGGTCGCATCGACCAGATTCTGCCTGAGGTAGATTCGACAACGCGAACTGTGCGCGTGCGGCTGGTGTTTCGCAACCCTGGTGTCTTGCTCAAGCCGGGCATGTATGTGAATGTCACGATCTCGGTTCCGTTGGGGCAGCAGTTGGTGATTCCCACTTCTGCGGTTTTGCAGTCGGGATCGCAGGCTATCGCGTTTCTCGACCACGAGAACGGGGTTCTAGAGCCTCGCGTTGTGGAGTTGGGGTTGCAGTTGGAGGATTCGGTGATGGTTCTCCGCGGGCTCAAGGCAGGGGATCGCGTGGTGAGCTCCGCCAACTTCCTGGTTGATTCGGAGGCACAGCTTCAGGCCGCGATGGGTGCGTTTTCTCCTTTGTCAGAAACCGTTCCGGGAGCCAGTAATGCCGTGGCTCCACAGATGCAGATCTACCTGAGTATGCAGCCGTCTCCTCCCCGCAAGGGACCAAATACAGTGCGAGTGAAGTTGACCGGAACCGACGGCAAGCCGGTGACGGGCGCACAGGTGAGCGTGACGTTCACGATATCGGCGATGCCCGCTATGGGTATGGCCGCACAACACAGAGTGGCGTCGTTGAGCGAGAAGGGCAATGGCGAGTATGAAGGAACCGTGCAGCTTCCGGTCGGTGGAACCTGGGTAACGAATGTGACGGCTCAGCAGGGGGGCAAGAGCGTTGCTACAAAACAACTGAGCCTCGATGTCGCGGGAGGCATGTGATGATTTCGAAGATCATTGCATGGTGCGCCCGCAACCCGTTCCTTGTTTTTGCCGGAGCGATTCTGCTGGTCGTTGCGGGAGTTTGGTGCATGCGCCGCGTGCCGCTTGACGCATTGCCCGACATCAGCGACGTGCAGGTGATCATCCACACACCGTGGGCTGGGGAACCGCCGAACGTGATAGAAGACCAGGTTACGTATCCGATCGTAACCTCGTTGCTCTCGGCGCCAAACGTGAAGAATGTACGAGCGCAAACAATGTTCGGTGACTCCTACGTCTTCGTAGTGTTCGAGGACCGGACGGACCTGTACTGGGCGCGGTCGCGCGTCACCGAATATCTACAGCAGATTGCGGGACGTCTTCCTGCAAACGTTCATCCTGTTATCGGCCCGGATGCCACGGGTGCGGGCTGGATTTACGAGTATGCCCTGGTGGATCGTACGCATACGAGAAGCTTGGCTGATCTTCGTACGCTACAGGACTGGTACCTGCGCTATCAGCTGGAAACAGTTTCTGGAGTGGCGGAGGTGGCGAGTATTGGCGGGTTTGTGCGCCAGTATCAAGTGAATCTCGATCCGAAGAAGCTCTTCTCGTACGGCATCTCCGCAGCAACCGTGATTGATCGTGTGCGGCAGAGCACCAACGAGGTTGGCGGCGATGTGCTCGACATGAATGGTGCAGAGTACATGATTCGCGGGCTCGGCTATCTGCATACCCTCTCCGATCTTGAAGATGTTCCTGTCGCGACGAGGAACGGCACGCCCGTATTGATCCGCAATCTCGGTTCAGTCTCCTTCGGCCCAGACATTCGGCGTGGAGCGGCAGAGTGGCAAGGAGAAGGCGAAACCGTGGGTGGCATTGTGGTGATGCGCTGCGGCATGAATGCGCTCAATGTGATCGACGGGGTCAAGGCTAAGTTTAAGGAGATCGCGTCGTCGCTACCGCCGGGCGTGGAGATCGTGACGGCGTATGACCGCTCCTGGTTGATCGATCAATCGATCCACACGCTCAAGCGTGACCTTTTGGCCGAAGCTCTGATCGTCAGCTTCGTCAGCATCATTTTTCTGTTTCACTTTCGTTCAGCACTGGTGCCGATCCTCACGCTTCCCATAGCGGTTCTCGCTGCGTTCATCCCGATGTACTTCCTGCACGTCAGTTCCAACATCATGTCGCTTGGCGGACTGGCGCTGGCGGTGGGAGTGCTCATTGATGCAGCGATTGTGATGGTGGAGAACGGACACCGAAATCTCGCCGATCGCAGCGATGTTCCGGACGAAGCTGAGCGACGGAACATCCTTATTCGCTCCGCGCAGCAGGTGGGCCCGGCGCTCTTCTACTCGTTGATCATCATCGTCGTGTCATTCCTTCCGGTGTTTCTGCTAGAGGCGCAGGAGGGCCGCATGTTCCGGCCACTGGCCTGGACAAAGACGCTTGCACTGATTTTCGCATCGCTGCTTTCGATCACCCTGGTGCCAGCGCTCATGCCGCTCTGTCTGCGCGGAAATCTGCGTCCCGAATCCGCCAACCCCGTCGCCTGCATCACCCAGGCGATCTATCTTCCCGTTCTGCGCTGGTGCCTGAAGCACTGGAAGATGGTGATTGGGCTGAACGCGATCTTTCTAGCCGTTACCATTCCTCTGTACTTTCACCTGGGCAGTCAGTTTATGCCAGCGCTCTATGAAGGTTCGGCTCTGTACATGCCGAATGCGCTGCCGGGCATATCGATCACACAGGCCGTCTCGCTAATGCAGGAGCAGGATCGAATCATCCGATCGTTTCCGGAAGTTACTACCGTCTTCGGCAGCGTCGGCCGCTCCGACAGCGCGACGGACAATGCTCCGCTCGACATGTACGACACGACGATCATGTTGAAGCCGCGCAGTCAATGGCGAGATGGCATGACCTACGAAAAGCTTATCGCCGCCATGGACACAAAGCTACAGTTTCCGGGGCTCACGAATAGCTGGACCATACCCGTGCAGAACCGACTGGACATGGAGCTAACCGGAGTGAAGACTGCAGTCGGCATCAAGATTCAGGGTCCGGATCTCGCCCACATCGAGGAGATCGGAGCACAGACGGAGCAGATTCTCTCGGGCATGCCCGAGACGGACTCAGTCTATGCGGAGCGCGTCGCTCAAGGCTTCTATCTCAACGTGGAGGTCAACCGGCTTAAGGCAGCGCGCTATGGGCTTTCGGTGGCCGACGTGCAGCGAGTCGTGACCTCTGAGATTGGCGGAGCGAACATTGCCGAGAATGTACAAGGGCGCGAGCGAGTTCCCATCGCGGTTCGCTATGAGCGTGATTTTCGTGACCATCCTGAGGGGTTGTCTCAGGCACTCATTCCCACGCAGTCGGGACAAGAAATTCCGATCAGCGAGGTTGCCCGCGTTTACTTTTCACGCGGGCCCGCCATGATCCGTGACGAAGACGGAGCGCTTACTGGCTATGTCTATCTCAATCTAAAGACCAGCAACTACGGGGGCTTTGTGGGCCGCGCACAAAGGCTATTGCAACAGAAGTTGGTGCTTCCCGTGGGCTATACCTGGCGCTGGTCGGGGGAGTATGAATTCGAGTTGCACGCGAAGCAAAGGTTAAAAATGCTTCTACCCGTCGTCTTCTGCGTCATATTTCTGCTGCTCTATCTGGTGTTCAAGTCCGCCATCGAGGCCGCGGTGCTGATCTTTCCTACGCTGTACGCCATGTCAGGAGGACTGTTATTGCAATGGGCGCTTGGCTACAACTTCAGCGTCGCGGTGTGGGTGGGCTATATCGCACTGTTCGGGATTGCGGTCGAGACGGGCGTGGTAATGGTGGTGTATCTGCATGAAGCGTACGAGGAGCGCATCGCCGAGGCCGCCCCTATTACGGACGCCGCTCTCGTCGAAGCCGTCATCAAGGGAGCCGTTCAACGGCTGCGGCCCAAGCTGATGACCGTGACGGCTGTCGTTCTGAGCCTCGCGCCGATCCTGTGGGAGACCGGCATCGGCGCCGACGTGATGAAGCCTATCGCTGCCCCGATTGTGGGTGGGATGGTCACATCGACGATTCACGTTCTGATTCTTGTTCCGGTATTTTTCCTGCTCATCAAACGCCGCGCGTCGCGCCAACTCAAAGGGCCCATCGAGCAGGTCGATAGTGGTATGTGACAGTGACGCATCATAGACTTCAACCCCTCGGCTTAGCTGGAGCAGGCGCAGGGTCGTGAGAGTATGTCAGGTGGACGCCCGGCTTAATGGGCAGAGTGCCGCAGTCCCGGAACAGCACCATCGACTCTTCTGCCAGCTTCGATGAGAAGGATTTGAATAGCTCAGAGAGCTGCGCCTTTGCTCGCCCATCTGGTCCGTCGTGAACAACGTGCCCGTGCATGAAGCTGAGGCGGCTGCGCGTAGGGCTAATTTTGTTATTGCATCAGTCGGCATTACGAGCCGCCTTGAATGCGAAGAGATGCCGATTAATCAGCCGTGATTTCTTGGTGAAGATATTAGATGGCGAATCGCACTTATATGTACTCTACGGGCAAGCCGCTTTATCCCTTCGGCTTCGGGCTGAGATACACGACCTTCAGTTAGAGCGAACTCACGCTTACTAAGAGCAGCGTCAATGCTGGCGATCCGTTGCTTGCCAGCGTGACGGTCACAAAGACGGGGAAGGTCGTGGGAGATGAAGTGGAGCAGCTTTATTTGAAATTTCCCTCAATCGCGGGTGCTCCTCGCGTCGCTCTACGCGGCTTTCAACGAGTTCATCTGGACCCGGGACAGAGTCAGCAGATCCACTTCGAACTCAAGAACCGGGACCTCAGCATGATCACGGAGGATGGACATGCGATTCCTGGAGGCGACTTCACGGTTAGCATTGGATGCGGCCAACCTGATACCAGCACGACTGGAGTTACAGGGCATTTTCACGTCGATGGACACATCGGGTTGCCAGAATAATTTGGACTCGAGGAGGTGCACGGAGATGGTGAAGTTGTGAAACTCGGGATGCGAGGATCGATTAACGGCTGCGCCATCTATGCTGTCGCAATCTCTACTGTGGTCGTTGTCGAGCCTGGAGGGACCTTCAATCGAATGGGCTCCCTCTGCTCTGACTGGAACTCTACCGATTCGCCGTTGCACCGGACGCGATGGTGACCAGTCGGCCAGCCCACAAGTTGGAGTTCCACTATGCCACTGGATACGGGTTCGGTCTCGATCTGAAACTTGATTTGAGAATTCTGTGCGGACCAGATAATGGGTTTCTCCTTCACAAATTTTGCACCTGATAGTTCGAGGTCGATCTGGTGGCCGGAAGTGCGCAGATGCAGGCGTCTGCGGACACCGTCGCGTGGCACGATCTCGAGCGAGGAGGCCCGCTCTTGCATCTCGCCACCGAAGCAGAATCTTCCGAAGACAGGGTCATCGGCGACGACCGTTGCGGCGGTTCGGACTGCGCCGCAGTAGCCCAGGTCCGATTCGGAGGAGTAGTACCAGGAGCCGCGATGGTGGGGCTGACCGAGCCACGTCATTCCGTATGCTGCGGGCTCGAAGCCGCCTCCGGAGCCGCCATCGTTCTCCGCCCCTGGAAACCAGTAGCCGTAGTTGCTTTCTGGGGTTCCGGTGTTCATCAAGGCAAACGCACTGAGGTAGCTGGCATATCCCAAACGCACGGTTGCGTCGGGTACGCGGCGTTCGTGCAGGGCATGATCGAGAACCGCCCATCCTCCCATTTGCGACATGTAGGACAGGGTGAAGCTGTCGCCCGCGTCGCCGCGGTAGTCGCTGCCATAGTAGTAATAGGCCTTCTCGACTACACCACGGCAGAAGAGGTTTGCCTGCATTTGGGTGACGGCGAATTTTGCTGTTGCATCGGGAGTCGTGCCGGGAGTCTGGGGATGAGCCAACGCATACCTTGCAATGGCCTGCGTTGACTCGAAGCCTGTTGAGTCAAATGCGTATTCGGAGCCAAAGAGGTTTGCACCACCGTTCACGAAGAACGCTACTTTTTTCTCCCAGTGGCCACGCAGTGTCTCTGCCTCTTCGTTCCTGTGAGTCGCTTGCAATTCTTCGATCAACTGGGGGATCACTCGCTCGTTGTAGAAGCCTGTTTCGTAGGCTGACCAGTTCGTTACCTCCATCGGAATGGTGAACATGCCGAGCGCGGTACCGTAAGCTCGCTCGAGGTAAACATCCTTCTCGAGCTTCATGGGTAACGCCGGATAATCGCGGGCGATCCTGTACATATTCCAATACATGACCACGATGTGGGGATAGTCATAGGGACGCCAAATATGCAGTTTCCCCTTGGGGCCTGGATCGGGGCTGTCACGGTTCTGCTTCCAATCGAGAATGCCGTAGATGCCATAGCTGTACTTCTCGGCGGTGGTGCGTTGGAGGCCTCCCCAAACGAAATGCTCGATGTAATCGTCCAGGGCCTGAACCTGGGCTGGATCTGGAAACTCCGCGTTCTTGCTGGCGAGATAGGCTGGCTTGCTCAGGCCGGGATCGTCGCAGGTCACTTCGTAGACGCGCCAACTCTTGATGCGATCGTAGTTGTCCGGCCCAAGCTGAACGTGGGTATCCATGGCCCACTCGGCGAGGAGACCGTTGTACCATTTGGTGGCGTCGTGTACCTGGTGCTTCGTGATGAAGGCCGCTCGCTTGTGGAGCAGTGTCTCTACGGGCTCGGTTGCGAAGAATTCAAGCCTCGTTAGGCGGTCACCGGGTTGGCGGACAGTCAGCATGTTCTCGCCGAGGCGGGAAAATTTCACGCGGTAGAACTGGCGACCTTTGCGCTCGCCGATTTGCTCGATGGTCGTCTGCTCGGGATGTTCTGGCAGTAGTTCCTGGATGCCAGTCTTCGATCGAATCGCGACGCAGACGGATAGGTCGGACGGAACGGTCATGCCGGGGGCAACGTCGACATCCAACAGGTTGGCGTTGACGAGGCGATCGCGGACTGCGGAGTAGTCCTGCGCCCACGCGAGTTGAAATCCGTAGACCTTCTCCTCTCCGGGAGCCAACGTAAGTTTGGTGTGCGGCTGGCGCCATCTTCCACCTGCGGCCTGGATCGTTTCCGCGACCGCCGCGGAGTGGATATACGCACGATACGCGGGCCGCTGGCGCGGCGACTGCTGCTGTCCGGCAGGTTGGGCCTGCTTTGGACGAGATGGAGAATGATCCCAGTACTCGAGGTGGGTGGTTGGCTCCGGAGTCATGACTAAGTAGGGGCCGACGCTGTTGCTCCGCATCCAGAAGAGATAGGAGCCGTGCCCGGAGATGAAGCTGTGCTTCAACACCGAGGCGGTGGGTGGTTCTTTGGCGTCAAAGCTTGAGTGCATGGGCAGAGGGAGGGCGAGATCGCCGATGTCGATGGGCGACGCACTGAGATTCCGCAGAGCGAGCGTCCACCGCAGGACACCGCCGTCAGGTTGCAGCTTGACTGAGACCGACAGCGCCTTGCCGGCAGCGTCCTTTGCGTGATATTCCGCGCCAGTGCCTCCTCCGGCTACTGGCAGCAAGGTGGCTTCGTCGGACGCAAGGTCCCCGGAGCGGAGCTGTTGCCATGGACCTGCGCTGCGTCGCCAGGTGATGTCGACGTGGCCCAAGGTTTGTCCGGTCGCCACGTAGTTTGTGGGGAAGAGATCGCCTGCGAACTTCAAGCTGGTGAGGGTGCCGCCAGATGTCTCGACGAGAAACGGTGAGGTCGTGTGGTTGGATGACTTGGCTTCGGTCACCATCCTGGCAAGCGGAGAAAGGGGAGAGCCCGCGGCCACGACGGCGGCTCCCAGTAAAAACTCACGGCGATTCGCGCTCATCTCTTCACTCCCGTCTAACAATGTATACAAAACTGTACACGGAAAAGCAGGAGGGAACCAGGAAGGGTGTATGCGATTGCGGATATTTATTTGGGGTTAAGAGTGTGCAGAGAGGCTGGTGCAGGCGAAGCTCGATCGTCTCGACTGCGGGCACTGATCTGGGCGGCGTGCTCGCTATGCTCAGAAGAGTTCGGCGAGGGCTGCTACTTCGAACCTGCGAGCGACTCAGGTGAGGGACTGCATCCAAACCTTGGACTCGACGGGTCTTTCGCGGCGACGGCGAGGGGCGGAACTCGTAGTCGTAGTGACGTTGTTGGTCGCGCCGGGAGCGTAGTTGATCGAGTTATCTCCTGCGACCTCGAGGCGATGGTCGGGCACGCGGTTCATGCGCGCGAAGTTGGGCACGGCTAGCATGGGAGAACCATTCTGCCACTTCCCGGTGATGACCATCACGCCGCCGAGCAGGTCGGGTCTCCATTCGGCGGTGAGCGGTTCGTTGCTCAAAGCGAGATCGAGATCATGCTGATCGGCGGTCTCGACGTTGTAGATGAGCGGGCCATATTGGAGTGCGAGGAGGTTGGTATCGGCCTTGATGCGTGGGTCGGCCTTGATGCGTTGGACCTCCATCGGCAGCTCGAGTTCGATGGTGTCGCCTGGTTCCCAGCGGCGCGTGATGACCGCGTAGCCTTTGACAATGTGCGGCGTTGCGGGCCTGCCATTGACTGCGAGATGCTTGAGTCCGCTGACCTCGGGTGTGGTGGTGTAGAGCTTCGAGGTTGCTCGATTCGGCACACGTACGTGGAGGCTGAAGGTCCGAGCTTCTTCTGGATGGAGTGTGATGGCGACTGTGCCCTTCCATGGGTACTCGGTCTTTTGTATGACTTGGACGCGGGTGCCGGCGATGTTCCCGACATCTACTCGGCCACCGATAAAGAGATTGACGTGCAGCGCGTCGGGGCCTTTGGTGTAGGTCCAGGTCGGCATCATGAGCAGGGTGCGGGGAATGTTGCCGACGCAGCAGGGGCAGTCGTGCCATGGGGTGCGCTGGGTGTTCACGAGTGGGTTGGTATAGCAGAAGTTTTTGCCCGCCATGTCGACCGCGCCGAAGAGGGCGTTGTACATGGTCTGCTCGTAGAGGTCGGCGTACTTTGCGTCGTGATAGGCGAGGTTCATTTTGTACTGGAAGAAGATAAGACCGCAGCTCGAGCAGGACTCGCAGTAGGCGTCGTTGTGGAGGGAGTAGTTGGGGCCAAAGCCCTCAGAGGTGTCGCCGCTGCCGATGCCTCCGGTCACGTAATATTTTTTGTTGACCATGTTGTCCCAGAGGGAGAGGACGGCGCTCTGATAGTCCCGATCGCCGGTCTCGGCGGCGATATCCGCCATGCCGGAGTAGAAGTAGGTTGCTCGCACGGCGTGGCCTACGGCTTCGTACTGACGGATGGGAGGGAGATGGCTTTGGTCGTACTCCTGGCCGCCGCGGCGCGAGTCGAGGAGAAACTTGGCGAGCACAATGTAGTCGTCGCCGCGGCCGTTGCCTTCGGTGTCGTTGACGAAGCGGCCGAAGCGAACGAGAGCCTGCTCCATCTCCTGGTGGCCGTCGAACCATTCTTTTTTGCCGGGGCCGATGTTGGCGACCCAGCAGTCGGCGAGTTTCTTTGCGGCGTTGTAGAGGCGGAGGTCCTGGCCATCGGTGAGGGTGTGGTGGTTGATGGCGGACTCGATGAAATAGCCGGCAACGTAGCCTTCGTGGTTCCCGCGATGATCGGGCGACCAGCGCTCCGGCCAAACTTTGCGATCGGCGAGGGTGTAGGCGGTTTGCAGGTAGCCGTCGTGCTCCTGTGCTGCGAGGATGATGGGAATCCAACGCTCGAGCGTGGCCTTCATCGCGTGCTGGGCGGCGATGATATCGGAGTCACCCTGGGGGTCGACCATAAGGGCGATGCACATCGACTCGACGGTCTGGTGGACCCATGCGTTGGAGAAGACATAGCCTTTGTGCGGGCCGTGTGGCTCACCGCGCAGGGCCTTGCCCGCTTCGATGAAGTTGTCGAGGCCGCCTTGTCCCTGCGTGAGATCCGTGCGCTCGCACTGCGCGACGCAATGCGGAATCCAGTCGACGATCAATGTCTTTGCGCGCTCATTCCACATTGGATTGTCGATCGCGTAGCGCGTGGTGTAGACGACGTTGAGGCGCTCCTTCGGAGGAGGTTGCTGCGCGTGGACGATCAGCGTGGAATGGGTGCTCTCCTTTTCTCCGAAGGCTGTGAACTGGAGAACATACTCGCCGGGCGCTGAGAAGGTGGCGGTGGTTTCAGGCGACGCCGCGTTGGCGAAGAGGACCTGCCCGGGGCCGGAGACACTGGTCCATCTTGTGCGATGGGGCGATGAGGGATTTAGCCATGCAGCCGAGCCGGAGAGATAGGTTTTACCGGTGAGCACGACAGCGCGATCGACGCCAGCGGCCGCGGTTGGAGGGAAGAGAGGCACGGCGCCGCTGCTGAACACCTTCCACTCGAGGATGCCGGTGGAGTGCTTGCCATCGGAGATCATTTCGACTCGAATCTTGTCGGTGGTGATCGCATCGAAGGTGGTGCTGTTGAAGGCGCTTGCGGTGATGCCGAGGCCGCGGGTATTGGAGACCGGTACGAACTCGGAGCCGTTCCAGTAGGTGAGGCTATACGAGGCAGGGAGGGCGATACCCTGACCGTCGGACCACCAATAAATTTCTACGCGATTTGTGGTGACGGGCCTGGACCATTCATACTGCACCCATTGGGGCTGGACGGTTGGCCAGTTGCCGTAGCTGCCGTGGCTTTGGTCGCTGGAGTCGGCGGGGTCGAAGCCGTCGTTCAACGCTGAGAGTTTGGTGTCACCTGAGGTGTAGGATGCGGATGCAGTGGCAACGTTCGCGAGGTTGACCGTGACCTCTCCGACGATGGCCGCAAGAGCACTGGAGGGATTGACCGAGGATAGAAGTGCAGTACCGGCCGCTCCTGCCAAAAAGTGTCGGCGATTGAATGCGACGTTCGTGGGGGCCGAGAATACGTTTGCTGGGAGGGATGCGCTTGATTCGGCGGGGGCAGATTTAGCAGACTTCATCTTGGATTCCTTTGAGCGGGGCGGGGTACTGGGCTTCGGAGTCAGGCGGAGTTGGGGGACGAATCGGCTTGCAAGTATCAGGACGCTCGAGGGTGTGATTTTGTTGCAGTGCTATCTCTTCGTCTCGGACCCGCTGTACAGCTCAATGTACTCAACGAATTTAGAGGCTGTCCAGTGGGCTCGGTGCACGCCAAGTTCGAAGGGTGCGAGTTGCGATGGAGAAGAAATGGTTTCGCGGGAGTCCAAGGCAGCAGGAGATTTGGACGGGTGCAACGGAATGAAAGCAGCGAACAGCTTTTCAATTGACATTGCATACGGAATTGGATACAACTCGTCTACCTGTGTAGATTATAGCGTCGGGCTGGAGCGGGCTCGCGGATTGATCACAGCCAATTGCCAGAGGACTTATCGATGAAGCCAAATCGGCGTGAGTTTGTGTTTGGAGCGGCAGCAGTGGTGGCGGCGGGTGCCGCTCGGTCTACGGCGAGAGCGGCAGGCCCAACGCGGTTGCCGGCATCGGCGAGGCCTCTGCCTTTGACTGCGGTGCGCCTGAGGCCGTCGGACTATGCGACTGCGGTTGAGGTCAACCGAACATTTCTGTTGAGTCTCAGCGCTGATCGGCTGCTTCATAATTTCATGCTGTACGCTGGGCTTCCTCCCAAGGCGCCGATCTACGGCGGCTGGGAGAGTGACACGATCGCAGGGCACACCCTGGGGCATTATCTGACGGCACTGGTAAGGATGTATGAGCAGACGGGTGATACGGCGTGCAGAGAACGTGCGGACTATATTGTGGCGGAGCTTGCTCGCGCCCAGGCTGCACGAGGCAACGGGTACGTTGGCGGGTTAGGGAGGAAGAAGAAGGACGGCACAATCGTCGATGGAGAAGAGATATTTCCGGAGGTGATGCGCGGAGAGATTCATTCGGGCGGGTTCGATCTCAATGGGTCGTGGTCGCCGCTGTACACGGTGCACAAGTTGATGGCGGGGCTTCTTGATGTGCATGCGGCGTGGGGTAATCCGGCGGCACTGAAAGTTGAAATTGGATTGGCGGAATACTTTGCGCGCGTCTTCGGAGCCCTGAGCGAAGCGCAGATGCAGCAGGTGCTGAACACCGAGTACGGTGGGTTGAATGAGAGTTTTGCGGAGTTGTCCGCGCAAACTGGGGACAAGCGATGGCTTGAGCTCGCGCAACGTATCTATGACCACAAGGTGCTGGACCCGCTGGTGGCAGGACAGGACAGGCTCGCGAACTTTCATGCGAATACACAAATTCCAAAGATCATTGGTCTGGCTCGGATTCATGAGCTGAATGAGAAGCCTGAACCAGCTGAGGCGGCAAACTTCTTTTGGACTGCGGTGACGGAGCATCATAGCTACGTGATTGGCGGCAATGCGGATCGCGAGTATTTTACGGCGCCGGACACTACGGCCCAGCACATCACGGAGCAGACGTGTGAGCATTGCAATACCTACAACATGTTGAAGCTGACGCGGCACCTTTATGGATGGAAGCCGGACGCTTCGTACTTCGACTACTACGAACGCGCGCACCTGAACCATGTGATGGCGGCACAGAATCCGGCGACGGGTGGGTTTACGTACATGACCCCGCTGATGACGGGGGCGCATCGTGGCTACTCGGAAGCAAAGGAAGATGGTTTCTGGTGCTGCATCGGGACGGGGATGGAGAGTCATTCGAAGCACGGTGAGTCGATTTTCTGGGAGGGAGATGGAACGCTGTTTGTGAATCTTTATATTCCTGCAGAGGCGACGTGGGCGACGCGAAGCGCAAAGGTGGTGCTGGACACAAAGTATCCGATGCAGAAGCAGGCTCAGCTTACGCTGGGGAGTCTTCGTCGGCCTGGAAGGTTCGCGATTGCGCTGCGGATTCCCGGGTGGGCGAAGGGGGACGCAAAGGTTGTGGTGAATGGTAAGACGTTCGCGCCGCGGCTGGAACGAGGCTATGCGATTGTAGAGCGTCGCTGGAGAGAGGGGGATGTTGTCACCGTTGAACTGCCGCTGGAGTTGCGGATCGAGTCAGCTCCCGGAGATGTGGATACGATCGCTATTTTGCGGGGGGCTATGGTGATGGCGGGGGATCTTGGAGACGCGAAAGAGAAGTGGGACAGCCCTGATCCTGCGATGGTCGGGGAGAACCTTCTCGGCGGATTCAAACAGGTACCGAATGTAGAGCGGGTGGCGTATCAAACCGAGGGCGTGGTGCGGCCGGCGAATCTGACCTTCGTGCCGTTCTACAGCCAGTATGAGCGGCGGAGCGCGGTGTACTTCAAGCGGTTCAGCGATGAGCAGTGGAAGGTGGAAGAGGCTTCGTTTCTTGCGGAGCAGGCGCGGTTGCGTGATATCGCAGCGCGTTCGGTGGACGTGATGCATTTGGGAGAGATGCAGCCGGAGCGCGATCATAACTTGACGTCGGAGGTATCGTATCCGGTGGAGTATCGCGGACGACAGGGGAGGGATGCACGATCGGGTGGCTACTTCGAGTTTTCGATGAAGACGAAGCCCGGACCGCTGGTCTTGATGGCGACGTATTGGGGTGATGAACGCGGTCAGGAGTTCGACATCCTGGTCGATAATGTGATGCTTGCTTCGCAACATTTGAAGAGCGATAAGCCGGGCAAATTCTTCGATGTGGAGTATCCACTACCGGAGGCGCTGACTAAGGGGAAGGCGAGCATCCGGGTGCGTTTTGTGCCTCACAATCGATCGACGGCGGGACCTGTGTTTGGAGTCACGCTGTTCACAGAAAAGCCGCGTGCGGTGGAAGCTACGTCATAGAAGCGGCTATCGGCTTCGAGCCGTGCTGCATCACGAGAAGTCTCCGCTTGGTGCGTCGGTTGAATTGCTTGAGATGGTACCGCGAATATGCCTGCTGACTGAAACAGGAGTCGTCTGGCGAAAACCAAGGACGAAGGGAAGTACGACCAACGAGGACCTCTGCATGCGCAAAGACATCTCACGACGGCGACTTCTAACGACGGCTGGCCTCGGTGCGGCAGGGGTCTTCCTTTCGCCACAGATAGCCCTTGGTGAAGAGGCAAATTCCGATTCGAAGACTCGCCCGGCTGAAGGCGGGATTGCTTCGCGGATACGCACCGGACCTGCTGGAATGAACGTGACCATCTTCGCGGTCAGCCCGCGAACTTTGCGGATCACGGTCGCGGCGATCGACGAGACGGTGGATGCTTATTACGACGATGGCAGCCTTGTGTCGCGGAGATATTCTGTGGCGCTTCATCAGCAACGTGCGGACTTGCCTGCGGAGCCCGCTGATAAAAAGTGGGGAGAGCATGTGCTTCGTATAGAGACGAATCCTTTGCGGGTTAGCGTCTCGCACCCGCAGCGTGGGGTGATTCAGACGTTGGCGTTTCATCCTGATAACAACGAGGTGCTGTTCGACTATGGGGATGGACCGATCTATGGACTGGGACCTGGTACGCATCCATTGGATCGTCGAGGCAGTAAGGATGCGATGCGGAATGGAGCGGGAGATGACCTGCGAATCTTTGGTGCGCGGAATCCAATTCCATGGCTGATGGGCAAAGGGTGGGGACTGTATTTCCATTTGCCTACAGGCCAGTTTGATCTTTCTGGTGAGGCCGGAGTGTGGCGTCCGAGCGATGTTGCTCGTGCGCAAGATATCTTTTTGATGGTGGGGGAATCGACTGCTGAGTTGTTGCGGGAGTATGCAGAGTTGACGGGGTATCCCCATCTACCAGCTAGGTGGACGTTTGGATTTCAACAGTCGCACAGGACACTCGAGAGTCGCCAGCAGATTCTGGAGGAGGCTCGGACGTTTCGTGACAAGCGGTTGCCTTGTGACGCTGTGATTTATCTGGGAACGGGGTTCTGTCCGTCCGGCTGGAACACTGGTCACGGTTCGTTTGTGTTCAACGAGAAGGTCTTCCCGGATCCGGAGGAGATCGTACGAGAGTTTCATGCGTTGCACTTCAAGGTGGTGCTCCATGTGGTCAATCCTCCAGAGACACTGCATGGCTCTGTAAGCGATTCTGGCACGGCTGCAGCGATGAGTGGGGACGCGGCGAACTATTGGGAACAGCATGAACCGTTTGTGCGAATGGGGGTCGACGGTTGGTGGCCGGATGAAGGAGATGTTCTGCCGACTCCGTCGCGACTGGTTCGCAATCGCATGTACTGGGAGGGGGGCCGAAAGACGAGGCCGGATCGACGGCCGTTTGCTCTGCATCGCAACTGCTATGCGGGGATTCAGCGTTGGGGATGGGTGTGGTCGGGCGATACTAACTCCACCTGGAGGACGCTGGGAACACAGATTATGGAAGGGATTAATGCGGGGCTCAACGGTGTACCGTACTGGGGCACGGATATTGGGGGATTCGTTCCGACGCCGGAGTTCACGGCTGAGCTATTTGTGAGGTGGTTTCAGTTTGGTGCGTTTTGTCCGTCGTTCCGGTGCCATGGGCGAACGTGGCAGCTGCGTCGTCCGTGGGGATGGGATACGGGAAGCTATGGGCCATCTGAGATGGGACCGAACGCGACGGCCTTTTTGCCGCATGGCGATGACCTGCACAACACGGCCGTCGAACCGATATGCCGTAAATTCCTTGAGACCCGTTATCGACTGTTGCCTTATATTTATTCGGCTGCTTACGAGACGCACCGTACGGGTTTGCCGATCATCCGCAGCCTTGGGATGAGGTTTCCGGAGGACGAAAAGGCATGGGCTACGGTCGATGCTTATCTCTTCGGACCTGGGCTGCTGGTTGCTCCTATTTATGAACGCGGAGCAACTGGAAGAACGTTAGATTTGCCCGCTGGTCTCTGGTGGGATTATTGGACGAAGCAGCAGATCAAAGGCGGACGTACCGTGACGCTTTCTGCTGCGCTTGACTCGCTGCCGGTATTAGTGAAGGCGGGAGCGATTGTGTCGACTGGACCGGTGAAGCAATATGCGGAGGAACCTCTGACAGAGCCTGTGACGCTCACGGTATATCCGGGAGACGACGGAGACTTTACGTTTTACGACGACGACGGGATAAGCTTCGCCTATGAGCGCGGTGATTTTGAGGAGATCGCAATGCATTGGAACAATGCTTCGCGAAGACTCACGTTGCATTCGGGGAAGGGCCTTCGCAAACAACCGCGACGGTTCAAGGTGCAACTTGCAGGTGGGAACGAGAGGATGATCGAAGTTGGAGCGAAGCCTGTTGAGGTGACACTGGATTAGGGAAGTGCTTTGACGGTGCGCTATTTCAGGGATTGAAGGTAGTTGCGCCAGCCGCCGAAGTGGGTGATCTCGGTGGCGTTTTCGATGCCGAAGGGCTCGGCGAGGAAGCCTTTGACCTGGGAGCCGTCTTCGAGGCGGAGTGTGCCGATGCAGAGGGGCGGGGGGACTCCTTCGACGAAGCTGCCGACGGTGTCTTCGGGGAGAGCCCAGAGTTCGACCTCGATGCCGGGGCCTTCGTAGCCGGGAACGTGGACGAGGCCGGGCTTGGGAGGGAGGGTGCCTTTGAGGGCGTAGAACTTGTAGTCGGGATGGGTGCGGCAGACGCGGACGAGGCGGCCACCGCGCTGGGTTAGCTGCCAGTTTAAGGGTTGGCCGGAGAGATGGGCTCCCACTACGGCCATGAGGAGACAGCCTGCGGGTGGGATGGTTGGGGCGAGGGGTTTGGTCTGGTCGAGCTTGCGGCTGCTGCCGCCGAGGGTGGTGTTGATGGAGCGGTGGAGACGGTCGGCTAGGGTAAGGAGGCCGGCGTCGTGGAGGGCTGGCGCTATAAGGCTGACGCCGAAGGGGAGGCCGTCGGGTCGGAAGCCGGCAGGGACGGCGATGGCAGAGAGGTCGAGGAGGTTGACGAAGTTGGTGTAGGTGCCAAGGTTGCTGTTGAGCTCGATGGGGTTGGCGGCGATTTCGGCGTGGGTGTAGGTGCGGGGCGCGGTGGGGAGGACCAAGAGGTCGATGGTCTGCCAGACGGGCTTGGTTTTAGCGCGGAGGTCTTCGAGCTTGTAGGCTGCGTCAAAGGCGTCGACGGCGGAGTAGCTGGTGGCTCCGGAGATGATCGTTGCGACGGTGGGGTCCATGTCGTCGAGGTGCTGCTGGAGGAAGGGGGCGATGGCGGCGTAGCGCTCGGCGACCCAGGGACCTTTGTAGAGGAGTTGAGCGGCGGCGAGAAAGGGAGCGAGGTCAATCTCGATGGGTTCGCCGCCCAGGGAGACGAGTTTGTCGACCGCAGACTGAAAGAGCGCGGGGTTGTGGGGGTCGCCAAAGAAGTTGAGGGTGGATGGGGCGGGGACTCCGAAGCGGAAGGTAGCGGCGGCGGACCAGGGAGTGGCTTCAACGCCTATGGAGGGGATGCGCGAGTACGGGTCCTGTGCGTCAAAGCCGCGGGCGGCGTCGAGGGCGAGCGAGGCGTCGAGGGCAGTTTCGGCGAAGACGGAGATACAGTCAAGGGTGCGGCAGGCGGGGACGACGCCCTTGGTGCTAAGGAGGCCGCGGGTCGGTTTGAGACCGATGATGTTGTTGAACATGGCGGGGACACGACCGG
Source organism: Granulicella sp. (assembly GCA_027452215.1). Lineage (GTDB taxonomy): Bacteria > Acidobacteriota > Terriglobia > Terriglobales > Acidobacteriaceae > Granulicella. Next base: position 32,021 of record DAIDGQ010000018.1, on the reverse strand, counting down.
AACCGGCGGTGTCGGTGCCGAGGGCGAAGGTGACGAGGCCGCTGGCGACGGCGACGGCGGAACCGGAGCTTGAGCCGCCGGAGATATAGAGGGGGTTGAAGACGCTGGAGGGTGCGCCGTAGGGACTGCGCGTGCCGACGAGTCCAGTTGCGAACTGGTCCATGTTGGTCTTGCCGATGAGGATGGCTCCGGCGGCTTCGAGGCGGGTGACGACCGTGGCGGATTCGGAGGGAGTGAAGGCGTAGGCTGGACAGCCGGCAGTGCTGGGGAGGCCGGCGACGTCCATGTTGTCCTTGACGGCGAAGGGGATCCCGAAGAGAGGGAGTTTGGCACGGTCGGCAGGTGCGAGGGCATCGAGCTCGGCTGCGCGGCGGAGCGTCTGGTCTGCGGGGACGAGGGAGATCCAGATGGGGTGAAGGCCTTCGGCTGCGATGCGGATGTGGATCTCCGCGACGACCGAGGAGATGGTGGCTTGACCGGAGGCGTACGCCTGTTGGAGCGAGGTGATGTCCATGATTTCCTAGGTGGGGCGGATGGAGACCAGGAGCTGGCCGGCGTTGACGATGGCGCCCAGCTCGCAGTGGATTTGCTCGACGATGCCGCCGGTGTGAGAGAGGATGGCGATTTCAGTCTTCATGGCGTCGAGGACAATGAGCTTCTCGTCGGCGGAGACGGTTTGGCCGACCTCAAGGAGAATCTGGAAGATGCTGGCGGTGAGGGGGGAGGAGACGCCTTCGCAGCCTTCGGCGACGGTGGCTGCTGCGGTCTCCTGCAGAGGTTCGGGAGGTTCGGCCACGGTGAGTAGGCCGGCCTCTCGCCAGCGTTCGCGCTCGGCATCGAAGGAGGCTTTCTGATGCGATTTGAAGGCGGCGGCTTCGGGGGCAATGGAGTCGAGGAAGCTCTGGTATTCGGCGAGCGAGAAGGTAGTGTCTTCGACGCGGAGCGGATAGCCGCCGTGGGGGAAGAGCTCGCGGGCTTCAAGCAGCTCTTCGGCAGAGACCGGGTAGAAGCGAATCTGGTCGAAGAAACGGAGGGACCAGGGGATGCCGGGAGCGAAGGCCGGAGTAGACTTCCAGGCGTTCCAGACCTGGATGGTGCGGCCGACGAGTTGATAGCCTCCGGGGCCTTCCATGCCGTAGACGCACATGTAGGCTCCGCCAATTCCGACGGCGTTTTCGGGTGTCCAGGTGCGGGCGGGATTGTATTTGGTGGTGACGAGGCGGTGGCGCGGGTCGACGGGCGTGGCGACGGGGGCGCCGAGGTAGACGTCGCCGAGACCGAGGACGAGGTAGCTGGCCTCGAAGACGATGCGATGGACGTCGTCGATGGAGTTGAGGCCGTTGATGCGGCGGATGAACTCGATGTTGGAGGGGCACCAGGGTGCGTCGGGGCGGACGGCCTGCATGTATTTTTGCTGGGCTAGTTTGGCTTGTGGGTCGTCCCATGAGAGAGGAAGGTGCACGATGCGCGAGGGGACGGTGATGTCGGTGAGCGGCGGCATGGTGCGGTCGAGTTCGGAGAGGGTGTCGATGAGGAGTTGGCGGGAGAGGATGCGGCTGTCGTAGTGGATGTGGAGGGAGCGGACACCGGGGGTGATGTCGATGATGCCGGGGACGTCGGAGGAGCGGAGGCGCTGCTCGAGAATGTGGACGCGGAAGCGGAGGTTGAGGTCGAGCTCGAGGTTGCCGTATTCGACGAGGAGATATTTGTCGCCGTCGGCGCGGAAGGTCATGGAGGGGTCGCGGTCGGCGATGCGGAGTAGGACGGCGGGTTCAGGCGTGGAGGTTGCGGGGAGTGCGGGGGGGGTGACCGTGAAGTCGCGGAGGAAGAGGTCCTGCTGGCGTTCCATAGCTTCGGCTTCGGCGAGCGTGATGCGCTTGAATTGGACGAGGTCGCCGGCTTTGAGCTGACCTAACTTCCAGAGTTCGGCCTGAACGATGGTGGCGGGACAGACAAAGCCACCGAGCGAGGGGCCGTCGGGGCCGAGGAGAATGGGCATATCGCCGGTGAAGTCGATGGTGCCGATGGCGTAGGCGTTGTCGTGGATGTTGGAGGGGTGGAGGCCGGCCTCGCCGCCGTCAGGGCGCGCCCATTTAGGCTTGGGGCCGACGAGGCGAACTCCGGTACGGTCACTCTGGTAGTGAACTTTCCAAGGCGTCGAGAAGAGCATGTCGATGTCTTCTTCGGTGAAGAAGTCGGGGGCGGTGTGGGGGCCGAAGAGGACGCCAAGGTTCCAGTTGTGGGTGAGCTCGGGAGCGTGGTCAGCGGGCAGGGTCGCGGGTGCTTCGAGGGCGAGGTCATGCTGTCCGAAGTGGAGGACGTCTCCGGCGCGCAGGGCGCGGCCCGCGTGGCCTCCGAAGCCTCCGAGGACGAAGGTGCTGCGGCTGCCGAGGAAGGGCTGGGTGTCGAAGGAGCTTCGCACGCCGAGGTAGGCGCGGATGCCTTCTTTGGACGCGGCACCGAGGGAGAGGACGCTGTTGGAGTTTACCTCGATGGCCTGCCAGCGCGGTACGGGTTTGCCGTCGAGCTTGGCGCTCATGTCGGCGCCGGTGAGGGCGATGAGGGCGTCGCCGTGGAATTTGAGTCGGCCTCCCATGGTGGCGAACTCTATGGCAGAGGCGTTCTCGGCGTTGCCAACGAGGCGGTTGGCTATGCTGAAGGAGAGGTGATCCATGGGGCCGGAGGGCGGGACCCCGACGTTCCAGTAGCCGATGCGGCCGGGGTAGTCCTGGAGCGTGGTCTGGGTTCCCCCTTCAAGGAACTCGATGGCGTGGCGTGCGAAGGGGAAGGTTCCGAGGAAGGACGTGGTGATTTTTCCGGAGACGAACTCGGGCGTGGTGATGATTTCGCGGAGGTAGCGGAGGTTGGTTTCGGTGCCGTCGATGGCCGTGGAGTTGAGCGCAGTGGAGATTTTGGCGAGGGCCTCCGTGCGGTCTTTGCCGTGGACGATGATCTTGGCGATCATGGGGTCGTAGAAGGATGTGATGGAGGTGCCGGATTCGATCCAGGTTTCGACGCGCGCGATTTCGGGTGGCGGGAAGGTAACGAGCGTGAGCTTGCCGGGCGTGGGCTGGAAGTTGTTGGCAGGGTCTTCGGCGTAGATGCGGGCTTCGATGGAAGCGCCATGTGGAACGATGTGGAAGCTTGAGAGCGGAGGCATCTCGCCTGCGGCCTGGAGGATCATCCACTCGACGAGGTCGATGCCGGTGACCTCTTCGGTGACGCCGTGCTCGACCTGGAGGCGGGTGTTGACTTCGAGGAAGTAGAACTGTTCGGTATCGTCGTCGTAGATGAACTCGACGGTGCCGGCGGAGGCGTAGTGGACGGACTGGGTGAGGAGTGTGGCGGCAGCTTTGAGGCGCTCGCGAGTGTCGTCGGTGAGGCCGGGGGCGGGGGTTTCTTCGAGGACTTTCTGGTGGCGGCGTTGGGCGGAGCAGTCGCGTTCGCCGAGGGCGAGAACATTGCCGTGGCCGTCGCCGAAGATCTGGACTTCGATGTGACGGGCGCGCGCTACGTATTTTTCGAGGTAGACGCCGGAGTCGCCAAAGTTGGCGCGACTGAGACGGAGAACGGAGTCGTAGGCCTCGGCTAGCTGTTCGGCGGAGTGGCAGACTCGCATGCCGATGCCGCCGCCGCCGCCGGAACTCTTAAGCATGACGGGGTAGGTGAGGACGTCAGCTTTGGTGAGCGCGTCGTCGAGGTCGGCGAGTAGGCCGGTGCCGGGTAGTAGAGGGACGCCACAGGCCTGGGCGGTGGCGCGGGCGGTGTGCTTGAGGGCGAAGGCTTCGATGTGTTCTGGAGCGGGGCCGATGAAGGCGATGCCGCGGGCGGCGCAGGCGCGGGCGAAGTCGACGTTTTCGCTGAGGAAGCCGTAGCCGGGATGGATGGCCTCGGCTCCTGTTTGCGCGGCGGCGGCGAAGATGGCCTCAAAGGAGAGATAGCTTTGGGCGGCCGGGGCTTCACCGATGAGGATGGACTCGTCGGCGTTGAGGACATGGAGCGAGTTCTTGTCGGCGATGGAGTAGACGGCGACGGAGCCGACGCCCATGTGCTTGAGGGTGCGTTCGATACGGCAGGCGATGGCGCCGCGATTGGCGATGAGGACTTTCTTAAACATGGATGCTCTTGTCTGCTTCGTCAGTGGCGCGGATTTTGTCGGCTTCCCAGATGAGGACCTGGATGGGGGTTGGGTTGTAGGCGTTGCAGGGATTGTTGAGCTGCGGGCAGTTAGAGATGGCGATAAGGGTATCTATTTCGGCGCGGAGTTCGACGTATTTGCCTGCGTCGGAGACGCCGTCGGCGAAGGTGAGCTGGCCGGCGGGCGTGACGGGGACGTTCATGAAGAAGTTGATGTTGGCGGTGAGATCGCGCTTGTCGAGGGAGCGGCCGGAGTGTTGCGACCAGTCGATCGCGCCTTTGAGGAAGGTCTGACGGCAGGCGTGCATGGAGCGCTTCTCGATGGCGTAGCGGACCATGTTGCTCTCGCAGGAGCAGGCCCCGCCGAGGGTGTCGTGGCGGCCACAGGTATCGGCGACGATAGTGAGAAGGACGTTGCGCTCGGTGGAGATGAGTTTTGTTCCGGTAGTGAGATAGATGTTCTGCTGTTCGCGGATAGTGTCTTGGGCGCTGTAACGGTCGGCGTAATTGTGGGCGTTGTAAAAGAGGGTGTCGACGGCCTGGTTGCCTTCTAGGTCGACGATGCGGATGTACTGGCCCGCTAGGATCTCGTGGACGAAGGGGTCGCCGGCGTTGACGATGACGGAGACGATGGCGTCCTCGGGCAGGCGTGGGCTGAGCTGGATGACTTTTTCTGGCATAGGTAAAAGGGTCCCGGGAGTTTAGAGGAAGTAACGTTCGGTGAGTGTGAAGCCGCGGGCGTTCTCAGGACGGGAGGTACGGCAGAGATCGTTAGGGCCGGGCGCTTCGACTTTCTTGAGGGTGAGCTTGACGGGGCGCTGGGCGTAGACGGGGTCGGGGTCCATGGGGTGCTGGCAGGTGTTGAGAATGACGAGTGTGTTCATCTCGGCACGGAGTTCGAGGGCGCTGCCGGATTTAGCGTGGCTTGGGATGAAGTGCATGCTGCCGTCGTCGTGGACTTCGACCTTGGAGAAGAAGTTGATGTTCATCATGAGGTCGCGGCTGCTGAGGCCGTATTTTTCGAGCTCGATGAGGAAGCCGTCGAACGCATTTTGGTGCCAGGCGTTGCGAGCTTGCTGGTAGGTGGACAGCCCGTACTTTTTGGCAACGAGCATACGGTCGGAACAGCCACCGAGAGGGTCGTGCCAGCCTAGGGTGTCGTCGGTGATGGAGCAGAGGATGCGGGCCATGTCGGAGTAGAGGACGGTGCCGGAGGTGAGGCGGGCGATGTGCTGGGCCTTGAGGGTGTCGGGCAAGTTGAGTCGCTCGGAGAAGTTGTCGGCATTAAACAAAATGGCTCCGACGTTGCAGTTGTCTTCAAGAGCTTCGATACGCAGAGCGGTTCCTCGTTTGAGGATGTGCGACCAGGTAGACGATCCGGGGAGAGTTTCCTCCCATAAGATTGATGAGTTCAAAAGAGGCTATCCTTTGCGGTGCTGATGTTCGTTTGGGGCGCTGGGTTTACGGTGTGTACTCAGAGCGTCGCGGGGCTAGGGTTGATCGGGGGGGAGGCGCCAGACGGTGCCCTGGCGACCATTGGAGAGCCAGAGCGAGCCGAGGCCGAAGCGGAGGCCGTCGCCGCCGGGGCCACCCCACTGCTGGACGACCTTGTTGCTGGCTGGGTCGATTTCGGTGATGGGAAAGTCGAACATGGTGGTCCAAACATGGTCCGCGCCGAAGGTGATCTCGCCGCCGGGGCCGGGGATTCCGCATGCGATGGTAGCGATGAGCCTAGACGTTTTTTCGTCGACGCGGGAGACTGTGCCATCCCCCTGATTAAGTGTCCAGATGGAGCCTGCGCCAACGGTGAGGAAGCGCGGCCTGGGACCGATGGGTATGGTTGCGACGATCGATGCGGTCGCAGGATCGACCTTGAGGAGCGCGTTGTGTTCGTAGGAGGAGACCCAGACAAAGCCGTCGCTGAAAAGTGGGTTCTCGGAGCCCGAAGGCAAGGGAATGGAGGCGATGATGGCGTTCTTCGCGGGATCGATGCGGACGAGCGTGGATGGCTTCGTGACTAGCCAAATGGATCCTGCGCCGACGGTTATGCCGCCTTCAGAGTTTGCGGGATCGGCGGGGATCTGTGCGATGACTCGACCATCGGCGGGGTCGAAGCGGGTAAGGACGTGGTCTCCGCAGCTGGGCGACCAGAGAGAGCCGAAGGCGTTGGCGACGCCGGAGCACGGGTCTTTAACGGGGAGAACTTTGCCGATGGTATTGGTGGCGGCGAGGAGTTGGACGATGTGGCTGTCGCGGCCGGTGGTGACCCACAGGGAGTCGGAGGTTACGACGGACCAGTCGGGACTGCCCGGGATCGTGAAGACGGCGTCCTTTTTGATCTCGGACATGGAGCGCGAGACACCAGGAATGTTGACGCCTGGTCGAACGATGTGAGGTCTATGGGTGGCGGGACTCGAAGTGGGTTGCTGAGCCACGAGCGACGGAGACAAGACGGACGCGGAGAGAAGGAAGGCTCGGCTAAACGTGGCCCGGGAGTGGTGCTGGACGAACATGTCTTGTGAGCTCCTCCGACGTTTCTTGAGGGGTAGTTAGCGTGGAAATGGATGATGAGTTGTTGAATTTGATAGTAGAGGAAATGGATGGGCGGGAGGTCGGTATTTGCGGGTTGAATGGAGGCAATAGGCAGAGGCTATCCATTGAAAGTGTCTATGCAACTCATTGCCGTTGACGATAAGGATTGGATTTCAGCGGGCGGGAGCTTAGTGTAAGAGCAAATCAACAGATTGATGTGTCCCCAGCTAGCGAGGGATTGAACCTTCCGATGTCCCGGTTATCCGAGTTTTGATCGGATGCAACGTTCTATTTAGGAGTTGACGAGTGTTTGAGGTGAAGCCGGATGAGCCTGCCAGGTATTTCTTGCTGGGTTGCTCAAGATACATTCGTTGGGTCGGTGTGATGGCCATGTTGGCGGTTACGGGTCAGGGATATGCGCTGTTGCCAACCCTGAACATCAGCGTGATTGGAATTGGACAGACGTCACACGCTGCGAGCAAGAAGAAGCCAGTTCCACCCGAGGTGCAGATAGCGAACGGCGAGAAGAACGCTTACGACTACACGCTACCAGGCGCGGATGGGAAGGATGTTCTGCTTTCAAACTTCAAGGGAAAGTGCATCCTGATTGTGAATCTGGGCCGGAAGTCTGCATACGGTGAACAACTGCCGGGGCTGATCAAGCTAAATGATGCATACAAGAGCAAGGGTTTGGTCGTGCTTGGCGTGCCCTCGAATCAGTTCGGGCTGGCGGAGCCAGGGACGCCGACTGAGGTTCAGAAGGCATATGCGGATGCTAATGTCGACTTCCCCGTGATGGCGGTTTCGAAGATTACAGGGGAGGACGAGCTGCCGTTGTATGGCTATCTGACGAAGAGCAAGAAGGCTCCTGCGGGTGGGCCGGTGCATTGGAACTACACCAAATTCATCATCGATAAGAACGGCAATGTCGTCGCACGGCTTGATCCGGATGTGGCTCCGGACTCGGCTGAGATGAAGGCGACGATTGACCAGGTGATGGATGGGACATACAAAGCGAAAAAGGGCGATGCAAAGGCGGGTGTGAAGCCTGGGGCGGATGAGGATGACGACGATGAGTGAGCATGAGAGATCGGTATGGCATCCTTCTATGTTCTCGATTGCAAGTTCAAATGCGGCTGGGATTTGTGCCGGTTCGGTTTTAAGCTTTACTGATTAGTTGATTTTGGATGTCTGATGTAAGGCGTGTCGTCGGATATCCCAACCAGCGCTGCCTGCACTATGCAGAGAACGGGCGAAGCGCAAATTTAACCCTCGAATGATCCAGGTGTCCATGCAATCGAAGCGGCTCGGAATTGTCTCGTTGTTGGCGTGCAGCCTCACCCTGTTGGTTGGTAGTTTGAATGCTGTGACGGCGGACGCACAGGCTCCTACCTTTACGGTGGGGTGGTCTGTGTATGCGGGCTGGAATCCCTACTTTTACATGCAGAAGTCGGGGATTTTGAAGAAGTGGGCGGACAAATACGGAATTGCGATTAAGGTCCAGCGGTTCGACTACGCGGCGTCGCTGGATTCGTTTGTGGCGAAGAATATCGATGCTTGTGCGATGACGAATATGGAGGCGCTGGATATGCCGGCGGCCGCGGGAGTGGATTCTACTGCGATCATCGTGGGCGACTATAGCAACGGCAACGATGCGGTGCTGGTGCGGGATAACCTGACGTTCCAGACGCTGCCGGGGAAGCCTATCATGCTTGTGCAGAAGACGGTTTCTGAGTATCTGCTGGAGCGCGGGATGGTGCTGAACGGACAGCAATCCCAGCTGGGCAAGCTGCACTTGATCAACACGTCGGACGCGGATATTGTGGCGGCGTTTTTGAATAACAGGTCGAACCAGGCGGTGGTGACGTGGAAGCCGCTCGTGAGCCAGATCGTGGCAGACAAGAGCGTGCATTCGATCTTCGATTCTTCGAAGATTCCGGGCGAGATTCTTGACCTGATGGTGGTTCGGACCGAGGTTCTGAATACGCCGAATGGACAAAAGTTTGCTAAAGCGCTGACGGCCGCATGGTACGAGACGATTCAGCAGGTGGCGGCGGGGCAGTCGAATGCGCTGAAGTACTCGGCTGCGGCTTCGGGCGATTCAGTGGAGTCGTACAAGGAACAGTTGAGGACGACGGCGCTGTTTGCTTCGCCGAAGTCAGCAGTGGACTTTGCGGACGGAACGGATGTGCAGAAGAAGATGGACCTGGTGCGGCAGTTTTGCTTCACGCATGGGTTGCTGGGGCAAGGAATTCACTCGGTCGATGACGTTGCGATCGCGTACCCGAACGGTACCGTGCAGGGAAATAAGGCGCGTGTACGGCTACGTTTTAACTCCGCCTATATGCAGGCGGCGGAACAAGGAAAACTTTAGCGAGCTATGACGAATCTGTCTCCATTCGACATCCAGGCAAGACCTAACCGACTGTTAGCGCAGGCGCTTTCCGCGGTGTTGTTTGTGGTGTGCATCGGGCTTTATATGCAGACGTCGATTGCGCGGCATCGGGAAAATCCGGAAGACCGTGTGGTGCCGAGCGGGCACCAATTGCTTGCGGGAGTCCGGTCGGCAGTGCTGGAGCCGGCTGAGGAGGACGACTACATTGCTCCGGACAATGCGTCGACGTGGGAGCGGCTTCGCCACTCAATGATATGGAAGGATACGGCCTCGAGTGGGAAGCGATTCTTCATCAGCCTGGGGCTGCTGATTCCTTTCGTGGTGCTGGCGGTACACATCGGATTGTTTCCGTGGTTTGGCGCTGGATTTTTGCGGTTCTTTTTGTTCTTCGACAAGATTGTTGCGTTGTCGCTGCTTCCGATTTTGTTCATTGCGTTTGGGATCGATGAGTGGTCGAAGATTGCGCTGATCGTGATCGGCGTGGCTCCGACGATGATTCTGGATGTGACGCAGATGGTGAAGGCGGTTCCTCAGGAACAGATCGTGAAGGCGTTTACGCTGGATGCGAACAATTTCGATGTAGCGTACCGGGTGGTGTTCCGGCAGGTGATGCCACAGGTCATCAATAGCCTGCGGCTGAATCTGAAACCGATGATGCTGTTTCTGTTTGCGGGCGAGATGATTGCGGCGTCGGATGGACTAGCATACCGGATCGCGATTATGAGGCGGCACATGGGGATGGATGTGATCTTGCCGTATGTGCTCTGGGTTGCGCTTCTGCTCTTTCTGATTGATTTTTCGCTGCGAACGATTAATAGGAGGCTGCATCCATGGTTTCAAGCATGAGTACGCCTGAGATAACGGCTGGCCTTCCTCTGTTTGGTGAGGAGCGTGCGGTGCGGGCTGTGGCCGAGGTGGAGGCGCAGGCGGCTAAGTCGATTTCGATTGAGGATGTGTCGGTGTCGTATGCGCTGGGACGGGCTGCGCGGCGGAGCGTGTTGGAGAATATTTCGCTGGAGATAGAAGAGGGCGAGTTCGTTGTACTGCTGGGAGAGACGGGATGCGGCAAGAGCACGCTGCTGCGAATGTTGCTGGGACAGGAGCGGCCGACCGAAGGAACGATTTCGGTGGCGGGGTCGAAGGTGGAACGGGTGGATGCTAGGTCGGGATACGTCCCGCAGCGTTATTCGCTGTTTCCGGACCGGACGGTGCTGGATAACTTGATGATGGGGCCGTTAACGTCGAACTATCACATTCTTGGAAGGCTGAGACCGAGCTTCTGGGGGGCGCGGCGAGCGGTGCGGGAGGAGGCATTTCGGCAGCTCGCGCATATGGGATTGCAGGCGTCCGATGCGGGGAAGTACCCGCACCAGTTGTCGGGCGGGATGCAGCAGAGGGTTGCGATTGCGCAGGCGCTGATGATGAAGAATCGAGTGCTGTTGATGGATGAGGCGTTCAGCGCGCTGGACCCATCGACGCGCGGAAGCTTGCAGCGGCTATTGCGGTCGGTGTGGAGCGAGACTCGGCCGACGGTGGTGTTCGTGACGCACAATACGGCGGAGGCGCTGTTTTTGGGTACTCGCGTGATTGTGCTGGCGCGGGAGAGCAAGGACGATGCTTGTGGCTCGCGCGTGGCGCTGGATATGAAGTTGGCGGAAGGCGGTATGACGCTGCGCAGTCATGGGCAGGAGTTTCTGGACCTTGTAGAGCATATCGAAGCCGTCTCGAACGGCGGTCGACTGACGGATCTTAGCGGACGGCGGACGGCGCTGGATCGTTGCGGCGAGGATTCAGGTCTTGCGGGACGGGTGGGTGTATTCCACGAAGTTGGAGAGACACGGTGACGAAGCTCTGGAACTCTCATCGGAAGTTTGCGAGCGTCCTAGGCGCATGTACCATCATGACGATTGGGTTTGCAGGGTCGAGCTTGACGACGGTACATGGACAGGACAAGCCTGCGACGACGACGGTCGCTCAGGCCGCGGCGCCAGTGAAGACGTCGGCTGTTACGCAGAGTGCGGGGCCGACTGAGTCGAACGAAGATAATACGCAGTTCTTTACGCAGAAGGTTCGCCCGGTGCTGGCGCAGAGTTGCTACAAGTGCCATACGACGGAGGCTGCAGGAGGGCTGCGACTGGACTCCCATCAGGCGTTGCTGCAGGGAGGCGATTCCGGGCCGGCCATAGTACCTGGTGCGCCAGACAAGAGCCTTTTGATTGAGGCCGTGATGCAGACGGGCGATTTGAAGATGCCACCGAAGGGCGGCAAGCTGTCGGATGGCGATATCGCAAATTTGGTGGAGTGGGTGAAGCGCGGCGGTACGTGGGACAGCGCAGAGGCGGCCATGCCGGTCGTCGCGCTGACGTCGGCTGAGGCGAAGGGTGCTCCGGGTACGGATTATTTCGAGAATAAGGTGCGGCCGATCTTGGTGAACTCTTGCGGGAGTTGCCACCAGGAGCGCTCGGCAGGCGGGTTGAGTCTGACCTCGCGGGCCGCGTTGCTGAAGGGTGGAGATCTCGGACCGGCGGTTGTGCCGGGCGATCCAGAGAAGAGCCTGCTATTGATTGCGGTGCATCAGACGGGGGCTCTGAAGATGCCGAAAGGCGGCAAGCTGAGCCCGGACGAAGTTGAGGTTCTGACCGAGTGGATTCGAATGGGAGCGCCGTGGCCGCAGACGTCTGCACCGATGGTTGCGACCGGCAAGCAGATCACGGATGACATGCGGCACTTCTGGTCGTTTATGCCGCTGGTGGATCCTCCGGTTCCAGCAGTCAAGGATGCTGCGCTGAAAGACTGGGCGAAGACGGATATCGACCATTTTGTGCTGGCGAAGCTGGAAGAGAAGGGTATGAAACCGGCTTCGATCGCGGATAAACGCACACTGATTCGGAGGGCGACACTAGATCTGATCGGACTGCCGCCGACTCCGGAAGAGATTGAGGCGTTTGAAAAGGATAAATCGCCCGATGCGTTTGCAAAAGTTGTGGACCGGTTGCTCGCATCGAAGCAATATGGTGAGCGGTGGGGACGGCACTGGCTGGATGTGGCGCGATATGGGGACGATGATATTCGGGGACTCGATCCGCGCGGACGCGGCTATATGCCGATGGATGGCGCTTGGGTGTACCGCGATTGGGTGATCAAGCAGTTCAACGACGATTTGCCTTACGACCAGTTTGTGAAGCGACAGTTGGCGGGCGATTTGATGTCTGCGCATCCGACTCCAGAAGACTTGAAGGGGACGGGTTTTTTGGGAGGAGCTCCGTGGATCTGGGATCAGGCGGAGCCGATTCAGGGGCGCGCGGATGAGAGGAACGAACGCATTGATGCGGTGACGCGAGGATTTCTGGGGCTGACGGTTGCGTGTGCGCGCTGCCATGACCACAAATACGATCCGATTCTGGCGAAGGATTATTATGCGCTGGGCGGCATCTTCGCGAGTTCGAACTATAAGGAGTACGCGTTCGTCCCGGAGTCAGAGATTAACTTCTGGCGTGAGAAGTTCAAAGACGCGAATGAGAAGGACAAGGCAGCGCAGGAGTACAGCAAGAGCGAGACGCAGATGTTGGCGAAGGCGTATGCCGCGCAGAGCTCGAAGTACATGGTGGCTGCCTGGAAGGTGGCGGGCAAGCCGAAGATGAAAGTGCAGGATGCGGCGGACGCAGCACAGCTCGAACCGGAGATGCTGGATCGGTGGGTCGCGTTCCTTGCGAAGAAGCCGCTGTTCTATCCGTACCTGAAGGACTGGCAGGCGATGATCGCCGAGGGCGGCACGGAAGATCAGGCGAGGTACCTTGCGGATTCATTCCAGAAGAGGATCAATGATCTGGAGATTGAAGAGCAGGCGATTGAGGACGAGAACGACAAGATCAAGGCGAAGGCCGGGGTTCCGACTGAGCGCGAGAAGGACGTGAAGCCGAACGAGTTCGACACCTATGACCAGTTCTGTCCGGGCTGCACGTTAGAGCTGAAGGTGATGAGCACCGAGAAGGCGAACCTGTATGAGGATTTATTCCTGCGACAGCTTGGGACTGGGATTTTCGATGAGCGTGGGTTGCCTGGATTGTTTGTGTTCCGCGGATGGGACTTGCAGAGGCGGCTAGGCGCGGCTGAGCAGGCGTACTTGGCGGAGCTACAGAAAGATGGAAGCAACTATAAGAAGCTGGGGCAGGTCTATCCGTTCGTACATGGAATGTCGGACAGACCGCAGGCGGTGAACATCGCGCTGGATCTCCGGGGTAACCCGCATGCGCATGGTGATGTGGTGCAACGTGGATTTCTGACGGTGTTGAGTCCTCCGGGAGGGAAGCCCTACACGCAGGGAAGCGGGCGGTTGCAGCTTGCCGAGGATATTGTTGCGAGCCCGCTAGCTACGCGGGTGATCGTGAATCGCGTCTGGAAGTGGCACTTTGGGACGGGGATTGTGAACACGGCGGATAATTTTGGGAAAGTGGGTGATCCACCTTCGGACCCGGAGTTGCTGGATTATCTAGCAGTGCAGTTCAGGAAGAATGGGATGTCGCTGAAGAAGCTACAGCGGATGATCATGCTTTCGGCAGTGTATGAGCAGAGCAGCAAGGAGACTCCGGAAGAGCATGTCAAGGATCCTCTGAACCGCTACTACTCGCACTTCTCAGTGCAGCGCTTAGATGCGGAGCAGCTGCGCGACTCCATGCTGTTTGTTGCGGGCGATCTAGATACGAAGGATCCTGGCGGACCGGCTACACCCCTGGGTATCGAGAATGACAAGCGGACCGTATACGCGAAGGTGAGCCGCTTCAGGATAGATCCCTTCTTGCAGGCGTTCGACTTTCCGAATCCGACGTTTACATCAGAGCAGCGCTTCTCTACGAATGTCCCGGTGCAGCGGCTGTACTTCATGAACGATCCGTTTGTGTACAAGCAGGCGGAGGTTCTTTCAAAGCGTGTTTATTCAGCGGGCGACGATGCTGCCCGAATCACAGAGGCGTATAGGTTGTTGTATGGCCGAGTTCCCAGCGTGGCTGAATTGCAGGCAGGTGTCGAGTTTCTGAAGACCACGCCTGAGAGGCCGGGGTACCTGGTCAACCAGGAACCGATCAGCGCATGGAAGGAATATTGTCGCGTGCTGTTCAGTTCGAATGATTTTGAATTTTTGAATTAAAGGTTCATCGATACACCGGACCCAGATGCAGTTCGACGGGATCCACGGCCATCCAGGAACGTACAGACGCAGTACGAAGGAGATCAGACCATGTCTTGTCAGAAGCCGAAACCAGTCACTCGCCGCGATGCACTACGTAAGATCGGCGGCGGATTTGCAATGATGAGCTTCGCCAGCATGATTGGCGAATCGTTGGCAAAAGCTGAAGCTCTGGACAAAGAGAACCCTGGCTCAGTGGCGGCGGATGCATCCACAGCAAAGCCGTGGATGCTGCACGATCCAAACTTCAAGCCAAAGGCGAAGCACGTAATTTTCCTTTTTATGAATGGGGGACTGTCCCACGTCGACAGCTTCGATAATAAGCCGATGTTGACGAAGTTTCACGGGCAGCCAATGCCGGGCGGAGACCTCGGACACGAGCGCAAGACGGGGACATTAATGAAGTCACCGTTTGAGTTCAAGCGCTATGGCAAGAATGGGCTTGAGGTGTCGGAACTGTTTCCGAACGTTGGAGCATGCGCGGACGACATCTGCGTGGTGCGTTCGGTCTATACCGAAATTCCGAATCACGAACCAGCGCTGATCATGATGAACACGGGCGCGAATATCATTGGCCGGCCTTCGATGGGCGCTTGGTTGACCTATGGACTGGGGACAGAGAATAAGAATCTGCCAGGATTTGTAGTGCTTTGTCCTCAGGTTCCGACGACGGTCGGACCTCCGCTGTGGAGTGCTGGGTTCCTTCCAGCGGTAAACCAAGCGACGTATGTGACGAGCGATACGAAGCAGAAGGACTTCGACCCGTACAAGCTGATTCCTGACATCCACAACGACAGATACGACATCACGCAACAGCGGAAAGAGATTGATCTGGTGAAGAAGTTGGACGCGCTGAGCGAGCAAGAGACATATGGTGCGGATGGCGAGGCGGATCCTCAGCTTGAGGCGACGATCGGCTCAATGGAGACGGCGTACCGTATGCAGACGGAGGCTCCGGATGTGTTTGATGTGCGCAAGGAGTCAGAGGCGACGATCAAGATGTACGGCGAGGGATCGACGGCACGTGGATGCCTTACGGCGGCGAGGTTGATTGAGCGCGGTGTGCGGATGGTGCAGGTGTATTACTCGATGGGGGACCCATGGGATGCGCACCAGGATATTCAGGCGCATCGCAAGAACGCGAAGGACTCGGACCAGCCGTTTGCGGCGCTGATTAAGGACCTGAAGGGTCGGGGACTGCTGGACGAGACGATCATCGTATGCGGGTCAGAGTTTGGCCGCACGCCGGTGGTCGAATTAGGCGGAGCAGGGACTCACGCGGGACGCGACCACAATCCGCATGGGTTTACCATGTGGCTCGCAGGCGGTGGCATCAAGGGCGGAACGACCTACGGTGCGACCGACGACTTTGGATGGAAAGTAGTAGATAAGCCCGTACATGTGCATGACATCCACGCCACGATTCTGTACCTGATGGGCATTGATCACACCAAGCTGACGTTTCGGTCGAGCGGACGTGACTTCCGGCTTACGGATGTTGCGGGCAACGTAATCCACGACATCATCGCGTAATGAATCCTTATAAGCCCCGCGGTTGCCTGCGTGGGAAAGGGTTACGGTACGGCATCCATTTGTGCAGGTTTGCAGACTCGGGATTGAAGGTTTATGTCGGTTAGGAAGACGGTCGGTTTCACTGTTATATCTCTAATGCCCGCGCTGACGGGCTGCCGGGTGACGCCGCCCTCCAAAGCGGAAATTACGGTCGCGTATTGGGCGAAACATCATGTCTCGATTGGGGGCAAGACAGATGTTAATCCTTATAAGGCGACGCCAGAGAATATCGCAGAGGGCAAGGACTCGTTCACGTCCTACTGCATGGTGTGCCATGGTCTGGATGGACAGAATACGGGCGTCCCGTTTGCGGCGACGGTGTCGCCACCTATACCGTCACTGGCATCGCCCCAGGTGCAGCAGTATAGCGATGGTCAGCTGAAATGGATCATCAAGAATGGGATTTGGCCATCGGGAATGCCGCCGTCCGATGGAGAGTTCTCAGATCGGGAGATGTGGGAGATGGTGCTTTATATCCGTCATCTTCCGCGAGCAGGGAGTCTTGGTAGTCCCGGTGTTTATAGCGGCGAGATCGCAACTAAGGATTGAGTCTCGAGCCAGCGTGGCTGGCGTTGCTATGGTTGCGAGTGATCCCACATCTTTGATTTTTGCTCTTCTACATATTTCTTGTATTCAACTTGCTGGGCCGGAGAACTGGGGCCGGACGGCCAGACGGTGAAGTCGCGCAGGGCAAGACGCTGTGGCGTGCCGTGCATGGACTGTAGAGCGTCTTCGAGCTCGAGGAGGGAACCTCGTGCGAGGGCAAGTTCGTGCTCGTTGGGCTGATACATGGTGCCGACGGGGTAATCGAGGAATGGCGTCGCGGATTCTTCGATGTGGTTGCCGAGTAGATGTGCGACTGGTTTGCCTTCGGTGAACTTGATGAGGCGCTCGACGCTGGCTTGGAAGGCAGGGAAGTCGTTGACGTAGAGCCTACCAGGATACATGGTGTCTCCCGAAAGCAGGACGCCGGTGTTGTGATCGTAGAACGCGATGCTGGCGGCACTGTGGCCAGGGATCGGGACGATGTCGAGGACTCGTTCACCGAGGTCGATGTGGCCGATGTCCTCTGGCCAATGCGCGATGGAGAAGAACTGGCTGTTGGCTTCGACTGAGGAAGCGACGAAGGTGACGGGGATTGAGGGGTCGTTCATGGCCTGGAGGGCTTTGTCCCCCCAGGTGTGGTCTTCGTGTTCGTGGGTGTGGGTGACGATGAGTGGGATGCTGCTGCGGTCGTTGCGCTTCAGCCAATTCTTGATGGTGAGTTGCAGGGTCGGGATGAGATCGCCGTTGCGTGAGCCAGTATCGACCAGCATTGCTTTGTTCTTGCCGAAAAAGAGAAAGACGAAAGGCTTCTCGTAGTCAGTGCAGGGTGACTGGCGGAGGATGAAGAAGTTTGGGTTGTACTCATGGACTTGCCACTCGGGGATCTCCATGCACTTGGGCTGTTGGGAGAGCCAGTGGGAGGGAAGCGAGCCTCGCTCGAGGGTGCCCCCGTTGGGCTGAGGGAACTGCGCGAAGGTTAGGCTTGAGGAGAGGCAGAGAGCCGCCGCGAGAGCCGCCGCGGCAAAGGAGTTGCTGAACATAGAAACCTCGGTCGTGATGAGAAAAGTATACCGGCGCTCATCCTGATTGGGGTGAGCGCCGGTCTTGGTTCGCAGCAAGGCTAGAAGATGTACTTACCGGAGAACTGCATCTGGCGGGGTTGCAGTAGTAGAGCATTCGGACCATTGAAAGAAGCACTCTGGTTTTGATACACGCCGAAGTTAGGACTGTCTCCCGCGTTTTGAGGAATGCCGAAGCGATTGGTATTGATGACGTTGAAGACCTCCGCAGAGATCCGGAACTGCTGATCATGCCAAGTGCGGAAGTTCTTAGCAAGACCGTCGTCGATGGACAAGTACCCGTCAGAGCGGAAGTTGTTGCGTTGGCCAGCGTCCCCGGGATAGGCGAAGCGGAGGTTGCCGGCGGCCTGTGCGGAACTGATCCCGTTGAGCGCCGTCTCCTCCATCAGGGATGCGTTGTAGTGGTGGCCACCGGTAGGAATGGGGCCGGTTTGGACCATGTTGCTGTTGAAGGCGAAGTTCGTACCCCAAACGTTTGCAGCAACAGCGCTGAAGGGAAAGCCTGTGCTGTAGTGGACGACTCCGTTCAACTCAAAACCTCCGACGAGACGATCAAGCCAACCACCTTGGGTAAGGAATTGACGGCCTTTGCCGAAGGGGAAAGGGATCGAGTAATTGGCTGTGATGTTATGACGCACGTCGAAGTCTGAGTTTCCGTACCACTGGTGCGGAGCGAAGGCATTGATGATGGGGCTGCCGTTGGCGTTACGCTCGGGGTCGGAGCCTTCGTCGAGTGAATGCGACAGAGTGTAGTTTACGTCGTACTCGAGGCCAGAGCGAAGCGCCTGCCGGACGGAGAACTGGAAGGCGTTGTAGTTGCTGACGCCCAAGGTCGATTGCACGTAGACCGAAGAGGTCTGCGGGAAGAAGAATCTGAAGCTCTGGCCACTTGACGATGCGGCCGGGTTGGTATCTGCCTGAAATAGAGTATTAGTTTCATTGCCGCTATTGGCCATGAGTGAAGCGTAGTAACCCTGAGCACCGGTGTAGGTTACTCCGGTTACGCCGTCGGTTGCGCTGAAGTTAGGAAACAGGTTCTGAAAGTAGCCGGTGTTGGATACAGTTGCCGCATCGATACCCGCATCGATCATCTTGCGATAGATGGTGGCTGCCTGGAAGTAAGACATTCCGCTGGCAGCATCATAGAAGTTGGTAGGCATGGCGACATCGAGGTTTTGCAGTAGATGACGCCCAAGGCGGCCAACATACGAGGCTGTGATGGTGAGGCTCTTAGCAAACTCGCGTTGAACTGTCAGGTTGAATGTTTCGGCGTACGGCGTCTTCTGGTGGTCGTTGATGCTGTAGTCGAAGGTGAAGGGGCTCTCCGCGGGTGTATATGGAAGTGGAAGGGGTGCCGTAGCACCTGCGACGGAGGGGACGGCATGGTACGCGGTGAAGCGCGGATTGGAGTTGATGTCAGTGTAGGTGGCCAGATTGGTCTGAGAGATTGAGAGTAGAGACTGTGGATTGGACTGGTAAGAATCGATGACCGCTGCGCCGAAATGATCGTAGGCGAGGGCGAATCCGCCGCGTACTGAGGTCTTGTTGTCCTGAGTGGCCCATGCGAACGCAATGCGCGGAGCGAAGTTCCCCTTCTGTGCGGTCCAGAAGTTAGGCTGCCCGTTATGAGAGCCCGCGGCGCGGAAGGAGATATCGGTGTCATACGCATTTCCAGAGGCAGCGCCATTGATTCTGTTCGCAAAAAAAGTATTGAGCGAGATCGTGGGCGCAATCTCCTGACCGTGGATCTCATCGGGAACACCGAGATAGACGTAGCGTAGGCCAGCGGTCAAGGTTAGCTGGCTGGTTACTTTCCATTGATCCTGGATGTAGTATTCCTGCTCGAGGTTTCTGAACGTGTGGGTGGGAACAACTCCCGCACCCTGAGGCACGAGTGAGTTGTTCTGGACCATGAACTCGGTTCCAGATGTAGCCGCTTCTATGACGCCGGCGTTGGCGATAATTGCGTTGTTGTAGTTGGATTCAAAGGCCGATGCTACGGGAGCGCAGTCAGCGCCGCACTGTCCGGTGCTGGGGTCGAAGCTGCCTCCCTGGTCCGCGATGGCGGCGGTGGCAAGCAGGTTCGGCGTCACCTGAGCTTCTTGCAGGAGAGGGGCGTCGAAGTACTGAGCGTTTGACAGGTAGATAAAATCTGCTCCTACCTGGAGGACGTGCCGTCCTTTAACAAAGGTGAGGTCGTCTGTGAAGTTATTGGTGGTCACGTCGTAAATATGTGTCGTTGTGGCGGCTGTTAATGTATTAAAGGCGCCAAAGTTGACAAACGGGTTGCCGCTCGCGGTTCCGCGCGAAGCGTTTCCGATTCGAACAAGGCCGTAGCGGAAATTATTCGTCATACGGTCATTGATCGACCAGGTGTGCCCGGCGGCGATTCCTTTGCTGTTGCCGAAGATGTTCGAAGCAGCAACCTCGCCGGGGAATTGCTCCGGTGTGGCTTGGTTGTCGGATTGCAGGTTTCCACGCACAAACACCGTCTGGCGCGGGGTTGCATTCCAGTCAATCCGAGCGATGTTCGTAATCTGATGCAGAGGTGCGGGCGAAGTGAAATTGTATCCGCCTGTATTCAGAAGGTCGCCCGCCCCATTTGCGTTTGAGAGAGGAAACTGTTTGAAATAGGCGACTGCCGCAGTGTTCGTCGCGGGGGCGTAGCAGGTCGTGCTCGCACAAGCGGAATCGAGAGAACGATCATCCAGTGTGGCAATATCCTGTGGCGTCAACGTCATGGTTGTGGGGTTCAAACAATTGATCGAGTTGCCGACTCCGCAGGTTTGATAGCTAACATTTCCGGTGATAAGTCCACCACCTCCCAAGACCGATGGAACGGTCTCGCCCACAGGAATGTCACTGGCTTGTTTGAAGCCCTCATAGGCTCCGAAGAAAAACAGCTTGCCTTTCCTAATTGGCAGGCCGAGCGAAGCGCCGTAAGTATTTTCGAGGACTTTCGCCTGAACATTTGGCTGACCAGTTTGCAGTTCAGACTGTTTGTTGAACCACTGGTTTGAAGCAGTTGCGGATCCGCGATAGAACTCATAGGCACTCCCGTGGAATGAATTAGTTCCGCTCTTGGTGACAAGCGAAACTTGACCTCCCGAGGATCGGCCAGCGTCAGCATTGGCGTTGGTCGTGGTTACACGGAACTCTTCGACTGAGTCACGCGTCGACCGCAGAGCACCATTGAATGCGTAACCGAAGATCTGGTCATTGTTATCGACACCGTCAAGGGTAATGTTGGTTTGGTCCTGGCGCGCGCCATTGACGATGCCAGTGCGTGAGTCGACATTCAGGCCACCGGTTTGAGCCCCGCTATCGAGTCCAAGAACTCCAGGTTGCAGTGAAAGCAGGTAGGTCACGTTGTTCGCCAGGTACGGTAGGTTGGCGACCTGAGTACTGTCAAAGGCTTTGCCTAGAGTCGCGTCGGTGCTGTTGATCTCTGCGATATTTGTCTCAACGTTCACGACTTCGCTAGAGCCTGCGGTCAATTTGAAGGATAGGTTGACCGGTGTTGAGACAAGCAATTCCACCTTTTGATCTTGTTCGGAGAAGCCGGGTGCGCTGACTTTGACTTCGTAAGTGCCGGGCGGAAGTTGCTCGAAGGAGAACTCGCCCTTGGACTTAGCCTTCGTGCTCTGAGTCTTTCCTGAAGCTGCATTTGCGATATCTATGGTGGCACCGGGGATGATGGCGCCACTCGCATCGACGACTGTTCCGGACAGAGCGGTAGTGTTGGTCTGCGCTGTGAGCCAAGTCGCAGACAGCACGAGAAGGAACATACACGTCACGCAATGCCTGATGATGCGGGTCTTCATGAACATACTCCTGAGCGCTGGAATGTGATGGCAAAATAGCGAGGCAAACGATCCCGGCGGAATGGATGGAGTCCGACGGACGTTTGAATTGGGCGGTTGTGGAAGTTCAGTGGCTGGGTGATTGCTCAGTCACAGCCTTGAGACTGCCTAGTTATTGACTCGGTGTTCCGTGATTATGCGGATACGGAACCAGGAAAGCAATCAATCGTCGATGTCGCTATCGTGAGAATAGAACATTTCTATATTGAGTTGATCTTTACTCGTAGTCTCATCCAGCAATTCATTGGTTTAGCGAGAAATAGTTATGAATACTATGTTTGAGGGCGAATCGAGGTTGGCAACAAATGTGCGTGTCACGACGCACGCGGTAGTGTTCTATCTGTCGTATAAATAGAATCTATGCAGCCTTGGATGGCGACCAGTTGGATGTCAGTGTAGGGGGCAGGCGACAGTAGCAACTCGTAAGGATTTCGATTCTGAGGGAAGGAACGAATTGCCTGTCACGTGCCGCTGTTTCTGATACGGTGACGCGGGCCCTGGAACTTAATTGTTCGGTGAGTAAACCGCTCTATGGAAAGGACACCCAGTGGACTTCGATTGGCTAACAACATTTCTAGAGGTCGCTCGACAGAAGAGCTTTTCCCGTGCTGGAGAGAAACTGCATCTTACGCAGCCGTCCATTTCGGCACAAATCCGGGCTTTGGAATCGCACCTGGGACATCGTCTGCTCAATCGTGGCGGGGGCAAAGTTACACTGACGGCGGCAGGGCGTGTTTTCCAGCCGTTCGCTGAGCAGTCGCTGTCGCAGCTGCGGCACATCCATCTGACGCTGGCCGATATGGAACGGATGCCGCGAGGGACGCTGACAGTGAGTGCGAACGATTCGACGGCCCTGTATGTTCTTCCTTTGCTCATCAGTAAATTCAAGAAACAGTATCCTCGGGTGGCGCTCAGTATTGTGCGGGCGGAGCGAGCGAAGACAATTGAGCTAGTGTTAGACCGTGAGGTTGAATTTGGCATTGTGTCCCTTCCGGTGAAGGATGCGAGGTTGCATGCGGACACGATTCATAAGGACAATCTAGTGTTGGTGGTGCCGGCGGGGCATTCGTTGACGGAGCTTGAGACGGTTACGCTGGCGCAAGTGTCCAAGTATGGCTTCCTGCTGCCGAACCAAGGAAGGCGCAGGGAATTGCTGGATTACATGTTTGAACAGCACAAGCTCACACAGCGCATCACGATGGAATTGGATTCAAGTGAGTTATTGAAGCGCCTCATCCTTGCGGGAATGGGAGTAGGCTTTTTGCCGCGTATCAATGTCATCACCGAGGTCAGGCAGGGGCTCTTGCAGACGATCGATATAGAGGGAGTCGACCTGCCAAGGCATCTTGCGTTAATCAGCCGACAGGATGCGACGCTCACACGTGCCGGCAATGCATTCTTCACGTTTGCCACGGGAAGGGCGCGCGGTGTGCAAATTAAGGAGACCGTTGCTTCGAGTTCTGCAGCCGCGCTGGAGGAGCTTTAGTGGAATTGTTCCGCTCCCTCCAGCGATGCTGCGAAGCAGAGGGACCGGCGAGTGAACAAAGCGTTGTATGCTCGGCTCATCAACGGAATGAAGTCTTTGCCGCTTGGAGTTCTCATAACGTAGTGCGTGGGGATGTGGATAGTTCGAAGGTGGGTTTGTGCAACAGATCGTGACCGGTGCCATAGGCTCAGCACGCACAAACCTGAAGATTGAAACTCAAAGCCTTCTGCGGAATTGCCTAGCGACCTTCAAGGACAGAATCGTAGCCATGGCCCCAAACCGGTCAGCCCTGGATGTTCTTCAGGGCGTGGTCCGAGAGGCCAGCGGAGCTTTCGTTCGGCCCCGGTGATCCCGAGGTCATTGATGTCAGCGTGTATGGTGCGCATCAATACTTCCGAGTCGAACTCCCAATTTTCATTGCCGTAGGCGCTGAATCAATCGCCCGAGTAGTCGTGGCATTCGTGGGGGAAGCGGACAGCAATCCGATTGTCGAGATAAGCGATCTGGCTTAGTCGCAAGTCGGACAATGTGGGAAGAGCGCACTGGACGTCAATCTCGAGGCGACTCCCGGGGGAGGCGTTGGTGCGTATTCTCTAGTCGCTTCCAGGGGTCTCGAGATAGACGCGACCTCCATGTTGAGTAGTCCGCGACGTGGAAGAGTGGACGAACCTTCAGGCGGAGGTCGCTCCAATCGAGTGGGAGCGAAACTGGAGTACCTGGACGTGCGCGCGGGCTGAAGGCGGCAATTGCCGTCGCTCCTCGCTCGTTGCGCAGGTAGTCGAGATAGATTTTGCCTGCGCGTGCGGATTTCTTCATCTTGCTCAGATATAAAGCAGGATCGGACTTTTCGAGTTCGAGGGCGAAGTTGTGGGCAAAGCGATTAATAGTGGCCCAGTCATCTTGAGGATCGATAGGAACGACAATGTGGAGACCTTTCCCTCCTGTTGATTTCAAGAAGGATTCCAGGCCGAGTTTTTTGAGACGCTTGCGCACTTGAGCCGCAGCACCGGAGAGGGTGGGCCAAGAAATCGCGGCGTCGGGATCGAGGTCGAAGATAATGCGATCCGGGTGCTCAAGGTCTTTGTTGAGAGAGCCCCAGGGATGAACTTCGAGGACGTCCATCTGCGCCAGCGCAGCGAGAGCATTGGGGGTTGAGAGGGCTATGTATGGTTCAAGCTTGCCAGTTTTTTTGTTGGGTACTTGTATGGCCTCGACGCCCGGAGGCAGGAGAGTGGTGATGTGCTTTTGGAAGAAGCACGGCTTGCTGGAGCCGCCAGGGCAACGGACGAGCGAGAGCGGCCGGCCTGCGATCTGTTGGAGCATGTGCGGAGCGACCTGCCAATAGTAGTCGGCAAGTTGCTGCTTGGTGAGGTTGGATGCAGGGTCGAGGACCTTGTCGGGATGAGTGAGACGGACGGGGGCATGTTCGGTTGCGAGAACAACCTTTGCGGCTATGGATGCATTGGCTGGATGAGAGGCACGTTTGTTCGCTGCTCGTGGCTCTCGAGTGAGTGGTTCGCGCGCCACATCGGCGGCGGGCTTGTCCTCTCTGAGGCCCTGAAACGAGGCTTGGCGAAGAAGGTGGTCCGCAGTCCAGCTAGCGAAGCGGACTTGTGCGACAAGTTTTGGCTTGACCCAGATTGCACGCTTGCCCGCCGCGGCTGGCGGATGGTGAAGGGGGCTATCGGACTGACGTAGCTTCTCGAGTTGGGTGCGGAGTTCGTGATGCACGGTCTGGGTGAACCCGGTACCAGTGCGACCTGCGTAGATGAGTCGATTGGCGCCGTCGTAGTAGCCCAGCAGGAGGGAGCCTATGCCGTGAATGCCGGCATGGCTATTGGCGGGAAGAGTGAAGCCTGCGATGACGAACTCCTGTTGGTGAATGCACTTTAGTTTCAGCCATGAGGATGATCGTCCCGAGAGATAGCTTGCGTCGGCGCGCTTGGAGATGATTCCTTCTGCGTGTAATTCGCAGGCCTTAGCGAACAGCTTGTGGGCGTCGGTGTCGAGATGCTCGGAAAGGCGAATTTCGTCGTTCGGGTGTTGCATTATGCTGGCGAGAATGGTCTTACGTTCAATTAGCGGGAGTGAGCGCAGGTTGTGGCCGTTGAGATGAAGCAGGTCGAAGACGAAGTAGGTCAGGGGCCCCGTGGCGTGTTGCTGAAATGCAGCCTGAAGGTCAGCGAAACTGGTGGTGCCATCGGGCCGGAGAACGACTACTTCTCCATCGAGCAGAGCGGATTTGACCGGCAGCTTCTCGAGTCCGACAACGACTCTCGGCATGCGGTGAGTCCAATCGAGGCCGTTGCGCGTAAGAAGTTCGACTTTCCCATTGTCCAGCCGAGCCTGGATTCGGTAGCCATCCAGCTTGAGTTCGTGGACCCAGCCTGACGTCGTGGGGGGAGCCGATACCTGCGTCGCGAGCTGAGGGGCGATGAAGGAGGGCAGCGATTCCTTCTTTGTCTGAGCCAACGCAGGCGAAGGAGAATTGGCTTTCTTGATGGCTGCGCGAATCGACGGCGATGGCCTCGAGGGTGGACACTTTTGCTGCGAGAGATTTTCCTCAGAGGTTTGTCCGGAGTTCCAGACGTGATCTTTCGCGGCTGCGATTTGGTCGAGTGAGCGGTGGGTGAGTGCGGAGTCGGGAGCCTGTTCCGTGATGGCAGGGTCGTCTTTCGATCGTTCGAAGCTGTCATGCTCCTTGATCAGAAGCCAGTTCGGTTTCTTCTCGATCGCAGCCTTTCCACCCATTCGAACCAGCGTCCAGTTACCCTTGAGCTTCTTGCCATGGAGGGTGAACTTGAGAGAGCCATCGCGGAGTGCAGCGTCGACATCCGTGTAGCCGGGCTGCGGCTCCCACGTTCCCTGGTCCCAGAGCATCACAGTTCCTCCGCCGTACTGGCCAGCAGGGATGATGCCTTCAAAACCTCCGTACTCAATTGGATGGTCTTCAACTTGGATGGCGAGGCGACGATCGCCAGGATAGAGGCTTGGGCCCTTGGCGCAGGCCCAGCTTTTGAGGACTCCGTTCCAAGCGAGGCGAAAGTCGTAATGCAGATGCGAGGCTGCGTGCTTCTGAATGACGAAGGGTAGGTTGTCTCGCGACACGGAGCTTTCAAATCTGCGCTTGCCACTGGGCTCAGGCGTGATGGCAAAGTCACGCATGGACTGATAGCGCAGCAGCTGTCGGTCCACGATATCTGCTGCTGCGCTGGTTAACTTTGCGCGCTGCTCCTTCGCAGAACTCTTGCGAGCCGATTTTTTCTTGTCGCCGTGGGATTTTGATTGGGTGGGCATAGCTGGTCAGGCGGACTTCCGCGAGCGCGTCGAATGCGCCGTCGACTTGACCAGCCGGAGTCCCTTGCTGGTCTTTGTAGATTTTGCACCTCTCTTGCCGGGAAGCCTCGTGGCTGATGCAGGCGCGTCGGATTGCACGCTCTTGCGCAGAGCGTCCATGAGGTTGATCACTTTTCCGGATCGCACGGCGGGCTTTTCCGTGGGGAGGGGAGCATGGTTCACCTTGGCCTCGACCAATTCCTTCAGGGCAGACTCATAGTCATCATGAAACTTCTCCGGAGCGAATCGCGCGGATTTGCGCTGGATCAGTTCCTTGGCAAGCGACAGCTGGTCTGCATCGACGGTGGTCTTTCGAATTTGAGCAAAGTACTCCAAGGGGTCGCGTAACTCGGTGGCGTAACGGAGCGTGTAGGCCATCATGCCGCGGCTTGCGACGGTGTCATCTTTGGCTGACGGTGGCGCGGAGATGGCGATGAGGTGCTCACGCCCTCCAAACGCGATCTTGCCGATGGCGACTTTCCGGGTAGACTGGAGGGCTTTGCGGATAACGGTGAATGCCTCGGTCTGGTTATCTCCGTCGGGCAACACAAAGTACGGTTTCTCGAACATTCCGGGGTCGAGGTCGTCGAGACTGACAAACTGCGAAACTGCTAGCGTGTGGCGCGAGGGAATGCGAAGGGCCTCAATCTCTGCCGGCTCAATGGTGACGAACTCACCCTTGCGATATTCGTAGCCTTTCACGATGTCGTCCTTGTTGACTTGAACGCCAGTGCCGTCGTCGGCTGATACATTCTGGTGATGGACTCGCTCTCCTGTTTTGCGTGAGAGCTGGTGAAAGCGGATCTCGCTTTTTGCTTCGACCGCGGGGAACATCTTAATGCTGAACGAAACAAGCGAAATTTGAATCTGTCCAGACCAGAATGGGCGAGTCATGACGTGTTTCTCCCATCAGTAAGAGGCACATTGCAGACTTCGAGATGCTTGCGCTAAGGTATGCTGCGTCTGTGCGGAGCGCGGGGAACGGTGGCTAGGGATGCGTGGGGTGTTCTCCGTAGAACATCCAGGTGCTGTGATTGTTGGGAGTTAACTTGATGTTTTCCAGGTCGGCACGGAGCATCTCGATGGGCATGGGCCCTTCGTGGAGTATGGCGTCGTGAAATTGGCGGTCGGTCATTTTGTGGGAATCGACGAGTTCGCGGTGAAGGGCGCGAAACTGGAGAGCTCCCATGAGATAAGCGCACTGATAGAGGGGGCCGACGGAGCCGTCGAAGGAACGGCGGACCTCGGCTAGATCATTCTCTGAGTCGAAGCCGACGTTGTCGATGAGGAATTTGACGCACTGCTGCGGGGTCCATTTGCCGAGGTGGAAGTTCATGGTGAAGATGACTCGAGCGGAACGGTGCATGCGCCAAACGAGAGCTCCCACTCGCTCTTCAGGGGTGCTTTCGAAGCCCTTTTCGTAGAAGAGCATCTCCCACCAGAGGGCGTTGCCTTCTCCCCAGAATGGGGTGGAGAAGGCCTGACGGTAGGGGCGGTAACGGGCGTTCATATAGAACTGGAGGAAGTGGCCGGGGATCATCTCGTGGAAGGCCGTTGCGTGCGCGAAGGGAATGTTGTTGCCACGCATACTCATTTCACGCTGATCGTAGGTCATGGTGTCTGTGGGGTAAGAGACGCTGATCTCGTTGCCTCCGGTGAAGAAAGGGTTCACTAGCTGTCGTTCGGGCGTCATCATGATCATGGTCCAGGTCTCGTCGGCGAGGGGAGGGACGGTGACGAGATCATTCTTTTTGACGAAGTCGCTTCCCTCGACGACGAGCTTGCGAATGAGCTCGGGCTGCTCGCCGGGAGGGACGTGCATCTGCTTGACCTTTTCGACTGCGGCATGCCAGTTGTCGCCGTAACCCATCTCGTTGGAGGCCTTTAGCATCTCCTTCATACACCAGTCGTACTCGGTTTGGGCGATCGCGATGAGCTCTTCAGGGGTGTAGGGAATCATGTCATCGGAGAGCTGGTTGAGGAGGGCTTGGCGGCCAACTGGATCGCCAATGATGGTGGTGGTGTCGTCGGGCTTGATGCCGATGAGCTTCTCTTTGAGGAAGGCGTTGTAGTCGGAGAGAGCCTTGTCCGCGCTTTTGTAGGGAAGGGCGACCCACCAGGTGAAAGCAGGGTCGTAGCCGTCGTATTGGGTGAACCAAGATTTGAGAGCGGCTCTGAGCTCCTGGGTGGCTTCGACGGCGCGGTTGGCAACGACGGGATCGATTTTGCCCCTTTTGGGGGGCGATATCTCGGCGGAGCTTTGATCGCCGTTATGCGGGAGGGTAGAGGAGTTGGGGTCGAGTTGTTTGCGGGTCTCGTCGAGTTGTTTAACGAGTGCGGAGAGGAGGGCGGCGTCTTGTTCGGCGTCGGGGCGCTCCATGAGCCGCTGCTTGTCGACGATGGCTTCAATGGTTGCGGCGAAGGGTAGCAGAGGTTGCATCTCCTCCGTCTGGTGTTTGGCAATGGCTAACTGATGGAGATTGGAGGTGAGGCGATTCTTGAGGAGGAGGTAATCGATCTTGTCTTCCTGCGAGAGAGCGTCGAAGTCGATGGTGGTTAGCCAGGTAAGTTTCTCATTGTAGAAGGCTTCAAAGCGTGCCACATGCGAGGGTGAGAGGGCCAGGGGATAGGCTCGGGAGAGCGACCTGCGATCGGCTGTGAACTGCTCGACGAGGGAGGGCATGATGGCAGCGGCGGAGGTTGGGCTGTGCGGAGCGGGCTTAGGTGGGGCTGCGTGAGCGAGGTTGGCGGTCGCGAGAGCGAGAACTAAGAGCAGCCGGTCCGCTCGATAGGGGTAAGGGATACGCAAGAAGTCTGCCTCACTGGGTTGAATGGATTATTGATCAGCATTAGATCAGGGATTGAGTGTGTGGATGGGTATCTTCTAGCGCATTTTGCTGCTAAAGGTTATACCTAAAAAGTATCTCTTTGTATACAACAACGTATGTTATATGGGCGTGATTGTCTGTTTGAGCTGGTGATGGGGCATTTTGGCGGAACTTGCCAAGGTGAATGCCGAGGCGATTAGTGGGAATCATGTGTTGATCCCTGCTAGCTGGGATACAACTATGTATACTGCTCTGATCCTGTAGGTATCGATATTTCGGAGATATTCATGAACATTATTCTGCGAGCCTCAGCCCTGAGAGCGGTGGCGCCTGCGGTACTTTGCGTCTGTTCCTTTCTTCCTGTGTATGGTCAGGGAACACTGGCGGACTATCAGCGAGCGCATGCGCTAAGGGAGCGGGTGCTTGACCTGGTGGTCAACACGCCGGGTCCAGTGAGCTGGATCGGGGACTCGCATTCTTTCTGGTATCTGAAGTCGGTGAAGGGCGGGACGGAGTTCGTCCTGGTGGATGCAGATGCGGGGACAAAGAAGCCTGCGTTTGATCAGGATAAGCTTGCGGCAGCGATCTCCAGCGCAACGGGGCATGCTTATACAGGGCTTAAGCTTCCATTTGCACCGACGCGTGTGCGTCCCGGTGCGCGAGGGAAGGGTGGAGCGGTTGCGGCGACGGCTCCGCTTAAGTTTCTTGATGGCGAACGGGCGATTCAGTTTGGGGTGGACGGGTTCCTGTATACGTGCAAGCTGCAGGACTATACCTGCGTTAAGAACGGCCCGATCCCGCACGGGGATGGGGAGGGGCGGGGTGATTCGCCTGAAGATGAATCACTGCTGGGTCCTGAAGCGTTGAGCGATGGTCAGGGGGGCGATCCGGTGGATGGGCTCGAGTACAGGCCACCGGCTCCGCAGGCAGACGATGAAGGTGAATATGAACGACGGCCGCGGGGCTGTGCTTTGCTGCCAAAATCGGAAGCGATGCCGACGGCGGATCATGCGGATGAAGCTCCGGGTGTGGGGTCGCAGATTCTGGGGCAGCTTCCTACGAGGCGGGCGGAAGTTTGCGCTTCATTCGACGGGAAGTATGAGGCGTTTGTTGAGAATTTCAATGTTTTCATCAAGCCGAAGGGGGATCAACCGGCGTATCCGATCAGCTTTGATGGGTCGGAGGACAACTACTATTCGTTGCGGACGTTTGCGTGGTCTCCTGACTCAAAGAAGCTGGTTGCATACCATATTCGTCCTGGGTATGACCGTCTTGTGACGTATATCGAGTCTTCTCCGACAGACCAGATTCAGCCGAAACATACAACGATTCACTACGCTAAACCGGGGGATACGCTGGACTTAGCGTTTCCGGTGCTGTTCGATGTGGCGACCAAGGGGAAGACTGAGATCGACCATGGGCTGTTTCCGAATCCTTACTCGATCAGTGAGCCGGTGTGGTGGAAGGATGGGCGTGGGTTTACGTTTGAGTACAACCAGCGGGGACATCAGGCTTATACGGTGATCGAGGTGGATGGTCAGACGGGGAAGACTCGCGCGCTGATTTCGGAGCAGACGAAGACGTTTTTCTACTATAGCGACCTGGGGCCGGGACTGTCGGCGGGGAGAAGGTATCGGCACGATGTTGATGATGGCAAAGAGGTTATCTGGGCATCAGAGCGCGATGGGTGGGAGCATTTGTACTTGTATGACGGGGTTACGGGGAAGGTGAAGAACCAGATTACGAAGGGCGATTGGCTGGTTCGGAATGTGGATTATGTCGATGACGAGAAGCGGCAGATATGGTTTGAGGCTGGCGGGATGGTTCCGGGACAGGATCCATACTTCACGCAGTACTATAGGACTAACTTTGATGGCACTGGATTGACTAGACTTACCGATGCGGACGGGATGCATTCGGTGAAGTTCTCGCACGACCGCATGTTCTATGTGGACACGTGGCAGCGCGTGGATCTGGCGCCGGTGGCGCAGTTGCGGAGGACGTCAGACCAGAAGGTGGTGCTGGATCTGGACAAGGGAGATACGACGGCGCTGCTGGCTGCGGGGTTCCGGTTTCCGGAAGTGTTTGTTTCTAAAGGGCGTGATGGAAAGACGGATATATGGGGCACAATTACTCGTCCTTTGAACTTTGATCCTTCGAAGAAGTATCCGGTGATTGAGAATATTTACGCTGGGCCGCAGGGGTCGTTTGTTCCTAAGACGTTCAGTCCATTGGCCCCGGACCAGGCGCTGGCTGAGCTTGGGTTCATTGTGGTGCATATCGATGGCATGGGGACCAGTAACCGGTCGAAGGCTTTCCATGATGTGGCCTTTCAGAATCTTGCAGATGCGGGATTTCCGGACCGGATTTTGTGGCATAAGGCGGTGGCGGCTAAGTATCCGTACTACGACATTTCGCGGGTGGGGATCTTTGGGACTTCGGCGGGCGGGCAGAGTGCGATGGGGGCGCTGCTGTTCCATCCGGACTTTTATAATGTTGCAGTTACGAACAGCGGGTGCCATGACAACCGCATGGATAAGATGTGGTGGAACGAGCAGTGGATGGGGTGGCCGGTGGGGCCACAGTATGCTGCTTCGTCGAATGTGGATAATGCTTATCGGTTGCAGGGCAAAGTGCTGATTATTGTTGGTGAGCTGGATACTAATGTTGATCCAGCTTCATCGTTGCAGGTGGTGAATGCGCTGGTGAAGGCGCATAAACATTTTGATATGTTGTACATCCCGGGGCAGAATCATGGGGTGGGGATCCTTGCGGATGAGCACTACCGGGATGATTACTTTGTGCATAACCTGCTGGGTGTTGAGCCTCCGGATTGGAACAAGGTCTCGCTGCCGGAGGATAAGGCTGAGGGGAACTGAGGGATTGATTGGAGATAGGCGGGTTGAGGGGGTTGGGGTCGCTCAACCCCCTCCTTGTTGGAGGATTCGGCGGGGGAGTGTGCGTTTCGGGTCATTTAAGTGGGGTCTTGGGTTGCAAGCCCCGTGACTGAGGGAAGGTTGGGGCGTCGAGCGGGGAGATTGGGGAGGCTGAGAGGCTCGGCTAGT
>DAIDGQ010000017.1 GCA_027452215.1 Granulicella sp. | reverse complement strand
CCCTGCAACGCGCCCTTCAGCTACCCTCATGGCTGCACGACTACAACTGGCACCGCCCCCACGCCAGCCTCAACCATCAACCTCCCATCAGCCGCTCCCGCGCCGATAGGAACAACCTGTTGAGCCTCCACATCTAGCTTTTAGCTAAAGGCTAAGGCAAGGACGGGCGCTCGGGCTGCGGGCGGAAAGTGGGTTCTTCGCTGCGCTCAGAAGGGCGAGGGCGGAAGCGGATTCTTTGCGGGAATGACAGAAAGAAAGGCAAGGGCAAAGACAAGCGCAAGGGCAAAGGCAAGGGCAAGGGCAGAAGCAGATTCCCTGCGGGAATGACAGAAAGAAAGGCAAGGGCAAGGGCAAGGGCAAGGGCAAGGGCAGAAGCAGATTCCCTGCGGGAATGACAGAAAGAAAAGCAAGGGCAACGGCAAAGGCAAAGGCAAAGGCAAAGGCAACGGCGGAAGCAGATTCCCTGCGGGAATGACAGAAAGAAAGGCAAGTGCAAGTGCAAGGGCAACGGCAAGGGCAGCGGCGAAGGCGATGAATTGGGGCTTGGGTTTGGGTTACTTGGGGGTGAAGTTGGGGGCGAAGGTTTGGGCGAAGATGTGGGCTTCCATGGCGTGCTGCTGGCCGGGGGCCAGGGTGATGGCGTTGGGGCCTAGGTTGGCGGTCTCGATGCAGGTCATGGTGAGCCAGCCGTTGGGGTCCATGTCGGAGAGTTTGGCGGTGAGCTCGGACCAGGGGTTCCAGATGACGGTGGACTTTGAGTTGGCTTTGCAGACGGTGATGCGGCGGTTGAGGATGGGGTCGTCGAGGTTGAGGGTGGCTACGGTGTTGAGGTAGGGGCGGTCGGTTTCGCGGGTGAGCTTGAGGAGGGTGTCGGTCTGGTGTTTGAGCTTGAACTCGTCGGTTTTGTCGAGGTAGTCGGTGTCGGAGAGGCCGGTGATGGAGATCTGCTGGGCGTCGCCGACGGAGAGGTAGGTGTGGAAGGCCTCTTCGAAGCTGAGGGGGGTGGTGGCCTGGTTGGCGACGGTGAGTTGGAGGCGGAGCTCGGCGCCGAGGGTGAGCTGGTAGACGAGCTGGAAGTGGTCGTAGCCGAGGGCACGGGTGGTGTCGTTGGGGGAGAGGGTGAGGGTGAGGTGGAGGTCGTCTCCGGTGAGGGCGGCGAAGGCGAGGGTCCAGTCGCTGGTGCGGGCGAAGCCGTGGGAGGGGCCGTCGGTTCGCTGGTTTTCAGGGGTGGCGGTGCGGCCTCCGAACCAAGGAAAGATGAGGGGGATACCTCCTCGGATGGCTTTGCCGGGGGTGAAAGGGGAGCGCTCGCTCAGGAACAAGACGGGCTGCTGGCCGGCGGGCTGCCAGTGGGTGAGGTGAGCGCCCTGGAGGTAGAGCTCGGCCGTGCAGGAGGGCGTGGTGATGGAGGCGCGGAGGAGGCCGTTCTCGTTTTGGGAAAAGGTGAGGACGCCGGGGATGGCGAAGTGGTCGGAGAGGGTTTGGAGGTCCATCGGGTACCAGTGTAGTCGCGAAGAGGGTGGACTGGCTCTAGGGGGTGGTGAGGTGGAGTTCGGCGAGGTTGCGCTGGCCGGAGGGGCAGATCTTCAGGAGGGGGCAGTTGGTGCATTTGGGGTCGGCGAAGGTGCAGAGGGTGTGGGCGTGGAGCTGGATGAGGGCGTGGTGGTCGTCGAGGAGGACGGCGTCCCAGGTTTCGGGGACGAGGCGCATGAGGCGGGTTTCGGTGGTGGCGGCGTCGGCGCGGGGGACGACGCAGAGGCGCTGGATGACGCGGAGGTGGTTGGCGTCGATGGAGAGGGCGCGGCGGCGGAGAGTGCTGAAGTTGACGACGGCGGCGGAGATTTGGGGGCCGATTCCTTCGAACTGCTCGAGCCAGTCGCGGATTTTTTCGGTGCGGTATTTGGCGAGGAAGTCGAGGGTGAGGGTTCCGACACGGGCGGTGATCTGCTCGAGGAGGGCTTTGAGGCGCGGGGCCTTCTGCTCGGGGAAGGTGACGATGGCGAGGGCTCGTTCGAGGTCGGGAAGAGAGGCGTCGCGGACAGGCTCCCAGTTGGCGGGGCCGGCGTGGAATGTGCGCTCAAGGTCGCGGAGGACTTGCTGGGCGGCGGGGGTTTTGGTGCGGGAGGCGAGGAGGGAGTAGATGAGCTGGGTGAGGGGGTCGGTGGGGACGCGGGGCTTGGGCTGGCCGTAGTGGCCGAGGAGGAGACGATGGATGTGGGGGAGCTTGTCGGCCTGCTCGGGGGTGAGCGGGCGATGGTTGGCGTCGGGTTCGGGGGTGGGGGGCATGGGAGGTGTGGGATTTGGGTGGGCGGTGGTTTTTAGCTACTAGCTACTAGCTTCTAGCAAAAGCAAAAGCAAAAGCAAAAGCAACGGCAAGGGCAAAGGCCAAGGCCAATACGGGGGTCCTTCCCCTTTCAGGGTCAGGATGACGAAAAACGAGCAACGGCAAGAGCAACGGCAAAAGAAGAAGCAGATCCCTGCGGGATGACAGCCAGAAAAGCAAGGGCAAGGGCAACGGCAACGGCAAGGGCAACGGCAATGGCAAAAGCAAAAGCAACGGCAAAGGCAACGGCGACGACGAGGGGCGACGGTGACCGTTAGAGCCAGGATAACGGTAGGACGCGGGCTGGAACGTTGGTCAGGGGTTGCGGGTGATGCCTTGTTGGTGGCCGGTGGCGGTGGCTATGCCCCAGGCCATGCGGGGGGTGTTGTGGGCGATGCCGATCTGGCCGTCGGGGCCCAGGAGGATGATGCCTCCGTGGCCTCCGAGGCGGTTGTAGAGATAGGCGATGGCTTCGGAGGCGGCGTCTTGCGGGGTGGCTCCGGCGGCGACTCGGTCGACCGCCCACTTGCCGAGGACGAGCTTCATGATGGGCTCTCCCCAGCCGGTGAGGGAGACGGCGGCGGAGAGGTTGTCGGCGTAACAGCCGCAGCCGATGAGGGAGCTGTCGCCGACGCGGCCTGGGGCTTTGCTGAGGGTTCCTCCGGTGGAGGTTCCGGCGGCGAGGTTGCCGTATTGATCCAGAGCCACGGCTCCTACGGTGTCGTGGGAGTGGAGGGTGGGGTCTTCGATGCGGAGCTCGTCGGGGAGGGTGCGGAGGGCTTCGGCTTCGAGGGCGGTTTGTGCGAGCGCTCCCTCGGGGGCTAAAGCCCCTGTCGCTTTGGGGGCTGAATGGACGGGCTGAAGCCCGTCCCCTTCAAAGCGGCTACGTTCCGGGTCGGTCGAGATGACGGGTGTTGTGAATTCGGAGTTGCCGGAGAAAGTCGTGTCGGGGGTTGCAGAGCCGAGGACCGACGTGGGATCGCCCCCAGAGAAGGTCGTGTCGGGGGTTGCAGAGCCAAGGACCGACGTGGGATCGCCCCCGGAGAAAGTCGTATCGGGGTGGCCGGCGGCTTCGGCTCGCTGGAAGGCCATGAGGCGGTTGCGCTCGCGGGGGACGATGAGCTCGGTGTTGTCGATGAGGCGCATGCCGTGCTGGGTGGCGAAGCGCTCGGCTCCGGTGCCGACGAAGTAGACGTGGGGCGATTTTTCGAGGACGAGGCGGGCGGCCTGGATGGGGTTGCGGAGGCGCTCGACGCAGGCGACTCCTCCGGTGCGGAGGTCGGCTCCGTTCATAAGGAGGGCGTCGAGTTGAACGCGGCCGTCGCGGGTGAGGAAGGAGCCACGGCCGGCGTCGAAGGTGTCGTCGTCTTCCATGATGGTGACGGCGGCTTCTACGGCATCGACGGCGGTGCCACCGCGGGAGAGAGCGGACCAGCCGGCGGCGAGGGCGGCGGCGATGCCTCGTTCGTGGGCGGCTACGGCGTCGTCGGGCATGGCCCAGGCTCCGCCGTGGATGAGAAGGATGGGTTGCGGCTTGGAGGAGTTGACGGCGGTGCTCATACATCCCCAGTGTACGGGAGAGGCATGGGCGAAGAAGGCTTTGAGCGTTGAGCGAGCCGCGATGGATTGCTTTTAGTAGGATGATCCGATGCGATGCTCGATAGCTTGTTCCCTTTTCATCTCCTGTGTGTTTAGCTGCTACTCCCAAGCGCAGCTACAGATACGAAGGGTGTCCGAACCGGCGGGAAAGACTCTTGAGAAAGCGCTGCGCGAGTCGACCCTGGTACAGCCTGGTTCCAAGCCATTTCATGTGCGACTTGAAATCAGCCAATCAACGGGTGAGCCGGGGAACTACGCTGCGACTGTTGAAGAGACTTGGGTTTCACCCGAGCGCTGGATTCGGACGGTGCACGCGCACGACGTTTCGCAGTTGACGGTGATGAACGGATCTGGACTTCATGTTGTGACACAAGGGGACTATTTCCCCAAGTGGTTGCGGGACTTTGTCACCGGACTCTTCACTCCGGTGCCTGATCCGAATCGTTGGAACTTGTCGAAGGCGCCCCTCGAACATATTGAACTGCCGAATGGAGGTAGGTCCAGCCCCTGCCAGCACGCTGAGTTCCAACTGGGAGATCCGCCGCTGCAACAGGTGAACTTTGCGACGAACTGTTTCCAACCGAGCGACGGACTGCTCGAGATAGCGCAGTCGCCGAACTACACGATCGAGTTCAGAAACTACGCCGGGTTCGGAAAGCTCAAGATCGCTCGTGTGCTGCTCGAAGACGCTGGGGGCAGAGTCCAGTTGACCGGAAGGGTCACAGAGTTGGAAGAGGCAAAGGCAGTCAGCGCACAGGCCTTCGATACGCCGCTAAATGCCGAGGGAATGAATCCTCTCGCCTCCGCAATCTTGAGCACTTCAGAACTAACTTCGCTTGCGGGCGGTCTTCCGGAACTTCCTTGGCCGAATCCTATTCCTGGACATGGAATGCTTACTGCGTGGGTGTCGATCGACCGATCCGGCAAGGTA
The DNA here is from genome assembly GCA_027452215.1 of Granulicella sp. Classification (GTDB taxonomy): domain Bacteria; phylum Acidobacteriota; class Terriglobia; order Terriglobales; family Acidobacteriaceae; genus Granulicella. The sequence goes on along the minus strand of DAIDGQ010000017.1, from coordinate 28,898 downwards.
CGGGAGGCACACTCGTTGAATGCAGATGAGTCTGGAATTGCGGCTACGATGAGTGCCGACCTGGTGGGTAGGCAATGGAAGCCTTATGTGAAGGATGGTCTAGCTGTGCAGTCGGAAGGTGCTTTTGTCTTTGAATATCCACCAAAACAAAATTGATTTCAGTCTTGGAGTTGGACGAGCGTCATCGGGCGGGGAGTTCGAGTTTGCGGCGTTCGGTTTCTACGTAGGTGTAGCGGATGCGGTGGATGACGGTGATGGTGGCCATGATGGCGAGGACCCAAAGTGCGGGGGCCATGGCGTCCCAACGCTCGAAGAGGGCTCCGAGGATGACGAGGACGATGCGCTCGGGGCGCTCCATGAAGCCGACTTTGCAGGAGCCGATGAGGGCTTCGGCGCGGGCCCGGGTGTAGCTGACCATGAGGGAGGCGGTCATGACGAAGGCGACGAGGAAGACGTAGAAGAAGCGGTTGCCTCGGGCGTAGAAGACGAGCAGGCCGAAGAAGAGGGCGACGTCGGAGTAGCGGTCGAGGACGGAATCGAAGAAGGCACCGAAGACGGAGACCTGGTTGGTCTGGCGGGCGACGCGGCCGTCGACCATGTCGAATAGGCCGGCTCCGATGATGACGAGGCCGGCGTAGAGGAACATGCGGACGTAGTTGTCGGCGCGTGCGTAGCCGAAGAAGAAGGCGGCGACGACGTTGATGATGAGGCCGATGAAGGTGAGGGTGTTCGGCGAGATGCGCGAGAGGGCGAGACCGTTGACGATCTTTTGTAGCAGCCAGCCGCTGCCGTTGCCGAAGGCACGTGTCCAGGTCATTGCGTCAGATCAGTTTATCGCGGATACGGGAAGAGAGGGGATGAAGTGCGGGAACTGCGGTTGGGTGGGGAGTTGTGGTGGGGCGGGTGAAGGAGATTCTTTTCGGGAATGATGGACAGAAAGGCGAGGGCGAGGGCGACGGCAAAAGCAAAGGCAACGGCAAAAGAAGAAGCAGATTCCCTGCGGGAATGACAGAAAGAAAGGCAAAGGCAAGGGCGAGGGCAAAAGAAGAAGCAGATTCCCTTCGGGAATGACAGAAAGAAAGGCAAGGGCAAGGGCAAGGGCAAAGGCAAAGGCAAAGGCAACGGCAAAGGCAGCGGCGGGGGCGAACGGGGACGCAGGGGTGTCGCCGCGGCGGGTGGGCAACGGAGGCCCGCCTGCGGTCGAGAGGAGGGAGTTGGGGGTGCGGCCGAGGCTACTCGGTGTCCTTGAGGGTGGTGACCTTGATGGTTTCGTGGATGGTGGTGAGTTTGAGGACTTCGAGCTCGCGCTTGCCGTTGGGAGTGACGACGGTGGCGGTGTCGCCGATTTCTTTGCTGAGGAGGGCTCGGCCGATGGGGGAGGTGGTGGAGATGAGGCCCTTGGTGACGTCGGACTCTTCGCTGGTGACGAGCTTGTAGGTGAACTGCTCTTCCTTGGTGGAGTCAAAGACGACGACGGTGGAGCCGAAGCCGACCTTGTTGCGGGGGATGTTGTCGAGGTTGACCATGGCGAGCTCGCCCATTCGTTTTTTGAGCTGGCCGAGGCGTGCGTTGACGAACTCCTGGCGCTGCTTGGCGGAGTGGTACTCGGCGTTTTCGGAGAGATCGCCGAGGGCGACGGCCTTCTTGATCTCCGCGGGGAGTTCGGTGGTGAGCTCGTATTCGAGGGCCTTGATCTGCTCTTCGAGGGCTTTTTTGATGTCTTCCATGCGTGGGTCTGCTTTGCTGGCCCTGCCGTAAGGTGGCAGGGCAGGGGAGTTAAAAGTCGATTATACGAAATGGTAGACGAGGAGTCTGGCTAAGAGGCGTCAGGATCGGGAAGGAGAGTGGGCCTGGAGGCGGAGAGGAAGCTCTCGAGGAGGAGGGTGGCGGCTACCTGATCGATGACGTCGGTGCGGTCGAGGCGGGAGGAACGGGCGTTGGAGGCGGAGGCGGAGCGGGGAAAGCGGCCGGAGGCGTCGAGGAGGGCGTGGGCGTCGTGGGTGGTGAGGCGCTCGTCGAGGAGATGGAGGGGGAGGGAGGGGTGGGCTTCGTGGAGGGCTGCGGCGAAGGCCTGGGCTTTGGCGGCCTGGGGGCTGGGGCTGCCGTCGGCGTGGAGGGGGTTGCCGACGAGGAGGGCTTCGACTTTGTGCTGGCGGATGAAGCGGGCGATGGATTTGAGGTCGGCTTTTAGATTCGGCTTGGGGGTGGCGCGGTGGAGGGTGAAGAGAGGCTGGGCGGTGAGACCGAGGGGGTCGGTGATGGCGAGGCCGATGCGGCGGTCTCCTACGTCGAGCGCGAGGATGCGGGGATGGGGCACGGAGTTAGTGTAAAGGGAGAGGGTAGAGAGTAAGGAGTAAGGAGTAGTGAGGACTGGATAGAATGCGTAGGGTGAGGTGGTGCTTGTGAGGGTGCTGAAGACTTTGGTGGTGGTGGCGGTTCTGGTGGCGGTGGCGGTGGGGTTCTTTGTGCTGGTGCCGTTTGGGCCGAGCTCGGAGACGTTTGTGGAGATTGCTCCGGGGACGGGGACGGCGGGGATTGCCAGGGCGCTGCAGAAGGCGGGGATCGTTCGCAGTGCGATGGCGTTTGACGCCCTGACGGTGTGGAAGGCCGTGCGCGGGCCAGGGGCGGGGACGCTGAAGGCGGGGGAGTACCGGTTCGACCATGCGGCGACGATGGGCGAGGTCTACGACCGGCTGCGGAGGGGCGATGTGTACACCGTGACGGTGGTGGTTCCGGAGGGGTTCAACATCTTTGATATCGCGGGGGCGGTGGAGGCGGCGGGGCTGGATTCGAGGGAGGACTTTCTGCGGGCTGAGGAGCAGCATACGGAGCTGATTGAGGCCTGGGTTCCGACGGGAGGGGCTCGGTCGCTGGAGGGGTACCTGTTTCCGGATACGTACAAGTTTGGGCGTCATGCGACGGCGGCGCAGATGCTGACGGCGATGGTGCACCGGTTTGGGCAGGAGGTGACGCGGATGGGGATTCATCGCGGGGAGGTGGAGCGGACGGTGACGATGGCGTCGCTGGTGGAGAAGGAGGTTCATATTGATGCGGAGCGGCCGGTGGTGGCGAGCGTGTTTGAGAACCGGCTGGCGGCGGGGATGCCGCTGCAGACGGATCCGGCGGTGATCTATGCGTCGATGCTGCGGGGGACGTGGACGGGGGTGATTCACCAGAGCGAGCTGAAGTCGGACTCGGCGTACAACACGTATGTCCATGCGGGGCTTCCTCCGGGGCCGATCTGCAATCCGGGGGTGGCGGCGCTGAAGGCGGTGCTGCGGCCGGCTCGGACGGATTATTTGTATTTTGTGGCGAATTCGCAGGGGGCGACGCGGTTTGCGGCGACGTTGGCGGAACATAACGCGAATGTGGCGGCGTACCGAGGCGAGGCAAAACGGTAGGGGGAGTGGGGCGAATCCTCTTGTGGTGAAGGGCGGGGGAACGCAAGTTATAGGGGTGGAAGGGGATGAAATTTAAGCAAAAGGCGGGCAACCTATTGAGAGGCGAAGATTTAGCGAATATCCACAGATAGAGTTTTGGGAATATACACCCAACTTATTGTAGTTATTGTGGTTAGAGCGATTTAGCTGAATTTGAAATTAGAAGTTGACGGGAATACGGTTCAGCGCTATAACCGCAGAACTTGAACGAAGGCGATTCTTTGCCGGAGCCCACGAAATGGGAGCTGCGGGGAAGCGAGAGACTTCGAGGGGAAAGCAGGAGGCGGGCGGGCATTTCCAGGGCCGAGCCCGACGAAAGACGACAAAAACAGGTGGTGCCGCCAACCGGGACTCCGACGGAGACCGAAGACCGAAGGCGAGCCGACCTAATAGCAACTGAGCGAGCCCATCCGACCGCTGAAAAATGACCGAGGCTCGCCGGGGAAAGTTGTGCCTGGAGAAAAGAGAAATGAAGGACTACCGCGTTGATTTGAAGGTATGTGAAGCCTGTGGGGCGCTTTGGCTGCGTGCCACGGGGCATGGAGTCTACTGCCGTGGATGCGCTCAGTGGTTGTCGGAGTTTCCGGCACCGCTAGCGTCGAGTCGTCGAGTGCAGCGGCGCACTACTGTGAGGACAGTGGCGTGCGTGGGAGGTGCTCGATGAAGAAGCAACTTGGTATGAGAGAGCAGAGAACAGGGCTGATGCTGGTTCCGCGGCGAGTGCGAGGGGTAGAGCACGAGCAGGAGATACGCGAGGGAAGCACGGGGAGGGTGGTCGCGAGACGATCCAACGCGTTGAATCTTCCGCGGGTATGGGCGGTTGCGGAGAGTTATGCCGCGACGGTGCGTGAGCCTGCTGCGGAAGAGCGCAGCGAACCGAAGGTGGAACTGGCGTTTTATAGCAAGTACACGGAGGGGATGTTGCGGCGGTATCTGCGGCTGTCGATGCAGGCGGGACGGGTTCCGTCACTGCTGGGGCGAGAGCTGTTTCAGGGCAATGTATCGAGCTACAAGGTGCATGGCTTTGAGGATGCTGTGATCTTCTGCTTCGATGTGGAGAAGCGGCTGGGGAGGTTGCAGGTGATGGACCAGCAGCTGATCAAGCGGATCTCGCTACAGCAGTACACGCAGGGCGAAGCTGCGGGGATGCTGGGGCTGAGTCTGCGGAACTGCATCCGGCAATATGGGCAGGCGCTGGACCGGCTGACGGAGATGTTTCTCGAGGCAGGGCTGCTCGAACCGTTGAAAAGCTGTCAAGGGGGTCGAGGCGAGGAAATGCCACGAAGTGCTTCATTCTAAGGCAAATAAAACTTCCAGAAAGTTGGCATAGCTGGTGTAGTCAACCTGCTATTCTTAAGAAGTAGACAAAATATTTGTAGAGCAAACGGGAGACCCCACCGGGGCCTCCCGTTTTGTTTTGGAGGTGCGATGGCAGGGAATGGGCAGGAAGACACTGTGGACGGGGTGAAGGTCGCTGTTGGTAAGACGAAAGACAAGCCGATGCGTCCGGCGGAGTGCCGGAACCACATGAGGCGGACGCTGGCACGGGAGTTTGAGGGGATTGTGCAGGGATTTGTGGAGGCGGCGAAGAAGGGGAGCTGTCCCCATGTGAAGCTGGCGAACGAGCTGTTGAAGCCGGTGCGGAAGAGCCCGTCGCGGAGGAAGGGTTCGGTGGTGAAGCACCTGGAGCAGATGGAGCGGGAGATGATCGAGCGGGAACGGGCGTGGAAGGAAGCGCAGGGAGCGGCAGCGGGAAGTAGCGGGGAGTAGTCGCAGGGAGCAGAGTGGGGCGACGTGGGTGGTCGAACCAAGGTTGAGATTTGCAGGAAGGCCGGGGATTCCCGGAGGAGACAGGCATGAGCATTTTTGGGACGTTTATCAAGGATATTGAGTCGTTCGCGTCGAAGGTAGAGCACGCGTTCACGAAGCTGTTTGGGGAAGCGCCGTCGTGGATTGCGATTGCGCAGGGAGTTCTGACGTACCTGGGGCCGATCGTGGTGACGATTGTGGCAGTAGGGGGCGGCCCGGTGCTGGGGGCAGAGGCGAACACGATTATTTCGAACATCAAGGCTGACCTGGCAACGGCGTTTGCGGTTGCAACGAGCGCGAATGCGGCGACGAGTCTGCCGGCGCTGCTGGCGGGCATTCAGGCACAGCTTCCGGAGCTGCTGGCGGCGCTGAAGGTGAGCAATCCGGCGACGTTGAGTTCGATTGAGAAGTATGTGGCGATCATCGATGCTGAGCTTACGGCGCTGTTGAATGCGGCTCCGGGGGGCAAGGCGGTGGTGGCGAGTTCGGTACCGGCGGTGGCTTAGGGTGAGCGAGACGAGGCATTACAGCATCCCAGACCCAGCTGCCGTTGCCGCAAAGGTGAAGGCGGCTGGGGGGCCTGTGATCGACCTGACGCAGCCGAGCGGGAGGGCGACGGCGGACGGCGTGACGCTGAGCTGGACGCTGGGAGCGGGGGAGGTGGCGGTGGAGATCGTGAGTAAGCCGTGGATTGCGATGTATGGCGCGATCTGGAGCCATGTGGAGAGTGTTTTGGGTCCTCCGGTGGATTGAGGGGACGAGGTTGAGGGAGCGGGCCGGAGAGATAGTGCATCGTGAAGGGACCGGCGGTAGTCGATATACTGGGTAACTGCGACTGATGAGAGATTTGAGAGTGCTGCCAATCCTGGTCATGGCGATGGCAGTCGGGTTAACCGGCTGCCTATCGACGACCCGCGTTGTATTAAAGACGCAGGCACCGGAGGCGTATCAGACGGCCAGCGTGGAGCAGGTGGAGAAGGGTGTTTCGGACCGGGACGCTGCGGTGAAGACGTTGAATGCGCAGGTGCTGGTGATTGCGACGACGGGCGGATCGAAGGAAGGCAAGGTCAAGGAATATACCTCGTTCAAGGGGTACATTTTTGTGCAGAAGCCGGCGTACCTTCGGGTGATTCTGCAGCTTCCTCTGATTGGGTCGAGCGCGCTGGACATGGTGAGCGATGGAGAGACGTTTACGCTGAAGAGGGCGTCGTCGCATGGGAATGTGTGGATGCAGGGCAGTGACCTGGTGACGAAGCCGTCAAAGAACGGGCTGGAGAATCTGAGGCCGGCGGTGTTTCTGGATTCGCTGCTGGTGCCGGGAGTGAAGCCGGATGAGTTTGTGACGCTGACGGAGTCGACCCGGATTATTCAGCCGGATCCACATCATAAGGACGCGATCGCGGAGCCGGATTACGACCTGAATGTGTTGAAGACGAAGAGCGGGAATGTGCTGCAGGTGGAGCGTGTCGTCCACATCAGCCGAGTGACGATGCTGCCGTTTCAACAGGATATTTATGACGAGAACGGCCAGGTGGTGACGCAGGCGACGTATGAGGCGTACCAGGCGTTTGGGACGCAGCAGTTTCCGATGGTGATTACGATTCGGAGGCCGCTGGATGAGTACTCGCTGAAGATCGATGTGACGAAGCTGACGCTGAATGAGGCGTTCGAGGCGGACCAGTTCGAGCTGAAGATTCCGCCGGGGACGGTTGTGCAGAAGATGCCGTAGCGGGGCGCGGCGCGCGGACAGTAGAGGGTAGACAGTTGAAGGGGCCAGGTCGTTCTGGCGGCTAAAGCTGCGTGGAGCTGGCCGACGTTACGGCGGGACTGAAGTCCCCGCCTTTTTGAAGCGGGGATTCGAGCCTCTGCGAAGAGCTTGAGCCAACGTAAAGAGTTTGATCGAAGCGGGGATTTGAGTCGGGGTGGATTAGAGCAGGCCGGTGCGGTGGGCGTGGGCCGCGATCTGGTCGTTGATGGCGAGAGCGAGAGATAGAGCGGCGCGACCTGCTTCGGCGGGGACGCGGGGCTGCGTGCGGGTTTGCACGGCGTGGAGAAAGTTTTCGAGCTCGAGGCGAAGGGGTTCGCCTTTAGGGATGTCGGCCTTGGTGAGGGAGAGACCGGCGGTGGGGTGTACGGCTGCAGCGGGCGTGGATGGCTCGTTGGGGGCAGTGGAGTGGGGCGCGGTGGGGTGGGTGGCGGCGGTCGGGGTGGGTGCAGGGTTCGGGGGCGAACCTGCAACGGCCGTCGCTGCCATTGCGGCTGCGACGACGGATGGATCGACGCTGATGGTCAGGAGTTCCTGGCGGGCGAAGTCGAGCGAGAGGTACTGGTGGGGTTGGAAGAGACGGAGCTTGCGGACCTGCTCGGTGGAGACGCGGCTGGCGGTGAAGTTGGCGACGCAGCCGGAGTCGAACTCGACGCGGACGTTGGCGATGTCGGTTTTGAGGGAGAGGACGGGGAGGCCGACGGCTCGGACTTCGCGAACGGGGGAGTTGGTGAGGGAGAGGACGATGTCGAGGTCGTGGATCATGAGGTCGAGGACGACGTCGACGTCGAGGGAACGCGGGGTGAAGATGCTGAGGCGGTGGGCCTCGAAGAACATGGGTTGGTTGAGCTCGGCGAGGGTGGCGGTGACGGCGGGGTTGAAGCGCTCGAGATGACCGATGGCGACGATGCGGTTGAGGGCAGTGGAGAGCTCGAGGATGCGGTCGGCATCGGCGAGGGTGGCGGCGAAGGGCTTTTCGATGAGGAGATCGAGGCCGGTGAGAAGGAGCTGCTCGGCGACGGCGGCGTGGTGGATGGTGGGGACGCAGACGGATGCGGCGTCGAGGTGGAGCTTCGCGTTGAGGAGCTCGGCGAGGGTGGCGAAGGTGGGGATGTTGTAGGTGGCGGCGAAGGAGTTGCGGCGACCGGCGTCGGGCTCAACGAGAGCGGTGAGGAGAACGAGCTCGGGGTGAGCTAGTTCGAGCTCGCGGTAGACGCGGAGGTGGTTGCGCCCGAAGGCGCCGGCGCCGATGACAGCTACGCGAAGAGGGGGCACGGCTACTTCTTTGCCGAGGAGTCAGGGAGCGGGGCTTCGACGGCCTCGCGGCAGCGGGCGTAGAGCTCGAAGATCTGGGCGACCTGGTCTTCGGACTTGGGCGCGGAGGGAAGTCCGAAGCCGGTGGAGGAGGAAGCCTTGCTGCCGAGGTTGGCGTGGGTGGAGACGAACTTGAGGAGGTCGAGAGCGATGTCTTCAGAACGACGAGGAGCGGAGTTGCTATTGGATTCCATGGGTGCCTTTCGGAGCTCGGTGCTAAGGGTGATGGTAGCGGTTGGACGGAGATGGTTGCAACGTGGGGGCGGCGACGAGCGGGGCAGAGCTCGCGTGGAGGCAAGAGGATGCGGGCACGCCAAAGTGGACGGGCCAGCGGTGCGAGCCGCGGACAAGATGAATTTCGAAGGATATAGAAGAGCCGCGAAGGCGGAGGAGAACAGTATGAAGACGAATGAGCTGCAGACGATTCTTGGATATTTGAATATTGGCCTGGCGATTGCGCATAACACGGGTGTGTCAGTGGGACACTTTGGGAATACGGATTTCATTCAACTGGCGCAGATGGTGAATGGACTGTTTCTTAATGCGATTACTCCTGTGGCGAGTGCGGCTCCCGCGGCGGGTGTGGTCGCGGCGGCTCCGATTGTCATCAACGCTCCGGCGAGTGCGAGCATAGCTGTAGCTGGTTAGGCTGCTCGCAGAGATGAGGTGTGCGTGGTGTTGGGTTGCGAGACAGCGGTTGAGCGTGGAGGGAACATGAGCGGAATAAGACGAGGATTAATGCTGCTGGCGGTACTGGTGGCGATGATGGCCGGGTGGGTGAATCTGGCAGAGGCCCAGGTGGCGACGACGACCGTGCAGGATACGATCTACAGCGCGAATGGAACTCCGGCCAGTGGAACGGTGCTGGTGAGCTGGAACGCGTTTACGACGGCGGCGGGGCAGTCGGTGGCGGCGGGAACCTTGTCGTCGACGATTGGTGCGGGAGGACTGCTGACGGTAGCGCTGGCGCCGAATGCGGGATCGACGCCGATGGGGAGCTACTACACGGCGGTGTATCACCTGAGCGATGGAACGACGAGCCGGGAGTACTGGGTGGTTCCAGCGACGGTGACGGGTGGTGCTGCGGTGACGCTGGCGTCGATCAAGAGCCAGGTGCTGCCGATCAGTGTGGCGATGCAGACGGTGTCCAAGCAATATGTAGACAACGCGATTGCGGCGGCGCAGACGGGGACGCCGCTGAGCTCGAGTATTTATGTTCCGACGGCGGGCGGAACGATGACGGGGCCGCTGGTGCTGCCGGGAGATCCGGTGAGTCCGAACCAGGCGGCGGACAAACATTATGTAGATGTGAACGCGGCCGCGACGGCGGCAGGGATGGGACAGAAGGTGAGCCTGCTGCCAGGAGCGACGCAGGTGGTGGCACAGCCGACCGGGACGACTTTTGGCATTGCAGGGACGAACGCGACCACGACCTTCGCTGGTGCGGGGACCTCGTCGCAGATGACGATTACTTCGGCTACGACGGCGGCGAATCCTAATGTTCCGGCGTATGCACAGTTTACAAACACGTTGAATTGCTTCCAGCCAGGGTTTGACCTTGGGAACAATGGAACGTCCGCGAATGGATGGTCTACCTGCGCGCTTGAATCGGATACAGAAGAGTCGGCAATGCGAGGGATATCTCAGCTACACGCAGGGAACTTCAGCCACTTTGCGCAGGGGGACACGGCGGCGTATTACACGTACCTGACGTCGTTTGGGGGATCGGTGGCTTCGTCAGATGAAGCGGTGACGCATACGGTGGCGCAGACGAATCAGATTGGCTACTTCACGGGGGTGATTGCGACGGGAGGCGTGACGGGATCGAATCTGTTGACGACGAATTCGATGAGCTGTCATGGGTTTTGTACGACGGTGCAGAATGCTCAGTTTGCTGATGGAGGGATTCTGCTGGACATGTCGAAGAGCGCGGGCACGGCGACGCTGGCGGGCGAGGCTGAGGTGCTCAATGGGATGGCTTACACCCTCGGGTCGGGGACGGTGACTCCTTCTACGGCGTGGGGCAATATTATTCCGAGTTCGTGTACGAACAACGGGAGCGGACAGTGGCAGATCTATACGGCGACGACGTGCAATGTGACGCTGGGGACGTCTCCGGCAAGCCCGGGAAATTTTGTAGCGGGGCAGGATATTTTTCTATCGGGCCCGTTTGAAGAAGAAGCAGCGGTGGTGGCGGTGGGTGCGGCGTCGGGTGGAGTGCAGTCGATAACGTTCAACACCCGCTATGCGTGGAATTCGGGCTGGGACGCGGCGCTTGTGATGCAGGGTGGCCCCGGCGGCCAATCGATTGTGGCAACGAACGCGGCGACGACGTGGCCGATTGCGTATGCGGTGGTGGGTGCTACGTCTCCTACACAGGTATTTATCAGCAACTGCCTCAGTGGAAGTTGCAATGGGGTGGGTGCGGGGACGGGAAACATTCTTCCATCGACTCCGTTGTCGTTTAGCGGCGTGCTGTCTTACGGTAACTCGATGGTTCGGGCAGGGAATGTGGTCACCCTGAGCGGCATGGGACCGAGGGTGATCTACTTTCCTGTGGGGTCGACGATTGTGGTGACCGGAGCAAGCCCTTCGGATTTGAATGGGACGTATACCGTAGCGACAAATAGCGAGGATGGCAGTGCCGGGGCAGCGGCAAATATTACCTGGGCACAGACGGGTCCGGATGAAACGGCGACTGCACTGGGGACGGTTTCCACACCTCCGCTGAGCGTTACGTTCTATCCGTCGGCATTTATTACGGGGACGAATAATGGAGTTGCCGGCAATGTTCAGTTAGCGACGAATACGGTTCCGTTCGCGGTTGGAGATACGGTAGCGGGGGCACCGACCTCGGAGTTTCAGAACTCGGGATTCAATCTGTATATCGGACAAACGTCGCCGATCGATGGAAGCAGGGCGTCGCAGGGGATGATGGTGTTTGACAACGGGCCAGCGCAGTTGACCAGGGCGTATGCGGCGTTGAACAAGACGACGAACGGCATCGCACAAGAGATGTTTTATGTACTGGGGTCTTATGCGAATGACTTTTACTTTGGGTACCGGCCAGCGAATAACGGATCGATTCTGTTTGTTCAGGGAGGGGAGCCTGTCTCAACGAATGCGAAGCCTTACTTTATCTTTACGGACGCGTTGGGAGGCTCCTTTGGATTCAATCCGCAGAATGGTGGGTTCTCGCTTACTGGGAATTTGACTTTGCCATCGATCACGGCGACGACGGGAGTGAGTAAGTTTGCTGCGGGATCGACGATCGGCGGGGTCTTGCCGTGCCTACAAAACGGAACGAACTGCCCGGCCTTTGGGAGTGGGACAGGCAGCGTCAGCAGTGTTTCGACAGGAACGTGGCCGAGCTGGTTGACGCCTACGGTGACTAACGCAACGACGACACCTACGGTCGCGGTGACGGCGAGTGCGATTCCGAATGCGGCGCTGGCCAATAGCGCAACGACGGTGAATGGGCAGACGTGTGCGCTGGGGGGAACGTGCACGATCGCGACGGGGAGCTCTACTCCACCGGCGGAGGTCAAGTATTATCCGGCGGCAGTGTGTGATGGCGGAGTCAGCTTTGCGTCGGGACTGACGCGGTACAACAACAATCAGCCGCAGGCAGGATGCGTGTCCTCGACGAGCAGTTCGTTGGGATATATGGCGTTCAATGCGGCGCCGGCGCTTCCGCAATATGCAGAGGCGACGGTAGCGACGCCTGTGTACTGGACTGGCACGAACTTGTATATCAAGTTCTACTCGCAGGCTACGACGGGAGCGGTGACCTGGTATGTGCAGACGGCGTGTGTGAATGATGGCTCGGTGATGGGAGCCCCGGCGTTTGGGACAGCGGTTGCGGTTTCGGCTACGGTGAGTTCGACGTCCGGGGCAGGTGTGACGACGGCGGTGTTGCCGGGCGTTGCGATGCCTGGAACGAACGGATGTGCGGCTGGAACGACGGCACCGGGCTCGCTGGTTACGTACCGGATCTATCGTGCGGCATCGGATACGGCTGCTGGCAATGCGAATCTGCTGGGCGTGACCCTGGTGACGGGAAGGAGCCAGTAATGAAGAAGCTGATGGATGTGTTGATCGTGCTGTGCCTCTTCTGTGCGGCGGTGTTTGGGCAGAATGTGAATCCACAGACGAACTTTGTTGCGCAGGAGCAGCTGGCGAATCCGTCGCTGCTATTGAACTTCAACGAGTCTACGGCGAGCTTCAAGGATGGAGTGTCGGGGCTGAGCTTTGGGGGAGTTGCTCCGGCAAAGCCGACGTACGTGACGCAGTGTACGTCGCAGCCTTCGTCAGCAACGACGGTATCGTGTTCGTTGACGGCGACGGCAGGCAATGCGCTGGTGATTGGAATCGCTACTGGAGCGGGAACAATCACGAATGTGGCCGACTCGGCGGGATGCACGCCGACGGCCGCGCCAGGGAGTTCCTGGGCTAGCGGGACCAACATTGGCGCGGCGTATGTGTGCGCCAATGTTGGGGCGGGATCGCATACGATTACGGTGACGCTGAGTACGGCGGTGTCCTACCCGCTGTTGATTGTGCAGGCGTTCAGCGGAGTGGCTGCAAGTTCTCCTGTGGACGGGGTTGGTTCGGGAGCGTATACGACGACGGGGTCAGCCATCAGCAGCGGTTCGGTCGCGACAACGCAGAACAATGACATACTTGTAGGCTTTGGCAACTCTGGAGCTTACGTTCATTTGTACGCAGGGTCTCCGGCCTTCACGTTTGTTGGAGGAGATGGGGTCAACACGACGGGCGGCTACTTTTTCGCGGAATCACCAGGGTCGTATGGGTTCAATTTCACCCTGGCGAGTGGCAGTACGGGCGGAGGTGCGCTGGTAGTGGCGTTGAAGGCAGCGTCGATTTCTTCGGGTCCGGTCGCGACCCAACAGCCGGGTTTCGACAACACGAACCCGGCGAACTACTCGGCTGCATTCCCTTACAACGGATTCGCTGTGGCCCCCAATAATACGCTGGGTTCAATCGACTGGATGAATCCGTGGACGATGCTGGTGCACCTCGATCGCTTGAACTGGAACCGGACGGGGACGCTGGTGCTGGCGAGTAAAGGCGACTCGTCGAGCGCGGCGAATAGTTGGTGGAAGTTGGAGCTTACGCAAACGCAGACGCCGGGAATCGCCGCACTGTGTTTCATTCGCAATGGGCCGACGAGCGCAGGAGGGCAAGTCGGCAACCAAAGCTGCACGAGTATGGATACGGCCAATGGGTACAACTATGACATCGTGGTGACCGACAGCGGATCGGGAACCGGATCGGCGCTGAATATCTATGTCAATGGTTTGGGAGCGGGGGTGATGCCGGAGGCCTCGACGTCAAACAGTTATCAACGCGGTTTCGGGGCGGTCAACCTGACAATATCGGGGGGAACTGGCTACGCTGCGAGCACGGCTTTCACGTCTACGGGTGGGGGGCCGAACTGCAATGTGAGCGGGACCATACCGGCAACGGGCGGAGTGCCCACAGCAGGATTGCTGAACACTGGCTACTTCAATAACTACGACGCAGGGTGCACGTCGCTTCCTACGATCAAATTGACTTCCCCGACAGGTACGGGGATGGTCATCACGCCATCACTTGTTGGCGGGTCAATGAACTCTGCGTCCTCACCGCTGATGGTGCCAGGATCGCTGAGCGCGGGGGTATACAACGGGATCGATCAGTCGGACAGTACTCAGACGTCGACGACCGTTGACGAGTTCGCAATTTTTCAGGGGGTACTTTCTGCCACGGAGATTCAGAGTCTTTACTACCTGACCAACTTCTATCAGGGCGTGCTTCCTGCAGTGCCGCAGCATATTCCGGTCATTGTGAACGAGATTACATGCGCTGACTACGATGCGACGACGACGATTGCGGTGCTGGTGAAGCTGCATCAGCTAGGCTATGTGAACCTGCTCGGAATAGGCGTGGAGAGTGACAACGGAATTGGGGCAGCTTACTTCCGGCAGGTGCTGGACCAGGCTGGGTTGAATAATGTCCCGGTAGCGATGGCGTCCAACTCCAGTACGGTTCCCGCTGGGGGTAGTGGATGGTGCGCGGCGGCAAACGTCACAACCTACAATGCTTCGACACCCCAGAGTTATACGGGGTATCCCACGACGGCCACGATGTATCGTCAAATCTTTGCGGCGCATCCAGCGACTGCCATTACGCTGCTGATTCCAACTACGCTCTTCGGGATCTACGATTTCATGAATAGTCCGGCGGACAGCATCTCCTCGCTGACAGGAGCGCAGTTGTGGGCCCAGAACGTAGCGAATGGAGGGTCAATGTATCTTGAGGGCGGGCCGCCTTGCATCTCCCCGACCTTACCGGTAACGACGCCGTGTTCGGGGAGTACCACTGGGGATAACTCGCTGATCTACCCGTCTCAGGCACAGTATGTGCTGGCGAATCTTGCGGGGATGCCTACATATCTGATGGCAGGTAGTCCTGCATCGAATGGGCCGGGCGCTCTTGTGACGCGTACGAGCAAAGACCCGCTTTATCTAGCCTCCGTTTTCTATGGCAATGATGCAAGGACGGCGTGGGATTCGTTAGGTACGTCGATGCTGTTTACGAGCCTGTTTGGTGGGGGAGTGCAGATTGGGTACAGCGGCGGGACAGGCTATGCGAATGAGACGGCGTTCACTTCGACAGGCGGAGGGCCGAACTGCCATGTGAATGGCTATATGTCCGCTTCGGGAGGAGTTCCGAACGGGATTCACACTTCATGGGGGAGTAACTACATTTTGAGCACATGGGCTCCCTATGGGCATGGTTGTACTTCAGCACCTACGATTGTTTTGACTGCTCCTACGGGTACAGGCGTGAGTCTGACGGCATACCCATCCACTATTTGCGGCACGGATACGATTACGCAACCGAGCGGCGTCTGGACAGACAGTTTCAGTTCGGCAACGTGCAGCAAGCAGTATTTTGTTGTTCCGTCCTGGCAGGCAAGTCAGGTAAATCCAGGGGGAGGTGCTCCTGTTTATCAATGGCTTCTGAATAGTCTGGTCAACCCTGTGCCTGTGGGGCAGCCGAGAGCGCAGTAAACTTCCGGCGTCGTAATGGGGCGGACTCGAAGGTTGGGTGTTGGCAAGGCTCCGGTCCTTGGGTGACTGCTTGTCGGGGAGCGCTGAGGGTGAGGCAGGAGATTGCAAGGATCAGAAGCAAAGGTGGGGATGAGACGTGGAGGAGACTAGCGCGCTGAAGGTACTGGGCCGGGCGATGGAGCGCGGTCCTGAAAGGTTGATCAAGGAAGCAGAGGCGTGGCTTCGGGTACGTGACCGGGAGGGTCGCCTGAAGCCGCTTGTGGCGAATGCGGCACAGAGGAGATTTGAAGAGCGGCGGGGACGGCATAACATTGTGCTGAAGGCCCGGCAGATGGGCATGACGACCTGGGTGGCGGGGAGGTTTTTCCTTCGTACGATCACCAGGCCAGGAACGCTGACGCTGCAGGTGGCGCATACTCGCGAGGCGGCGGAGGGGATCTTCCGGATTGTGCAACGGATGTGGGAAGAGCTGCCGGAGGATCTTCGCAAAGGGCCGCTGGTGCGAAGCAGGGCGAATGCGGGACAGATGGTGTTTCCGGAGCTGGACAGCGAGTACCGGGTGGCGAGTGCGTGCGATGTCGGAGCCGGGCGCGGGATGAGCTTGCAGAATCTGCATTGCAGCGAGGTGAGCCGGTGGCCGGGAGATGCGGCGATGACGCTGGCGGGTCTGCGGGCGGCGCTGGCTCCGAGCGGGGAACTGGTCCTGGAGAGTACACCGAATGGAGCGTATGGAGCGTTCTATGAGGAGTGGTGTGCGGCGGTGGACACGGGCGGAGATGGGGATGCGATGGTGCGGCATTTTCTGCCGTGGTGGCTGGAGCCGGCGTATGTGGGGGCTCGGGTGGAGGCTGGTGCGATGACGGAGGTGGAGTCGGCACTGGTGGAGAGGTATGGATTAAGCGGAGAGCAGATCGGGTTTCGGCGAGGGCTGGAGCGGAGTTATGGGGGGCTGAGGTCGCAGGAGTTTGCTGAAGATGCGGAGACTTGTTTTCGAGCGACTGGCACTTGCTTCTTTGATGTTGCGGCGATTGAGCGGCAGATGTTGGAGGTCGCTCCGGTGGCTGGGGTTCGTCGCGGCGGAGCGCTACTGGTGTGGCTGCCTCCGAAGGAGGGTCGGAGCTATCTGGTTGCGGTGGACTCGGCGGGAGGAGGCGAGGAGGGCGACTTTGCGGCGGTGCAGGTGATTGACCGGCTGACGGGCTTGCAGTGCGCGGAGTTGCAGGAGAGACTGAAGCCGTCGGAGCTGGCGAAGGCTGCGGTGGAGCTGGCGAGAGAGTATGGCGACGCGATGATTGCGGTGGAACGGAATAATCATGGCGCAGCGGTGCTGGCGTATATCGAGGCGAGCGAGTTCTATACGAAGCTGTACCGGCAGGGGCGCGACGCGGGGTGGCTGACGACGGCGACCTCGAAGCCGGAGATGACGGCGAGGCTGGGAAAGCTTCTGGAGGAGTGTCCGGAGATCTTCCAGAGTAAGCGGCTGCTGGGCGAGTGCAGAACGTTTGTGGGAGGGGAGCGAGGCAAGACGGGCGCGGCGAACGGCTCGCACGATGACCTGGTGATGGCGATGGCCGTGGCGCAGGCGGTGCGGATGGAGATGGTGCGATCTTCCAGCGGAGGCTGGGCAGATGGAATAAGGTGATGGTGGAGGGTATGGACGTTGGCAGTGACGGCGGTGCAGGCGATTCGTCGGATGAGGGGTGGAGCGCAGAGCCAGTTGATGCTGGGTGCGGACGGAAACCTGTGGGTGGTGAAGTTCAAGAATAATGCGCAGCACCTGAGGGTGCTGGCGAATGAGTTGATTGCGACGCGGATGGCCGAGGCGGTGGGACTATCGGTGCCGAAGAGCGACGTGGTTGAGGTGAGCGACTGGTTGATCGCGAACAGCCCGGAGATGATGGTGGACCTGGGGCGAGGTGTTCGTGAACGATGCGCGAGTGGGCTGCAGTTTGGGAGCAGGTTTGTGGGAGGTTTGATGCCGGGGCACGTGGTGGATTATCTGCCGGAGCCGCAGATGGATGAGGTGAGAAACCTGGCGGAGTTTGCGGGGATGCTGGTGCTGGACAAGTGGACGGGCAACTGCAATGGACGGCAGGCGGTGTTTGAACGGAAGCCTCGGGAGAAGAAGTACCGGGCGACGTTTATTGACCAGGGATTTTGCTTCAATGCGGGAGAATGGACGTTTCCGGACGCTCCGCTGCGGGGGGTGTTTGCTCGCAACCAGGTGTATGCGAAGGTGCGTGGCTGGGAGAGCTTTGAGCCGTGGCTGAACCGGGTGGAAGGGTTCGCGGCAGAGGGGCTGTGGAAGATTGCGGAGGAGATTCCTCCGGAGTGGTACGGTGGCGACACGGCGGTGATCGAGCGTCTGATGGAGATGCTGTTGAAGCGAAGGTCGCGGGTGAGAGAGTTGATCGAGCAGTTTAGAGTGTCCAATCGGGAGCCATTCCCGAACTGGGGAGCGGTGAAGAAAATTGTGGTGCCGGCGAGCTTTGAGGTTAGGGCGAATCCGGAAGACTTTGTAATGTAGAGTTGGCGGAAAGACTTTGGAGGGTAGGGTGCGCGAGCGGCTGCAGTGCGAATTTTCTCTCATCCGGTATGTTCCGGATGTGGTGAAGGGAGAGTTTGCGAATATTGGCGTGGTGCTGCGCGAGGCGGGGCGGGAGGATTCCGCGACGGTGAAGTTTACTCGCGACTGGAGCCGGGTGAAGTGTATGGATCCGGACGCCGATGTGGAGCTGCTGGAGTCGCTGGAGGCAGAGATTGCGCTGCGGCTGCAGGCTGGGGTTGAGCTGCGGGTGAATGCGAAGCCGATGCTGGAGACGCTGGAGGATTCGCTGTCGAATAGCGTGCAGCTGACGGAGATGCGGGGGACGCTGGCGGAGAGCCTGCCGGCGGAGATGGAGCAGCTGCTGCGGATGTATGTGGAGCCGTTGAAGCTGCCGTCGACGCGACGGAAGGCGAGTGGGCGAGGAGCGATTGTGACGAACATGCGCGACACGTTCGAGCGCGCGGGTGTTTGGCGGTTGATGCGAAAAAAGATCTCCGCGGCTCAGTATACGCAGGTGGGCGATCCGCTGAAGATCGACTGTGGGTATCGCAATGGGAAGGTGCGGATGTTTCATGCCGTGTCGCTGGAGAATGATGTGGAGGCGGCGAAGGGGATTGCGTACTCGGTGGAGGCTCTTCGCAGAGGCGTGATGAGCAGCGAGGGTGTGGAGTTGGAGTTGACGGCCGTGGTGGAGACGATCGGTGCCATCGCGGACCAGGAGCAATATGGGTTTGGCGTGAGCGTGATGGAGCGGGAGGCGATTCGGGTGTTGACGGTGGCCGACCTGGGACGCGTGGCAGAGACGGCGCGGCTGGAACTGAGAGTTTAGAGCTGTAGGGAACAGGAACGATGGAGTTGAGAGGGCGTGGCCAAATGGCTACGCCTTTTGTATTTGAGGAGGAGGTTGGAATGGGTTTGGGAGCGTCAGTGAAAGAGATGTGGAAGCGGGCTGCTGGAGTGGAAGCGAGCGGAGCGGATCCTTCGGTAGTGAACGTTGGCGAGCGGAAGACGACGGTGACACCGCTGGGAATGAACTCTATCTTCGCGCCGTTTCGGACGACAGGCATACAGAATGCGCTGCCCAAGCCAACGGCGGCGAATCTGCGACGGTTTGCGGAGACGCCTACGGCGCGAAGGGCGATCAACTGCATCAAGGACAGGATTGCGTGCATGGATTGGCGGATCGAGGTGCGGCAGAGCGCGGGTGAAGACCTGACGGGCGATCGCGGCAAGAGAGCGGAGGCACTGACGCGGGCGTTCGAGATGCCGAATGAGAGCGACAGCTTTCGGACCATGATCGAGCAGGTGATCGAGGACACGCTGGTGGGCGGCTTTGGCGCCGCGGAGATCGATACGGGCGATAGTGAGTTGCCGGTTCGAATTTATCCGGTGGACGGTGCGTCGATCCAGGTCAATGCGAACTGGAAGGGCAATCCGAGCGATCCGAGGTATGCGCAGGTGACGGGCAAGCTTGGCAAGGAGGCGCTGTTGCCGCTGCGCGATGACGAGCTGATGTATGTGCGGTTGAACCCTCGCAGCCATACTCCGTTTGGATTGGGGAAGGTCGAGGTTGCGTTTGAATCCATCTCGCATTTTCTGCAGGCTCACCGGTATGCTGCGAGGCTGGCTTCAAACAGCGTGGTGCAGTATGCACTGTGGCTGAATGAGCGGACTCCGGAGCAGCATGAGCGGCTGATTCGCTGGTGGCAGGATGAGGTGGAGGGGTCGGGACGGGTTCCTGTGCTGAGCTCGGAACAGAAGCCCGAGGTACTGAAGTTTGCGGCTGGCACGGATGCGGATCTGCGCTTGGAGTGGCAGCAGTTTCTGCTGACGATGATTGCGAATGCATTCGATCTGCCGGCGATGATGCTGGGCGTGTCGCAGAGCGTGAACCGCTCTACGGCTGGCGAGTTGGCGGACGAGGCATTTCAGAATGCGATTGTTCCACTGGCCAAGTTGATCGCCGACCACCTGACGCGGGATGTGATTGTGAAGCGCCTGGGTTGGGGCGATCTGCGGTTTGTCTGGAGCGACCTGGAGAGCCGTGATGAGACGGTCGAGATGGATATCCAGACGAAGCTGCTGGCTGCGGGAGTTCTGTCGGTTGCAGAGGTGCGGGCGTTACGAGGCCTTGCACCGGCAGAGTTAGCGAGTCCGTTGGTTGAGCCGCAAGGCGTGTGATGGATGCATGTTGAGGCTTGACCAAAGGAAGGCGAAGAGGAGGATGTGTGGAGAGAGCAATGCAGTTGCGTCGGGTGGTGCGGCCACGTTGTAGTGGACGTGAGCTGCGGGCGATGGCGGTGGATTTTCCGGAGGTCGCAGGACATCCGAACCGGTTGCCGTTTGAGGGCTGCTTGACGCTGGTCGATGTGGCCAGCGATAAGGCTCCGAGCGGAGCTCGCGGCCATCGCGTGATGCTGACGAAGGAGGCCGCGGAGACAGCGCTGCCAAGTCTGCTGGGCATGGCAGTGGACTACAAGGCTGGGTGGGATGGACATGATGCGCGGCAGAAGTGCGGCATTATCACGTCGGCCCACCTGGACGGAAGCAAGCTGCTGGTGGGTGGCTTTCTGTTTGCGCGGGATTTTCCAGAGATGGAAGAGAAGGTCGGCGGTGTGGCAGCCGAAGCAGCCAGCGCGATGGGGATGAGCTACGAATTGGCAGATGCGCATGTCGCGGATATGCGCGATGTGGTGTGGCGGTTGACGCGGGCGACGTTTACGGGCGCGGCGATTCTGCTGCGTGAGAAGGCGGCGTACCGAGGGACATCGTTTCGTGTGTGTCGAAGGACTGACCATCGGCTGACACGGGTGGCTGTGGCGAAGTAGGGCGTCTTGATGGACGTGAGAAAGATGGAGGATAGGCAATGGAAGATCGGAATGTAGTGGACTTGATGGAAGCGACAGAGCGTCTTGAAGCTGTGGCGGAGGCACTGGAGCAGGCGGCTTCGCGGCTGGTGGAGCGCCAGGTGGCGCTGGCTGCTGAGGCCGAGGAGCATGTTGGCCGGATTGTGGCTACGGTGGAGACGGCTCGCGAGGCAGAGCTGGAGCGGCGACTTGCGGAGGCCGAGGCGAGAATCAGCGAGCTCACCGCATCGGCTGCCCCGCAGGCGGCGGGACGCAAGACGCTGCCGGTCGGTATGGCATCGATGCTGGCCAAGCAGGGAGTGACGCTGGAGTTGGGCGCGAGTGGAGCCTCGATGGAGGCATCGGCACTGGATAGTGCGCTATCGAGCCTGGGCATTGAGCAGCGGATTGCGGTGAAGTCCGAGCTGAGACGCGCAGGCTTGCTGGGTTAGTTCGCAGAGATGCTTCGGTCGAGATGACCGGGAGTGAGTGGGACAGACAATGGCGCGGCAGGACTGCGGTCCGGGCTGCGCTATTTGCTTAACAGAGATACGAGGAGAAACAACAATGAACGCAAAGTTTACAGAGATCAGCGCAACGGCGGACTACATCGGACCTGGTGCGATTGAAGTACCTATTTATCAAACAGAGATTCTTGACCTGGTTCGCCGCCGTGGTGTGTTCGGTCAGCGCATCAAGCAGGTTCCTGCGACAGGGCACCCATCGCGCTTCTTCGAAGAGACAGCAATTCCCGCGGCCGCAGCGACCGCAGCATTTGTGGATCCGCGTAATATCGTTCCATCGATTGTGCAGCCCACACGCGTGGAGCACAGTGTTCCGCTCAAGGCGCTGGTCGCGCAGATCAACTACAACCTGTTTGATCTTGAACTGGGCAAGCAGCAGAGCCAGTTCTCGTATCTGCAGGCGAAGGACCTCACCGATACTGTGGACGGCATTCTGCGGACGCATGACATTGCACTGTGGAATGGTACGGACACCAGCTTGAGTTCGCCCACGACTGCGCAGTACTTTGGCGCGGTGGGACAGATCGCCGCGGGCGGCAACACCACGACCATTGGAGCGACGCAGAGCATCGTTGATGGTTTGAAGTCGACGATCGCACAGATGCTTTCCAACAGCAGCTTCGGTGTTCGGCCGACTGCGATCTATGCGAATCCGGTGCTGCTTGACTTGATCGATCGCGAGATGAAGGCAGAGTTCAACGTGGTCCTCAACACGAAGACCATCGAGGGCGGCTTGACGGTGAAAACACTGAGCACGCAGGCTGGAGATATTCCGCTGATTCCGGAGTGGACGTTGCCTTATACGGGCGTACCGGGATCGGGCACTGCGGTGCTGCCGGCTTACATCGTGACTGAGGACCTGATTGAGTATCACTGGTTGGGCGAGCCGAATCCGAGGGTGTTCCAGCTTGGCCTGCAGGGTTCACTGGCCAGCCAATTTGCAGCGGTTAAGTTCGGTGCCGTTGTGGTCAAGGGTGCGAGCTATGCGCACTACCAGGTGCTCGTCGATCGCTAGTCGTTAGTGGTGGGAGAGTGAATGGGCCGGAGCGTGGTGGGCGCTCCGGCTTCGTCCCTGACGTGGATACGAGTAGAGAGGGAGAAGAGTGATGGGATATTTGTTGCCAGCAGATTATGTGGCCTTTGGACTGACGGCGGACACGGCCGATGCGTGGGTGACGACGGCTTCCGCGATGATCGAGGCATACTGCCGACGACCAACACTGATGTCGGCGAGCTATACCGAACGAATGCGAATTCCGCTGCGCGCACAGTCGGTGCGGCTGAGCTATGGACCGCTGATCAGCGTGGATGCAGTGAAAGCGCAGTATTCGCGACCTGGATATGGAGACGACTTCTATGGAGACTTCGCATATCAGACTGGGTTTGCCGTTGCCTTTGCTCTGCCAGGACAGTGGGTGGATGTGGATCCGACGACTCTGTATGTGAGCTTGCCTACAGGTGAGTTTCGCTTTCCGTGGAATGTGATGGGGATGCGCTATACCGAGGCCGAGGTGACGTATACGGGTGGCCTGACGGTGGTGCCGAATGCGGTGCAGGTGGCGTGTGCGCAGATTGTTCGGAATGCGCAGGCGACTCCGGGACTCAATGTGAAGTCGAGCAGGATGGACACGTTGCAGACGCAATATTTCAGCGACTCATTGATCGATAGCCAGGTTCAGGCGCTGCTGCGGCCTTATGTGGCAGAGAGGCTGGGTTAGCGATGGATGACTTGCTGCAGTCTAGCGATGGTGTGATCCGTGGCGCAGATGCGTTGATGCGTGCGGCGGGTGGACGAACGGTGCTGTTGCGGATTGCGGCGCCGGCCGTGGCAGGGAGCGATGCGGAGCAGTTAGGGCTGGCGACTCCGCAGTTTCAGGATGTGGAGCTGGGGCCGGCGACGTTTAGCAGGGCGAACAGCATTGCGAAACTTATGGTGTCGGCAAGTGCGGTGTATGCGGCTCTGGGAACGCTCGGGTATGACTCGGCGACGGTGCTGTTTGAGACGGCGGTGGGTGTGAAGGTCGACGACGTGCTGTATGAGATTACGAACAGTGTTGCGTCGCAGGCGATGGGTCAACCCTACTGCTACTGCCTGACGCTGAAGCCACCGGTTCGTTAGAGAGCAACAAAGGCGAAGAAAGCCAAGGAGGCTAATGTGCAGAACGCGAAAGACACGTTCTATGAAGTATTGCGAGGCAGGTTGGCCGCGCTGAATTCGTACCGGACGATTGTGCTGCGCGGCGTGGTGCGGCCGGGCGTGCTGGTCGAGGAGAACGAGCTTGTGTCCGCGGTGGCACTGCCCGATTGCTTTCGGATGCGATGGGCGGTGAGTAGCGTCGACGCAAATGGAGCGATGCCGATGGTGACGCTGACGTGCGAGTTTGAGTATGAGACTGCGGGCACGGCGATGAATGCGGGGATGGATCGGGGCCGAGCGCTGGCGGCGATGGATGCTGAGCTGCAGGGTGCGGTGAATACGCTGCCGAGGACCGCTCAAAAGATGAACTACGCGGGTCTGGTGAATGGCTCGGCGGCAGTTGCGATGAGCACCAGTATCTGGTGGGGCGAGGTTGCATTTGGGAAGACGGTCATCAAGGAAGATCGATTGGCGCGGACAGCGACGGTGACGGTGATGAGCTACCAGGAAGCAGGCGAGCTATGAATGATGTGACGGGAATGATGGCCCCGATGGTGGGGCCGGTGAGCGCGTATTTTGCTCCTGTAAATCGCGCGGCGCAGCAGCCAACCATCTTCGATGCGGCGCAGAGTGGGGCGTTCGCGCTGAGCAGCCCACCTGCTCCGTGGGTTGGGTTGGGATGGATTGCAGGCTTCGCTCGCAAGTGCGGAACGAAGGTTGAAGCAGTGCGGACGGGAGCTCCGGCGACGACACTTTTGCAGGCAAGAACGGAGATCGAAGCTACGGTGTCGTTCAGCTTTGAGAGCTGGGGGAAGCTGCAGTTGGCGCTATCGGCTGGAACGCAGCAGATGAACCTGTTGACGGCGGCAGCAGGTGCGGCAGCTGGAGGGTCGGGCGGAGCTGGAGTTGCGGCGGTTGCACTGCAGAGTGGATCGACGGCGAGCGTGCTGCAGGTGGGAGCCGCTGCTGCTGCGGCGTTTGCCGTGGGGGACCTGGTCGCGGTGGATGTGGACTATGTTGCACAGACCGGGTTTGTCGGGAGCGGCGTGAGCGGGGCTTATGTGCAGAGTGTGCTGGCCGATGTGGATTATGTGCGACGTGTGACGTTGAACGTGGGACGTATCACGTCGGTCGTTATCAGCGGTGCAGGCGGAGCGCTGACGCTGGAGTCTCCGCTCATTGCAGGCATTCCGAGCATGGCGATGAAGGTGAGTGGCGTGGTGGGATTCTGTGACCGCGAGGGCTCGAGCTTCTTTCAGGAGTGGTCGGCTGTGTTTGTGGGTGAGGGGCAGCAGGGCGAGCGTGTGATCTGGCACTATCCTCGGCTGCAGGCGATGGCCGGTGTTGCGGAGGCGAAGGTGGCGGGCGGCGGGGGCTACGAGAAGGTCCAGCTGAGTGCGGCGTTTCGTGCGCTGCCGGTGAAGGATCCGGTGGATGGCGAGACAGTGGTGTGCTTCCGCAGTTATGTGGCTGGCTAGGTTTGTAGTGGAGGAGAGACTGTGCGGATTACGATCGACAATTTGGATGGACTGGGTGCGGTAGATTACACCGGAGCGGTGGCCGCGGAGGGACCGATTACGGTGCAGCGAGCGCTGAATGTTCCTTCGCGATGCACGGCGGAGATTGTGCTTGGAGCCGAGGGGTTGGCGGTCCCGGTGCGACGAGGCAAGGTGACGGTTACGGCGGCCGATACGACGGTGTTGTTCACCGGATACCTGGCGACAGAGCCGGTGAGAATCTATGCGGGCAATGCGTCGATGGGGCCGGTGTACAGGGCGCGGATTACGGCGGTGAGCGATGAGTGGCTGCTGGATAATCTTGGTTCCGGTGCAGGGCTGCGCGATGCGATGTCGCTGGGTCTGAACGGAGCTGCGCTCGTGACGCGACTGGCCTCGAGGGCGCAGGCTGGCGGGTCGTCTGCGTTGACGGTGGCATCGGGTGCAACGGTGCCTGCGACGGGAGCGTTTGCGGCGCGCGCATCGGTGCCATGGAGTGTGAACGCGGGCGAGGCGGCGAGCTCTGCGTATGCAGCGTATCGAGCCCTGAACGGGCAGGTGTTGATTGAGCCAGTGGGGAATGTGACGCATGCGCTGAGCGATGCGGACGGGACGTTGTCGGTGGCAGAGCTACAGACGACGGCGGTGCGTATGCTTGCGAATGATGTGACGCTATCGGGAGCAGAAGAGCCGGCGGCATACATTGAGGAGAATTTCATTGGCGATGGTACGACCGCTGTGTTCCATCTAAATGAAGTTGGGTACCGGGACACGAATCGGATTCTCGTGCTGGATAACTTCAACGAGGCGGCATTCGATCCGGCACAGTGGCTGGTGAGTGATCCGGGAAGTCATCTGTCGTTGACTGGCGCGGGGTTGACGATGAATGGTGGCAATGGTCTCGATGGGCAGACGACGGTGGAAGCGTTGGATGCGGTGGAGATGGGCGGCGCGGTTGTGGCACAGTTGAGCGGAGTGATGCTGGGAGCTGCGTGCGATGGAATGCTCGCGGGCATGTACCAGGGGCAGATGGTGCTGGCGGATTGCTTTGCAGGATTTCGGGTGCGGCAGAGTGTGAGCGGAACCGGCGGCGTGACGGTGATTGTTCCGGTGGTGAATGGCGTGGAGGTGGGCACGGTGTTTACTCCGATTGCTGGCCATGCGTATACGCTGCGGCTGCGGCTGCACTGCGTGGAGATGCAGCGCGTGATGCAGCGCTATTACTGCATGGTGGATGGAGTGGTGCAGGGCTTTGGGAGCGCGGGAGGTGTCGCGGCTCCGATGGATGTGGTGTTTGAGTTGGTCGATGAGGGCACGGCTTCGAATACGCCGGCGACGGTGCTTTATGACAGTGCGGCTGCTTCGGGTTCGTTGAGTAACACACCGGCAACGTGTGCGTTTGCGGTGGTGAACTCGACGCAACTATTTGGCTCGGTTGGTTCAGTGAGCGTGCTGCGGCCGGGAAGCATGTGGGTGGTGAGCACGCTGCCGAGTGGAGTGATGCAGACACGGCTGATCGGGACGGCAGGGCAGGGCGTCGATTGCACGGTGAGTTATGGAACGGCGTCCGGATCGCCGGCGAAGGTGACATTTCTTGCGGGGCGAATTCCGGTGGTGGGCGAGCATGTGACGGTGAGATATCGTGGCGAGCGGCGGTCGATTGCGCGGCTGGAGGATGGGGCGAGTGTGGCTTCGGAGGCGGTGAATGGAGCTCCGGGGACGTGTCGTTGGCTGGGCAGCGTGACGCTGCCGGTGGCTCGGAGCAGCGTTGACTGCGAGAGCGCGGCGCAGGCGGTGCTGGCGTTTGCGACGAGTCGCACGGCGGCAATTGCGGGCTCGTATGCGATGGTGAATCCGACTCAGGACATCTGGCCGGGGGATGTGCTGGCGATCACGAGCGCGGGTGTGACGTCGTCGCTGTTGGTGCGCAGCGTGGTGGTGAAGGACGGGAGCTCGGTGCCGGAGGTGCGGCGATACGAGGTGAAGTTTGCCAATGACTGGGCGACGGAGTGGGCTGCGGGCATTGGATTGAAGTTGAGCGAAGAGATTGCGGTGAATGCGTATTTGCCGCTGACGGCCTCGAGCTCGCCGGGTCAGGTGCTTGCGAACTTGCAGCAGTTGACCGTTACGAGCTTGACGGGAACTGCCCTGCAGGTGGACGCCGGAATGGCTCCTCCTGCGGGCGGTGGGTTTGAGGTGCGGTTGAGAGACTGGTGGTTTGGCATGGGCGTGGACGGAGCGGACCTGGTGCTGCGCAGTCCGGTGCGAAACTTTTCGATTCCTCGCGCAGCTCAACTGGAGCGCTATTACGTGCGCATGTATGACGCGAGCACTCCTCCGCTGTACTCGAGGTTTTCAAGCGCCGTGTTTGTGGACGCGCCGGTGGGCTAAGCCGGTGAATGATGGGTTTTCGATTGAAGGAGAGGTGGGGAATGACAGATTTTGAGGGCAAGGTGCTGCAGGAGTTGAGCGTGTTGAAGGCTCAGATGCAGCAGTTGATGGGGATTGGACAGCCGGGGCGGTTACACCAGTTGGAGGCCCGCGTGGATTCACATGAACGTAGCGTGCAGCGTTTGAAGGGGATTGCCGCGGCGTGTGGAGCACTGTGGACCGTGGTGCATCTGGCGATGGCATATTTCGCGGAGAGACACCCCTAGGGAGGAACATGGCTAAACGAGAAGGATTTGCTGATGACATTCGCGAAGCGGAAACGGCACTTCAAATAAGTTCGTGGTATTCGCAAGTGAGCGCATATACTCCTTCCAAGTCATGATCGATTACCTCGGCGGTTTCATACAGCATAACTTGATCGTATTTGTGGCACTGATTCTCTTGCCGTTGAAGTGGATAGTGGTCCGCATCTGTAAAGATCGTGAAGCAGAAGCCGTGGCGTTGATGTCTGTACCTGAGGATATTTGCTATATCGCGTTAGGTCTGGTTATGGGAGACATGATCAACAGCTCAGGCGCATTTCACAAGCACTTTAGGGGATCGTCTCACGCATCTATTGACGTATTGATTACGGTCGGAATCAATCTTGCTGTTGCATTGATTGTTCACCGGTTGTCACAGGCATGTACAAACCAATTTCGGCTCTGGAGGGCTGCAGATTCTTCAAGGACGGCCGATAGAGATCCTAAGCAGGCTGTTTTGGGATTACCCGAAGGCGAAGACAACATCCATACTTTGATGCTTCGTCATTTGTTCTTGTTTTCAATGGGTTACGCAATCCAGCTAACCCTAGTGTTGATTTGGCTTCACTGGGTTGCGCGGGTTGTGGCCAATGCCTAACGCATTTTTTTACGTCTAACGATCAGGTTGGTGTGTACAGTTAGGAGTACACGTTTATGCGATTACTAATCGAAATACTCACTATCTACGTGGTTTACCTATTTGGCACCGCTCTCCTAATTTGGCGCTATGGCAAAAAGGATCGCGCTCCCAGTATAGTTGTGGCCGGCGTAGCACCTATTCTGTTTGTCGCTTCATTCGTTGAGCTAATTTTCTTAGCGGTCATTGGCAAGTCACGTCAGATTTCTCCATGCCCCGACGGTCTTAGCGACGCGGAGCTTCTCGTGGAGAGACAACGGCAGCAGATGTTTGGCGGTTCGCCGATCGAGCCGCATTTCGCGTCAGATTGGTCGAGACTATATGCGAAGACCGTCGAGATCGAAGCTGAACGGGTGCAAGCATTTGCGCGTCGAGTTTTTACCTTGGCATAAGTAGCTCAACTTAAATTAAGAGGCAGATAAGAGGCAGACCTCGTTGGGTCTGCCTCTTTACCTTTAAGTGTCAAGTTAGGGAGACTCTGCACAAGATCTGCATCCGCGTCCTGATTGATTAATCAAATAGGAGTGAGGTGGGAGCGATGAAGCAGCAGAGTCTGGCGAGTCAGGGTGTGTTTGAGAAGTACGGGCGCAAGAGTCGCCGAGAGCTATTT
>DAIDGQ010000016.1 GCA_027452215.1 Granulicella sp. | reverse complement strand
ATAGCTCTCGGCGACTCTTGCGCCCGTACTTCTCAAACACACCCTGACTCGCCAGACTCTGCTGCTTCATCGCTCCCACCTCACTCCTATTTGATTAATCAATCAGGACGCGGATGCAGATCTTGTGCAGAGTCTCCTTAGAGGTCTGGACGGTTCGCGGACATGAAGATCGTCAACCGCGTTTCGGTTGAACCTCGGCCCTTTGACCTCAGTTCTTTCTGGCTTATACACATCGACGCAGGTTGCCAGCAATCCGTAAGTGAACGCTTTCGATAGATCATTTCGGACGTGCTCTAATTGTTCCAACTCGACGAGGGTCGATGGCCGGAAACGAATGATCTCCGCAATGGCTGCTTCAGAGAGAAGTTGCGACGCTGGCTGATTCAGCTTCTGTGATTGAGCTTCGGCAAACTGACGAAGGTCGTCTTCAAAATCGATGCGGCGATTTACCGATTCGTCATAGGCCTGAGATCGCCTGCGTCCTGAGGAGGTCTTCATGGAGAGTGGTTCTAAATCCTCAGCCGAAAGTTGAAATGTTTGTTTGAGTTGCTCCATCGGGGACAGAGATTTGACCTTGTGGCTTACCGAGGAACCCGGATTGCCTAGGATGCTGAATCTAGTGCACAAGTCGACGATTGTGGCGCCGAAGCGGGTCAGCTTTTCCGGGCTGGTCCCCCGCACATTGCGGAGGTCGTCGAGTGAAGTAGGAGCCGCCAGCGTGATGTTGCGCAGCACCGTGTCCGAGAAGATGAAGAACGTAGGAAGCCCGGCCTGCCTGGCCTCTTCGCGTCGCCACTCCTTCAGACGTGCCTCGAGCTCGAGCTGCGAAGATGTGAGCTCAGGCGCAGGCGGTGGCGGAGCCGGCCGCTTGTTGGGATGCACCGCAGAGCTCCCCGAAGCGAAGGCTGCAGGTCTCTCCACGGCACTGCGTTTCGCCTGCGCGAACAAAGGTGGAGCGGACAAAGATTGCGCAGACGAAGATGGTGGCTCTGAGGATCGCGATGCCACCGGCCGCGGTTCCGATCGAGAAGCCAGCGGCTTCGATTCCGCCGTCTTCTGCGAGAGGCGCGGCGTCGGATAGGGCGCAGGCGCTGCGTCGCCGCGGCACAGCGCCACGAGGTCGACGCCGTAGCGGTCGACCTTCGCCGGGCCCATGCCGGGAACGGCATGCAGGCTGGAAAGATTCTGCGGTGCGGCCGTCGCAATGGCACGCAGCACCGCGTCCGAAAGAATCATGAAGGCAGGAGTATGGTTCGGCCGCGCCTGCTCCGTCCGCCAGCTGCGGAGCTGCTCGAACAGCTTCTCCGCCGCAGGGCTGAGCGCGTGATCCGCCGCCGCCGTAATGCGAGTAGCCGAAGATCCGCTGCGAGCCTTGCTGCTCGACTTCTTCCGGCCCGAAGCCGCATCCGCGATGCTCGGGCGAAGCCAGACCGTATCGAGCGTGGCGTCGTCCGGGGTGCGTCCCTCGTGCGTGATCGCGACCTTCCGGTACGTAACGTCGTTACCCTCAGGTGTGCGGAACGTGTCATTCGAGAAGCTGACGAGCCCCGCGCGCGCAAGGCCGTCAAGCAGCGTGTCAAACTCCTTGCGATCCTTCATCAGATGCAGGTCCGTGAACAGCTTTCCCGTGGAGGTGCTCCGATTTTCAAGTGCGGAAAGAATCTCCCGCAGCCACGCTCGCTCCTGCGACGAAGGCTGGTGCGCGGTCTGCGCTGCGTCGCTGCTGCCGGGATTGCAGATATCGCAGAGGCCACAGCTCGTTGCCCGGTCGCTCGTGTCGCCGAAGTGCTGCACCAGCGCCGCCATGCGGCAAGTGGTCGACTCTGCGAACGCCACCATGCGGTCGATCTGCGAGCGCCGGATCGCAACCTGCGACTCATACGCCGACTTCCACTGCGTCGCGCTCGTGGCGTGATCGTCGGAGCGGCGCACGTCGCCCGCCATATCCATCAACGCGATTCCGGCGACGAGCAGCTTCTCCAGCGTGCGGTCGAGCGTGTCGCGGTCAATCATGTCCTTCTTCTTCCGCAGCGCGTTGTGCAGCACGTCGACCGGCGTAAATTCCGGAGGAAGACACATCACCACACGCTCAAGGTCTGACGTCGGAGGATAGTTCTTCTCCAGGAAGAACTCCTGCAAACGGCGGTCAGCAAATCCGTGCAGCAGCACCGTGCGCGAGGGCAGACCATCGCGGCCAGCGCGGCCAATCTCCTGGTAGTACGCCTCCACCGATCCGGGTAGCGCCACATGGATGACCGTCCGCACATCCGCCTTATCGACGCCCATCCCGAACGCAACCGTGGCCACCACGACATCCAGCTTGCCCGACAGAAACGCTCGTTGCACCCGGTCGCGCGTCGCCGGGTCGAGACCCGCATGATACGCCGCGGTAGGGAAGTGTTTGTGCAGCTTCGACGCAAACTCCTCCGCATCCTTCCGCGACTGCGCATAGATGATCGCAGGTCGTGCCGACGCATCCTTGAGCAGCTTCAGCGCGAACTCCGGCCGCTGCGGCTTCGAGAGTTCGATCGCCTGAATCGCAAGGTTGTCGCGCCGAAATCCCGTGATAAAAATCGCCGGATTCCGCAGATCAAGTTGCACCGCGATATCGCGCTGCACAGTCGGCGTAGCCGTCGCCGTCAGGGCGATGATAGGGGCGGGACGAAGCGCCGGAAGGTACTGCCCCAGCGTCCGGTAGTCCGGCCGGAAATCATGGCCCCACGCCGAGATGCAGTGGGC
The DNA here is from genome assembly GCA_027452215.1 of Granulicella sp. Classification (GTDB taxonomy): domain Bacteria; phylum Acidobacteriota; class Terriglobia; order Terriglobales; family Acidobacteriaceae; genus Granulicella. The sequence goes on along the minus strand of DAIDGQ010000016.1, from coordinate 12,477 downwards.
CTCATCGATCGCAACGAGCACCGGCTTACGCTTCGCAAGCATCTCCGGAAAACCTGGCACGCGCATCCGTTCCGGAGCGATAAAGAGGAAGTCGAGCGAGCCGTCCAGGTAGTCCCGGCAGGCCTTGCGAGCCTCGTCGCGCGAAAGCCCCGAGTGCACGCGCGCCACGCGCAGCCCGAGCGCCGTGAGCTTGCTGGCCTGGTCGTCCATCAGCGCAATCAGCGGGCTGATGACCAGCGCCGTTCCTCCGCGAGCCAGCGCCGGAAGCTGGTAGCAAAGGCTCTTGCCCGCCCCGGTCGGCATCACCAGCAGCACGTCCCGCCCCGCCGCAGCGGCCTCGCACACCTGTTGCTGATGCGGACGAAACTCGCGATGACCGAAGACGCGATGCAGCAGCTCGGAGAGGGTTTCGGTTTGCGCGAAGGTGGGCATTGACTGCGCTTATCTTCGCATATTCTTTGCCTGTGAAGGGTGACGCCGAATACCACCGCGGGTGTCGACGTGGGTGCGCCGCAATCCCGGCCAGCCTCCAACCACACCGGCCTCGAGGCACAATCTTTCCTCACCGCACCGAGACTTTCTTCGTTCCCGGTTCGTCTACGCAGCCATCACCTACAACCAGTTCCTCTTGGGAGGCAATTCTTGAACACCCTTGCAAAACGCTCCGTTGGCTCAACGAGTCTCATCGGCATTGCGGTTCTGCTGATCGGCCCGATTGCGATCTCCGCGCTGGCTCACGCGCAGGATACCCGCCCCCGCCGCCCTTCCGAACCGGCCACCGATGCAGCCAGGCCCGCCGAACCTGAAGACAAAAAAGAGACCGCCACACCCATCCCGGCCGAGACCAAAGTCGAAACCAAACACGACTGGACCGCCGGAGCGCGCCCCGTCCACTACACCGCCACCGCCGGAAATCTTCTCATCAAAGATGATGAAGACAAGGCCAACGGAAGCATCTTCTACGTCGCCTACACGGAGGACGGTGTCGCCGCCAAGTCGCGGCCCATCACGTTCCTCTACAACGGCGGCCCCGGGGCTGCGAGCCTGTGGCTGCACATGGGTTCGGTAGGGCCGGTGCGCGTCGTGACAGAGAGTCCAAAGGCCACGGCCCCCGCGCCGTTCACCTGGGTGGCCAACCCCTACAGCCTTCTCGACAAGTCCGATCTTGTCTTCGTCGACGCTCCGCTCACCGGCTTCTCGCGCGCCGTCGGCAAGGGCACCGCGAAGGACTTCGCCGGTGTCGATCAGGACGTGAAGGCGTTCGAGAAATTCATCACCCGCTACATCACCGTGAATCAGCGTTGGGGTTCCCCAAAGTTTCTCTTCGGCGAGAGCTACGGCACACCTCGCTCGGCTGCGCTGGTCGCCGCATTGAACAACGATGGCATCGAGTTCAACGGGGTCGTCCTGTTGTCGTCGATCTTGAATTACAACATTCGCAACCCCGGCTACGACACCGATACCAAGACCTATCTGCCCAGCTACGCGGCCATCGCGTGGTACTACGAGAAGGTTCCCCACACCGGCACGATGAAGGATTTCGTGCAGAAGGCACGCGAGTTTTCGCGTGGTCCCTACGCGGCAGCGCTCGAGCAGGGCGACCAGTTGCCACCAGCAGAGTTCGACTCAATTGCAACCCAGGTAGCGGCCTTCACCGGCCTCAGCGTGCAGTACGTCAAGGAGTCGAAGCTGCGAATCTCCGCCACGCGTTATCGCAAGGAATTGTTCCGCGATGACGACCAGATTCTCGGCCGCTACGATGCTCGCTTCCAGGCGTTCGACGTCGATGCGGCCGGAGAAAATCCCGGCTTCGATCCGTCCGACACCGGCATCTCCGGAGTCTTCGTCGGAGCCTTCCACGACTACCTTCAGAGCGAGCTCAAGTACACCAGCTCCGAGCCCTACTACCTTCAGGGCCCCGGGATCAATCAGAACTGGGATTGGAAGCACAAGCCCTCCGGCGTGGGAGGTTTCGGCGGAGGCCGCGGCGAACAACTCCAGCCCGATACCGTCATCGATCTCGCCGATGCGATGCGAAAAAATCCGCACCTGAAAGTGTTCTCGGCGAATGGATGGTTCGATCTTGCAACGCCCTTCTTCGGCACCGAGCACGACCTCGCGCAGATGATGCTGCCACCGTCCATTGCCGCGAATGTGCAGTTTGGATACTACCCCGCGGGCCACATGGTCTATCTCAACGTCGACGCGCTGAAGGCCATGCACGCTGACCTCGACCAGTGGTACCCCACAGCAATCGCGCATTAAATAACCTGTTGCAGGCACGCCCTGTTTGCGACGCAACTCTGGTCGCAGGCAGGGCGTTTTTGCGCCGTCGCAGCCGCGTTTTGGCTACACCCTCCGGAACGATAGACTGGTACGTGATGAGCGATGCAAGTTTGAAGAACGATGTGGAGTTGAACTCCTTAAGCCGTGCAGCCTCGGCGTATCTGCGGTCGGCACAGCACCAGCCCATCGCGTGGAATGAGTGGGGTCCCGAAGCGTTTGCCAGGGCAAAGCGCGAGAACAAACCGGTGCTGCTCGACATCGGTGCCGTATGGTGCCACTGGTGCCACGTCATGGATCGCGAGAGCTACGAGAATCCCGCGACGGCGGAGATCATCAACGCAAACTTTGTGGCCGTGAAGGTCGACCGCGACGAGCGTCCCGATGTCGACACGCGCTATCAGGCAGCGGTGTCGGCCATCAGCGGGCAGGGAGGCTGGCCCCTCACCGCGTTCCTCACGCCCGACGGCGAGCCCTACTTTGGAGGAACTTACTTTCCCCCCGAAGAGCGCTACGGCCGCCCCAGCTTTCAGCGCGTTCTGCTCACCATGGCCGACGCCTACGCGAATCGCCGCGAAGAAGTTCAGGAGACCGCGGGCAGCGTCATGCAGGCGATCGAGCACAACGAGACCTTCTCCGGCAGAGCGGGCGACCCTGGTACTCCGCTCTTGGCGAAGTTGATTGAGTCCATTGTCAAGCAGTTCGATGAGCGCAACGGAGGCTTTGGATCGCAGCCGAAGTTTCCTCATCCCGGCGCTCTGGATCTGTTGATCGATGCCGCGGCGCGAGGTGGCGCAGACGCTGCTCACGCCCAGCACGTAGCCACGGTGACGCTCGAGAAGATGGCGGCCGGAGGAATCTATGACCAGCTCGCCGGCGGCTTCCATCGCTACTCCGTCGACGAGCGCTGGATCGTTCCGCACTTCGAGAAGATGGCCTACGACAACAGCGAGCTGTTGAAGGCATACGCGCACGCCTTCCAGACCTTCGCGGAGCCGCAGTTTGCGCATGTCGCAAAGGACATTCTTCGCTGGATGGACGAGTGGCTCAGCGATCGCGAGCTCGGCGGCTTTTACGCCTCCCAGGATGCGGACGACTCGCTCGACGATGATGGCGACTACTTCACCTGGACCCGCAACGAGGCTGCGGCGATTTTGACCGCCCAGGAGTTCGAAGCAGCGACAGCCTATTTCAATCTGCGCGCGGTCGGCGACATGCACCATAATCCTGCGAAGAATGTTCTGCATCGTCCTGGTCCTTCGAGGACGGAGGGAGGAGATGGTGCGGTTGCGGATTCTCTGCTCGAGTCGGCAAAGCAGAAGATGTACGCCGCGAGGCTGCTGCGCAAGACCCCCTATATAGATAAGACCGTCTACACCGGCTGGAACGGAATGTGCATCGCAGCATACCTGGCTGCCGGACGCGCCCTTGGTTTGAAGGCACCCATCGAATTTGCGCTGAAGTCGCTGGACCGCGTGCTGGTGGCCGCGTGGGATCCCGAAGGCGGCCTCGCGCACGTAGTCGCGTACGGCGAGGGCATTGCATCGACCCGCATCCCCGGCGTGCTCGAGGACTACGCCTTCGTAGCAAACGCCGCGCTCGACGCGTGGGAGGCCACCGGCGAGCTGCGCTACTTCACCGTCGCCCGGGAGATTGCCGACGTGATGCTCGCTCGCTTCTACGACGCGACCGGCGGAGGCTTCTTCGACACCGAATTCGATGCAACCGCCCTCGGAGCCCTGACCGTCCGCCGCAAGCCCCTGCAGGATTCTCCGACCCCGGCAGGCAATCCGGTAGCCGCAACCGCGTTGCTGCGGCTGGCCGCGCTCGTGAGCGATCCGGTCTACGAGAGGCGGGCGAAAGAGACGCTCGAGACCTTTGCCGGGATCGTCGAGCACTTCGGCCTCTACGCCGCAAACTACGGCCTCGCCCTGCGGCGGTCGGTCGAGGCCCCCGTGCAAATCTGCGTAGTCGGCGAAGACGCCCTCGCCGACGAACTGGCCGTGACCGCAACGGCTCGCTACCAGGTGAACCGGAGCGTAGTTCGTCTGCGGCCAGAACAGCTGGGCCACTTACCCCCCGCGCTCGCCGAGACGTTGCCGCATCTGCCACCGGCGGAGGGAAGCGTCGCGGTCGTCTGTAGAGGCAACTCCTGCCTCTCGCCGATCCATCGAGCGGAAGATCTGCTCGCGGCGATGACCGTCAAGCATTAGGTCGCTTCGTGTCTTCGACGGCGAATTTCAGGGGGCTCCCCCCGAGTTTGTGTCCCGGAGGGTCGCTCAGTCACGGGGTTTGCAGCCCGAAAGTGGCTTGAAGTGACACCAAATTCCCGCTAGCAGCGATGAAGTGCCGCTGTGGATAAGGTGTCCCGGACTCCCCAAAGGGGCCCTTTTTCGTGAGACGGAGGACTACTCTGGTAGCTGCGAAGTGAGTAGAATCTGGAAGGTCAACCGAAGGGAGTGTGGCGTCGTGGCGCATAAGAGCTTGTCAAACGGTAAGGTGGCCGTGCGTTCTCCTGAGGTTACAGCGTCGACAGCTGGCAAGGCAGCCCTGAGCCGGGCGCAGTGGGTTGAGTTCTACCGGCTGATGTATCTGTCGCGTCGCACGGATGACCGTGAAATCCAATTAAAGAAGCAGCAGAAGATCTTCTTTCAGATCTCCTGCGCCGGCCATGAGGCCTTGCTGGTGGCCGCCGGAATGGCGCTAAAGCCCGGATATGATTGGTTTTTCCCGTATTATCGCGATCGCGCCATCTGCCTGACGTTGGGCAATACGGTAGAGGAACAGCTGCTGCAGGCCGTAGGTGCCGCGGATGATACGGCCAGTGGGGGCCGTCAGATGCCGTCTCATTGGACCAGTCGGAGGCTGAATATTGTGTCGCCATCATCGTCTACGGCTACGCAGTGTCTGCATGCTGTTGGTTGTGCTGAGGCGGGGCGGTATTTTACGCATCATCCGGAGGCGGCTCAGAAGGTTGCGGGGGACTATCGGGAGTTCAAGGATGTGAAGTTTCATGCCGATGAGGTGACTTATGTATCGATCGGTGAAGGAAGTACCAGCCAGGGGGAGTTTTGGGAGTCGTTGAACACGGCTTCGAACGGGAAGCTCCCTGTGTTGTATGTGGTTGAAGACAATGGATATGCGATCTCAACTCCGGTGGAGGTAAACACTCCGGGCGGGAACATCTCAAGGCTGATTGCGAACTTCCCCAACTTCCACTTTGCCGAGGTCGACGGAACCGACGCTGTGGCCAGCTATGAGGCGATGGTGGAGGCCGTGGCGTACTGCAGGGCGGGGCATGGGCCGGCGCTGGTGCATGGGCATGTGGTGCGGCCTTACTCGCACTCGCAGTCGGACGATGAGACTAACTATCGGAGTGCAGAGGAGTTACAGGCCGATGCGCTGCGCGATCCTATCTCGCGGATGCAGATGTGGCTGCTGCGCGAAGGGTTCCTGGATGCGCAAGGGATCAATGATCTGGAACGCAAGGTGGACGAAGAGGTGCAGCGGGCGACGGACCGTGCGCTTTCGGCGGTATTGGCGCAGCCCGATTCGATCCTGAAACATGTTTATTCTGAAGACCTTAGGCCTACCGATGCGGTGTTCGAAGCGACGGTGCAGCCGACCGCGAGTGCGACCGAGTACACGATGCTCGACCTGATCAACCACTGCCTGCGCGACGAGATGCGGAGGGATGAGCGCGTGGTGGTGTTTGGCGAGGATGTTGCTGATGCTACACGAGATACGCAGCTCCGGGCAGGGAAGCTGAAGGGTAAGGGCGGCGTGTTCAAGGTGACACACGGGCTGCAGAAGGAGTTTGGGAACGACCGGGTGTGGAACTCTCCCTTGGCTGAGGCGAACATCACCGGACGTGCAATTGGCATGGCTGTGCGTGGAATGAAGCCCGTGGTGGAGATTCAATTCTTTGATTACATTTGGCCGGCTATGCACCAGATGCGCAATGAGTTAGCCTTGATGCGCTGGAGGTCGAACGGGCAGTTTGATTGCCCGCTGGTGATGCGGGTTCCGGCGGGTGGGTACTTGACTGGGGGGTCGATTTATCACTCGCAGTCGGGGGAGGTGATCTTCACGCATACGCCGGGTGTGCGGGTGGTGATGCCTTCTAACGCGTTGGATGCAATAGGGTTATTGCGGACGGCGATCCGTTGTGATGACCCGGTGCTGTTTTTGGAGCACAAGAATCTGTACCGCTCGGTTTTTGGGAGGTCGGTTTATCCTGGGCCAAACTATACGATTCCGTTTGGGAAGGCCTCTATCGTGAAGAGCGGTAAGGACTTGACGGTGATTACGTATGGCGCGGTGGTGCCGAGGGCGCTGGAGGCGGCGAGACGGATGGAGCGAGAGCAGGGGGTCGATGTGGAGCTGATCGACCTGCGGAGTTTGAGTCCTTATGACTGGGATGCGATTGCTACGTCGGTGAAGAAGACGAGCAAAGTCCTTGTGGCTCATGAAGATATGAAGAGCTGGGGATATGGGGCGGAGATCGCGGCGAGGATTGGGGACGAGCTGTTTCATGATCTGGACGCTCCGGTTCGCAGGGTGGGGGCGATGGATACGTTTGTGGGCTATCAGCCGCTGCTGGAGAACGAAATCCTTCCGCAAGTGGAGCATTTGTTCCGCGCGATGAGTGATTTGGCGGCGTTTTAAGCCAGTCTTGGGTTGCAAGCCGCGTGACTGAAGGAACTTCCGGGACGCAGGGGTGCGTTTTGGGGCGGTTTTGCGCGTTTTTGGGGGGCCGGCCAGGGTGGGGTTGCGATTTCTTCGCAACTTTGGGGGAGGGGTGCGGGTTGAAGCTGGGGACAGGTGAGGCCGGGTTGGGTGAGGGCCGGTGCCTGAGCTGATCTGGACATGGGCTGGAGGAGATGCCGCGATGCGCAATAGGAAAAGCTGGGGGACGAGCTGGTTGAGGGTGGGACGGGCGGGGCTGACGGGGACGCTGTGCGCGATGATGGTTGTTCCTCCGGCGATGGCGGAGGACGGGGCTGGAATTCCAAAGGGGATTCCGAAGGAGATCCACACGGCTCCTCTGACGCAGCAGGAGAAGGTGCTGCAGGCGCTGAACCGGTTGACGTTTGGACCGAGGCCAGGGGATGTGGCCGAGGTCGAGAGGATGGGGCTGGAGAAGTGGTTTCAGATGCAATTGCATCCGGAGCGGATCGACGATACGGCGTTTGAGCGGGAGATGGCGCAGTATCCGGCGATGGAGTTGAGCGCGCCGGAGCTGAGGAAGAGGTTTCCGTCCGCAGTTACGATTCGGCAGATCAGTAAGGGGGACGTGGGGTTGCCGGGGAATCCGGTGGAACATGCGATCTATGCGGATGCGCTGGCGGCGTATCAGGCCAAGTCCTGCGCGGACGGCGGGAGTTTGGCTTGTGGGGTTCCCCGAAAAGTTTCGGTGGGTGTAGCTGTGGATGCGGCGAAGACGGTCGCTGGACCCACCCATGACGAGTCCTGCGCGGACGGCGGGAGTTTGGCTTGTGGGGGACGGAAAGATTCTCACCCCACCCATGACGATGGAGCCGTCATGAATGCGGTACCCAGTCCTGCGGCTGGGGGGACCTTGTTGAGTGATGGGACTGTGGTCCTTGGGGAGACGGGTGCTGGTGGAGTTGTGACTGGACCCACCCATGACGAGTCCTGCGCGGACGGCGGAGGGTTGGCTTGTGGGGGTGCGATGAACTCTCACCCAACCCACGACGATGGGGCTGTCATGAATGGGGCACCCAGTTCTGCGGTTGGCGGAGCTGGGATGGTTGGATCGGTGCTTGCGTTGGAGGCTCAGGAGAGGGTGGCGCGGTTGGTGGCGATGAGGCCGGAGGAGATGCTGGCGTTTCGGGAGGAGCTGCGGCCGAGGGACCGGGAGGCGCTGTTCGAGGGGTTGAATCCTTCGCAGAGGGAGACGGTGGAGGCGCTGGTGGAGGGGCCGGAACGCGTGGTGGCCGAGGAGGATATGGAGATGCGGCTGATGCGGGATGTGGACTCGCGGAGACAGCTGCAGGCGGTGATGACGGAGTTCTGGCTGAATCACTTCAATGTGTATCTGCGGAAGAACGAGATGGAGCCGTACATGCTGGCGGAGTATGAGCAGGATGCGATTCTGCCTCATGCGCTGGGGAAGTTTGAAGACCTGCTGGTGGCGACGGCGAAGAGTCCGGCGATGCTGATGTACCTGGATAACTGGGAGAGTATTGGGCCGGATTCGGTGGCGGCGTCCTACGCGGACGGGGGGAGGCTTCGCGTGGTTGGCGCGCAGGCCGGAGTCGCCAGCCCCACTCAGGACGATAAAGCGGTCATGAATGGGGCACCCACGGTGGTGGCCGGGCAGAGCCTCAAGGCGAAGCTGCCGAAGGGGATCAATGAGAACTATGGGCGCGAGCTGATGGAGCTGCATACGCTGGGCGTGGGCGGAGGGTATACGCAGCGGGATGTGGTGGAGGTGGCGAAGTGCTTTACGGGATGGACGATCGACCGGCCCTATGGCGGCGGTGGGGTGATGGCGAGTGGGGGACGGTTCCGTCAAATGGACCAGGCGCTACCGGGGGAGTTTGTGTTTGAGCCGAACCGGCATGAGCCGGGATCGAAGGTGGTGCTGGGGCATACGATTGCCGAGGGAGGGATGAATGAGGGGCTGGAGGTGCTGCATATCCTGGCGACGAGCCCGGCTACGGCACACTTTATTTCGAAGGAGCTGGCGGTGAGGTTTGTGAGCGATACGCCGCCGCCGGCGCTGGTGGATGCGATGGCGGCTACGTTTTTGAAGAGCCACGGGGATATTGCCGCGGTACTGACGACGATGTTTCATGCGAAGGAGTTTTGGGCTCCCCAGGTGTACCGGGCGAAGGTGAAGACTCCGCTGGAGTTTATGACGTCTGCGCTGCGGGCGAGCGATGCGAGGGTGACGAATGCGCTGCCGCTGGTGCAGGCGATGAACAGGCTGGGGATGCCGGTGTGGGGGATGCAGACTCCGAATGGATATGGGTGGACGGAGGAGGACTGGGTGAGTAGCAATGCGCTGATTTCGCGGATGAACTTTGCGGTGGGGCTGAGCGGAGGGAAGGTTCCGGGGACGGTGATGGATTGGCCGGGGCTGCTGGGTGGGGACGAGGTGGCGTCGGCTGAGACGGAGAGGGAGCTGGAGGGAGTGCTGCTGGGACAGCCAGCGGGAGAGCGGACGAGACAGGCGGTGATGGCGGGGGATGGTGCCCGGCTGGATACGATGGCCGGGTTGCTGATGGGGTCGCCGGAGTTTCAGCGGAGGTAGAGAGGCGGGGGCGTAACTGCTGGCAGCAAAAGGCTGGACGCTGTGCCGGGTATCTGACCGTGAGATGCTAGAGAGGCAGCGCAAGATGAACCATGCCAACCAAGCCTAAGCCTCGCCAAGCGCCACGTTTTGACCCGCAGCGTACGTCCTCACCGGAGATGATCGACCTGATCGATCCGACATGGGTGCTGAAAGCGCTTGGCGGGAGCCTGCTGTTCGCGCTGCTGTGCGCGTATGTCACGCTTTGCGTCCTGTACTCGCATGGCCAGTGGCAACTGGTGCTGCACCCGACGCGCACGGTCGCCAGTACGCCTGCGTCGCTCGGCGTGCCGTTTACGGAGGTGCACTTCGGAGTGGACTCGACGGGGCAGCCGCAGCTGGATGGCTGGTTCATCCCGGCAGCCTCCTCCGCGGCAGAGGGCGGGGCGACGCGCGATACGGCGCTGCTGCTTCATTCCGGGGACGGGTCGATGTCGGATGCGCTGCCTGCTGCTCGACTGCTGCACGACCAGAGGCTCAATGTGCTGCTGTTCGACTATCGGGGGTATGGGCACTCGCTTGGCCAGCATCCGACTGAGGCTTCGATGCAAGCCGATGCTGACACGGCGCTGGTTTACCTGACGACGACGCGGTCCATTCCCATTGCCTCGATTGTGGTTTATGGGGAGGGAGCTGGGGCGTCGCTTGCTGTGCAGCTCTGCGCGAACTATCCCGCGATTCCGGCGCTGATACTGCAGGCTCCGGATGGAGACTTTGGGCCTCGGGTTCGCCGGGACCCGCGGTCGAAGATTGTCCCGGTCTCGCTGCTGTTCGATCAGGATTTCGCGCTGAAGAAGCCGCTGCAGGCGCTGAGTACTCCGCGGCTTGAGCTGCCGACTACGACTGCGAACCTGGCGGGGTTCCTATCGGCTCACCTGCCACCGCCGCCAACCCCTAATCCCTGATACCTGCTTCACCCTAATCCCTGGGTTAAAGACGTGAGACCCCCGATGTTCCGGGGGCCTACTGGTAGGTGGGGGAGGGTTATGCAGATAGGGGATGCCGGAATCCGTGGGGACTGCTGGACCCGACTGCAGCACTTTCGTACTACACCTTCTTGGACGGTAAAACCTGGCGATAGTTGTGCTGTGTCACGATGTTTTCTCAAGATGTCTGTGTAAAACTTTTCTTGTAAATTGAGCGGAAATCGATCAAACCCCGGGGCTGGTTCCGGCATCACAGGCTCGTTCTGCGAGATGTTCTACGCAAAGCCGAGGAAGCCGGCGGGCACGACCTGCGCTCCGGGGAATACGACGTCCAGCCGGCGGGCGCCGAGGGTCTTGTAGGCGGCCTCTCCGAGGACGTTACGGAAGTCGGTTGTCACTACGAGGTCGCGGCCCTCGTTCAGTTGCTGATTCGACAGGCCGGGCCACTTGCCGTAGACCTTTCCTCCCTTGACGGTGCCGCCGAGGACGAACATCACGTTGGCGTGGCCGTGGTCGGTTCCTCCGGTGCCATTCTGGCGGGCGGTGCGGCCGAACTCGCTCATGGTTACGAGGGTCACGTTCTCGGCTTCGTCGCCCATGTCCTGCCAGAAGGCAGCGATGGTTTGCGAGAACTCGCGCAGGCGGTTCGCGAGTTGACCCTCGGCTCCGCCCTGGTTCTGGTGGGTGTCCCATCCTCCGACGTCAGAAAAGGCAGCCTCGACTCCGAGGTTGGCCTTCAATAGCTGGGCGACCTGCTTCAGGCTATTGCCAAAGGGGGTGGCCGGGTAGACGACTCCCGCGGCGGGCTGATACTTTGCCGGGTCGGCGGCCTTGAGCATCCGGACTGCCTCAAAGGTCTCCTCGCCGGTTCCGTGCAGGACGGCGTCCGAGCTCTGGTCGTACATGGTTTGAAAGGCGTTCGAGATTGGGGAGGGTTGAGCTCCTCTGCCGGCCACGGAGAAGTCGGCGAGGTTCGCGACGGCGATGGCCGGAACCTTGCCTTGCAGGGTGCGAGGGACCTCTGGGCCGAGGGCCACGGCGCGAAACGCTGAAGGCTTACCGTGTTCGGGCTCAACCTGGAGCGCGCGGTTCAGCCAGCCATCGGGGGTCGACTTCACCCCGGGAGTTCCTGACTCCATAAAATCCTGCGCATCAAAGTGCGACCGCGACGGGTCGGGCGACCCAGCAGCATGCACGATTGCGAGATGGCCCTGATCGTAGAGCGGCTTCATGGCGGCCATCGCGGGATGCAGGCCGAAGCGTCCATCGAGGTCAAGGACATCTCTCGGCTGAATCGCGATGGTGGGGCGCATGGCGTAGTAGTTTGCTTCTGTGTAGGGCACGACGACGTTGAGGCCGTCGCAGGCACCTCTTTGAAAGATGACCACGAGCTTCTTTTTGTTGGTGGCAGCCGACGCCGCTTCGGCGTAGACGGCCCGGGTTAGAAAGGCTGGAATTACGCTGGTACCTACGAGCGCCATCGCACCTGCTCGCATGAATCCCCGGCGGGTCATGCCGTTCCTCCGCGCGAGGTCGCGGCCGTTCAGATCGCAACCCCAACCGCTTGCGTCTGTAAACAAGGTCTTGCTCGCCATGACACACTCACCTCCAATGAATACGCAAAGAGTACAGCCTGCCCCTTCAAACTCTGGACCGCCGCAAAAGTTGCCCATGTTGTTTGCTTTTGGTGTTGGGAGGGGATGGTGTCGCATGTTGGGGCTGTTTCGGAGGGCTGAAGGGGACGGCTCGCTACGGTCGTGGGGGAAGCAGGGCGGCGGCCGGTGCAACAGCAAGGGCAAGTGCCAATACGGGGGTCCTTCCCCTTACAGGGTCAGGATGACGGCGAAAGACAGGCAACAGCAACAGCAACTGCAACTGCAAGGGCAACAGCAGATTCCCTTCGGGAATGACAGACAGAAAGGCAACGGCAAGTGCAACGGCAAACGC
>DAIDGQ010000015.1 GCA_027452215.1 Granulicella sp. | reverse complement strand
GCCACTCCCGCTGCCACAACTTCTGCTCGTCCGCGTACGGCTCATACCCCGGCACGTTCCGCCGCATCACCTCGCCCACACAATAAAAAATCACCGCGTGCCACAACTCCGGCGGAGCCTTCAGCCTCTTGGCGTGCGCCGCCAACTCCGCCTCCAGCAGCCGGTGCATCCGCGCCGACAACACGTGCGACGACTCGTGAAACAAAATCTCTAGCCCAGCGCCTGATCTACCGCGCCCACTCAACCAACCCGTGGCCGTAGTGTCACATCGCAATCGGCCGCAATGGCATTCGTTCCACGCGGCACGGTCGCTACAACGACGGCCAAGTGGTACACCAGACCTAGAGCATTTGGGCCATCAGAGCCAGGGTAACCGGTAGCATGCTAAACTGCTCCTCGCTGGGGACATGACTCTTACGGATATCGAGGGGGACGTCGAGGAGTACGTTGAGGAGAGCACCAGGTCTTCACTCCTAAGCGACATACTCCCGGACGAGCAACCGCACGTCATCAAGTACCTGCCGCCTAAGCGCCTGGAAGACACGCTTCGCCTGAGCCAGCTCTATGCCAGCGAGCGCGCTGGATTCACGTGGGGCGACGCCATTTATGCGGCGCCACTGTCGCGGCCCCTGAGCACCATGATGTACGGACAGGTCGGCGTGGTGGGATCGTACCCACGGAAGGGCCGGTCATTCTTCGACGCAAGATGTGCCCGCGGGATCGATCTATATCAGAACTGGATCCAGCGACAAACCCGACCGTACACACAACTGACGACCACCGTGCACGCCAGCGCTGCAAATCAGGAGCTCCGCAATGCATTTCGAACCCGGTTCAGGATCGACTGCGTCCTATTTCGTCCGGACGAGCCGTGCCAGGCCTACGTCGACACGGAACAGGATACGTGGCTGGCGATAACGCACTGGGCCGCCGTTGGCCATGGTGTGGGGAGCGGGTTCTCGCAAGAAGTGACGGGCCTCAAATGGTGCGTCGTCGCGAGCGACGCGTTCGAGGCTCACGGTCTTGGATACACGGCGTACCTGTACGAGTCACTGACGGGCGTAAGCTCGCCTTACGCTCCTCAACGCTACGTGCAGGGCCACTACTCCTCGCTGAGTTCGGACGTAGCGGCGGCCTACGCGGCCTCCGACCGACAGGTCGTAATCTGCGACTTCAATTGAGGGCCCAAGCGTGACGTCTCCTCAGATGGATTACAGCGCGACGCTTTCAGCCTTCTTTTTGCGGCACTACTTCACCGCCATGTTCGATCCGCAAAGGAACGCAGACGATCAACTAGAAGCACGGTTCAACCTCGAAGCGCTGCTCCTTCAGCACGCACCCTACATCCTGAGGCCCCTCCAAGCGGCCATCGACATGATGGCGCCCGAATCGGCAGAGTACGGAGCCGTGGCGCGATGGTTCCTAGAGTTCACCGGATCCCTGCAGGAAGAATGGCTGCGAGAGACCAGGCTCAGCACAATAGAACGATTGTGGAGGGGGATTTCAAACTCACGGATTAGACGGGCAGCCGCCGACCGCATCATCCAGATCGAATACGTCGATGATCCAAACGGAACATCCGCGCATCTCTCACTGCTCGTCAGTCTGTTTCTCGACTCGCAGCCAGATCGCTCGCTCACCATCCGCTCTTCCGGCGCGGCAATCATCATCGAGGCCTTGTTCGCACGAATCCGGTACACTCCGCCGAAAGAGATCCCGGAAACTGGAAGCCATATTGCACGGTACGCCCTCAGGGTTCTGGGATGCTGCTTCAAAGACCCGCGCGAAGTCCTACTAGGCGCTGAGGCAGACGCCATAGTCGAACTTGCGGGCGAGATGAACGACGACATACGTACATGGGCCTCTACCCACCTGTCGGGCCCGCGCCGCTGACCCCAAAGGGAGCAGGAACCATCAAACAGGGTCCGGCTTCCCCCCTTACAACCCCACCACCAACCCGTTCACCGCCCCCAGCAGCGTCCCCTTCCCCCCGATATACTCCTTAAACGTCGCCTCCAGCACCGGCAACAGCCCCGGCCACTCCCGCTGCCACAACTTCTGCTCGTCCGCATACGGCTCATACCCCGGCACATTCCGCCGCATCACCTCGCCCACACAGTAAAAAATCACCGCGTGCCACAACTCCGGCGGCGCCTTCAGCCTCTTCGCGTGCGCCGCCAACTCCGCCTCCAGCAG
>DAIDGQ010000014.1 GCA_027452215.1 Granulicella sp. | reverse complement strand
GGGGTGGGTTCGTTGGGGTGGGTTCGTTGGGGGTGGGGTGAACGGGTAGGATAGCGGTGGATGCGATTTGAATTGTTCATTGCCGCTAGGTATTTGAGGGCTCGGCGGCGGCAGGCCGTGGTGGGGTTGATTACGGTGATTTCGGTGGTGGGGGTGGCGGCGGGGGTGGCGTCGCTGATTATTGCGCTGGCGATTACGAATGGGATGCGGAGGGATTTGCAGGAGAGGCTGGTGGGGTCGACTGCGCATGTGGACCTGATGCGGACCGCGGGCGATGGGATACGCGACTGGCGGCCGCTGATGGCCCGGCTGGCGCAGGTTCCGCATGTGGTGGCGGTGGCTCCGGGGCTGTATGGGCAGGTGCTGATCTCGCGGGGGGCGAGGAGCGGAGGTGCGCTGATCAAGGGGATTCTTCCGGCGGATGAGATGACGGTGGGGAATCTGTTGCAGGCGGTACATGAGGGGTCGGTGGAGGAGTTGGCGCCTGTTGATCCCACCCATGACGGGGGGACTGGCTTGAATGGGGCACCCGGGAATGGGGCGGTGGGCGGGGAGCTGGCACCGCCGATTGTGATTGGGAGTGAGCTGGCGTTGAGTCTGGGGGCGGGGGTTGGGGATTCGCTGCTGGTGACGTCTCCGCAGGGGGAGCTGACGCCGTTGGGGCTGGTGCCGCGGTACCAGAGGTTTCGCGTGGTGGGGATCTTTGCTTCGGGGTTTTATCAGTACGACGATGGCTATGCGTTCATGCGGCTGGCGGATGCGCAACGGTTGTTTTCAGAGCCGGACCTGGTGAGCGTGATCAGCTTCAAGATTGATGACTTGTATAAGGCGCCGGAGGTGGGCAAGGCAATTGAGGACGCGGCGGCGAGCTTTAGAGGGCCGGGATTTCAGACGACGAACTGGATGCAGCAGAATCGCGAATTGTTTCGCGCGATGCGGCTGGAGCAGGTGGTGACGTTCGTGATCCTGGCGCTGATTGTGGTGGTGGCGGCGCTGAATATCTTGATTGCGCTGACGATGATGGTGATGGAGAAGACTCGCGATATTGCGGTGATGATGAGCTTTGGGGTGCGGGCGGAACAGGTGCGGAAGATCTTTTTGCTGCAGGGGCTGTTGATCTCGGGGATTGGGACGGCGCTGGGGCTGGTGGTGGGGTATGCGGCGAGTATTGTGGGGTCGCACTACCGGTTTATTCATCTGGATGCGAGCGTGTATTCGATTGATTATTTGCCGTTCGCACCGCGATGGGTGGACGCGGTGATTGTGGCGGCGGTGAGCCTGGGGATGAGTTTGCTGGCTACGATTTATCCGTCGAGCTCGGCGGCGAGCGTGCTGCCGGCGGAGGCGCTGCGGTATGAGTAGGAGCGTGGGGGGCGGAGGGCGATGGGGCTCGCGGCTGTTGCGGGTCCATCCGGCTGAAGGGGGCGGGCGAGAGCGAGGGTTGGGTTAGGGGTTGCCGTGGAAAGCGTGATGCGTGGGGGTTAGGGGCTATGCCCAAGGTCCGTCTACTGCTACCCTGAAGGTGCTGCACGACCCGGCGTGGAGGGATGTGTGAGTGGTTGAAACAGGCGGTCTTGAAAACCGCTTAGCCTTAACGGGCTACGGGGGTTCGAATCCCTCTCCCTCCGCCAACAAAATTTTCCCTGAGACTCTTCGCACGACATTTCAACAGCGGAAGCTCTTCGCGGGCTCCGGTGACACACTACGATCGAGCAGAGGTGATGATGGCGTTGAGGCTGCGATATACGGAGGCGGCTCCTGAGGCGTATGAGCGGCTGGTGGCGCTGGGGCACTACCTGAATACGGGGACGGCGCTGGAGGCGGTGCTGCTGGAGCTGGTGTATCTGCGGGCGTCGCAGATGAATGGGTGTGGGTTTTGCTTGGGGATGCATGCGGCGGAGCTGCGGAAGCATCATGAGCCGGAGAGCCGGATTGAGGCGGTGGCGGGGTGGCGCGAGTCGGATGCGTTTACTCCGAGGGAGCGGGCGGCGCTGGCGTGGGCGGAGAGTGTGACGGATTTGAGCGGGCATGTTCCGGATGCGGAGTTTGCTGCGGTGAGTGAGTTTTTTGAGGGGAAAGATCTGGCGGATTTGACGTTTGCGATTGCGGGGATCAATGCGTGGAATCGGCTGGGGGTGGCGTTTGGGGCGGAGTGGAGGCCGCGGGTGGGGACGGAGGCGGCGAAGTCCTGATGGAGGCTCCGGTGCTGCGGGCGGTGGATCTGGAGAAGACGTATGCTCCGCTGGTGGCGGGTGGGGTGGGGCTGCGGCTGTTCAAGGATCTGTCGCTGGAGGTGCGGGCGGGCGAGATGGTGGCGGTGGTGGGGGAGAGTGGCGCGGGGAAGAGTTCCCTGCTGCATCTGCTGGCGGCGCTGGACAGGCCGACGGCGGGTGAGGTGTGGTGTGGGACGACGAACGTGACGCGGCTGACGGCGAGGGAGGCTGGGGAGTATCGCAATCGGGAGATTGGGTATGTGTGGCAGTTTCATTACTTGCTGCCGGAGTTTAAGGCGGTGGAGAATGTGGCGATGCCGCTGCTGGCGCGAGGGATGCGACGGGGGGCGGCGCTGACGGAGGCTCGCGCTTGGCTGGAGCGGGTGGGGCTGGGGGATCGGGGGGAGCATCGGTCGGGGGAGTTGTCGGGGGGCGAGCAGCAGCGGCTGTCGATTGCGCGGGCGCTGATTACGAAGCCGAGGCTGTTGCTGGCGGATGAGCCTACGGGGGACCTGGATGGGGCGACGGCGGAGAGGGTGTTTGGGCTGCTGCAGGAGTTGTGCCGGGAACATGCGCTGGCTAGCGTGCTGGTGACGCATAATCTGGAGTTTGCGGGGAGGTGCGACCGGGTGCTGCGGCTGCGGGATGGAAGGCTAAAGGCAGGGATTAGGGATTAGGGATTAGGGGATAGGGATTAGGGAACAGGGATTAGGGAACAGGGGCGGTGGTGCTTCGGGGCGGAGTGGGCGGCGGGGGAATTGCAGATCCCTGCGGGATGACAAATAAAAAATGCTGGGGCAACGGAAGAAGCAGATTCCCTGCGGGAATGACAGCCAGAAAGGCAAGTGCAAAAGCAAAGGCAACTGCAAAAGCAGATTCCCTGCGGGAATGACAGCCAGAAAGGCAAGTGCAAGGGCCCTGGTCCCGGATCCCTGATCCCCGATCCCTGGTCCCTGATCCCTAATCCCTGTTCCCTGCTCTTTGGGTTTGCGACCGATTTCCCACAGCGGCGTCCAATCTATGATGCGGGGAAATCCGGTCGGGGATTTATTCGGATGCCCGGACGGATTACACTAGGTGCATCTCTCTGGTTGTTGCAAGACAATCAGTCCTCTCCGTCGCAGACGAACGCGACGGTGGCCACGCAATCGTCATTCGCAGACCGCGCCCTCAGAAGCTGCGCGGGGGCGACGGTTCGAAGGGGGAGTATGTTCGAACGCTACACGGAAAAGGCGCGGCGCGTGATTTTCTTCGCGCGCTACGAGGCGAGCCAGTTTGGATCGCCGTACATCGAAACCGAACATCTCTTGCTGGGTCTGCTTCGAGAAGACAAGGCCCTCACCAATCGATTTCTGCGCTCGCATGCGTCGGTGGAATCTATCCGCAAACAGATTGAGCAACGCACGATTGTGCGGGAGAAGGTGTCGACTTCGGTTGATCTTCCTCTGTCGAATGAGTGCAAGCGTGTGCTGGCGTATGCGGCCGAAGAGGCTGAGCGGCTGTCGCATAAACATATTGGGACGGAGCATTTGCTGCTGGGGCTGCTGCGCGAGGAGAAGTGCTTCGCGGCGGAGATTTTGACCGAGCGCGGGTTGCGGCTGACGGCGATTCGCGAGGAGCTGCAGCGCACGACGCAGGAGAAGCCGGCGGCGCAGACGGGCGGCAGCGGCAAGCAGAGGGGAGCACAGCAGGAGCAGTCGATGCTGGCGGAGTTCTCGCGCGATTTAACGCAGGCCGCTACGGATCAGCAGCTTGATCCGCTGGTGGGACGCGACTTCGAGGTGGAGCGCGTGATCCAGATTCTGTGCCGGAGAACGAAGAATAATCCGGTGCTGATTGGCGAGCCGGGCGTTGGCAAGACGGCGATTGTGGAAGGGCTGGCACAGAAGATTGCGGACGGCGAGGTGCCTAGTTTCCTTGCGGAGAAGCGCGTGCTGTCGCTCGACCTGAGCTTGATTGTGGCGGGCACGAAGTATCGCGGGCAGTTTGAAGAACGGTTGAAGACCATCATGAAGGAGTTGATGGAGAACCAGAACTGCATTGTGTTCATTGATGAGTTGCATACGCTGGTCGGAGCGGGATCTGCTGAGGGTTCGCTCGATGCGGCGAATATTCTGAAGCCGGCGCTGAGCCGCGGAGAGATTCAGTGCATTGGAGCGACGACTCCGGCGGAGTACCGGAAGTCGATTGAGAAGGACCGGTCTTTGGAGCGGCGCTTCCAGGCGGTGAAGGTTCCTCCTCCGAATGAAGAGGATGCGATCAAGATTTTGATGGGCATTCGCGAGAAGTATGAGAAGTTCCACGCGGTGAGTTATACCGACGATGCGATTACGTTCTCGGTGTCGCATTCGAGCCGGTATATTCCGGATCGGTTCTTGCCGGACAAGGCGATTGATTTGATCGACGAGGCTGGAGCGCGGGTGAAGCTGCGCCAGACGACGCTGCCTGAGGAGTTGACCGAGGTGCAGAAGCGGATCAAGTTCATCGTGCACCGGATGGAGAATGCGATTGCGAATCATGAGTTCGAGAAGGCGAGATTCTACTCGGATGAAGAGCGCAAGGAGCGGGAAAATCTGCGGGCGCTGCGGGACAAGTATCACCTCGATGAATCGAGCTCGGGCATTGTGACGCGCGAGGATATTGAGGACGTGGTGTCGCGCTGGACTGGCGTTCCGATTACGTCGATCAAGGAAGAAGAGACGCAGAAGTTGCTGCGGGTGGAGGAGGAGCTGCACAAGCGGGTGATCGCGCAGGACAAGGCGATTTCGGCGCTGGCGCGGGCGATCCGGAGGTCTCGTGCGGGGTTGAAGAATCCGGCGCGGCCGATTGGGAGCTTCCTGTTCCTGGGGCCGACGGGCGTGGGCAAAACAGAGATGGCGAGGACGCTGGCGCAGTTCCTGTTTGGCTCCGAGAAGTCTTTGATCCGGTTCGATATGTCGGAGTTTATGGAGAAGCATTCGGTGTCGAAGCTGATCGGTTCTCCTCCGGGATATGTCGGGTATGAGGAGGGCGGGCAGTTGACGGAGCGCGTCAAGCGTTCGCCTTACTCGGTGGTGCTGCTGGATGAGGTGGAGAAGGCTCATCCGGATGTGTTCAACCTGCTGCTGCAGGTGTTTGAAGACGGCCAGTTGACCGATGGACTGGGCAACACGGTGGACTTCAAGAACACGATCATCATCATGACGTCGAATATTGGCGCGAAGCATTTGATGAAGCGCGAAGGCCTCGGCTTCCAATCGAGCAAGGATGAAGTGGTGCTCGAGAAGATGCAGGAGATGGTGATGAGCGAGGTGAAGAAGACGTTCAACCCCGAGTTCCTCAACCGCCTGGACGAGGTGATCGTGTTCACGTCGCTGAGCGATGCGGACCTGATGCAGATTATGGATCTGCTGGTGCAGGGCCTCAACAAGAACCTGGTACACAAGGCCATTACGCTGACGGTGCGGGACGATGCGCAGCGTTGGATCCTGGAGAAGACGCTGGTGGATCGCAGCTACGGGGCGAGGCCGTTGCGTCGCGCGCTGCAGAGGTTCATCGAGGATCCTCTGTCGGAGGCGCTGATTGCCGGACTGATCGCGGAGCGGCCTGCGTTCCTTGAGGTGTATCTGGAGAACAACCAACTGCACTATCGGCCGGTTGCGGCTGATGGTGAGGAGAAGGCTGCCGGGCTCGCGATGACGACGGTGTGAAGAGTAGAGGGTAGTGAGTAAGGAGTAAGGAGTAGAGAATGCGGAACGCCCCGGCTGGATGGCCGGGGCGTTCTTTGTTTGCCTGGTGGCGGGCTAGACTAGTTTGGTTACGGCCTTGGTGGCGGCCTTGTTGGCGGAGCGGACTACTCCGGTGGCGGCGTCGATGGCGTCATCGAACTGGTCTTTGCTGGCGTCGATGAGCCGCTGAGCCTCTTTGCCAAGGCGCTCGGCCTGGTCTTTGAGGTAGTCGCCTGCATCTTCGAGGGTCTCGCCGAGGTCTTCGAGGCCACGCTTGAGCTTTTTACGGGTGGCGGTGCCGGTCTGCGGAGCGTAGAGCAAAGCGGCTACTCCGCCAATCGCTGCACCCACACCAAGAGCAATCCAGAAATTTCTATTACGCATAGATGTCCTCCATTCTTCAGTGAGTAGGATTCATGGGTTGGGGCTGAGGTTGCAGGAAACGGTGGAAAACCCGTTCGGCGTGGGTGGGCGGG
>DAIDGQ010000013.1 GCA_027452215.1 Granulicella sp. | reverse complement strand
CCCCATAACCCCCGCACCCCTCCCCACGCAACCTCCACTTGCCATAGCCTTTGCTCCTGCTCTCTCCAACCCCCAGCAAAACTCCCGTCATCCTAGAGCGAAGCGAAGGACCCCTGTATTTGCTTTTGCTTTTGCTTTTGCTTTTGCACTTGCACCTGCTCTAGGAAAGCAAGGTCGAGTCAATTTAGCCGGTTTGTTTGTTGAGCGCTATCTTCTATCGCGTTTAGATCCGCCGCGAGGTGAGTTATATCTGCTCACACTGAATCGTCCCGAAGTGCCTGAGGGACAGCTGACGTGTCGGAAAAAACTATTGTTAGAGATTGAGGCACTCTTCAAAATCCTCGATATATACTCCTCCGAAATGAAATACACTCACATTTCCATCTTGAGCCTCTGCCTTAGTGTGTCTTTACTTCTTATTGGATGCGGCTCGGGTTCGGGCGGCGGTGTCAATAACACCCCAACTCCTGCGATTTCATCTGTTAGTCCGAGTAGTTTCCCCGCAGGATCAGCTGCGCAGACCATTACCGTCACGGGCTCAGGATTCACCAGTGGCAGCGTGGTTGAGGTGGGCGGCGTAGTTGAGGCAACAACTTATGTCAGCAGCACGCAGCTGACCGCGACCGTGCCAGCAACCCAGTTGACCAGTGGCGGCAATTTGACCGTGATCGTGAGCAATGGATCGACAACGAGTTCTGCGACGCCGGCTGATCTCGTAATAAATAATCCTTCGCCGACGATAACTTCGCTGACTCCTTCCACTGAAGTCATTGGGGGCACCAGCGCCGCCATCACGCTGACGGGCACAGGTTTTCTGTCGACCACTGTGATCAACGTGAATGGGAGCGCACGACCGACGACCTTCAGCAGCTCGGCTCAGGTCATCGTGGCTCTGTCCGCCGCCGACCTTGCGACGGCCGGAACCCTTTCTTTGACCGCTGTGAATCCGACTCCGGGCGGAGGTATATCTGCGGCCGCCGTAGTGACGATCGACAATACTTCGCCGACCATAGCGTCGGTCTCTCCGACGACGGAAGCGGTGGGGACGTCGAGTTCTGCAGTTACTCTTATCGGTACGGGTTTTCTCGCTACCACCGTGGTCAACGTGAATGGGAATGCACGACCGACGACCTTTATCAACTCGACGCAGCTGAGCGTCACTCTTTCGACGGCAGACCTCGCAACCGCCGCAACGCTTTCACTGACGGCTGTGAATCCGTCCCCGGGCGGAGGCAGGTCCCCTGTTGCGGTAGTGACCGTCGACAATCCGTCGCCAACGATAGCGTCCGTGTCTCCGACGACCGAACAGGTTGGCACGACGAACCCGAAAGTCACAGTCACGGGCACAAATTATGTGTCGACCACTGTGATCAACGTGAATGGGAGCGCACGACCGACGACCTTCAGCAGCTCGGCTCAGGTCAGCGTGGCTCTGTCCGCCGCCGACCTTACGACCGCCGCAACCCTTTCTTTGACCGCTGTGAATCCGACTCCGGGCGGAGGCACGTCTGCTCAAATCGCCGTCATCGTTACGAATCCAGTGGCTCAACTGGTCTCGATCTCTCCGGCCACGGTCTCACAAGGTTCTGCCCCAACGATCAATCTATCGGGTAGCGGATTCGACGCGGCATCGGTTGGCACCTGGAACGGGTCTCAGCGGCCTACAACGTTCATTTCCAGTACAAGCTTGCAGGTAGGTTTGACGGCCAGCGACACGCAAACAGCAGGAGTTGGTTTGCTTGCGGTCATCAATCCTGCGCCCGGCGGGAACACGAGTTCGTCGGTTCAATTGTCGATTGTCCCCGTCACGCCCATCATCTCCTCGGTGACGCCATCCAGTGCGCTGGTCGGCGCAAACGGAAACACACCACTGCCGGTGACGATTTACGGAAGCAACTTTGCCGCCAACGCTACCTTGGCCATTAACAGCAGCGCGCTTGCGATCATCAGCCAAACCCCGACATCGATCTCGACAGCCATTCCGCCTTCTTATCTGGCTCAGGCCGGTCAACTCGATCTAGTGGTTACGAATCCCGAAGTGGTTTCAACGCAGTCGGCTCCGTATGTCTTCTATGTTGTCGCGATACCGGTCATCAGTGCTCTATCACCTGTGTCGGCCCCGATCGGAAGTCCCGATCTGACGCTTCAAGTGACCGGTGCAGCCTTCCTGCCGGACTCCGTCGTGAACTGGAATGGGATTCCGCTAGCCACTCGGCTGGTTGTATCGAACTACGGGGTTCCGACGCTCAATGCTACGCTTCCTGCTGCCGACATGAGTCTGCCGACAATCGGCGCGATTACAGTATCCAGTCCCGAGAATGCTGCGGCGGTGTCGCAGCCTCAAGCCTATCCCACCTATGTGGCGCTACCGACAAATATGCTGGTTTACAACTCGAAGGATGGTCTGTTGTACGCCTCGGTACCCGGCTATGCTGGTCAGGGTCTCGCCAACAGCGTCGTTGCTATTAATCCCACGACCGGGACCATCGTACGAACAATTCCCGTGGGCAGCGAGCCGGACAAGCTGAGCATTTCGGATAACGGCACTGAACTTTACGTCTCTCTGGATGGAGCGGCCGCCGTCAAGCAAATCGACCTGACGGGAACTACTCCAAGTATTCAATTCTCCCTCGGTGAGTATGACTTTAATCAGACGTATAGCTATCCGATCACTGCGGCGAGCGTGGCTGCTCTGCCGGGCGAGCCTAACTCTGTCGCCGTGCTGGAAAGCAATGCAGACGTAGCCGTCTATGATTCGGGCGTTGCTCGCCAGAAGACGGCTATTCTGGGAGGCTACTTCAATCAAAACCAGGGGTCGCTCAGCTTTGGGCCATCTGCCGCAACCTTGTACTCAACAACGAACGGTTTAACAAAACTGAGCCTCGACAGCACAGGCTTCACCGGTACCAGCACATTTACCGGACCGAACTTCGTCTATACATCCATCCAATACGATGCGGGGAATGTGTACCTCAATGATGGGGCTGTACTCAGTGCGACCAACGGCGCACAGGTCGGCCAATTTTATGCGAGCGGTACCAACCTGGCCGCCGGACCGATCGTCTCTGATTCGACACTGGGTCGTGCCTGGATCCTTCCGCAAAATCCTCTCACGCCCGCTGACGGCAATGAAATTCTTGCCTTCGATGAGACAACGTTCAACCAGGCAGGCGCGATTGTTGTTGCCGGCACAAGCGCAAGCGGACCTTCTTTTGGGGCCTTCAATCTTGTTCGCTGGGGGCAAAATGGTCTCGCATTCAACACGGCTAACCAGATCTACATACTCCAATCTTCTGTGGTCAAAGACCTGTCGCACTCTCCTGCTGATCTTTCGGTTGTGATCCAGGGACCCTCTACCGCGTCGACCGGTAGTTCGATAACCTACTCGATCACGGTGACGAATTCCGGCCCCTCCTCGGCAGGGGGAGTCAGCTTGAGTACCACGCTCGCGGACGCGATCGTTTACAAAGGCACAACGGCGTCGACGGGCAGTTGCAGTGGGACGAGCGAGGTGATTTGCAACCTGGGTAGCCTGCCCAGTGGAGCGACGGCAACTGTCCAGGTAACCGGAACTGTCCTCAATTCCGGCTCGATCGAAAGCACGGCACTCGTTTCATCGAGCACGTACGATCCTGTCCAGTCGAACAACATGGCTACCACTACCGTGACTGTGAGTGGAACAGACGTTGCTTCCACTCCGGTCATCACGTCAATCTCCCCCGCATTTATTCTCGCGGGATCGAATGCGATGACGCTTACGATCAATGGGACTGGGGTTACCCCTTTCTCAACGGTGTCATGGAGTGGCAATGCGCTGCAGACCACGTATCTGAGCGGCACGCAGTTGACTTCATTGGTGCCATCCAGCTACCTGGCAACGCTCGGTTGGGGGCAAGTCACCGTATCCACACCCTCACCGGGAGGTGGAGAGTCGTCTGCTCTAATCGTGAGCATTTATCAATCAATGAACGTTCCGGCAGTTGATGTGCTGTACGAACCATTTACCAGAAAGCTCTATGCGACTGTGGCTTCGTCGGCGACAAATATTGCGGCAAACAGTCTTGTTCAGATCGATCCGCTAAGTGGCACCGTCGGCGCGCCGATGGTGCTGGGCAATGGGCCGAATGTGATGACGGAAACTGCCGACGGAAAATTCTTGTATATCGGATTCAGCGGAAATAACACCCTGGGCCAATTCAACCTCCTGAGTCAAAGCATCACGGGTAGCTATCCTCTTTCCGTGCCTGGCCAGGGCAGCCAGTCGGCAACCGGTCTGGCAGTCCAACCGGGGAGTGACACCACACTTGCAATCAACTTCAACTACTCTGGAGCAGGCATCTTCGACATCTCCGGGAACACCGGCGCATTCCGTCCAAATTTAGGAGGAGGGGAGGGTGTGGTGTTTGGCGACGCGACTCACCTCTATTCAGAGTCGTCAAACACGGCTGACGAATATCTGAATCGATATACGGTGGACGCCAACGGTCTGACGCTGGTCGATTCCACGGGGCTGAGTGGATTGGGCGGCACAGCCTTCGAGTTCACGCTTGGCCAGGATGGCCTCGTCTACGGAGATAACGGCGGAATCGTTAACCCTGCAACAACGCCGCCCTCGCAGGAGGCGTTGTTGCCGATCACGCCGGGCGCGTCCGGGTATGGGCTGTCTGGCGATGCGGTGATGCCCGATTCCGCGCAGCACAAAACTTTCCTGATTGGCGTAAATAGCGCGGGAAGCTTTACGGCGTACCTGGAGCGTTTCGACACTACCAATTACACCTATGAAGCAAACGTCGAGCTTCCCACCCCGAGTGGCAGCGTAGAAGAGGGGTATCAGATACTGCGGTGGGGGCAGGATGGACTTGCGGTTCGCGCCTATGATCCGGTTGCTGGAAGCCTGGCAGGGTACCAACTACTGCTCTTCAAGGGGCCGTTCGTGCTGCCCGCCGAGGCGCAATCGAATCCGGTCCCGGGCCTTACCAGCGTGACTCCCGCTGCCGTGGCCCACGGCAGCGGCAATCAGTATCTGACTGCCACCGGCAGTGGCTTCATCCCGGGCGCGGTCGTTCTTTGGAATGGAGTCGCCCGCACGACGACCTACATCGACGCCGGTCATCTGCAATTCGATGTTTCTGCGACCGATGTCGCGTCTTCGCAGACGATCTCTCTAACTGCGGAAAATCCGGGATCTGGCGCCTCCGCAAGCCTGGCTCTTACAGTCAATTGATTCTGGGGCCTGAATAGTCGGTTGGTTACACCATGGCAGGCACCCGATGACGATGCAAAACAGAATCATGGCGGAAGCGTGGTCGGCCCTTCAACTTACAAGTCTCATTTTCGGCAACTTCGATTCCTAGTTGTTGTAAACAGGTCAAGTGGCTCGTCCAGCGCTGTTTCCTATCGGGACTGCCCCGGCAGACGAGGCAGGATTGAGGTCGGCACTTTTGGCCGCGGCAGTTTCGATAGGATCGTTTGAACTGAGCCGCTGGCGTTTGCGGCAGATGCGGTGATCTAGCTATGCATTTTCAATGGCGCCGGCACGTCGATCGTGGCTCATGTTGAGCACGGAAGTGAACCAGCGGAGTGGGGAGAGCCGCTTAAGTGAGCAACCGCCAATATGAATCTGCACGCAAAGAGCTTTACCCTTGCGGATTCTTCTCGCAATGTAAGAGATCCCTTCGCCGTGTGCTCCGCAAACCATCTTGCTCCGCAAACCATCTTTTGATGACCGCGATCTGAATGTGATCGCCCCCCTGCCGCAAATGGCTGCGACGGTAGCAGATCTCATCGACACTAGACTGATGGATGAGGAAGGCAGGATTCTGTGAGGTCAAACAGCATCGATATCCGCAATCTCCCGCTGGGTCTGTCTATCCTCTCGAAATGCCTCGACTAAGTAATTGCGACAGGGTTTTTGCAGAGCGTAAGGACGCCGTTGATCGACAATTCGACCTTGTGGAACGTGGCATTCAAGTGAATAACCGGGCCTTGATCGTACATGGCCTGCAAGGTATCAGCGCTATCGTCTCGAGCAGCCCGTTCGCTAACGTTCAAGAGTTGGCGAACCTTATGGGAATCAGGACGCCAAATCGAGATTTAGATCCCACAACTTCATTGCGAGGGGGAGCGCCAACGTGAGCGAAGGGCTGATTGTTCCAAAAATCCAATACGTGATCATAAAACCCCGCCGGAAGCGCGTCCCGTTTGCATGGGCTCTAGCCTTGCTCACCGTCTTCGTGGCGGTTGGAGTCATTCTCCTCGTTCGGCACTATAGCGAATCAGAGTTCGCTCGCAAGAAGCAGTAAAAAGTGTCATCCGTGGCGGAGGTGTGCGTCGCGCGATTCGAACTGAGTCAAAACACCGTTTCAGGAGAATGACGACTTCGCCAAAGAGCCCAGCCCCTAAGACTCAATCAGGGCACCTTGCGTTTTACGGACGCACGCTCCAGTACACCTCGGTTGATGAGTCGCAGAAGAATCCTTCCAGATCGTTGGCCGCCTGGATCGATGCTAACCTCTCATGGGAAGAGCAGAGGAGCGAAAAATGGCTATCCCAGTGGATCGTCCATAACAATCGCTTATCTGGAGTGAACACGTTGAAGCGACCCGTGGTAAGACCATCCTCTTGATTCAGGAGGTCGTCGATCCAACGTAGCTTTCTTTCCGTGTCGAACTCATCCCCAACCCAAAGCCAGTCGTAGCCCAGTCTTTTTATGGACTGAAGTATTTTGTCGTGAAGCAGAGGGGAAAAGGCTCCTTCTGTGGGTGCCACGATCCCTTGTGTCTCGTAAAACGTTTCAATCGCAGTAGCATAGATCTGATTTTCAAGTTCCTTACGCAAACCGAGGATTCGCGTCCGAAGCCCAACATCAACGGCTGCGATCCCCGGCAAGCCCAATCGCTGCGCAACCTCGGACCAGGAGACCGGTTCACAGTTCGCCACTATCTTTGCACGGCTGGGATAGGTCTCAGGCTTGAACTCTGACTTATCAATCGAAACTGGTTTGATGAACGGATTGAGCGAAACGTAGGCCGCCTCGAATGTGCCTGCATAGTGCTCGAGTATCTTCCCATCGAGCGGGCAAGAGGCAAAGACATCAGGCGGCGGGAGAACACGTGTCTTCATATAAGCCTGCAAGTTCGTATATTTCCGCGTGCTGCGGATGAGGGGCAAAACGTAATGGTATCAATCCAACCAGTACCGATTCGCCGAAACGCCATTGAAGTCGGGTTTTGAGAAAGTTCGAATTCCGCTAGTCGCTGGCTGGCGGAATATGTGAAACGGGTGGGAACAACTGTGCAGCGCCTGGTCGCCTATCGAGGCATAACGTTCCAACGGGTGGCGGCATATCAGTGCAGCCAGCATCCAGAGCGCGCGATCCACTAAACTCGATTCATGAGGACCCGCATCCATGGATAACGCCACGCCAGCCACGCCGCGCAGAATTGCCTTTCTAGTGCTGGCTCACGGCGACGCTCCCCTACTCCTCCGCCTCTGCCACCATCTCCGCGACCACGCCGTCTTCCTCCACATCGACGCCAAATCCCGCGACTTCCCCCTCGCCCCCTTCGCCGCCCTCCCCAACGTCACCCTCATCCATCCCCGCCTCTCCGTCCACTGGGCCGACGCCTCCATGGTCGACACCACCCTCTCCCTCCTCCGCACCGCCGTCCACCACCCCGAAACCTTCAGCAAATACGTCCTCATCTCCGGAGCCTGCTACCCCGTCAAGCCCCTCTCCCAGCTCGCCGCCCTCTTCCTCTCCGACCACGACCACAACTACATCCGCTTCACCGCCATCAGCCCCTCCACACCCCATCTCTGGAGCCTCGTCTCCCGCCACTGGCGCATGGCCCCCCTGCTCTCCGACAGCCTCATGGCCCGCTACCCCTCCCTCCACCCCCTCGAAAAGAAGGCCCGCGCCGTCCTCAACAAGCTCTCCTCCTTCCGCCCCCGCGACTTCCAGAAGGAGGTCGGCCTCCCCATCTACTTCGGCAGCAGCTGGTGGGCCTTCTCCGAGCCCTGCGCCCGCTACATTGTCGACTACGTCCAGCAGCACCCCCAGTACCTCCAGACCTTCCGCTCCACCTACGCCACCGACGAAGTCTTCTACCACACCCTCGTCGCCCAATCCCCCTTCGCCGCCCAAACCCTCGGCCCCCAGCCCGACGAAGGTGCCGGAACCAACCAGCAGACCCCCCTCCACCTCATCCACCCCTCCGAGAAGCGAGTCTTCCACTCCACCCAGTCCGACTTCGACCTCGCCCGCACCACCGACAAATTCTTCATCCGCAAAGTCTCCACCCACGAGACCGGAGACCTCCTCGACCGCATCGACCGCGAGCTCCTCCTCCCCTAACCTCGCCGTTACCCCAAATCTGCCGCCGCGCAACCCGAACCCTCCTTCAGTCACGCCACTTGCAGCCCCAAACCGCGCTCAATACGCAAGAAAATCGCCCCCCGCAGGGAGCGATCTTCAAACCTATCTTCCTTCGATTCAATTGTTAGCTGGGAACAATCTCCACGCCGCGCCAAAACGCCACATGGTGCCGAACCGTCTTCGCCGCCGGCTTGGGATTAGGGTAATACCAGGCCGCGTCCGGGTTTTCCTGCCCGTCCACCAGCACCGTGTAGTATCTCGCCATACCCTTCCATGGGCAATTCGAACTGGTGGAGCTGGGCCGCAGAAATGCCCTGTTTACAGTCTCTTCCGGGAAATATACGTTCCCCTCAACTGTTTCAACCTTATCGCTTTCAGCGATCGTCTGTCCGTTCCAAATAGCCTTTGCCATGTCCGCCCTTCCAATCGTTTCAGTCAGATACAGCGGCAAGACACCCCTCGCAAGCCCGAGGAAGAAGAAGCGTCCCTGCCGCGGTTGGAGCCGCGTGCCGCTTCCTTTATACCACAAACCTACTGGAAATGGGAAGTCGCACCGAGGCTTCCTCCAGAACCTCATATCTGTCGCCGCGCGACTGGATCTCCCTTAGGCAACTGCCTCCACCACCGGCCTCGTCTTTTCCGGGTCCGGCAGCTTCCGATCCTCCGCCTCATTCTTCGTCTGCGGTGGCCCTATCTTCTTCTCGTAGCTACAGTTAGGAGCACCAGCGACTTCCTCTTCCTTCGCTCCCTTGCGCGGCCGGCGCTTCGGCAACGCCTCCCGATTGTTCGGACAGATCAGGAACGTCCCCTCAGCATTCGCATATTCCACCAGGTACGCCGCCTCGCACTTCGGGCAAGTCTCATTCACCAGCTTCTGATTACTCGTGAAATCGCACTTCGGATACCGGGTACACCCATAGAATGTGTCGCCACGCTTGTTCTTTCGCATGGCAATCTCGCCTCCGCACTTCGGGCAAGGTACATCTAACAGCTCTTGTTTCACATACTTACACTTCGGATACCCAGAGCAAGCGACGAACTCACCATACTGTCCATCCCGCTGCAGCAGAGGCTTTCCACACTTCGGACAAGGCTCTTCCAAGACCACCGGAGGCTTCGACTGCACCTTCTGCGTCAGCTTCCGGATGGTCTTGCACGGAGGGTCGTCGTTGTAACCAGGACACGCCATAAACGGCCCCCAGGGCCCATTCCTGAGCACCATCGTCCGCCCGCAGTTGTCGCAGAACTCCTCTTCCTGCTCCGCGTCCTGAGCCTCAGGAGAGTTCAAATCCGGCTTCGCGGCGAAGTTCTCCTTCGTAAAATCGCAGCTCTCCGGCTCCACTACGAGCTTGTTTCCCTGGCCAGACGCCCGCTGTAACTCCATGATCAGCTGGGACTTATCCTCAACCTTAGCACTCGACTCCGTCACATCGTCGCTCATCGCCTTCACATACATCGGAAAGCTGAACGTATCGAGCACCTTCTTCACCGCGGCCTTGGGATCCTTCTTGAGCGGTCCCTGCGCAACGGTAATTGGCTTCACCTTCGTAAAGTTTGAGCAGGAATAAAAGCTCCCGAACTTGCCCCACTTCAAAATCAGTGGTGCCCCGCATTTATCGCAAATCTCGTCGGTTTCCTGCTCCATTGCCTTGACGTCTTCCATCTGCGTCTCGGCGACCTTCAGTTCTTCCTCAAAATGCGTATAAAACCCCTTCAGCAGGTCCGTCCACTTCTCCGTCCCCGCTTCAACAGCGTCTAGTTCGCTTTCAAGCTGCGCGGTATAGCCCGTCTCAAAGATGTACGGGAAGTTCTTCACCAGCAACTCAGTTACGACCATCCCAATCTCGGTCGGCACCAGCTTCTGCGCGAGCTTCTTTACGTAGTCGCGCTCCTGGATCGTATTGATAATAGAGGCGTAAGTCGAAGGCCGCCCAATCCCCTTCTCCTCCAGCGTCTTCACCAAACTAGCTTCATTGAACCTTGGCGGAGGCTGTGTAAACTTCTGCTGCGGATCAAGCGTCACCCGCTCTAACCCCTGCCCACCCCTCAACTCTGGTAAGCGCCGTTCCGCCGAGCTTTCCTCGCTGGTCGAATCCTGCGCACCCTCAACATCCTCGGCCTCAGCGCTTTGCGAGGCCTTCCGCCTATCTTCGGCCTCTGCCGCAACCCGAGCGGCCTTTGCCTTCTTCGCCTCTTCATCGAACCGCAGCCAGCCATCAAACTTCAGAATGCTTCCCGTCGTGCGGAAGTCATACACAGCATCAGCTTTAGCCTCAATCTCCACCGTCGTCTGGTCAAAGATCGCCGGCGTCATCTGACTCGTCACAGCGCGTTCCCAGATGAGCTTGTACAGCCGGTTCTGTTCATCCGAAAGGTACTTCGCAATTGAATCTGGCGTGAACGCAACGTTGGTCGGACGGATCGCCTCATGCGCCTCCTGTGCGTCCTTCTTGCTCTTGTAGACGTTCGCCTTCTCCGGTAAATACTTGTCACCAAACTTTTTATCGACCCACTCGCGAATTTCCTTGACCGCATCCGCGCTCATGTTCGTCGAATCAGTTCGCATGTAGGTGATCAGGCCGACCGTTCCCTCGCTGCCGAGCTCGATGCCCTCGTACAGACGCTGCGCCACACCCATGGTGCGCCGCACATTGAAGCCCAACCGTCCCGCTGCCTGCTGCTGTAGTTGACTCGTTGTGAATGGAGCGCGAGGGTTCTGCCGCCGCTCCTTTTTCTCGACTGACTTCACCCGCCAGGTCGCCCGCTCCAACTGCTCCATCACCTCGTCCACCGCGCCCTTATCCGGCAGCGCGTTCGAGAGAAATACCTCTTTTCCCTCTGCATCCGTGCCATTCGCAACACGAATTGGCAATCCTTGCACGCCCACCATGCGCGCCGTAAACTCCTGCCCGTTCTTCTGCGGCGAAAGCACAGCGTCAATGTTCCAATACTCCACTGCC
This sequence comes from Granulicella sp., assembly GCA_027452215.1. Lineage (GTDB taxonomy): Bacteria > Acidobacteriota > Terriglobia > Terriglobales > Acidobacteriaceae > Granulicella. The sequence continues at coordinate 28,094 of DAIDGQ010000013.1, read as the reverse complement.
TGGAAAGCATTGATCTCGCGCTCGCGCTCCACGATCAAACGCAGCGCAACGGTCTGCACCCGTCCCGCACTTAGACCACGTTTCACCTTGTCCCACAACAGTGGAGAGATCTGATAACCCACCAGGCGGTCTAGCACCCGCCGCGTCTGCTGCGCGTCCACCAGGTTCTCATCCACATCGCGCGTATGCCCGAAGGCTGCTGTAACCGCCTTCTTCGTAATCTCGTTGAAGGTCACCCGGCGCATGTTGCTCTTCACGCGAATGGACGGTAGCAGCTGCATCTTTAAATGAGCAGCGATCGCCTCTCCTTCGCGATCAGGATCGGCCGCCAGAAACACAAAATCGCTCTTGGAGGCCAGCTTTTTCAGCCGGTCTACAACCTTCTCTTTGCCCGGAGACACAATCAGCGTCGGCTCAAACGTCCGATGCTTTAGTTCCACACCAATATCGTTCTTCGGCAAATCCATGATGTGCCCGATTGAGGCCTCCACCACGTAATCACTGCCGAGATATTTCCCGATCGTCTTCGCCTTTGCCGGCGACTCCACGATCACCAAGTTCTTTGCCATACCACACACCCATTCAAAGACGTTCGACCGAAGCCGCGTCCTCGCTTCCAATTCCTATGCAACCTATCATGCTTTGCCAAGGTCAAGTCAAACCGCGTTGCCAATCTCTATCAGCTCGCGATCAGACGTGTCGTCTACTTGGACGCACGAACATCGTTATCAGTGCGACCGAATTTCAAACTTCACCGCCCCGATTCTAGAAGCAGCGCACATAATTTTTTCCCGGCATCTGCTTCACTCTACCCCCAAGTTCCAACTCAAACAATGCAGTAAAGATCTCTCCCGAGACCATCTTCGGCTCCAGCCGCTCAATTAGCTCATCCAGTTGCAGCGATTCATCCTGCCGCAACTCTTGTATCACGAGTCGCTCATGTTCGCTCATCGGCGCTGCCGTCGACCGCTCGTCAAATAGAGATGCGCTTCCCTTTCCAGACGATTCATTCCGCCCATTCTGGGCCTGCATCTCATCCTCCAGTTGCATCCTCACCTGCGATGGAAGGTCTTCCCAGATATCCTCCCACGTCGCCGTAAGTTTTGCCCCCTGCTTGATCAGAGTATTCGGCCCCCACGCGTTTTTATTCGTCGCATTGCCGGGAACTGCATACACATCGCGCCCCTGCTCCAGCGCGCATCGCGCGGTAATCCGCGTGCCGGAGTACTCCCCCCCCTCCACCACCAGCACCCCAATGCTCATCCCGCTTAGCGTGCGATTGCGAATCGGAAAATTCTGGGGAGCAGGAAACGTCCCCAGAGGAAACTCACTCACAATCACGCCACCTTGGGCGACGATCTGCTCCGCCAACTTTTTGTTCTCCTTCGGATAGATCACATCGATCCCGGTCCCCCACACCGCAACTGTAGCCCCGCCAGCCTCCAGTGCCCCCTTGTGCGCGCAAGTATCCACACCACGCGCCATCCCACTCATCACGACCATCCCTCGTCGGGCAAGGTCGCGACTCAACATCTCCGCCATCCCCGACCCGTACGGCGTTGGTTGCCGGGTTCCCACAACAGCAATCCCCGCACGGTTCAGCAGTCGAGCATCGCCACGCACCCACAGCACCGCCGGAGGATCATAAATCTCCAGCAACCTCGACGGATACGCCTCATCTTCAGGTGTCAGATACCTCGCCCGCTGCTCTGCGGTTCGGCTCGCCTCTTCAATAGCAGCAGCCCTTGCCCGCCCATCGAAGCAGAACTGCACGGCCTCGGCCGGCATGCCAATACCCTCAAGCTCGGTCAACGATGCGCCGAATAAATGTTCCGCCGCTCCCAACCGCTTCACCGCTCGGGCGCAGCGCGTAGGCCCCATCCCAGGTGTCAGCGCCAGGGCCAGCCATGCCAGCCTCGCCTCTGGGCGCGATTCAAGCTGAGCTCCTTCCAAATTTGCATTCATCATTACGCGTACCTCTCCACTGCGTTGTGATCGCATGGTACCGCATTCGGGCAAGACCTGTTGATGCGCCGCCTTCTTTTAGAATCAATAGGTGCCTCTACGCGTCTCCACCATCTCGTTCCTAAATCCCGCCCCACTGCTCTACAACTTCGAACACGAACCCACGGCCACGGTCCTGCGTGAGCACTACGATGTGCATTACACCCTGCCTTCGATCTGCGCAGCCGAGCTCAACTCCGGTACCGCAGACCTCGGCCTTATCCCGATCGCCGCTCTCACGCCAGAGCTCGCCATCGTCCCCGACTGCACTATCGCCTCGCGCGACGAGGTCCGCAGTATCCTTCTCTTGGTCAAAAATCCCTCGCACCTCTCCACCAATGAAGCCCTCAAGCAAGTCCGCACCCTCGCCGCCGACACGGCCAGCCGCAGCTCCGTAGCCTACACCCGCATCCTCTTCGAGCACTTCCACCACACCCACCCCACCTTCCTCCACCAGCCCGCCGACCCCCTCGCCATGCTTGCCTCCGCCGACGCCGCACTCCTCATCGGCGACCCCGCGCTCTTAGCCCGCGAACAACGCGCCGCCATCGACGCAGCCTCAAACACCCCACTCCTCTGGCTCGACCTCGCCCACCTCTGGCGCGAACTCACAGGCCTTCCCTGGGTCGCCGCCGTCTGGGCCGTCCGCCCCGAAGCCCTCGAGCCCGCAAGTCTTACGCCGCACCAACTCATCGCCGATCTCACCGCCAGCCGAGACGCCGGCCTCGCCCACACCGAACAACTCGTCATCGAGTGGAACCCCCGCCTGGCCATCGGCCCCGAAACCATCCGTACCTACCTAACCCGCAACATTCACTACACACTGGATCCCGACTGCCTCCGCGCCATCGAACTCTTCCGCACTCTGGCAGCCGCCATCGACGTTCTCCCCAAACTTCCAAAACTCAATCTTCTCCGCTGATCTCAGGAGCCCACGTCCATCCCTCAATCCCATGCAACGGATCTCGAGGCTTAGGGAGCCTTACGAACCCCTTGCGCCGCTCCGCCATCACCATTGTGCTTACCAGCGCATCGAACGCATCCTCACTCGCACGTGCCCTCTGCAACACTCCGCGCGATAGCGCCGCATACGCGGCATACTCTCTGCGCTTCTTCAGCAGATACGCCGCCCGCGCCTCCGCATTCGACTTCCGCACCGCCCCCGTATTCAGCCGCGTATACATCTCGACGACCAGCGGGCAGGCCATCTCTCCAACCAGCTTCGGCGCATCAAACGGCCACACCCGAAACCCAGCCTCCCGCAGTCGCAACAACAGCGGAAACCCCCGCAGCGAAGCCGTTCCTACACTCCCTGCACCACCAATCTGAAACACGCTCTTCGGCGTAATCCCCTTCACCCGAGCCTGCCGTTCTGCCTCAGGAATCTGCGCAACAATCTTGCAATCGATGTCCGTAGCACGCAGCATCCGATGCACATGCTCCCCCGAGAACTCCGCTGGCCGCGCACCCCGATGGCCCACGCCAGCCTTGCCCCAGAACCGTCGATCCTCCGCACCACGCGCCAGCCATCTCTCCCCGTGGCCCTCGCGCACCACCCGTTCCCAAAACTCCGGCGCGCTCGCCACACCGTGCTCATCGCGCACAAACCAAGCCGGAAAGCTGAAGCAGAAATCAAACCCTACTACCATCCGGGGAGTCTCTTGCGCCAACTCAATCAACCACGCCGCAATCTCCTCACGAGTGCGTCCGGCCTCCAGCCGCACGCTCACGTTCCCTCGCGCATCCTCGGTCCAAACTCCCGCCCAGATATGCCGACGCTGCCCCGCGGCATCCACTCGCCCCGACCAATCAATCCCCACCACCCGCTGAACCATCTCGCTCTTCACTGTCTACTCTTCCAGATCCACTTCTTCCACCTCCGCGCCCCAACCGCGCAGCACCTTCCAAATCGTCCGCGTAGAAAACCCCGCTCCGACCAGCCTCCGCATCGTGCGCGCAACTGCCTTTTCATCCTCCGGCTTCTTCATTCGTTTGCGAGCCACATACTCTTTCGCGAGCGCCACCTCATCCACCTCGTCATATGCCGTCGCCAGCGTGGACTGCGTCAACTCCTGCGCAATCCCCTTCTGCATAAGGCCCTGCTGGACACGCCGCTTGCCGTACTTCTCATTCTCCTTACGCAGGCGCGTGTAGTCCGCCGCAAACCTCTCATCGCTTAGATATCCCAATTCCTTCAGCTTCGCAATCACCGCATCCATCGCAGCCTCGCCCGCCTCCCCCGGCTCCGCACGATCGCTCATCCGGCGCCGCAAGTCGCGCACGCTCTTCATCTTCGAACTCAGCGACCGCACCGCAAACTCCAGCAACCCCGGCGCATCCAGCGGAGGCTTCGGAGTCTTAGGCCTAAAGCCCCCCGCCCCATAACTCTTTTTCTTCCCAAACGTCATCGCGCCACACCCGCCATTGCCATCCTCCCTGCACTAATCTGTCATCCCGAGCGCAGCGGAGTCGAAGGACCCTCCACACGCTTCACAGTTGCACTCCCATACTTCCCTTCCAGCCAGCTACTTCCCTCCTGCCATCTTCGGATTTCTCTCCGGCCCCACCGCGGCATACTTGTTCGTCCCCGTCCACCGGTCGCACCAATCGCTCACCGTCTCATTCCAAAGCTGCGAGTTCTGCGGCTTCAAAATCCAGTGCCCCTCATCCGGAAACGAAAGCATCTCACTCGGCACACCGAGCAATTGCAACGCGGTAAACAACTGCAACCCCTCGCTCAAATCAAGCCGGTAATCAAGCTGCGAATGAACCACCAGCGTCGGCGTCCGCGCATCCTTAATAAACATCATCGGCGACCACTTCCGGAACGGATCCTCACTCGCCGGCCTGTCATAAAAATCCCACGGATGCGCCGGCTTCGTCTGCTCCACCACCGCATCATCGCCCCTCTTAATCCCTAATCCCTGTTCCCTAATCCCTGTCTCTAACGGCCTGAACTCCCACTCGTTGAACCACAGTTCCTCGGTCGTACCGAACGCGCTCTGCGGGTTATACATCCCATCATGCGTCACAATGCACTTGAACCGGTCCGTATGCGTGAGCACCCAATCCGCCATGAACCCGCCATAGCTGGCCCCCAGCGCGCACTCGCGATTCTTATCGATGAACGGATACTTCGCCTCCGCATAGTCGAGCCCCTTCATCAAATCGACATAAGCGCGCCCACCCCAATCCCCCGACACCTCATCGACAAACTTCTGCCCATACCCCGTCGACCCCCGCCGATTCACCATCACGACGACATACCCATCCGCCGCAAACAACTCCGGATTCCACCGATAGCTCCACGCATCTCCCCAGGCCGTCTGCGGCCCGCCATGCAGCAAATACTTCACCGGATACTTCTTCCCCGCATCAAACCCCGGCGGCCGCACCACAAACCCCTCCACCTTCGTCCCACCCGCCCCCGCAAACCAGAATGCCTCCATCTTCGACAGCTCAAGCTGAGCCACCAACGAATCATTCAAATGCGTGAGTACGCGGAGAGTCTGGGTGCCAACCAAATTTCCATTAGCGTCATAATTCTGTGCTGGAATCGCAACTACATCGCCCGGGTGATCGACGAGCATTCTTGTCGCAACCAGAGTCAGATCATTGGTAATCCTAAGATCTCCGAACTCGCCCGGATCCGTTCTGGTTCGCGTTTCGAAGTCGTTTGAGCCCTCTACATCGCTTTGAACTCTGACTGCCGTGATCCTTTCATCTCCATGAAACGGGTTGGTGAAAAGCAGGAAACTCGATTGTGGCCCCCACACAAACTCATCCACCCAATTATCAAACTTCGTCGTCAAATCCCGAATCTTCCCCGTCCCGCGATCCATCACCACCAAATCAAACTTGTCGCTCTCAAATCCATTCTTCTTCTGCGACCGCCAAGCCAGCCACTTCCCATCCGGCGAATACTGTGGCCCATCGTCACTCCCCAAACTCGTCGACACCTTCCGCGCCGTCCCAGGCTCCGCCCCCACCTCCAGCACATAAATATCGTTATTGGTCGACTCCGCAGGAACCTTATCCAGATTCACCTCATACGCCACCTCCCTCCCATCCGGCGAAATCGCGTACCCCAGCGGCCCACCCAGCGAAAACGTCGGAGCCACATGATCCCCCACCACACTCGCGGGCGTCAGATCCTCCGGAGTCGCAGCCACCCCACCCTCCACGTCTCCATAAAAAATATGTGACCGCTTCGCCCCCACATAATGGTCCCAGTGCCGATACAGCAAATCCGTAAAAATCCGCGCCTTCACCGGAGACTTCGCCGCAGCCTCATCCTTCGCCGCATTGCACTTCGCCTCGGCCTCATTCCGCTCCACGCCCATCGGCAGCTTCGACTCACACTCCGGATACACCTCCGACACAAACAAAAAGTGCTTCGAGTCCGGAGCCCACACGCCCCCATCGGCCCCCGTCTCCAACGACGTCACCGCCCTCCCCACACCCACCGTCCCCGCCGCATCATCCCAGGCCGCCACCATCAACTGCCCACCCGCCGCATACATCACAAACTTCCCATCCGGCGAAAACCTCCCCTCACCCTCCCCACTCCCCGGCGTCACCTGCCGTTCCGCCCCACCACTGAGCGGCACCACCCACAGATGATTCACCTTCGTATTCTTCTCCAGCGACACATCCGTCACCGAGAACAGCACCCACCTCCCACTCACCGACACCTGCGGATCGCTCACCCGCTTCATCGCCATCAAATCCGCAAACGTCATCGAACGTTTCGCCTTCGCCGCCACCGTCTGCGCCACGCCCGTCTGCGCAGCCGCCGCACCAACCATTCCCGCCAATAGCCCGATCATCGCCATCGTCCGCATTCTCATCGCGCCAGTTTACGCCCCTGCCCCCACCCTCAACCTTTCCAACGCAATCCCCGTCTATTCTGTCAGCAGACCATGACGCCGAAGCTCCTCATCCTCGCCGCCCTCCTCGCCGCACCCCCTCTCCTCGCTCAGGACGCAGCCGAGGGCTTCGGCCCCCTCGATACCACCGCGCCCACCGGCATCACCGTCGCCCAGATCATCGACAAGATGGGCCAGCGCGAGTCCGCCTTCGCCGCCGCGCGCGATGAGTACACCTTCGTTCAGGACGTAAAGTTCGACACCATCTCCGACGACACCGGTCGCCCCGACGGCGAGTATCACCAGATCACCAACATCAGCTTCGACGAAGCCGGCCATCGCGAAGAGCACGTCACCTTCGCCCCCCAGAACACCATCGAGCGCGTCATCATGACCGAGAACGACTTCCGCGACATCGAGAAGCGCCTCCCCTTCATCCTCACTGCGCCCGAGCTCCCCGACTACGACCTCACCTACCTCGGCAAGCAACACGTCGACGAGCTCGACACCTACGTCTTCGACGTCAAGCCCAAGCAGCTCGTAAAGGGTCACCGCTACTTCCAGGGCAAAGTCTGGGTTGATCAGGAGGACAACGAAATCGTCCTCATCAATGGCATCACCGTCCCGCAAGACACCCGCCCGGGTCACGAAGACCTAAGCCCTCCCTACACCACCTACTACCAGCAGATCGATGGCAAATACTGGTTCCCCACCTACACCAAAGCCGAGGGCACGCTGCACTTCGCCGCACAGCGCGGAGCACTTTCGCAGGATGTCCACGTCCGCACCATCGTTCGCTACACCGACTACAAGCGCTTCCACACCAACGTCATCATCCATTACGATGGCGAAATCCTCGACAACAAAACCCCCGCCCAGAAACCCGACACCCCGCAACCCCCAGCCTCCAAGCCGCAGCCCTGATACAGCCCGACCTGCTATGCAGCTGACTCTGACTCGAAGTAGAGATACTTCCGCCAGTTCGCATCCGCGCTGCCAATCATCCGCATAATGTGCCGGCTCGTGTGCAGCGAGAACGGCCGCGGCTCGCGCAGCAACTTCATATCCGTCAACTCATGCAGCATCAGGCTACCCTTCCGTCGATTGCAATCCCTGCAGCACGCCACCAAATTCTCCCACGTCGATAGCCCCCCGCGACACCGCGGGACAACATGATCCAAGGTGAGCTCCGAAGCGATAAGAACCTTCTGGCAGTACTGGCACGTGTTGCGATCCCGCAGCAGAATGTTCTTGCGGCTCAGCGCCCTCGTCTGGTGAGGAATCCGCCGGTACTCCAGCAGCCGAATCACGCTTGGCATCTGCAGATTCATCCGGTGTGAATGCAGCACCGCGCCCTGCTCCTCCTCCGTGCGAGCGACGCCCTTCAGCACCAGTACCAGCGCCCGTCTCGCACCACAAATATTGATCGGCTCATAGCTCGCATTGAGCACCAGCACTGGCGTCTGCATTGCTGGTTGCCGAAACGTCCCCATGCGAATATCGATGGCCTCGGCCCGCGCCGTTCCTGCCACCGGATGCGTCGTGTGGTGCCTGTTGCCTGCCCGTTTCGTCCGAGTCCCGCTAGATTTGCCAGCCTGCATTCCTATCCTCCGGTCATGTTCGCTTCGACTACCTAGAAAAACTTTTGCTGCTTCGCTGCCAACGGCTCCACTACGCGAGTCGCCGGCACTGAAGCCGCATCCCACATCGCAAAGCCTTCCGCCTCATGCTGCACAGCGTTCTGAACACTCTCCGGCTGCGCCTTCGCCGCCGTCACCACCCATACCTTCTCCGCGCCCGCACGCTTCAACACTCTCGCGCACTCCCGGGCCGTCGCTCCAGTCGTCATAATGTCGTCGATCAGCAGCACCTCGCGGCCCCGCACCGCCTCGACGTCCGTGATGACAAATGCCCCTTGGAGGTTCCGTCGCCGTTGCCCAGGATTCAGGTCATACAGCGCCTTCGTATCCTTCACTCGCTTTAGGATCCCGTCCCTCAAAGCCAACTTCCACCCCGGCTCCAGCCGCCTCAGCCGCTTCACCGCAGCATCTCCGAGAAGCTTCGCCTGATTGAACCCTCGCTTCTTCTCTCTCGCCGCAAACAACGGCACAGGAATCACCACCAACTCATTTGCCGCAGCGTCCCTTAGCCTCTGCACTGCGATCGCCATGCCTCCACCCAGCACATGCTCCGCTACGCCGCGCATGCCATTGAATTTCAGCAGGTGCAGCATCTCGCGCATCTCATTGTCGTAGTTGGCGAAGGCCACAGCCCTGTCAAACTTGGGCGGAGCCAGTCTGCACATCGTGCACTCGCTGACTCCCATTGCCGCGGCAAACCGCGCTGACTCCATGCCCAGCGCATCCCCACATCGCGAGCACAACATATCCTGCTCGCCTCCCACCAGCGATCCCACCCTCGCTACGCAGGCCTCACAAACTCGAACCCTCGCGAGAGCGCCCATTGCAGCTCCACACACGAGGCAATCGGATGGTAAAAAAACATTGGTGACATCGGCGACGACCCACTCCATCGCTATCTCACAACTTCGGAGCACGCGTGTTACCGCGCGCCAGCCGGTCTCGCCGCCGTACTGTCCGGGCGGACCGCCACTTCCGAGCTGGACATCCTTCACGCTTACGCTGAAGACGAACCTCACTCGTGGCACAGCAAGAAAAACACCAGCTCTGCCGATAGTCGAAGTATAACCCGGCAATATTTCCACAGCAATATCCACCGAGAGCCCGCTTTGAGTCGCCCGCCCCTTCCCTACTGTCCATCCGCTGCTGTCTACTATCTGTCGTATGCCCGCACTCACCCAGATCTCCCCCGACGAGACTCTTTTCCGCGACACCATCCGCGACTTTGCACGCAATGAGATAGCTCCCCTCGTCCGCCCCATGGACGAACAACAAGCCTTTGATCCCGCGCTCCTCCGCAAGCTCTTTGACCTCGGCCTCATGGGCATTCAGGTCCCCAACGCCTACGGGGGCCCCGCCGGAACCCTCTTCGAAGCCGTCCTCGCTGTAGAAGAGATCTCTGCCGTCGATCCTTCCGTCGGCGTCCTGATCGACGTCCAGAACACCCTCGTCGTCAGCGCCATCCTGCGCTGGGCAACCGAGGGCCAGAAGCAACACTACCTCCCGTTGCTCGCCGCAAGCCTCACCGGAGCATATGCTCTCTCTGAAGCCGCCAGCGGCTCCGACGCCTTCGCCCTTCAATGCCGCGCTGCCCTTCAACCCGACGGAGACTACCTCCTCAACGGCTCCAAGCTCTGGATTACCAACGCCATCGAAGCCAACCTCTTCCTCGTCTTCGCTACCCTCGATCCCGCCCTAGGCTACAAGGGCATCACCTGCTTTCTGGTCGACAAATCTACCCCTGGCTTCACGCTCGGCCGCAAAGAAGACAAGCTGGGCATCCGCGCCAGCAGCACCTGCGAGCTTCTCTTCAGCAACTGCCGCATCCCCGCCGCCAATGTCCTCGGAGAACCTGGTAAGGGTTACAAGATCGCAATTGAAACTCTCAACGAAGGCCGCATCGGCATCGGCGCGCAACTCGTCGGCCTCGCTGCTGGAGCGTGGCGCCATGCCGCTCGCTACGCCCGCGAGCGCAAACAGTTCGGCAAGCCGCTGGCCGAGTTCCAGGCTATGCAATTCCAGCTCGCGCACATGGCCATGGAAGTCGAAGCCGCCCGCCTCATGGTCTATAACGCTGCACGCCTCAAGGACTCTGGCGCCGAATATCTCAAGGAAGCCGCCATGGCCAAGCTCTTCGCCTCCGAAGTCGCCGAGCGCACCGCCTCCCTCGCCGTCGAAGTCTTCGGTGGAGCCGGCTTCGTCAAGGACTACCCTGTCGAAAAGCTCTATCGTGACGCCAAAATCGGCAAAATCTACGAAGGAACCAGCTTCATGCAGCTAGCCACCATCGCCAAACTCACCATTCCAAACGCCTGACCCTCGCTCTCGCCCCACCCAAATATCTTCCCTCACCCCTCCATCGCACCGCATCTGCGCGATGAGCGCCCACGCGCCACCCGCCACTCACGTTATCCTTTAACTTGTCGTGTCCATCACCGCCACATCTCCGGCCATCCACGCGAGCACCGGCAGCCACTCGCTGCTCTCGGACTACCTCGTCCTCTTCAAGCCGCGCGTCTCGCTCATGGTCATTATCACCGCCGCTGCCGGCTTCTATCTCGGCTCGCTCGCCTCTGGCATCTCCCCCTTCCAGACCGGGCTTATCAAAGCACTCTTCGGCATCGCTCTCGTCACTGCCGGCTCCAGCGCGCTCAACCAGGCCATCGAGCGAACCTCCGACCGCCGCATGCCTCGCACTGCCGCCCGCCCCATGGCGCAGCATCGCATCGGCCTGGCCCATGGCCTAGCCATCGGGTTCTTCCTAGTGTGCGGAGGCTCCATCTATCTCGCCTGGGCCACCAACCCGATCACTGGCCTGCTCACGCTGCTCACCGCCGTCGGCTATATAGCCATCTACACCCCGCTCAAACGCATCACCACGCTCAACACCTTCATCGGAGCTTTCCCCGGAGCGCTTCCCCCGCTCATTGGCTGGACCGCCGCCCGCGGCATCATCGAGTGGCCCGCCGTGGCGCTCTTCGCCATCCTCTTTGTCTGGCAGTTCCCCCACTTCATGGCCATCGGCTGGATGTACCGTGCCGACTATTCCCACGCCGGCATCCGCGTCACCTCCACCCAGCAGCCCGTCCGCGAGGCCGCCCGCTCCTCCGCCATCCAGGCCCTCTTCTATGTTCTCCTCATGATCCCGGTCAGCCTCTGGCCCACCTGGCTGCACGTCACCGGAATCCCCTACGCCGTCGCTGCCATTCTCCTCGACGCCTACTACCTCGTCGCCACCATCAAGTTCCTGCGAATCACCCGCAATCCCGAGGACCCCGCCAACCGCGTCATCGCCCGCCATCTCCTCAAAGTCTCCGTCATCTATCTGCCCCTGCTCCTGGCAGGCATGATGCTCGACGCCAAAGGCCGCCTCCTCTTCTAACATCGAAGAACTAACAACGAACAACTAGCAGCTCTTTTCCCTACCAGGAACATCCATGCCCGACCTGACCGCGCCCAACTCGAACTACCGCACTCCCCCCTCGATCATCGCCGCCATTATCGGCGTCAGCGCCATCGCCTCGCTCTTCCTTGCCTGGCTGGTCTACTACCACCCGCCAGTCGACGCCGCAGGCACCCACCTCACCTTCCTTCCCGCGCTCGACGCCGTGCTCAACGCCCTCTGCGCGGTCTTTCTCGTCCTCGGTTTCCGCTACATCCGCCGCCGCGAGATCACGTCCCACCGAAACAGCATGTTCGCGGCCTTTATCGTCTCCAGCGCCTTCCTCGTAGCCTACGTCTCCAACCACGTCCTGCACGGCGACATGCTCTTCCCCGCCGGTCATCCCACCGCGCGCTTCATCTATCTCTGGATCCTCCTATTACCCCACATCCTTCTCGCCGTCGTAGCTCTCCCGATGATCCTCATCACCTTCTTCCTCTCCCTTACCGGCCGTTTTCCCGCACACCGCAAGCTAGCTCGCTACACCTTCCCCATCTGGCTCTACGTCTCGGTCAGCGGAGTGATCGTCTACGCGATGCTAGCCGCTTACCGCTAACCGTTACCCTGCATCATCCCTGTTCCCTAATCCCTAGAATGCAACCAGACACCCGCAAGCTTCTCACTACCGGTACCGCGATCTTCCTCACGGGAGCGATCGCCGCCCTGCTCATGCTCACCGTCTTCGGAGGAGTTACGAAGGAAGGCCCGCATACCAACACCGGGTGGCTGTCGCTGATGATCGCGATGGGCTGCATGCCCACCGGCGTCCTCACTCTCTTTCTGGGCTTGGCCAAGCTTCTTGGAGACCTCCGCCGCTCCTAGCCCGCACCCTGACCCTGTTATTCTGGCGCAATCTATGAGAGTTCCGGTCGTGCCGAAGCTGCCTCTTCTCGCCATCCTGCTTCTCCCCGCCATCTCTCTGTCTCAAACCCCGGCGGCTGAACCGCAACTCTCCCCAAATGCGGCCTACGAAGAAGCAATCCATCCCCTTGAGCTAACCCGGCATTCCATTTCGAACTGGTCTGACACCGAGATCGCCGCGCTCAAAGTTTCCATCTCCCACGCCCAGGCAGACTGCGCCGCCCGCGACCCCAGGACCTTCTTCGGCTCCGACCTGATCGATCTCGCCAAGCTCTGCGCCCTTGGTCAGAGCTACCCCGCCGTTATCAGCGCCGCCACCCTCTACATCGCATCCGATGCACCGAAGCCCCAGCTCACCCAGGCCTACGCGAATCTCATCGACGCCCAACTCCATCTCAAACAGGAGCGCGACGCCCTCGCCTCCTCACTGGCCATGCTCGCCGCCGTCCCCTATGACACCGTCACCGCCGAGACGATCGACGAAGCCATCCACTTCATGCAATTCGTCTACACGCCCGACGCTCTCAGCGTGGCCCTCGCCCGTGAACCTCTGCTGCTAGCAACCCTCACCGCCACTGCGACGGCAACACCCTCTACCCCGGGTTATCCCGGAGCCGAGCCTCCGCAGTCCATCCATGAGCTGTTCGCGGACGGCGTCGTCCTCGCGGCACTCCAGCAGCTTGCCAAATCCTCCCCGGAATCCATCACCGCGACCCTCAACGCGCTCAACGCCGCATTGCCCGCCACACTCTCCCCGGACGACGCCATCCCGGTCGCCGTCACACGTCGCCGCTATGCTCTCCTCGGTAAGCCGCTCCCCAATCTGAGACACCCCATACATCCGACGAATCCCCGTGAGCCTGTTGCGCTCACCAGCCTCGATCTCCCCGGGCTCCCCGGGCTTCCTAATTTGCCCGCCCATAATGCCATCACGGCGCTGCTGCTCTTCCCTGATTGGTGTCCGCAATGCATTCGCATGGCTACGAAGATCCCTGAGACCGTGTTCACTGTCGCCGGCCATGAAGCCTATCTCTACGGCTTACTCGCTCAAACTGTTCCCCCGAACCCTGCCACCACAGCGAAAGGCAACGGCACAACGGTCTTCACCCCCGCCGATGCCGCCAACCTTCTCCACAATACGCCCACCCTTATCGTCGACCCTTCCTTCCTCGATCAGTTCGCCGTCGACGATGTCCCTTACCTCATCCTTACGGACCCCAAAAGGGATCATCCGTGTGCTCCAGTCAGTCTCTGACGACGATCTCAACCCCGGTGCCGCCATCGACTCCGCCATTGCACGTGTTGGCGCTCAATGGCCATCCCCTCGCCTGAATCCGCCACTCCCGGCCACCAAAGCACCGGCCTCCGCTCTACGGCACTAAATCCTCTGTCCGTTCTTTGCTATCCTCAAGAACGAAACGGAGCATATCCATGGCAAAAGGCGTCAACAAAGTATTCCTCCTCGGTAACGTAGGCAAAGACCCCGAAATTCGCACCACCCCCGGCGGCATGACGGTCGCAACCTTCTCCCTCGCGACCGCGGATCGCGCCAAGGATGCTCAGGGTAACTGGGCCGATAAGACCGAGTGGCACAACCTGGTCGCCTTCCAGCGAACCGCCGAAATCATCCGCGACTACGTCAAAAAGGGTACCCAGATCTTCGTAGAAGGCAAGATCCAGACTCGCTCCTGGGACGACAAGGAATCTGGCCAAAAGAAGTACCGCACCGAGATCCTCATCAATGATCTGTCCCTCCTCGGTGGCGGCGCCAGCGGCGGCCGCAGCGAAGGAGGCAGCAGCTCCTCTGGAGGCTACAGCAGCTCGCGGTCTTCATCCCCAGCCGGGGTCTCCGCACCGTCCAACGATTACACTGACCAGGGCATCACCGACGAAGACATCCCCTTCTAGCCCGGAGGGCCAACGGCCCCACTCATGACAATTCTGGCTGTCATGAGTGGGTCGAAAGAGCGATCAGACTTCGCTGGATTCACCGCCCTCAGGGGCAACCATCGCGTTGACGGGCGGACAGCAGCGTTACCGCAGAGACGGGCGTTTCATAACCCGTTAAGATCTGCGCCCTTCATGGGTCGTTACTATCCTTTGAAGTTAGGGAAGATAGTCGCCCCTCTAGGTCGACGCAGCTCACCTGTGCCACCCGTTTATAATGGCATTTGGGGGAATTCGGCCCAGTTCGATTCGATTGATGAAGGTTTCTAGCTAGCTGCGAACAGTTTATGCGCACCCACGGACCACGCACTTTTACCGGAAGACTGCAGCATGCTGTATTCAGGTCGTTGGTTCCAAAGCCAAAACCTCTAGAGGAATGGGTACGAGAAGGATAGCCCCTCACGCATGCTCCATAGAGTGTTGACGAGAACATCACAAACACAGAGTCTACTTTCATCAATGCCGCCGACGTCTCCCCCTATGCGCTTATTTCGATCGAAAACAGTTCCTATGCTTGCGCTGCTCTGCGCATTCGGAACGGCGACGGCGCAGCGTCACGACGTTGGATCCGCGCCACCAACAGCGCCGCCGCCAAAGCAGATTGTCGTCCCCCAGATTCCCATCGTCGACCCCATCAATATCGGGCTCGGCCCTATCCAGTTCGCCACCTCCAACGCGAGCGTCTCCGCGCCACAGACTCTGGCCATCGAGCTCCAATCATCTGATGACCGCATGCGCACCTGCGCGCTCGCCGACATCGCCGCTCCCAGCGAGTATCTCGTCCGCGGTCATGTTCCCTTTGCGCACTCCGTCCGTCTTGACTTCGTAGCCCTTAGCAACGCTCCTGAGCTTGACGCCATCCTTACCGTAGAGCTCGACCAGCACCTGGTCAGCGCTATCCTCATGCCCCAGGATGGCGAGTGGCACCGCATCGCCACTCTTTCCTACGCCACGGCCTTCAGCGACCCCTCCACCACCCCGACCACATTCCTGCGAACCAACCGCGCGCTGCTTGAAAATCAGCACTACGCCGCCATCTTCCACGCCATCACCAAGGGCTCCGATGGTGATTTCACCGAAAGCGAAGCCCACCTCCGCATCCTCGACGGCCATGCTGTCATTACCGCCAGCTTCGCCTCCACCGAACGCACCTGTGACCCAACTCATCAACATTCCTGCGACTTCACCGAACGCTGGTTCCAGCCCGACACCACCGACCCCCAGCACCGATTCCTCCTCGTCACCGCAACCGGCCACGTCAAGCCCGGCGAATCCGGAGATCCGATTGCACGCTCCGAGACCTTCGAGACCGCGCACCTCCGCACCTTCACCTGTCAGCCCGTCACCTTCTCCGACGCCACCCAGCACTTCGAGTCCACGGCCGCGGCCACACCTTGCTTCATTCCCCACGAGCCACCACACGATGGCCAGCATGAGGTTCCACGCGAAGCGCAACATGACGCACAACACGAGCCGCCGCCAACCCCAGTTATTCCTCAGAAGAACTGAGACCCCTTGGGGGCAATTACACTAGTCTCTACATGATCGACGAAACGACCTTCCGCCACGAGTCCGACAAAGCTCTCGAATCTCTCAAGCAGGCCCTCTTCCGCGCTGAAGAAGAAGGAGGCTTCGAGGCCGAGGAGAAGAACGGCGTCCTCAACGTCCTCTTCGAAGACGGTGCAGCGAAGTTCGTCTTCACCCCGAACACTCCTGTTCGCCAGGTATGGATCTCCGCTCTCTCTACGTCCTACAAACTAGAGTGGAGCGAAGCCAACAAGGCGTTCACCTTCGCGAAGACCGGCGAAGACCTTCTTACCCTCACCGAACGGCTGCTCCGCGAGCAGCTCGACGACCCTTCCATCACGCTCACGGCCTAACCTCCCATGACCCTCTCCATCGCCATGATCACGATGAACGAGGAGGCCAATCTTCCGCGCACCCTCGACTCCGTGCGCTTCGCCGACGAGATCATCATCGTCGACTCCTTCTCCACCGACCGCACACTCGAGATCGCCCGAAGCTACAACGCCAAGGTCTTCGTCGAGTCCTTCAAAGGTCACGGTGGCCAGAAAAACTCTGCCATCGACAAGTGCACCTCCGACTGGATCCTCCTGCTGGACGCAGATGAGGTTCTTTCCGCTCCTCTCCAGCAGAACATCCGCGAACTGCTTGCCGGCCATCCTGCCCACAGCGCCTACTGGATAAACCGCAGGAACAAGATATTTGGCCGCTGGATGCGCCACGGCGGCTTCTACCCTGACCGTAAGATGCGCCTCTTCCGTCGCGGTGCCGCGAGGATGACCAACGAAGCCAGTCCCCATAGCACGCCCTTCCACGACGGTCCCACCGGGCGCATTCAGGGCGACCTCCTCCACTACGCCTACCCCACCCTGCCACTCTACCTCGAGCACATGGGCCGCTACAGCAACGAGATGGCCCGCCTCGCCGTCACCCGAGGAAAGGTCAGCCGCAGCGCCTTCAGTTTTGTCTGGAACGTCGTCCTCAATCCTCTCGCGACGTTCTTCTACAACTACATCGTGCGGCTTGGTTTCCTCGACGGTCGTGAAGGCCTCTTGCTCCACCTCTATCATTCGGTCTACGTCAGCTGGAAGTACGCCAAAGCGTGGGAACTCGCGCGCACCTCCGCCCCACACGCATAGCTACCAGGCGATCTCCTTGCCCGCGTGGAAGAAGCCGCCCGTAGGCCCATCCTCGCCCAGCGTAGCCAGCTCCACCTCGGTCTTTGCTCCGTCGACCACGCTCATCGGTGCCGCACTCCCGCCCAGGTCCGTCTTCACCCATCCCGGATGAGCAGAGTTCACCTTGATCCTAGTGTTACGCAGCTCATGAGCCAACGAAATGGTCAGCATATTCAGTGCGGCCTTCGACGCGTTGTAGGCGAACAGTTTTGTGCCATACGTCGGCGAACCCTTTGTTGCCTGCAGGCTGGTCGATCCCAAGATGCTTGACACATTCACGATTCTGCCAGCCTCAGATTTCCTCAACAATGGCAACATCGCTTTGGTCACCGCGAAAGCAGCGAAGAGATTGACTTCAAACGTCGCTCGCAGATTCTCCATCGTCGTCTCGCTGGTCGTATTCTTCGTCCAGCCTTTTTCGATCATGACCCCCGCGTTATTCACAAGGGCGTCAAGCTTACCAAACTCGCTCTCGATCTGCGCGGCCGCTGCATCGATGTCAGCCTGCTTCGTTACCTCGAGCTTCACCACCCGCGCATCCACCCCATCATCACGCAACTGACGCGCCGCTACCTCACCCTTCAGCGCATCGCGAGAGCCCAACAGGACCACGTATCCAAGCTTGCCGAGCTGTCGCCCCGTCTCCAAACCCAGACCTTTATTTGCACCCGTAATCAGGGCTACTTTCGCTTCACTCATCACGATCTCCTCAACCTGCCTTCACCATCCTATGCATGACAGCCGCAAAACGCTCAGCATAAGCCGCGGGCATTTCGCGCCGTTTCATATCCCGTCCAACAACGAAGTGAACTGTTTCACCCTCGCACAAAACCACCTCATCTTCGAGAGAAGTGGCCGCCCTCACCACCGCATACCGAAACCGCACGATCGACCCTCGGACCCCGGCCAACGATGTCCGCACAATCAATTCATCGTCATATCGCGCCGGAGCTTTATACCTCGCCGTCGCCTCCGCGACCGCAATCATCGCTCCGTCCTCCTGCTCCATTCTCTTGTAGTCCATCCCCAGCTGCCGTATGAACTCCACACGACCCACCTCAAACCACACAAGATAATTCGCGTGATACACCACGCCCATCTGGTCGGTCTCCGCATAGCGCACTCTGATCCGCGCCTCAGAGTAACCCTGCTCCATCAGCCTCTCAACATCATTCATTCACTGCGCTCCCAACTTGCTTTGCTATTTTCTGTCTCACTGAATTGCCGCACCAAAACGGCGCTCAATCTCCGCACTCATCGCTATCAGCTTTTCCAATGGCTCGATCTCCGGCAGTTCAGCCCCGAGACTCATCAGGGTTGCGAGCAACACCTCCGTCGGCAGATTCGCCACCGTCGGGTCCTGCGCATAGGTGCAAGCCCCCAGCCCACCAATCGACGCATCGAATCGTCTGCACCCAGCCTCATAGGCAGCCCTCACCTTCGCCGCCGCCTGCTCCGGCCGCGCATGCAAATGCACCCCCACCTCTAATCCCTCATGAACATCCAACACCAGCCGCACAACATCCCTCACCAACTCCGCAGACGCGACGCCAGCCGTATCCGACAACGACACCTGAGCCACTCCCAGATCCACAAGCAAATCCACGGCGCTCACCACTTCGTCGATGTCCCACAGATCTCCAAAAGGATTTCCGAACGCCATGGCAACATACGCCACCACATCCTGCCCACCCTTGTAGGCCAGCTCCCCAACTTGTTCCAACTGATCCAGAGCCTCCTCCGGTGTCTGTCGCTGATTGCGCTCGAGAAACTGGGGGGAGATCGAATACGGGAACGCCAGCGTCGTCAGCCGCCGGCCCTCGACGGCGAGCTCCGCACCGCTGGCGTTGGCCACCAAACCAATGATCTCGACCTCAGGCCCTGCGTCCAGATACTCCAGCACCAACTCCGAGTCCGCCATCTGCGGCATAAATCCCTTCGACACAAAACTTACTGCATCGATATGCGTAAATCCCGCAGCGATCAACGCGCGCAGGTACTCCGCCTTCACCTCCGGCTTCATCACCTTCGGCAATCCCTGCCAGGCGTCCCGCGGACATTCGATGATCTTCACCACACCCATTGCAACTTCCTCGAACTGCAAGCTTACTGCTTCGGATCAATCAGCTTCATACCGGACGCATCATCCGGCCTCTTCTTCAACGGCATTGTGTTCACCGTAACGAACACCTCGAGCGTCGGATTCACATTCAACTCAAACACATGTCCACCTATCGTGCTTCCATCCTGCCTGCCGAGGATGGCGTGCATGTGAACGACCGGCTTGCCGTTGAACGTAGCCACATCGCCAATCAACGACAACACCTCCGTCTGCTGCGCAACATCGATGCGATGATAGATCTTCTTCTGCACATCGAGCCAAGCCAGCGTTGCGCTGCTCACCGCTCCAATCGCGGTAAAGTGAGCGTCCTGCACCTTGTGCTCGATTGCAAAATCCGTCAATCCGCTCAGCGCCTCATCTCCTTTATGAAAGATCACCGCATAGATCTTCTCCTCCGGAGTGTCCTTCACCAACTTAGCTTCCATTCCGGGAGCCTTACCCGTGGGTACTGGCCGCGATGGTGAAATGAATCGATCGTTGGGCGTCTGAGTAGCCCCGGTAGTTTGACCCACTGCGACATGACACAGCCCGACGATGCCCAGCAAACCTATCACAAACCTAAGCTTCATCCTCTACCTCCCAACGAACATCTCGATGTATTCATCCCTCCGGCCCATACTAATGCCAGACGCCCCCTTGATAGCACAAACACCATAATGATTCGCCACATAGAACCCTTTGCGCTGCCTGATCGATTTCCCTGACATAATGCTCTTTATGCGCCGTTTATTTCACAAGCCTCGCGACCTTGGCCCACGCATCCAGTCCCCGGCACAGACGACGGCAAAATGACCATGACCCTCCGCCCTACAGACGCGCTCCTCGTCATCGACATGCAGGTCGACTTCCTTCCCGGCGGCGCGCTCCCTGTCGCCGGTGGCGACGCGATCATTCCCGGCATCCACGCCTTAGCCGCGCGCTTTGACCACGTCATCCTGACGCAGGACTGGCATTCCCCCAACCACATCTCCTTCGCAAGCACTCACCCCGGCAAGCAGCCATTTGCCGACACCGTTCAGGCTCCCTACGGCACCCAGCATCTCTGGCCCGACCACTGCATCCAGGGCACTCCCGGAGCTGCGCTCCACCCTGATCTCGACATCCCTCACACCGAGCTCATCCTCCGCAAGGGCTTCCGCCGCGACATCGACAGCTACTCCGCCTTCACCGAAAACGACCAGCGCACCCCCACCGGCCTCGCCGGCTATCTCCGCGAACGAGGCCTCACGCGCCTCTTCTTCGTCGGCCTAGCCTACGACTTCTGCGTCGGCTTCTCCGCCCTCGCCGCCGCCCGCCTCGGCTTCCAATCCATCGTCGTCGAAGACCTCTCGCGCGCCGTCAACCTCCACGGCACGGTCGACGCCACCAACACCGCCTTCTCCGCTGTTGGCGTCCAGCGCATCTCATCCGCAGCGTTCCTCATCCCATGAACCCGCAACCCATCCACGAACTCACTCCCGAACAAGCCGACTGGCCCGAAGCTCTGGCCACCGTCACTGCCTGCAAATATGAGTTCGGCGCTGGCCGAGCTCTTGCCTTCGGCATCCCCACGAGCAAGCACTTCCGCATCTCCTACAACTACTTCGCCGACGAGGAACTCCATACAGGCGAGTTCACCTCCGCGAAGGCCATTCCCCAGGGACATCTCTTCCCCATCCGCTACAACCCCGATGCTCCTCACGTGAACTCCCACGACACTGCCAGCACAGCGCGAACCAACCGCGGGTCCATGCTTGTCGTAGGCATCATCGGCTCGCTCATCCTCTCGCTTGCGTGGTTTGCGATTCTACGTGGCTGCCACTAGCCTCCGGTCCCAATGCCCAGCAAGCCCAACTCCGCAGCGTGCTCCTGCATCGCGCGAAGACAGTTTTCGATGTGCTCTTCCACAGGAATCCCCAGCAACTCCGCGCCTCGCGTAATATCTTCGCGCTTCACCGCCCGCGCAAACGCCTTGTCCTTCATCTTCTTTTTCACGCTTGCGACCTCGACCTCCGCGATCGCCTTACTCGGCTTTACGAGCGCACACGCCGTCAGAAACCCCGCCAGCTCATCGCTCGCAAACAACGCCTTATCCAGATGAGTCTCCGGTATCACGCCAGAGTAATCCGCATGCGCCAGAATCGCGTGCAACATCTCCTCCGGCCAGCCGTTTTCTCTCAAGTACGCAACCCCCACAAAGGGATGCTCCTCAGGCGTTGGATGCCGGTCGTAATCAAAGTCATGCAGCAGCCCCGCACAGCGATATAACTCTGAAAATCTATCCGCCTCATTGCCTTGCAGGCCGAGCCGCGCCGCCTCTCGCACGCCATAACTCTCGGTGCACCGTGCCACCGATAACCCGTGCTTCACCAGCGACTCATTGGCGGTCCACTCCCGCAGTAACGCCTCTGCCTTCTGCGCTCCAAACTCCTGCTCCATACTCATCTCGCTACTCCCTAAGCATCTTCCTATGGTTTACCACTTTGGTTCCCTTACCGTTTTCTACCATCTTTTTGGCAGAATCTCCGGCATTACTCTTGACTCTTCCGGCACCCAGTGTCACTCTAGGCACATCGCCTGTCTCCGTTATCGGACGCAAGCGTACGGTGCCCGCTCTGGCAGCCGTCCGCAGCACACAATTTATGGCAACCATGATGGCGCCTGTCAGCGCATTGGAGGTCCAGCCCGAGGCTGAATCTTTCGAGCGCGAGCTCCCGCAGCGTGAGGTTTTACGCTGTGAAGCCTGCAAGCTGGTGCAATTTCGCACCGCTACAGACACCTGCCGACGCTGCAAGAAGTCCTTGCTGCCTGAGCCACCCAAAGCCCAACCCGCGATCGCTCTTGTCCTCGAGCCAGCAGCCGAGGCCCACGATGGGGGTCCCCAGGTAGCCGCTGCCGTGCGCGATCTCCGCCATGTCCGCAACCTCTCACAGCGCCAGCTCGCTGCGAGGATGGGCGTGCCACGCACCTATATCTCCAAGATCGAGAATGGCAAGGCCATGCCGACCCTTTCTTCGCTCGATCGCCTTGCCCGGGCCCTCCAGGTCGACATCTCCGCCCTGCTGCGTGACGCCCCGACCCGTCATCGGGACGAGTCCGCCGTGCTGCTTACCGATCCTTTTTTGGCCGAGATTGCCAAATATACGGCTCATCTCACCTCGACTCAGAAATCCATCTTCCTTAACCATGTCCGCGAGCTGTCTCAAAGTCGCAATCGCCGCATGGCCTGATCGACCGGTAAGAATTTCCCTGCACCTCCCGGCGTCGTAACGCTCGCTCTCTCCAGGCGAGCGCTGCGACGCCTCTCCGTCTTCAGGTGCGTTATTTTCCTGCATTTTTCATGGAAGTAATGGCCACCTACCGTCCAATGAGCGTCTGAAAGACTAGAAATGAGAGTAAGGAAAGAATCCCTGTTCCCTAATCCCCGCCTTTCAGCTATCGTCATTTGAGCGAGTCAACTGTGCGCGAACCTTCTTCCAGCCGCGTCTATCAGCGTTCCAACCGGGCCAATGAACTAACTCCCGAGGAGCGCGCCCTCTACGATACGTTCGACCTCGAACGGATGCCCCAGCACGTCGCGATCATCATGGACGGCAATGGCCGCTGGGCCGGCAAGCGCGCCCTGAAGCGGTTCCTTGGCCACCAGCAGGGAGCTGAGTGTGTCCAATTCGTCGTGGAGACCGCCTCGCGCATCGATCTCCCATGGCTCACCCTGTATGCGTTCTCGCTCGAGAACAACCTCCGCAGGCCTAAGAATGAAGTCAATTTCCTGATGAAGTTGCTGAAGAGTTACCTCATCTCGAACGTCAAGCGGATGAACGACAACAACATCCGCATGGCCTACATTGGCCGCACTCATGAGCTTCCGCAAGAAGTTCAGGACACGATGCAGTGGGCCGCCGAGCAGACGGCGAAGAATACAGGTACCACGCTCACCCTCGCGCTGAACTATGGAGCCCGTTCTGAGATTGTCGATGCGTCGCGCAAACTCGTCCACAACATGATCGCCGAAGCCCACAGACGTGGCATCTCCGTCGAAGATATGTTGGCAGCGGAAGGCGTCGACGACGCAATTAGGGCTCGCATTGACGAGCCTCAGCTCAATGCAGCGCTCTACACTGCGAACATGCCCGACCCTGATCTTGTCGTCCGAACCTCGGGGGAGCAACGCATCTCGAACTTCTTGCTCTGGCAGATCGCGTATGCCGAGATCTTCGTCACCGACCGTCTGTGGCCGGACTTTGGAGGCATCCACCTGCTCGAAGCCATTGCCGAATACCAGCAACGCGAGCGGAGGTTTGGCGGACTGGGAGAATCCTCGGACGAAGCCCTGGCCGACACCCTTCCGTCGGAAGCCGAGCTTGCCCGGCGCTAAGCTCCATCCTGCAGTGGCCGCTGTCCCGAATCTTTCCTGCCAATAACCGACCCGTTGTTCGGCACCCGTACCCACATCAATGTGTGCTTGAATGAGAAAAACGATTTCGATCGTCGGCTGAGATTGCGTCTTGCCGGCATGACGCAATTGCGCCAGCCCGGGACTTTCGGGACACTATCGATGGAGGCGGCATGAAACCATCCGCAGCGACCGCAACACGGCTCACGGCATTCGGCGTTGCCCTTGGCATGACCGCTTTGCTGGCCGGTTGTGCCAGTGACGGCAGTACCTACGGCAATACCACCGGTGCCCCTGCGACCGGAGTCTACGTCATCCAAAACACCGCGGCCACGGGGACGACCCCTGCCTCCGCCTCGGTACTGCAGTTTTCCTCGACTGCCTCCGGTGCGGCCACACCCGTTGCAACCATTCAGAATCTGAAGGTTACGTCTCTGGGTTTACTCGCGATCGACGGCACCGGCAACCTCTACACCGCTGCTACTGAGGGCACCACGGGCACATCGCTGGTCGAATTCCCTGTCGGCTCGCAGAACAACGCGCAGCCCACCCGGTCGATCCCATTCAACTCGACCACCGGGCTAACCACCGTTAGCAGCCTATCGGCAACCACCAGTGGCGAACTATACGCGTCGAACGGTGCCGGAGGGGTGGACCTCTTCAGCGCGACCGCGACGGGCGCTGTGGCGCCCTCCAGCAGCGTCAGCATTACCTCTGGCGCCGGACCTCAGGCTACGGCAGTCGATCCCGCCGGCAATCTGTACGTTGCCACCGCGGCGCCTCTGAACAACATCGCCATTGCACCGATCGTCGTATTTGCTCCCGGAGCAACAGTTCCCTCGCGTTCGATTGGTGGGGCGCTCACCCTGCTGGGGGTCACGACTCCGAAGGCGTTGGCGACCGATACCGCTGGCAATCTCTATGTTGCGAACGTTGTCTCTGGCGTCTCCAGCATCCTGGTGTTCGAGCCGACGGCGACGGGTAACACCCCTCCAATGCGTGACATAACCGGCGCCAATACGCTGCTCGGATGCGTTGGCGGCATCGCGGTCGATACGGAGGGAGGGTTCCTGTACGTGGTCTCCACGCCGACCTGCGGTAGCACCGCGAGCCCGACTGTCCTCAAGTTTTCCACCACCGGCACGGGCAATATTGCTCCGGTGTCGAGTTTTACCTCGACGGCCTGGACTAATCCGGACACTGGCTTGTCCGTTGCGGTCTTCTAGCGCGATGATCTATGCGAGTTGGAGATAAGTCGAGTAGGTAGAGTCGCCTACGTCGGTAAAGGGGACCAGCCGCAGCGGGCCTTGTTCGGTGTCGATCGTCCACTCCGCACTGCCGGTGCGATTTGCCGCCAACACCTGGCTCCTTGTCAGCGCCGGCTGTTGCTCCGTTTTTGCGAACAGCACGAGCGGCCCGTACATCAACGCCACGACGTTGGGGTGCGCTGCGTCGATCGGCTCAAGACGAAGTTGGGACGGCAGTTCAAGCTGAACGACATCACCGTTCCTCCACTTGCGGCGCAGGGTGGCAAAGCCATTCGTGACTTCGAGCGGGGTTGGACGGCCGTTCACGGTGATCGTTGCTCCATCGGCCCATGCTGGGGTTCTCAGGTGCAGAGCGAAAGTTGTTGAGCGTGAAGATCTTAAGTGGAATTCAACGGCGTCCTGAAGAGGATAGAGGCCGCGCTGTTCCAGTTCAAGGTGGGTTGAGCCTTCGCTCCAGCGCAGGACGGAAGGGACGTACAGGTTCACCCAAATGGCTCCGGGCTCCTGTAAGTAGCTGTTGATTCCGTAGTCCGCGACGACCTGCGGGAGGGTGCCCGCGCAGCAGGCCCAGTTGCCATTGTGATAGACGCGCTTGCCTTGGAAGTTGTAGTCAGAGTAGTAGAAAGTGCTTCCGTCGGGCTTGAGCGGGAGGGCTCCGAGGACGGTGTTGTACATGACGCGCTCCATGCTGTCGCCGTAGCGGCCGTCGCGTGTGACTCGGAGCAGGTAGCGGGTTAGTTTCATGTGCGCGTAGGAGCCGCAGGGCGTTTCGAAGCTGGCGTGGGTGTTGGTGAGGCTGTCAAACAAGGCGCTCGATCCGGTCGCCTGCAGCCTCTCGTGCGGGCCCCAGCCACCGGTCGCATAACTCTGATTCTGAAGGATATCGAAGGCGTTCTTCGCGGCGACGAGATGCTTTTCGCTGCCTGCAACGAGGTATGCCTGCATCGCTGAGCTGAGCGAATTCACATAGCTGTAAGCGTGCCGTCCGGTGAGGGGGTTTTCTCCTTGCGCGAGTGGATCAAACTCTGTGGTGTCATTCAGATACTGCTCGGCGAGCTGGCGATACTGCTGGCCGGCGCCCATCTGGAAGATTAGAAAGAGGTTTTCGGGCAGGGTGTAGCTTTCGTCCCAGCTCCACGAGATGTTCTTTCCCTTGCGCCAAGGTACGTCGTGGTCGACGGCATGGCCGGGAAGGTGGGGAGTTGCGACAGCAGTGGTGGCGTCGAGGAGGGGGAAGGCCTGGGGATCGTGGACGAGGCGGTGAGAATCCATCAGGCCGCAGACCAGTTTGTCGTAGCAATAGGCCGGAAAGCGGTTCACTTCGTAGTAGCGCGAGGTGATGGTTGGAGCATATAACTGGTTCAATTGCAGTACTTTATCGCGAGTGGCTGGATCGCCGGTGATGCCGTAGTAGCGAGCCAGAGCGGAGACCCACTGGCCGTAGTTGCAGCTGGGGGCAAAACCTACGGTGTCGGTCATGTAGTCGTAATCGGGTCGATAGGTGTACCAACCTCCGAGGTCGTCGCCGGGGGCGGGGAGCCCGGCCATGGCTCGCAGGGGCTTGAGTAGGCTGTCGTTGCTGAGGCTCATCAGGAGGCTGTGGGTGCTTTCGAGCTGTGCGAGGTGCGGCTGGCTGGTGAGCGTCACCTGCCCGTAGCCAACCTCTGCCAGGGGAACCACTAGTGTATCTGTTGCAAAGGCTTGACTTCTGAGTCCACAGGCGGCGGCGGCTGAGCCTGAGAGTTGGAGAAACAGGCGACGCGACAGGGTGCGGTTCATGGCGGGGAGATCCTATGAGGGGATGGGCGATGAAGGTGATGTGACTGCTGGGAGATGCTAATGCGTTGCGATTGTAGATGCCCGGGGCGAGGTCTGTCGCGTGGGTGGGGGGTTGGATGGTCCTGGGCACTGCTGGCGGGAAGCTTCGTAACTCATTGAATCGATATACTTAGTTACCACCTTTCGCTGCGCCGATGTATTCTCAACAAGGCCTATGAAGCGAATCCTTACAGCTATCGTTCTGATCACCCTGGTTGCGGCGCTGATCTTTTTTGGCAAGATGTGGATGGTGACCATTGCGGCCGCGCTGGTGGCGGGGTTGGCGGCCATGGAGTTCCGCGGATTTGCGGAGGCTGGAGGGTGCCCGATACCGCTTTGGTGGGCTGTTTCTGCGGTATTTCTGTTCTTTCTGGCTACGTTTTACAGGCCGGTGGATACGATCTCGGTGGTGGCGTTTGTGACGCTGGTGCTGTTTGCGGTGGCGGCGTTTCGGATGTCGCTGGAGAGGGTGCTTTGGCAGACGTCGGTGGGGTTGCTGATGCTGGTGTATACGGCGTACCCTTTAACGCTTATCCCGCAGATTCTAAACGAGGAAAACGGTACGGCGCTGCTGCTGTTTCTGTTCATCTGCGTGTGGTCGGGGGACATTGCGGCGCTGTATATCGGGAAGCGGTTTGGGAAGAGGAAGTTTGCTCCGCGGTTGTCGCCGAATAAGACGTGGGAGGGGGCGATTGCGTCGATTGTGGCGTCGTGTTTGTTCGGTATGTCGCTGATTCTGCTGGGGGATTGGCTTACGCAACAGAATTCTAGTTTTACCAAGCTGCATACGAGCGAGCCGTGGTGGGTGTTTCTGATTCTGGCGGCGGCGCTGAATGCCGCGGCTCAGTTTGGGGACCTATTAGAATCAGCGCTTAAGCGGGGGGCCGGGGTGAAGGATTCAGGCACGATGCTGCCCGGGCATGGGGGCATGCTGGACCGAATTGATGCGCTTTTGGTGGCGGCGCCGGTGCTTTGGTTCGTTATTGTGCTGCGAGACTATTTTTCGCTCGGAAGTTTGTAGTTTCAGGCGGGTCTTGGGTTGCAAGTGGC
>DAIDGQ010000012.1 GCA_027452215.1 Granulicella sp. | reverse complement strand
AACTCCCTGCAACGCGCCCTTCAGCTACCCTCATGGCTGCACGACTACAACTGGCACCGCCCCCACGCCAGCCTCAACCATCAACCTCCCATCAGCCGCTCCCGCGCCGATAGGAACAACCTGTTGAGCCTCCACAGCTAGAAGCCAGAAGCTAAAAGCTAGAAGCTAGAAGCTAGAAGCTAAAAGCTAGAAGCTCGTCCCACTTACCTCCCCAGCCCCCTCAAATGATGTAGATCATGCCCCGCCATAATCTCCACCAGCGTCCAAAGCCTCTCCTCCCCGCGCTCCGGATGCGTATACCCCTTGTTCTTATCCTCCTCCGTCAGGGCTTCAACAAACGCCAAATTCCAGGCCCGCAGCGCTCTAAACGTAGCCCACGCCGCATCCAACGTATACGCGTCATACACCTTCGCCCAGGCATCCTGCTCAAACGGCTGAATCAGCACGTTGTCCTCGCCATACACCTGCCGCAGCCGCCAGCTCCACGCAATCTCGCAATCGGCCAGGTGCGCAATAATCTCGCGCACGCTCCACTTCCCCGGCGCTGGCCGAGCCTCAATCTCCGCCGTACTCAACCCATCCAGAATCATCCCCAGCCGCACCGGCGTCTCCGCAATCACCTTCGCCGCATCGCGCCCACCCAACATCCCCGCATAAGGAACTCCACTCATCGCCGCACCTCGTTCTATGTCGCTATCATCATCCCTGACACCCACGCTGTACAGCCGAATCTGCTTCCACCCTCCGCCTTCTAGCATCCAACCTCTCACCGCCGCACTCGGCACAAAGGATTCCCCATGCAATACAAAACACTCGGCGACACCGGCCTGCTCGTCTCCCAGCTCTGCTTCGGCTGCATGACCTTCCACGGCGGCACCGGCCTCTTCAAAGCCATCGGCAGCGTCGACCAACCCACCGCCGACACCCTCGTCCAGTCCTCCCTCAACGCCGGCATCAACTTCTTCGACACCGCCGACGTCTACTCCGAAGGCGAAAGCGAAAAGACCCTCGGCCAGTCCCTGAAAAATCTCAACATCGCCCGTAAAGACGTCGTCATCGCCACCAAAGTCTTCGGTCGAGTCGGCCCCGGCCGCAACGACATCGGTGCCTCCCGCGGCCACATCCTCGACTCCATCGACGGCTCCCTCCGCCGCCTCCAGACCGACCACATCGACCTCTACCAGATCCACGCCAACGACGCCGTCACCCCCCTCGAAGAAACCCTCCGCGCCCTCGATGACCTCGTGACCTCCGGCAAAGTCCGCTACATCGGAGTCTCCAACTGGCCCGCCTGGCGCCTCGCCAAAGCCCTCACCCTCTCCCACTTCCGCAACCTCGCCCGCATCGACACCCTGCAGGCCTACTACTCCATCGCCGGCCGCGATCTCGAGCGAGAGATCGTCCCCCTCCTCGAATCCGAGCGCACCGGCCTCCTCGTCTGGAGCCCCCTCGCCGGTGGCCTTCTCTCAGGCAAATTCTCCCGCGAAAACCAAAAGCCAGCCGACTCCCGCCGCTCCAGCTTCGACTTCCCTCTCGTCGACAAAGACCGCACCTGGCGCATCCTCGACGTCATCGCCCCCATCGCCAAAGCCCACAACTGCTCCGCCGCCCGAGTCTCGCTCGCCTGGCTTCTCTCCAAGCCCGTCGTCACCAGCATCATCATCGGAGCCAAGCGCCTCGACCAGCTCGAAGACAACATCGCCGCCACCGAACTCCAACTCACCCCCGACGAGCTCCAGCAGCTCGACGCCGTCAGCGCCCTTCCCCCCGAGTACCCCGGCTGGATGCTCCAGACCCAAAGCTCCAACCGCCTCGACCCCTCCGTCCAGCGCTTCGCCCCACCCTCAGAACCCTCAGAGAAAAAGTAGTCCCCCACCAACCAACCTCCATCCCCAAAACAACGAAGTGGCCGACCGCCCCCAAAGCACCGGCCACTCCACCTCCACCGTTGCCCTTCCCCTAGCCCTCGCCCTTCCCCTAGCCCTCGCCTTTGCCCTCGCCTTTGCCCTCGCCTTTGCCGTCGCCCTCGCCTTTGCCTTTGCGTTTGCCGTTGCCGTTGCCTTTCTGTCTGTCATTCCGCAGCGCAGCGAAGGAATCTGCTTCTGCCGTTGCCGTTGCCGTTGCCGTTGCCGTTGCCCTCGCCTTTGCCGTCGCCCTCGCCTTTGCCTTTGCCTTTGCCTTTGCCTTTGCCTTTGCTTTTGCTTTTGCCTTTGCCTTTGCTTTTGCTTTTGCTTTTGCCTTTGCCTTTGCCTTTGCCTTTGCTTTTGCCTTTGCCTTTGCTTTTGCCTTTACCTGTGCTTCTGCCGTTGCCTTTCTGTCTGTCATTCCCGAAGGGAATCTGCTTCTGATTCTGCCTTTGCCGTTGCAGTTGCAGTTGCTGTTGCTGTTGCTGTTGCTGTTGCTGTTGCTCGCCGTCATCCTTGAGCGAAGCGAAGGACCCCCGCATTGGCCCTTGCACTTGCCCTTGCCTTTCTGTCTGTCATTCCCGAAGGGAATCTGCTTTTGCTTTTGCTTTTGCTTTTGCTTTTGCTTTTGCTTTTGCTTTTGCTTTTGCTTTTGCTTTTGCTTTTGCTTTTGCAGTTGCTGTTGCTGTTGCTGTTGCTGTTGCTCGTTTTTCGCCGTCATCCTCGAGCGAAGCGAAGGACCCCCGCATTGGCCCTTGCCGTTGCCGTCGCCCCTGCCTCTCTGTCCGTCATTCCGCAGCGCAGCGAAGGAATCTGCCTTTGCCTTTGCTCTTAGCTAGAAGCTAAAAGCTAGAAGCTAAAAGCTAGAAGCTAAAAGCTAGAAGCTAAAAGCTAGTAGCTCGATCCGCGATACACTCCCCCCATGCGCGCCCCCGCAACCCTCCTCGCCGCAACACCCCTCGCCGCAACCCTCCTCGCCGCCACGCTCCTCGCTCTAACCGCAACCGCGCAAGCCCAGTGGACCCTCCAGCCCTCCCCCACCACCGCCGACCTGCGCGGCATCGACAACGTCGGCAACGGCATCGCCTGGGCCTCCGGCACCCACGGCACCATCCTCCGCACCACCGACAGCGGCCGCAACTGGCGCCTCTGCACCACCCCACCCAACGCCGAGCACCTCGACTTCCGCGGCATTCAGGCCTTCGACGCCACCACCGCCATCGCCATGTCCAGCGGCCCCGGCGACCTCAGCCGCCTCTACAAAACCACCGACGCCTGCCAAACCTGGACCCTCCTCTTCACCAACCCCGACAAAACCGGCTTCTTTGACGCACTCCAGATTCCGGAGTCCCCTCCCTCTCATGGAAAAAAGCGGCTGGTTCTTCTAGGAGATCCAGTGAAGGGACACTTCATCGTTTGGTCGATACGACCCTTCGCCGCACCGAACAAGGTCGCGAGGCCCTTAATCGCGTTGCCCCGATCCCATCCGGGGCAAACCGTATTCGCCGCGAGTAACTCTTCACTAGTCGTCTATAACGGCGACTTCGGACTTTTCAACCCCACAGGCGCATTCTGGTTCGGAGTTGGCGGCCGTTCCGGCGCTCGCGTTTTCGCCACGAACTCATTCGCAGGTAGCGGCTATGGAAGCACAAAAGTGCCTATCGGCGACGGCAAGGATTCGTCCGGCATCTTTAGCCTCGGGTTCGCCAGGTTCATCTGCCCGCGAACATTGAAACCATGCTTCGTAAGGAAGAACGTCGTTGCCGTGGGCGGCGATTACGAACTCCCTGACGATGGACGTGCATCTGCCGCGTTCTCCACCAACTACGGTAACCGCTGGCACGCATCCACCACCCCACCCCACGGCTACCGCTCCGCGGTAGCCTACGACTCCACTACCAACACCTGGATCACCGTAGGCCCCAACGGCACCGACATCTCCACCGACGACGGCCGCAACTGGCGCCCCCTCACCCCCTCCAAAGACGACTCCCCCGACGCCGACCGCAACTGGAACGCCCTCTCCCTCCCCTACGTCGTAGGCCCCCACGGCCGCATCGGCATCCTCCGCCCCTCCGCCCTCCCGCCCCACTAAAAATCTCCGCCTCACCCCAACACAAAACGCCCCAGCCTACATCCGCAAACGCGCGGCAGACTGGGACATCCTTGCATCCAGCCCTTACTTCTGCGGAGTCACCTTCACCGCCTTGTTCTTCTCAAACTGCACCACCACCGGGTGCCCGTCATTGTCGTACGTGACATAGCGGTCGCCCATCGAATCCGAGCTCGGCGTCATCACCTGACCCAGCGCCATCATCGCCTGGTTCTCGCTCATCCCCGGCACCACCTCATGCTTGTCGATGTGAGCCCACGTCTCCGCTCCCCAATGTTTGTACAGCACATGAGGATCGTCATAGAAGAACACCTCATCATTCACCAGCGTATACAAGCCATTCGAGTAGTTACCCACCGGTGTCGCATACTCTTTCTTCGGGTCGCTCGAGTTCGGCATCGTGAACGCCAGCAGCACCTGCCGCTCTCCCGCCGGTATCCGCAGCACCGCCCGCCCCGTCGCCGGAGCCTTCTGCTCAAACACATCCTTGATCAGCAGAGGAGTCGCCCCCAGCAGCGTCCCCACCGGATGAGCATAGTTCACATGCTTGCCTTCATCCACGTAGTAGTCCATCTGTCCGCCCGCGCTCACCCACACCGTCTTCCCAATCAGCGCCCGCTCATTCGCAATCGAGTCCGGCCGTTCCTTCTTCAGAAACACCAGCGCATCCGGGTCCACCTTCACATCCGCGTACGGGTTCTTCGCCACCGGCATGTCCTCGTGATTCTTCCTGTACTGGTTTCCAATCAACCCCGCCACCACCAGTACAAACACACCCGCCGACGCAAGCGCTACCTTCGGTCCCTTTTGCATAAAACCCTCCGTTCAAAGAGAGTAGCCTGATCCTAAAAAGGTTGCGAGCCCTATCCGCGAAAATCCTCCGTACGCTATCATCGGCGAACATCATCTCCCGAGGTCTCCCCTCATGCGACTCCGCCGCACCCTCCTCCTCGCTCCTCTCGCGCTCACCCTCCACGCCCAGCAAACGCCCTCGCCCGCCACGCCCTCGCCAGCCGTCACCCGCTACATCAAGGTCCCCGCCGCCGAGTGGACCGTCCTCCGCCACGTCCGCGTCATCGACGGAACCGGTGCTCCCGCCATCGACAACACCGACCTCATCCTCCACAACGGCAAGATCGACTCCATCGGCCCCTCCCCCAAAATCGAAGCTCTCCCCAGCGCCATCCTCCTCGATCTCACCGGCCGCACCGTCTTCCCCGGCCTCGTCGGCATGCACGACCACATGTACTACATCGCCCGCCCCAACCTCGACGCCAAGGGCAACTCCGAGCCTCCCCTCATCGTCCCCGAGCTCCCCTTCTCCTCGCCGCATCTCTACCTCGGCGCCGGAGTCACCACCCTCCGCACCACCGGCTCCGTCGAGCCCTACACCGACCTCAACCTCCGCCAGCAAATCGACACCGGCCGCATCCCCGGCCCGCACCTCGACGTCACCGGCCCCTACCTCGAAGGCACCGGCTCCCCTTTTATGCAGATGCACCAGCTCCGCGACGCCGACGACGCCCGCTCCACCGTCGCCTTCTGGGCCGCCCAGGGCGTCACCAGCTTCAAGGCCTACATGTACATCACCCGCGCCGAACTCAAGGCCGCCATCGACGAAGCCCACAAGCACGGCCTCAAAATCACCGGCCACCTCTGCTCCGTCACCTATCCCGAAGCCGCCGAGCTAGGCATCGACGACCTCGAGCACGGCTTCTTCGTCAACACCCAGCTCGACCCCGGCAAGTCCCCTGACACCTGCCCCTCCACCGTCGGCAACCCCACCCTCGCGACCATGACCGCAGGCTCTCCCGAAGCCAAATCCCTCATCGATCTCCTCATCGCCCATCACGTCGCCGTCACCTCCACGCTCCCCGTCTTCGAGTCCTACGACCCCTCCCACGTCCACCTCCAGCCGCGAGTCCTCGACACCATGTCCGCACCCTCGCGCACGGCCTACCTCTACACCCGCAACCTCGAACTCACGCGAGCCGCCGCCAACCCCGAAGCCACCGCGAAGCGTGCTCAGATGTTCAAGAACGGCATGGCCCTTGAGCGAGAGTTCGTCGCCGCAGGAGGCCTCCTCCTCGCCGGCCCCGACCCCACTGGAGACGGTGGAGTCCTCCCCGGCTTCGGAGATCAGCGCGAAGTAGAGCTCCTCGTCGAAGCCGGATTCACGCCCCTCGAAGCCCTCCGCATCGCCACCCTCAACGGAGCCATCTACCTGGGCAAGGCCGCCACCATCGGCAGCATCGCCCCCGGCAAAAACGCCGACCTCGTCGTAGTCAACGGAGACCCCACCCAGCACATCACCGACATAGAAAACACCGAAATCATCTTCAAAGACGGAGTAGGCTACGACTCCAAAAAACTCCTCGACTCCACCCTCGGCCGCTACGGCCAGTACTAATCAATCCACCGGCTCCATCCCGCTGAACTGCTTCTCCAACGCCACCAGGCTCTCCGCCGTCAACGTATCCGCATGCCGCAGCGCAGGGAAGAATACGCTCCACATCCCCGTCACGGTCATGCTCGCAATCCCTCCAATCACCACCGCCCGCACCGCTCCCCACCAGTGCGCCGTCAGCCCGCTCTCATACTCGCCCAGCTCATTCGACGCACCCAGAAACAGCCAATTGATACTCGACACCCTCCCCCGCATCGCCGGAGGAGTCGCCAGCTGCAGAATGCTCGACCGCACCACCACCGAGATCATATCCGTCGCTCCAATCACCACCAGCGCCGCACAGCTCAGCAGAATATTCCGGCTCAGCCCGAACACCACCGTCGCCGCACCAAACAGCCCCACGCACGTCAGCATCGTCTTTCCCGCGCGCCGCCTGATCGGCATCGCCAGCAGCGTCAGAGACACCGCCAGCGCACCCAGCGACGGCATCGCCCGCAGCAGCCCCAGCCCATTCGCCCCCGAGTGCAGCACATCCACCGCAAAGATCGGCATCAGCGACGCCGCTCCCCCCAGCAGCACCGCAAACAAATCCAGCGAAATCGACCCCAGCAGCAGCCGCGTCCCGATCACATACCGCAGCCCCGCCAGCATCGTCTCCACCGTAAAGCCCTTCTTCTCCCCACCTCCCCGAGGCCTCACCACGCTCAGAAATCCCAGAAACATCACCAGCCCCAGCAGCGTAAAGCAGTACACCAGAGGAGCCCCATTCAGCTCCGCAAACCGTCCCCCAAACACCTTCGCCAGCGACACGGTAAACAGCAGCCCTCCCAGCATCGGCCCCGTTGCATTCGCAATCTGGAAGATCGTCGCCCCCCACGTCACCGCATTCACAAAATGTTCCTTCGGCACCAGCGTAGGAACCAGCGCACTCGACGCCGGCCCGCTAAAGCATCGCCCCGTCCCAATCACAAACAGAATCGCGTAGATCACCCAGATATTCCGAGCCCCATGCAGCGCCAGCGCCAGCAGCGCCGCGGTCGCAATCGCCTGCACCGCGTAGCAGGTCAGAATAATCGTCCGCCGGTCATACCGGTCCGCCACATGCCCCGCCGGAAGCACAAAAAATAGTCCCGGAGCAAACAGCGCCAGCCCCGTATATCCCAGCGCCAGCGCCGAGTGCGTAATCTGGTACACCTGCCACGCCACCCCCACCGACTGCGCCTCCGCCCCCATAATCCCCACCAGCCGCGCCGCCGAATAGAAGCGAAAGTCTCGTGACTGCCATGCAATCGTAGCCCTTGGTTTGGTCTGCTCCGCCTCATTCATGTCCTACCATGCTCCCACACTTACCCCCTCCCCAGCGACGCATCTTCACCCCCACAGCGTTATCCTTAACCCAACGGAGACGCCCATGCCCCCACCCGACCGCGAAACCCTCGCCGCCCTCCTCACCGAAGCCCGCAACCCCGCCAGCGAGCATCTCGACCAGCTCTCCACCCTCGATCTCCTCACCCTCATCAACGCCGAAGACGCCACCGTCGCCTCCGCCGTCCACGCCGTCCTCCCCAGCATCGCCCACGCCGTCGACGCCATCGCCGACCGCTTCACCCGCGGCGGCCGCCTCTTCTACACCGGAGCCGGCACCAGCGGCCGTCTCGGCGTCCTCGACGCCAGCGAGTGTCCCCCCACCTTCTCCGTCCCCCTCACCCTCGTCCACGGCCTCATAGCCGGGGGTGACCGAGCCCTCCGCCTCTCCAGCGAGCACTCCGAAGACTCCCGCGACGAAGGCGCCGCCGACCTCGCCGCCGCCGGCTTCGCCTCCAACTCCCAGCCCGACACCCTCGTCGGCATCGCCGCAAGCGGCCGCACCCCCTACGTCCTCGGCGCCATCGACTACGCCAACGCCCGCAACGCCCTCACCATCGGCCTCAGCTGCGTCCCCAACTCCGCCCTCGCCCTCGCCTCCGACATCGCCATCACCCCCATCACCGGCCCCGAAGTCCTCACCGGAAGCACCCGCATGAAGGCCGGCACCGCCACCAAGCTCGTCCTCAACATGCTCTCCACCGGAGTCATGGTCCGCACCGGGGCCACCTTCGGCAACCTCATGGTCAACGTCCGCCCCACCAACGCCAAGCTCGTCGACCGAGCCCACCGCATCATCGCCGCCGCCACCGGCTGCGACCCCGCCACCGCCGCCCGCCTCCTCACCGACTCCGGCAACAACGTCAAAGCCGCCATCCTCATGGCCATCCGCAACCTCACCCGCCCCGAAGCCGAACAGCGCCTCGCCGCCACCCACGGCATCCTCCGCAAAGCCCTAACCCCCTAACCCCTGGCCCTAACCCCATAGCTCCCGCCTGATACCCCCACCCCATCGTCATCTCGACCGAAGCCACGCGTCCCCGTATCCCCCAAACTCTGTCATCTCAACCGAAGCCGCGCGTCCCTTGCACGGCATAGCGGAGAGACCCCCTATTGGCCCTTGCGGTTGCCCTTGCCCTTGCCCTTGCCCTTGCCGTTGCCTGTTTTTCGCCGTCATCCTAGAGCGAAGCGAAGGACCCCCGTATTGGCCGTTGCCGTTGCTGTTGCCTCTGCTGTTGCCTCTGCTGTTGCTGTTGCCTCTGCTGTTGCCTCTGCTGTTGCCTCTGCTGTTGCCTCTGCTGTTGCCTCTGCTGTTGCCTCTGCTTTTGCCTCTGCTTTTGCCGTTGCCGTTGCCCTTGCCCTTGCCGTTGCTCTTGCCTTTCTTTCTGTCATTCCCGAAGGGAATCTGCTTCTCGCTCGCGCAGCGAGCGCCCGTTCTTGCCTGAGCTAGAAGCTAGAAGCTAGAAGCTAAAAGCTAAAAGCCAGCACCCCCAATCAGAAAACCCCCCACCACCCTCACCGCACCTCGCCCACCATCACCGCCCCCGGCGCCACCGTCAACAAATCCCCCGCCGGCTCCGGGCTCAACAACGACCGCAGCCCCCGCCGACCACCCACCTCCCCCAACTCCACCGGCTTATCCGACAAATTACACCCCACCACCACATTTGCCGACGTCCGCGAGTCCGCCGGAGCTCTCCGCATCCACACCACCGCCCCCAGCGCATCGAAGTCCATCACCGTCTCCGCTCCCTGCCGCACCGTCGCATTGTCATGGTGCAGCTCAATCAGCTGCTTATAAAGCTGCAGCAGCGACTTCGGATCGGCCTGCTCCACCGCCACATTCGCCGTCGCTCCATTGGCCGCCACGCGCGCCGCGTCCAGCGTTCCCGCCGTAAAACCCGGCAGCGTATTCGGATCCACCGCCACCGGAACCACCTCATCCGACTCCACCACCAGCGGCATCTTCGGTGGAGGAAACAGGTCCTTCCGCAGAGGAGGAATATACGCCTGAAACCCCTCATACCCCTGGCGAGTCTCCACCGGCTTCACCGCCACAGGCTTTGGCGGAGGCTCCGGCTTCCGCGTCACATTCCCCGGAGTCCACTGCATCAGCGGCCCATCCGTCCCCGCCGCATCCAGCCCCAGCTCCTGCCCATACTCCAGCAGCACCGCACCCCTCGACGCCAGCAGCATCACCGCCAGCGTCCTCTCCAACCCCTCCTTCCTCGCCGCCTCCATCTCCGCCGGAACCCGCACCGCCACCAGCAGCGGATTACTCCCCGCCGCAGCCCCCGCATGACTCTGCCCCCGCCGTCCACGCCTCCCGCGAGCCGTCGGAGCACTCGCAGCAGGCCCCGGCGCAGCAGTCCCCGCCGCCGCAGGCACCACACCCGCCGCTCCCAGCGCCGTCATCAACTGCGCCCGCAATCCCGCCGCCGTCACCACCCCGTCCGCAGCCCTCCCCATCGCCGCGCTCGCCGTCAGCTGCGTCTCCTTCGCCAGAGCCTTGATCACGTCCTCGTCCGCCGTAGCCGGAGCATCGGCCAACAACACCCGTCCTCCCGGGAAACTATCCGTCAGCACCCGCAGCTGGTGCAGCAGCAGCGCAATATGCCCCGCTCCATCCACCTTCTGCAGAGCTCCGGTCGGAACATAAATCCCCGCCGCCCCCTGGTTCAACCACCCCCGCGCCGCCGCCACATAGTTCGCATCATCGCCCTGCGACGCCGGAGCTCCCATCTCCACAATCACCCGCAGATGGCTCCCCACCGCGGCTCTCGTCAGGTCATCGAACCCCGCGGCCGAAGGCGACAATCCCGTCAAGATCAGCGCGTCCACGCCCAGCCCCTGCAGGTAATCCAGCCGCTGCCCCACCCCCGCCAGGTCGCCCTTTCCATCGCCATCCGAGTCCTGAAACGTCACCGGATTAATCCTGTAGAACACCCCGCGCCGCCACCACGGCTCCACCGACACACCCGACCCCGCCCAGTTCCTCTGCGCCAGTACCTGTCCCCGCGCCGCCCCCGGCCCGGTCACGCAAAGCAGCCCCAGGCTCCCTAACAGCAGCGCTGCGCTAAGAAATGTAGGTCGCCACTCAGGCAGTAAGTAAGTCCGCATAGACAAAGTTGTCGCGCTCGACGATTTCGCCGACCGACACGTCAATGCTACCGGACTTGCCGCCCGAAGACGCCCCGCCCGGGTTCAAAAAGCACGGCCCGGCGCTCACAAACGTGTGGAACTCCCCTCGCTCGCCGCAAGGGTCCACCGTCTCCGGCAGCTCCGCCAGCAGCGCCTCATCCAGCACCCTCCCCGCAAACCGCTTATCCAGCTTCCGGGGATCCACGCACACCAGGTGAGCCCGTATCCCCGCCGCAATCATCGACCGCGCCAGCTCGTCGGTAGGAATCATCCAGCACGGAAAGATCGGCTCGAGCCCGGTCCCCGCCATCTTCGCCACGCGGTACTCCCGAATGTCCTCCAGAAATAGATCCCCAAACGCGATCCCATGCAGCCCCTCGGCCACCGCCTTCGCGCACACCCCGGCCATCAGCTGTTCGTACACCTCGTTCGAGCAGGGCCACGGCAGCGGCACCTTCCACAGCGGCAGCCCCGCCGCCTCCCCCTGCCGGTCCAGCAACTCCTCCCGGAACCCATGCATCGCCACCCGACCGAAATGCTGGTTCACGGTCGTCAGCAACCCGACGACCTCAAACTCCGAGCGATACTCCGGACTGTTGCGCAGAAGATGCAGCGCCCAGGCGCTGTCCTTGCCTCCGGACCAGCTCAGCAGGATCGGTTTTCGGGTCACAAATGCCTCCAAATCCTCGCGCGCATCCCGAACCTTCCCTCAGTCACGCGGCTTGCAACCCAAGACCGAGCCGAGTCAGCCCGAAAGCACACTATTTGCCCAGATACGCCCTGTACCGCGTCTCCACCACCCCCGTATTACGCGCCAGTTGCAGCTTCGCTACATTGTACTGATACAACGACTTAACCAGCTCCGACTGCGCATTCGCCACCGCCGCCTCTGCATCCACCACCGCCAGGTTATCGTCCACCCCAGCCGTAAACCTCTCCCGTTCATCCCCCAATTCCTGCTCCGCCAGCTCCACATTGCTCTGCGAAACCTTCACTAACTCGTTTGCTGCGTTCACATCCAGCATCGACGCCCGAATCTGAGAGTCGATCGCCACCCGCAAATCCGCCTCCCGCTGCCGCAACCCCAACAACTCCGCATTAACAACATCCATCTCCCCCCGCTGCCCCCCCTCGCGGAAGATAGGGAACTTCAGCGACCCCACCGCACTGAAATTGCCATGGTACGGACCCTCTGTCAGGCCAATCACCCCGTAGTACCCGTTGAATGCAAGTGTAGGCAAACGCTGGTACTTAACCGCCTTCTGCTCGCGAACGGTCAGGGCAATCTGCTCTTCCAGACTGAGGAAATCCTTGCGATGTTCAAATGCCGTAATCTTCGCGGCCTCCAGGTCCATCTCGGCAAGCTGCTCAAACGGAGCAGAATCAGTCAGTTGCAGCTTCTGACCCGCAGGAAGCCCAAGAATGCGGGCTAGCTGGATGGTGTCCTTATCCAACGTCGATTGGGCTGCAAACACTGCCTGTTCGCGTTGCTGATACTCGACCTGCCCCCGCAGCGCGTCGAGATTGGTCCCCACGCCAGCCGTATGCTTCTGGGTCGCCTGATCGAACAGCGTCTTCGCTGCCCTCTGCTGTGCCGTGGCATTGGCCAGGTTTGCCTGGTCTGCGAGCACCTGCAGGTAGGCCATTCCAATCGTCAGAACAAGGTCGCCGCGGTCCGTAAGTGTATTGAGGCTAACGACTTTCGTCTCATTAGTCGTTCCACGATATAACTCATAATCAGGCAGATTGAACAGCACCTGATCCAAATGAACCGACGCCTGCGTCGTATTCACCTTCACGATCTCAGAGAACGTATATCCCGGCGGAATCAGCCCCGTGCTCGCAAACCCCGCGAGGAACGATGGCTTGAATCCCATCGCAGCAAGGTTGAGCTCCTGCGCACTACTTTGAGCATTGAGGCTCAGATTCGGGATCAGCGCATCGAGAACCCCGAGCGTGTCGCCCTTGACTGCGCGTTCGTTCGCGCGGTCGTACTTTAGTCGAACATTTCTCTCAAGTCCAATGGATACAGCATCATCCAGCGAAATTGGAAGCGCGGCGTCCTTGGCCAGATCAATTGGAAGCCCTCCGGGGCCAGGCTGCGTTCCTGCCGGGGTGAAGACAAACCCCGAACCCGCGGGCTTTGTAAGTGACTCATTCTGTGCGGCAAGAACGGCGCTCGGGGCGCTCGGAAGAGGCTGCTGCGCGCTCGCCGACAGTCCAGCCGTCGCCACAGCCACCCAAAGGGCTTTCGCCGCGTAGTTGAGATAGTTCAAGTTGTCTGAAGGCGTCGTCACGTTCCTCTTAGATTGCCATGGGGGGCAAGGGGATGCGAAATCCTTCCATGCAGATCGAAAACCGAACATCGGGCCCTAGCATGCCTTGTAAATAGGAACAAATCCCAGCAAATGCCTGTAAAAGACCCCTTATTCCGGGATGATCTTGACGAAGACGCCGTCGGGGAGGGTGGCCCCTCCGAGCAGGTGAATCGTGCCATTCCGAGTAAATCCACGCAGCATCGTCGCTGGTTTTTCGACCCGGTTCGCTGACGGCGGCCCAGCAGGAGAGGGGGTTGCGCGCAACGGTACGGGTGCCTCGGCGGCCGGCCGCTGCCGGTTTGTGCCCCGGTCCATGGCCTGATTCGCGAGTTGGTCGGCGGCCTTGTTCTTGTGGCGCAGGGCGTGGCTGATCTCAAACCGATCGAGCAGTGCAATGCGACGTCGCGCCTCCTCCCAGAGTGGCCGTAAATCGGGGGAATTCACCTTATATTTGCCCTGAATCTGCTTGACCATCAACTCCGAGTCGGAGACGACGCGAAGGCGGCGATGGCCATGATCTAGAGCCCACTGGAGGCAGCCGAGCAGCCCCGAATACTCGGCGTAGTTGTTGGTCCGATTGCCTAAAAACTCAGAGAGCTCTGCCAGCACCACGCCTGCCTCATCTTGCAGGACAGCGCCATACCCGGCGGGTCCGGGGTTGCCGCGGGCACCTCCATCGCAGTGGGCAGAGACCCAGCCGGCCTGGGTGCTGGAGTTCGTATCGTCAGGAAAGAGGGTAGAGGAAGGACGGGGCATCCACCCAAGTTTACTGCGAGACGCGAAACTTTCGCGGCGAGACGCTTACGTTTGCAAGGAGGGCTTCGTCTATCGAGGTGTAGTTACCCTGACTCCGGAGTCAGAAACAGCATGAGCAGCAGCGACGCAATCGTTCTCGTTGGCGAAGGCCGCCGGCGTCCCAGTCCATTCGCGCTAGGTCTACGTGAGACCGTGGCAGGCGGTGCGGCAGTAAAATCAACGGTAGCGATGCCCAACGCTACCGCCCAACCCGGAACTCGCACCAAGCTAACGACCGAGCAGATGGAAGCGCGGCAGCAGCAGCGCGCCGAAGATGACGAACTCATTCGCGCGGCGCAGAAGGGTGATCGAGAGTCGTTCGATGCCCTGGTACGACGTTACGACCGTAGCGTGCTGCGCCTTGCCCTGCATGTGCTGGGCAACGAGCAGGACGCGCAGGATGTGCATCAGGAGGCGTTCCTCAAGGCGTATCGCCATCTGTCGAGCTTCCGCTTTGAGTGCTCGTTCTACACGTGGCTGTATCGGATTGTGACGAACCTTTGCCTGGACCAACTGCGCAGGCGCAAGAGCCGGCGAGAGGATCCGTCGACAGCACTCGATGCATCCGGCGAAGAGATGGATCTGCTGGCGAATTTGACCGACGGCCGCGCAAGTGCGAACCCGGCCCGGGAGTTAGAGCGCAAGACGATGAACGCTGCGATTCACGACGCATTGAATGAGCTGACACCGCGGGAACGCACCGTATTCGAGCTCAAGCACTACCAGGGATTGAAGCTGAGGACGATCGGTGAGATGCTTTCGACGACCGAAGAGACAGCCAAGAACACGCTGTTTCGTGCAACCAGAAAGCTGCGGGCAAAGCTCGCGGACGCAAGGTAGGGATTGAGGTTTGATTTGGGCCATGAGTGGGCAAGTGAGGCTATAGACCCGCGTAAGGCTGCAGGTGTTTTACGACAATTCAGAGGCCGTAGAGGTACGCAACATGAAGTGTGAAGACGCTCAACAAAACATTATCCTGGCGCAGTATGGAGAGCTTCCGGACGAGTTGCAATTTCCGCTGGAGCAGCATCTCGGGGAGTGCGAGGATTGCCGCCGCGAGTGGAATGCGCTGATGGCGCTCAACGAAGAGCTGGCATTGATGCCGATGGTCGAGCCCTCGCCGAACCTGCTGGCTGCATCTCGGATGCGGCTCGATGAGGCGCTTGATTCGATGCCCCCTCGCTCGATTTCGCAGCGCTTCTTTGGCAACGCCTTTCGTTGGCTTGGATTCCTGCAGGGCGCGCCGGCATTGGCGACACTGCTGCTGGGGGTGGGCTTTCTCGGGGGAAATGTGATTGCCCGATACCAGGCCGCGCATGTTCCGCAGATTCCTCGGCCGGTCATTCTTTCGAATACGGCAAACGGTGCCATCGCGA
Organism: Granulicella sp.; assembly: GCA_027452215.1. Classification (GTDB taxonomy): domain Bacteria; phylum Acidobacteriota; class Terriglobia; order Terriglobales; family Acidobacteriaceae; genus Granulicella. The sequence goes on along the minus strand of DAIDGQ010000012.1, from coordinate 113,790 downwards.
GCGTTTCCGGCATTGTGCAGACGCCAAACTCAAGCCTGGTGCAGGTGAAGTACAACCGTCTGGTGCCGGAGACGGTGCAGGGTTCGCTGGACGATCCTCAGATTCGCCAACTGCTGTTGTTGGGTACAAAGCTTGCGACCAGCACAGACGTGCATGCGGACTCGGTGGCGCTGCTTGCGAACGAGTGCCGCGCAGGACATAGCTGTGACACCAGCGGCGGCGGGGCCAATGAGATTCGCTCCATTCTGGTGTCGTCGCTTCGCTATGACAAGAGCCCCGAGGTGCGTCTGAAGGCCCTTAGCGGGCTGCAACCGTATGTGGGACAGGACGAACATGTGCGTGATGCTGTGCTGGATGCGCTGATGCACGACAAGAGTGCGGATGTGCGGACGCAGGCGATTTCGATGCTGACTCCGGTGGAGGCAGACTCCAGTGTGCGGCAAGTATTGCGGACGGTTTCTTCGCAGGATGCGAACCCTGCGATACGGAATGCGTCGTACCAGGTGCTGCAGGGATCGGCCGACATCCAGTAATGGGCATGCTTCGAATGGTGATGAGACATACGAACGAATTCGGTGGGGCGGCAGGGGGGCGGCGTGCGGGAGCATTCACTCTATGGAATGTTGGACTTGCGTGCGGGTTGGCGCTGTTTCTGATTGTGCGGACGGGGCGGGCAGAGGGGGTTGATCACAAGACTGCAAAACAAAGTGAGAGCCTGTCGAGTGGTGGATCGCATCTGGCATCGCCTCGGGGGATTCCTCCTCATGCGCATGGGTATCTCGGGATTCTGTTTCAGGATTTGAGCGATAAGCAGGTTTCTTCTCTTCACTTAGCGGGTGGACGCGGGGTTGAGGTGATGATGGTGGATCATGACGGACCGGCGGGGAAGGCGGGGCTGCGGACGCATGATGTGATTGTGAGTTTGAATGGGCAGATGATCAGCAGCGCGGATGGGCTGCGGCGGATGATTCATGACGCTGGAGTGGGGACGGCGGTCACCCTGGCAGTGATACGGGGAGGCAAGCAAGTTACTGTAAACGCACAACTTGCGTACCGCGGGGAGGTGGAGAGGGAGGCTCTGGCGAGGATGGCGGAGCCGGATCGGCTGACGGATGAGGGGGATCCCGTGGTGGGTGCGGCGGTGGAGGGATATGACGTGCCGCCAGGGGCTGGGGGCGGGTCTTCCAAGGGGCCTGGATTCTTGTTGCAAATGATACATAATACGCCATTTACCGGGATCGGACTGGAGGCGATGGAGCCTCAGTTGGCGGAGTTTTTCGGGTCGTCGACGGGTGGGGGGTTGCTGGTGGAGACGGTGGTGGCGAATAGTCCGGGGGCTGGGGCTGGAATTCGCGCCGGGGATGTGGTCTTACGTGTTGATTCTATTGTGGTTAGGTCGACTGCGGACTGGGTAAAGCGGTTGCATGCGGGTAGAGGGCGTGGGGTGGTGCTGACGGTGCTACGGGACAAGCATGAGCAGACCATCACGTTGATTCCAGAGGCGAAACGGCACTCCGAGCTGGAGTGGCCGGAGATTCGCTGCAGTCAGCCGATGGCGGCGTGACCAGCGAAAATGAGTGAAATTGTTCGTGTTCAGCAGGATCTTGGGTTGCAAGCCGCGTGACTGAGGGAAGGTTCGGGACACGCGGGGTCTGAGACGCCGGATTTGACGCCGGTGCGGGATGGACATCCCAAAATGGGCCCGGCAGGTTGGCCGGACGGTGGCTACTTTTTGATGGCGGCGGGCTTGCCTTCCTGGACGTAGTTTTTGTTCCAGGCGGGGATCTCGGCTACGTAGGTTCCGGGCTTCTCGATGACGCACTGGCAGCCGAGGCGGGAGTTGAGCTGGAGGCCGGGGGAGAGTTCGAGGCGATCGAGCTCGAGGTCCTCGGGTTCGGAGACTCCTTCGGCGCCCTTCTTGAGGAAGATGTGGCAGGTGGTGCAGGCGGCGACGCCACCGCAGGCGTGATCGAGGAAGATGCCGTAGTTTTCGGCGACGTCAAGGAAGGACATGGGCTGGCCGTGGCCGTCATAGGGGAGGGTGTCGAAGGGGAACTCGACGGTTTTGTTTTCGGGCTCAAAGGTAACGCGGACCATGTTTGGGGCGGGGGGCTTGGAGAGGTCGACTTCGGGGAGAGGGGTTTCGTTGTCTGACATAGCAACTTCTATTCTAGGGCAGAGAGTCAGTGTTGCCGAAGGAGACCGGCTACGGATAGATGTTCATCCAGTTCATCCCAGGCGATTCCTATGCCATGTCCCATGAGACGCCACTTGGAACGTTGTTCGGCGGTGGCTGAAAACAGGCGAGGAAACCACATGAGCGGGGCGCTGAGTTCACGTCCGTCGGCCAGGACGACCCGGAGAGTTTGCTCATCGGTGCTCACGTCTACGGCGCTTGCATCCAGCTCAACCATTGAAGTATGCATCCCAACGCTCCAGAAACAGATCTCGATTTTCTTTCACCAAGTTCAGTATGACGTTAAGTTCGTGGTTCCGGAAGCCATGATTTGCCGCATTTCGGACGGGATCGAGCCAGAACTTTGCCATATTGTCATCTCGCTCGACGTGGATATGCGGGGGCTCGTTACTTTCATTGCTGAAGAATAAGAAAGCGTAGGGGCCGACTCGCAAGACAACTGGCATGCTGTACCTTCTATGGCTTCAGTTTTGGACCCCGTTGGAGAAGTCGATTCAGGGGCGAGGGGTTTCGTTGTCTGACATAGCTCTTCCAGTTTAGTGCTTGCGGGTGGATCGCGGGATCCTGGTGAAGAGTGCGACGTGGCGGAGTAAGTCGCCAACCTTAGGTTCAACAACCATACAGCTATTCTCCCGTCCGGGATCGCTCGGCAAAATGAGTCGACCTTCGCCTCAGAACCAATGAGCATATAGTGAAGCAATTACTGCTTACATGAGGCTTCTTGGTGAACGGTTCGAGAACCAACGATTTCGCACCCGAAACGGGCGGAAGATCTCGGCAGATGCATGACAAATTAGTTGGAATGGCCGCTGGGAGGGCCCATCCATCGTCTTTGGGCGAAGAGGCGGCGGCGAAGGTCCTTGGACAAGCAGTTGGGCAACGCCGAGATGGGACGTCCCTAGTTGGACGCAGGTTCCTGCCAGAGAGATCGATCGATCTTTCGGTGCTCGACACTAGTCGTAAACGTCGATTGATTCCGAAGGCATTCGTAGATCATGGAACGATAGTTTCGTCGAGGGGGAGAGTTTCTGGGGATTCGGGGGTGGCCAGTTCTGGCCAGATTGAATCAACCAATGCCGCATTCGCTCCTGGTGAGCGTGAGAAGAAACAGCATGTGATTTGCCCGGGATGCCATCGCAGCGTCGATCGCCGGAAATTACCGATCTTTTTAGACAGCTTTCAGCTTCGAGTCCGCAACAGGCCAACGCCTAAAACGTTTGCCTGTTCACTTTGCAAGATGCCCTTTGAGAGGCAGAATCGAGCAGTATCTGTGCAGCCGGCGCATACGAACAAGGCAACGGAACCCGTCTCTCTAAAACTCAGCAAAAAGCAAAAGCTACGGGAAAAAAAGCAAACAAAATCAACGGTCGGCAAATTCGTCAAGATCAGCCCGGATAAAGAATCCAAACTGGAAGCTAAGATCAAGAATTTGGTTTCTTGTAGATTCTGCTGTGTGCTACTGCCGCTACCTGATATGGAAAGGCATTTGAGCGTACTCCATTCTAAGGTTGAAGATGCAAGAACAGCATGGTCGCCCCTCATAAACTTTCCGTTCGAACTACTTCCCCCGGACCATGGAGCCTTCTTAGATGAGTTTGAACATATTTGGAGGCGCTCACGGCCATCCAGGAGTATGGCGCGACCGCAATTCGACCCGCGCAGACTGGAAAACATGCTGTCGCTGAATCCTAAGCTCACATATATGGGCAAGAAGGGCTGGCTGGGCTATGCAGTTTACGAATTTACGAACTCTAGCCGCGTTATATTGGAGTCACCCATAGAAAAGAACGCGACCTATGTTCTATCTGGGGATTGGAAGCAAATGATATCGCATACCAAAGCAGAGATCCGTATGGAGTATCAAAGGCAAGTTACAAGAATCTTCCATACCGACAGTTGGCGTGACCGAGTTCGGCAGGCTCTTCGAAATGGGTAGAACTGATTTGCTTTGACGAACTGCGACTGCTTCATACCGCATTAAAAGCGGTTACCGAATCAGTGCCGAATCTTTTTTCAATGAAAGTCTCCCGAAACATAGCTCGGAAGGGTTAGTCTTCGGTGGAGTTGGCGGGGGTTTCGGGGTCCGCTTCGGCGGCTTCGAGGGCGTTGGAGGATTGGACCTCGGCTTTGGCGAAGGCGTGGGGGGCGGTGGGGGTGGCTCCCTGCTGGTTGGCGGCGAGGGATTCGCCGGCGGCGGCCATGGTCTTGCCGCCGAGGGCACCGGTAACGGCGGCGTCCATCATGAGCTCGGCGAAGCGGCGCGTGGCCTTGTCGAGCTGCTCGATTCCCTGGCGGATGACCTTGTAGTCTCCTCCGCGGACGGCTTGCTTGAGCTCGGAGGCGGCGGCTTTGATGGCGGCGTGCTCGTCGAAGGTGAGGGCCTGCCAGACGGGGGATTTTTCACCCTTCTCGACGGCGGCGAGGATGGTCTCGGCTTCGTTTTTGGCCTCGATGACCTGGCGGGCGGTGATGTCTTGTTCGGCGTTGTCGAAGGAGTCGAGGATCATGGTTTCTACCTGCTCGTCGGTGAGGCCGTAGGTGGGTTTGACTTCGACCTGGGCCTCTTGCCCGCTGCGCTGCTCGCGGGCGCTGACATGTAGGATGCCGTTGGCGTCGATGAGGAACTTGACTTCGATGCGGGGGAGGCCGGCGACCATAGGGGGGATGTTTTTGAGGTCGAAGCGGGCGAGGGAGCGGCAGTCTTTGGCTAGCTCTCGCTCGCCTTGCAGGACGTGGATGGCGACGTTGGTCTGGCCGTCTACGCCGGTGGTGAAGTGCTCGGTGGCGGAGGCCGGGATGGTGCTGTTGCGCTGGATGATCTTGGCGACGACTCCTCCTAGGGCTTCGATGCCGAGGGAGAGCGGGGTGACGTCGAGGAGGAGGAGGTCGTTGGTGGCCTTGTTTTCAGTTCCGGAGAGGATCTGGGCCTGGACGGCGGCGCCGAGGGCTACGACTTCGTCGGGGTTGAGCTCGGTGTGGAGCTTGCGGCCGCGGGCTTCGAGCGAGAAGAGCTGGGTGACGAGGGCGCGGACGGCGGGGATGCGGGTGGAGCCTCCGACCATGACGACTTCGTCGATTTGGTCGGGGGTCAGAGCGGCGTCGCGGAGGGCTTGTTTGACGGGGGCCGCGGTGCGGGCGATGACGGGGGCGATGAGGTCTTCGTACTGGGCGCGGGTGATCTCGCGGAGATACTGCTGGCCGCCGGGCAGGGAGAGTTGGAGGCGGGTGGTGTCAGCGGCAGAGAGGCCGATCTTGGCTTCGATGACGGCTTTGCGGAGGGCCTGGATGGTTTCGGGATTGGTGGTGACGGCCTGATAGGCTTCGGGGCCGAGGTCGCCGCGGATGTCGTCGAGGGCTACGGCGAGGAGGAGGTTGTCGATGTCGTCTCCGCCGAGGTGGGTGTCGCCTCCGGTGGCGATGACTTCGAAGATGCCGTCGTGGAGCTTGAGGATGGAGATGTCGAAGGTGCCGCCTCCGAGGTCGTAGACGGCGATGATGCGGTCGGCTCCGTTGGGGCTGTCGGCGGTTTGTTTGTCGAGGCCGTAGGCGAGGGCGGCGGCGGTGGGCTCGTTGACGAGACGGAGGACGTCGAGGCCGGCGATGCGGCCGGCGTCCTTGGTGGCCTGGCGCTGGGCGTCGTTGAAGTAGGCGGGGACGGTGATGACGGCCTTCGTTACTTCGGTGCCGAAGAAGCGCTCGGCGTTGCGCTTGAGCTGGAGGAGGATGTAGGCGGAGATCTCGGGGGGAGTGAGGGTGAGGCCTCCGACGTTGAGCTTGAGGACTTCGCCGGGCTTGAGATCAGGGGCGAGATGGAAGGGAAAGTGCGAGAGCTCGGGCTGGACGTCGGCGAAGTCGCGGCCCATGAGGCGCTTGACGGAGTAGACGGCGTTGGCGGAGTTGGTGAGGAGGACGCTGCGGGCGGCGTTGCCGACGGAGAAGCCTTGGGCCGTGTCCTGATCGAAGGCGACGACGGAGGGGACGATGGGGGAGCCGTCTTCGCCGGGGATGACGGCGGGGGTGTCGCCCTGCATGAAGGCGATGAGCGAGTTGGTGGTGCCCAGATCGATGCCGACGACGGGTGCGGTGGTGCGGTGGTGTTCTGCCACGGATCCTCTGCTTTCGTGGGCGCGGGCCGGGGGCCGTTGGAGGTGAAACATGCGCGCCAAGGACTATTGTCCTATATCCGACGGATTTTGTCCGATATGGGGCGGGGCGCAGGACAGAGAGGGATGCTGCTCGAGGAGGCGGCTGGCCGGGTTTGGTGTTTGGGGTGAGGGTTAGACGCCCTGGTAGACGTAGCCGATGAAGGCGGCGGCTCCTTTGGCTCCCCCTCCCCACTTTTCATCGTAGATGGCGGTGGGGCGAGCGGCGACGACTTCGGGGAGGGTCTTGCCCTGCTGCTTGAGAGCGGCGACTTTGTCTCGCGCGAAGACGAGGACGGTGTGGTATTCGGTGAGCTGGGCCTTGTTGCCGATGGGGCCGTGGCCGGGGATGATGATGGTGTTGGGGCCGACGGCGGCGAGATTCTTTTCGGTGGCGCGGATCATGCCGTTGATGCTGCCTCCGGTGGAGTAGTCGATGAAGGGATAGAAGCCGTTGAACCAGGTGTCGCCGACGTGGAGGACATCGGCGTCGGGGAAGTGGATGGAGATGTCGGTGTCGGTGTGGGCGGGGCCGTAGTAGGCGAGGTGGAGGGTGGTGCCGTTGAGGTGGAGGGTCCTGGTGTCGGTGAAGGTTTCGGTGGGGATGGCTCCGGCGGGGGATGGGGGGATGGTGGCGTCGAAGGCGGCGATGGTCTGGGTGGTGGAGAGGCGGGTTTTGGTGTTGACCTGGGCGAGGATGGTGGCTCCGGCGGAGTGGACCCAGTCGTTGCCGTCGGTGTGGTCGAAGTGCCAGTGGGTGTTGATGAGGTGGTGGATGGGGTCGGAGGAGAGAGCGGCGAGAGCGGCGGTGAGCTGGGGCTGCGAGGTGGCGTAGCCGGAGTCGATGAGGAGCTTGCCGTCTTTGCCGGGAAGGACGGCGATGTTGCCTCCGGAGCCGAGGAGAGCGGAGACGTTGCCGCGCAAGGGCTGGGTGGTGATCCTGGCTTTGGCGGCGGTGGCGCGGCCTTCGGCGAGGACGGCGGGGACGGCGGGGACGGCGGGGACGGCGGGGACGGCGGCGGAAGACTGCCCGAAGAGGCTGCGGGGGCCGAGGCAATAGGCGGAGGCGGCGAAGGTGGTGGCTAGAAATTTGCGGCGAGAGAGTGGCTGGCAGGTCATGGAGTCCTCTGTGGTTCGTGTACCAGCGTAGAGGGTTTTGCGGGGGAGGCGGGTGCGAGGGGAGGAGGAATTGGTGGCCGTTTTCATGTAACGAAGAAAACGGCCACCGTTGGTTGGTGGTTGCGTCGGTGGAGGGGCTAGTCGTTGCGGAAGAGGAGGGGGGCTAGCTGCTGGAGGTTGACTCTCCAGGTGAGCCAGGTGTGGGCTCCTTCGGTTTCTACGGCTACGGTGTTGAAGCCTTTGGCTTTGGTCCAGGCTACGAAGTCGCGGTTGGCCTTGATGAGGCCGTCGGTTTTGCCGCAGCCGACCCAGAGGAGCTTGAGGTTGGCCTTCTTCGCGTCGAGGTTGGGGATGTCGCGCTCGAAGGTGGGCTCGTTGCCTTCGTCTTTGCTGCCGAAGATGGCGGAGCTCATGCCAGCGACGTAGGCGAAGTCGTCGGTGTGATTGAGGCCGATGGTGAGGCCTTCGAGGCCTCCCATGGAGAGGCCGGCGATGGCGCGGTTCTGGCGGCCGGGAGCTACGTTGTACTCGTGGTCGATGGCGGGGAGGATTTCGGTGAGGAGCATTTTGGAGTAGAGGCCGAGGTTTTCGGAGATCTGCGCGGGGTCGCTCCAGACTCCCCAGCCGTGCTGTACGAAGTTGAGGTCGCCGTAGCCCTGGGGCATGACGACGATCATGGGAACGATTTTCTGCTCGGCTAACATGCGGTCGAGGACGAGGTTGGCGCGACCGTCGTTGTCCCAGGCGTCCTCGGTGTCGGACCAGCCGTGGAGGAGGTAGAGGACGGGGTAGCCACCTTTAAGTTTTTCGTCGTAGCCGGGAGGAGTGTAGACGATGTAGCCCTCCTGATTGTTGGCGAGATTTTTGGCGACGTGGGTGGTGTAGAGGTGGTGGTCGACGCGGCCGTGGGGGACGGCGGTGAGCTCCCAGGGGGCGGGCGTGGGGGCTGGGAGGAGGACCATGTCGCCGAGAGAGACGAGGTTTTTGACTGTGTCGTCGTTGAGTGGATCGAGTTTGGTGACGCCGTCTTCGATGAAGCTGTACTGATAGATTTCGGGAGGGAGGACGGGCGTGGTGAGGGTCCAGAGGCCGTTCGCGTCTTTGGTCATGGGGAGCGGCTTGAGGTAGGCGTCGATGCCGACCTGGACGGATTTTGCGGTGGGAGCAGAGTAGCGGAAGGTGAGGGTGTTGTCAGGATTTACCTGGTGACTCTGAAAGGCGAGAGGCGGAGGCGCGGCCTGCGCGGACGCGCTGAGAGGCTGCGCGGCGACACCGAGGGAGAGAAGTAGCGCGGTGAGAACGAGAGATCTGGACATGCGGCAAAGTGTATCGCACGGATGTAACGGCTTGCATCCCTGCGGCCAACTGCTAATCTAGCGGAACGTCAGCCATCCGCACCGAGGAGTCAACCATGATCGACGTTCATGCGCCGGAGCACCAAATCCATGGCGTTCGCGATTTCTTTCTTCACCTGTTTACGATCACGATCGGATTGCTGATTGCGCTGGGTCTGGAGGCGGGGGTGGAGGCGGTGCATCATCGGCACCAGAGGGAGCAGGCAGAAGCGACGATCCGCCAGGAGATCAAGGACAACCGCGCGGACGTAGTGAAGATGCAAGGGACGCTGCAGGAAGAGATGGAAGACCTGGTGAACGTGCTCACGTTCATCGATGCGCGGCTGGCGCACCAGCCGACGGACGCGAGCAAGCTGCGCGTGCAGTACTCTGAGGGGCCGTTGAAGGACGCGGCGTGGCGGACGGCTTCTGCGACAGGCGCGGTGGCGTACATGGACTATGGGACCGCGGAGAAGTATGCGGAGTGCTACAAGCAGCAGGCCGAGTTCGAGCGATTGGAAGACCGGGCGATCGAGGCCTACCTGGATATGGAGTCTTTTTCGGCGACGAAGAAGCCTGCGCAGTTGAGCGATGAAGATCTGAAAGCAGTGCAGCCGTTTATACGGCACGCGCTTGCCGACCTGGGTGGGCTGCGCGATGTGGCTCGAGGGACGGTCGATACGTATGACGAAGCGCTGAAGTAACGCGGCTCTGCGGGTTGTGGGGCGATACGCCGGTGGGCTGTCGCGATCAGCCGGTGTTGCGGAGGCCGGCGCTGATGCCGTTGATGGTGGCGGTGATGGCGCGGTCGAGCTCTTCGCTGCTCTCCCCTCCCCGCTTGCGGCGGAGGAGCTCGAGCTGCAGGAGGCTCATGGGATCGACGTAGGGATTGCGCAGGCGGATGGAGTTGGCGAGGACCTGATTTTTTTCGAGGAGCTCGGTCTGCTGGGTTACGGCGAGGACCATCTTCTGAGTTCGGGTGAACTCGGTTTCGAGGGTGGTGAAGACGCGATCGCGGAGGGCGGCGTCTTCGACGAGCGAGGCGTAGAGGCGGGCGATGCCGAAGTCGGCTTTGGCGAGCGCCATCTCTACGTTGCGGATGATGTCGATGAAGAGGGGGAAGCCTCGGGCCATCTCCTGAAGGAGCTCGAGGCCGTCGGGATGGGTGCTGGCGAAGTGCTCGAGGGCGTAGCCGACGCCGAAGTAGGCGGGCACGACGTGGCGGGACTGCATCCAGCCGAAGACCCAGGGGATGGCGCGGAGATCGGCCATGCTGCGACGGGCGGCGGGCTTGCCGGAGGCGCTGGCGTCGGCACGCTTGGCGGGGCGGGAGCCGATGCGGGCGTGCTCGAGCTCGGCTACCGGGGTGGCCTGTTCGAAGTAGGTGAAGACGTCGGGGTCGTCGACGAGGTTGGTGGTGTAGAAGGCGAAGGAGGTGGAGGAGAGTTCGTCGAGGGCGGCCTCCCAGCGAGGGAGGATTTCGCCGGTGAGCTGTGGGACGGCGCTGGCGTCGGCGGCGAGATGGGCGGCGACGTCGGGGCGGGCGAGAGCGTCGAGTGAGGCGGCGATCATGAGCTCGAGATTCCACTCGGCGAGGACGACGTCGGAGTACTTCCAGTTGAGGACTTCGCCCTGCTCGGTGAGGCGGAGTTCTCCGGTGAAGCTGTCAAGGGGTTGAGCGAAGATGGCGCGATGGGTGGGGCCACCTCCGCGGCCGACGGTGCCACCGCGGCCGTGGAAGAGGCGGAGGGTGACACCGCATTCGCGGGCTACTTCGTGGAGAGCGCGGTGGGCCTTCCAGATCTCCCAGGTGCTGGCGATCATGCCGCCATCCTTGTTGGAGTCGGAGTAGCCGAGCATCATCTCCTGCTTGCCGTCCCAGGCGGCGAGGAGAGGCTTGTAGGCGTCGCTGGACCAGAGGTGGCGGCAGACGGCGGGGGCGTTGCGGAGGTCTTCGATGGACTCGAAGAGGAGGACGGGCTGGAGGCCGGGGTCGTGCTCTCCGGTGGCACTCGTTCCACCTTCGACGGCGACTCCTTCGTGGCGGGCGAGGGTGATGACGTTGAGGGCGTCGTCCATGACGCTGGCACCGGAGACGACGTACTGGGTGATGGCTCCGGGGAGGCTTCGCTTGAGGGTGGCGATGGCGCGGAAGGTTTCGAGGACTTCGCGGGTCTGGTCGGACTCGGTTCCGGCGGCGAGGTCGGCGAGGGCGGCGGCGTGGACCTTGGCGTGCTGGCGGATGTCGAGGGTTTGGAGGTGCAGGCCGAAGGTGCGGACGGTGAGGAGCATGGGGTCGAGGAAGAGCTCGGCCAGGCGCTCGCCGTGGTTGGCGGCGAGGGATTCGCGGAGGAGGAGAAGGTCGTCGAGGAGGGCTGCCTGCGTGGTGTAGTGAGGGAGCGTGGCGGTGGTCGCGAGAGCGAGGTTGCGGTGCATGGTGGAGGGTGGAACGCCGCCGAGACGGAGGGTGATGCAGGCTAGCTGGAGGCGGACGGCTTCGGTTGGGAAGCGGTCGGCGAAGGGCGTGGCGTGGCCGGAGGAACGGAGCTGGGTGAGGTAGGTGTCAAGGCGGTTGCGCAGGGCGGGAGAGATTGCGGCCTGGCGGGTGGAGGTGGCTAGCTGCTCGAATAAATCTTTGAGCTGGGTGAGGTAGTAGTCGAGGAGAAGCTCGCGGGACATGGCGAGGGATTCGGCGGTGGTTTCGGCGGTGACGAAGGGGTTGCCGTCGCGGTCTCCGCCGATCCAGGAGCCGAAGCGGACGACGATGGGGAGCGCTGCGAGCTGGGTGGGCGAGGGGGTCGAGTACTCGGCGTCGAGGGCGCTGGCGATTTCGGCGTAGAGGACGGGGATGGTCTGGAAGAGCGAGGCTTCGTAGTAGTCGAGGGCCATGCGGACTTCGTCGCGGACGGTGGGGCGGGCGTGGCGGACGTCGTCGGTTTGCCAGAGGGCGGTGATCTCGGCGAGGAGAGAGGCTTCGATGGATTCGAGCTGGGTGGCGGGGACGGGGATGGCGTCGAGCTGCTCGAGGAGGTCGGAGATGCTGCGGCGCTTGAACATGACGCTGCGACGCGCGACCTCGGTGGGATGCGCGGTGAAGACGGGGGTGATGCAGATGCGGGTGAGCAGGGCGAGAGCGTCGTGGCGGGAGACTCCGGCGGCGCGGAGGCGGCGGAGGGTGCCTCGAAGGCTGCCCCGCTGGGGCGCGGCGGAGGCGTCGAGCAGCGCGGAACGGCGGCGGCGCTTGCGGTGATTGGTCTCGGCGAGATTGATGAGCTCGAAGTAAAACGCGAAGGCTCGGGCGAGGAAGAAGGCGGTCTGGGGGTGGGCGGAGATGTTGTGCGTGACGGACTGCGCCTGATGGAGATGCGTGAGGCCGGCGGGGAGATCGCCGCGGGCGTCGGCTTCGCGGCGGGCGATGGCGGTGCGGCGAAGGTCTTCTACGGTGTCGAAGAGAGAGTTGCCGGCCTGCTCGCGGAGGACCTGGCCGAGCAGGGTGCCGAGCGAACGGATGTCGCGGCGAAGGGGTGCTTCCTTGCGCTCACCGGAGCGGGCTTCAAGTTCTTCAAGTCGATCAGACCAACGGGTCGGTGTCCAAAGAGAGGGCATAGGTGATTATCGCCCAGAGTGGGGTGCGGCTCTAATGGGGTGGGGCGTGAGGCGCTAGCGGGCTGGGGCTCTGGGATCTAGCGGGCTGGGGCTGGAACCTCGGCGAGCTCTTCGGCGGGGGGCTGCGGTTCGGTCCAGAGGACTACGGATTGGGGGAGGGAGAGGACGTACAACAGGAACAACCAGAGAAGAAAGAGGGTTCTGTCCGCAAGCCAGGCAGCGTCCCACAGCGTCACCACGAAGTAGACCAGAACGAACAGGCCGAAGCTCCAGCGCAGGATGCGGTAGGCGGTGTAATGGGCCATGTCGCGCTGGGTTCGCTCGCGTTCGTCCAGCGGCACCCACGCCTCTGGCAGCGAGGTATCGAAGGGCTTTCGGCCTTCGATGTTCAGCGTGTGAATGCTGGTGTCCCTGTCCAGGGGAAAGTCGGGCTGGTCATACGCCTTTACCGGCCCACCCATCCGTATGCCGCCCAGCAGTCCGCCAAAGGTAAAAGTCTGTGCCACCAGTGAGCCCCAACCCTTCTTGTCCATCCAGAGGCCGATCGCGGCAAAGCCGACGAGCACAGCGTAATAGAGCACGACCAGGAGGCGGCGCTGGCGTTGGGTGCGGAGAGGCATCCCGAGGAAGCTTGTTTGGTCGACCATATTGTGTCCTTTCAGGGGTGTGGGTATAGGCGGGGCTATTAACTTAAGTCGATGTCGGGCTCGGTCCAGAGGATGATGGCGGAGGGTAGCGTGATGGCGAGGACGGTGGTCGCGAGGGCCACGATGAGCAGGAGGTTTTGCACGACGGCCGCAGGGATTACGGACAGGGGCTTTACGCTCCAGAAGGCCAGCAGCAGAAGCACCATCACGCCGACGTTGACTGCTTGATAGGCGGTGTAATGTGCGCGGTCGCGGCGAGCTAACTCTCGTTCGTCGTTCCTCCAGGGGGCGTCGTCGGACTGGAAGAGCGACTCTGGCTGGAGCTGCAGCTTGACGAGCGTGACCATGGAGGGCTCGGGGCGTGGCGGCTTGTTTGAGAACGGCTTGAGAAGTCCCCACCGGCCTCCGAATCCGGCCTGGCCGCCGAAGACGAAGATGCCCACTACCATCGACCCGTAGATGGCGAGGCTGTAGGGCAGGAGTGCGTCCTGGCCATGGAGAAGATGGAGGACGAAGGTGGAGCCGCAGAGGGTGGCGAGTACGGCGTAGGTGACGACGACGAGTTTGCGGCGGGAGGCCTGGCGCTGCATGGGGATGCCGAGAAGTTTGTAGGTGGTGGCGGTCATCGGGAGGTCCTTTTGGTGGAGGAGAGTTTTGAGTGAGAGGCGGCTTCGATGGAGACGCTGCGGTCGGCGTAGAGGGCTTCGCTCAAGGGGCGCAGGGGTTTGCGCGAGAAGATGGCTTCGACGGGGAGGCCGAAGTAGGCGCTGAGATCGAGGGCGAGGGTGAGGGAGGGGTTGTAGTCTCCTCGCTCGAGGAAGCCTACGGTCTGGTAGTTGATGCCGAGGGCGTCGGCGAGATCCTGGCGGGAGAGGTTACGCTCGGCTCGGAGGACTGCGATGCGGTTGTATAGATCGTTGGACATAGGCTACGTAATGTTGCTATGTCGCAATATATTCTTGCGAGGGACAACGCGCAAGGGCTTATTTTGTTTTTTGGATTAAGCCTTGAGGGAGTGGGAGTAGATGGAGAGTTGGGCGAAGGCGGCCTGGACGAGCGGGGCTTCGAGGTGGTGGGCGCGACCGCGGGTGAGGAGGTCGCCGAGGATGTGGTCCGCCTCTACGGGGGCGTGCTTCTGGAGGTCGCGGTACATGGAGGCGGTGAGCGGGGAGCCGGGTTCGGTGAGGCGCTTGATCATAATGGCGTGGAATTTTTCGTCGGGGGGATAGCCGTTGGCGGTGGCGATGGCGACGCATTCGGCGGCGATGGCTTGGGCGGTTTGGAGGCCACCGGGAGCGGCTTCGACCTCGCCGATGGAGCCGCGGAGGAGGCAGGTGATGGCTCCCATGGCGGCGAGGAGCGTCCACTTCTGCCACATGAAGGCGAGGATGTCGGGCTTGAGGTTGGACTCGAAGCCGGCGTTGCGGAAGGTTTCGTCGAGGGCCTGGATGCGGGGGGTGAGGGACTTGTCGCGCTCGCCGAAGTTGAGGTCGTGGAGCTTGCCGAGGGAGTGGATGCGGCCTTCGGCGTCCATGTCGCCGATGATCTGGACGGAGCCTCCGAGGACGCGGTGGGAGCCGAAGCGGGCGTCGAGGGTGTCGAGGTGGCGCATGCCGTTGAGGAGCGGGAGGAGGAGGGTTTCGGGGCCGACGGCGGGGGCGAAGTCTTCGATGGCGGCGTCGAGTGAGTAGGCTTTGGTGCTGATGAGGATGAGGTCGAAGGGCGTGGGGTTCGACTTGAGATCGGCGGCGGTGAGGAGCTTGGGGTGGACGGTTTTGTCGCCGTAGGGATCGACGATCTGGAGGCCGGTGCGCTGCAGTTGGGCGGCTCTCGCGGGGCGAACGAGGAAGGTGACGTCGCGGCCGGCGGAGGCTAGCTGGCCTCCGAAGTAGCCTCCGACTGCTCCTGCTCCGATGACGAGGATCTTCATGCTGACTCCTGATTTATTTAACTTGAGGCGATGCTTTGTTCTTCCAGTTGCATGGCGAGGTCTTCCCACTCGGCGGTGCGGGCGGCGTGCTGGTCCCGGAGGGCGTCGAGCTCGGCGGCAAGGGCTTGTGCGGCTTCGGCGGTGGTGAAGTAGGCCTGTTGCTGCTCTGCTGCGAGGATACGGGCTTCGAGGCTGGGGAGCTCGTCTTCGAGGGCGTTGACGCGGTCTTCGAGGTGCTTGAGCTTGATGGGATTGAGGCGCTTGACGGGCGGTTTGGGCTCGGCGGGAGCAGCCAAAACGGGGGCGACTTCGCCGCGGACTTCGGCCTCTGATCGCGAGGACGAGTCGGAGACGGGAGGGGTGGTGGTGTCGGTGGAGCCTACCTGCTTGCTGGGTTTGAACATGCCGGTGGCGTGGTCGATGTGGGGGTTGGCGGCGGCGACGGAGGCGATTTTTTCGACTCCTCCCTGCTTGCGGAAGAGGTAGTCCTCGTAGTTGCCGGGGTAGATGTGGACGCGGCGGTCTTCGACCTCGAAGACGCGGGTGGCGAGGCCGTCGATGAAGTAGCGGTCGTGGGAGACGAAGAGGACGGTGCCGCTGAAGTTGCGGATGGCGTCGAGGAGGACGTCCTTGGCTCGCATGTCGAGATGGTTGGTGGGCTCGTCGAGGAGGAGGAAGTTGGCGGGGGAGACGAGCATCTTGGCCATGGCGTAGCGGTTGCGCTCGCCTCCGGAGAGGACGCCGAGGGTTTTGAAGACGTCGTCTCCGGTGAACATGAAGCAGCCGAGGAGGGAGCGGAGGGTGACGACGTCGACTTTGGGGTTGGAGCCGGTGATGTCGTCGAGCATCTGGGCGGAGCCGTCGAGGACTTTGTACTGGTCCTGCGCGAAGTAGTCGGCGAGGACGTTGTGGCCGAGACGGATCTTGCCGGAGGTGGGGGATTCGAGGCCGCTGAGCATGCGGATCATGGTGGATTTGCCGGCGCCGTTGGCACCGACGAGAGCGATGCGGTCGCCTCGCTCGATGGTGAAGCTGACGTCGTCGAGTACGTGTTTGACACCGCCGGTGGGCGACGGATAGACCTTGGTGAGGTTCGAAACCTCAATGACGGTGCGGCCGCTGGCGGGGGGCTGAGGGAAGCTGAAGTGGATGGTGGCTTCCTCTTCGGGGACTTCGATGCGCTCGATTTTTTCGAGCTCCTTGATGCGGGACTGGACTTGTTTGGCCTTGGTGGCCTGGGCGCGGAAGCGGTTGATGAAGGTCTCGAGGGCTTCGATGCGGTCGCGCTGATTTTTGTAGGCGCTCATGAGCTGGGTGCGGCGCTCTTCTTTGAGGACCTGATATTTTTCGTAGTTGCCGTGGTAGACGTGCATTCGCTTGTTCCAGACTTCGACGGTCTTGTTGACCGTGACGTCGAGGAAGTAGCGGTCGTGGGAGATGAGGATGAAGGCGTTCTCGTAGTTGTGGAGGTAGTCTTCGAGCCAGTTGCGGGACTCGAGGTCGAGATGGTTGGTGGGCTCGTCGAGGAGGAGGAGGGAGGGCTTTTGGAGGAGGAGTTTGGCGAGGGCGATTCGCATCTGCCAGCCTCCGGAGAACTCTTCGGTGCGGCGGAGCCAGTCTTCTTTGCTGAAGCCGAGGCCACCGAGGACGGCTCCTACCTGGGAGTCGAGGGTGTAGATGTCGTGGGCGTGGAGGACGTCGGCGATCTCGGAGTAGCGGTCGGCGGCGGCAGCGTACTCGCGGGATTTGGGGTCGGCGTCGCTGAGGATGTGGGTGAGCTGTTCCTGCTCATGCTCCATCTCGCGGAGCTCGTCGAAGACGGAGAGGCACTCGTCGAATACGGTGCGGCCGGAGAGGGCGAGGCCGTCCTGGGGGAGGTAGCCGAGGGTCATGCCCTTGATGTGGGTTCGCTGGCCGTAGTCGAGGCCTTCCATGCCAGCGAGGATTTTGAGCAGCGTGGATTTGCCCGTGCCATTGCCGCCGACCAGGCCGGTTCGCTCGTTGGGAGTGACCAGCCAGTTGACGTCTTCGAAGAGGAGTTTGTGGCCGTATCGTTTGCCGGCGCCGGAGAGTTGAAGCATCTCTCCCATTTTCTCATTGCCGGGGGTAAGACGTGTGACGTTTGTCCGGGGGGACGCATCGAAACAGAGATTGGAGCGGGAATTGTGGCGCAGACGGAGACTACACATGAGGCGGCGAAGGGGGTGGTTGGGGAGCGGAGGCATCGCACTCGCAACCGCTGGCTGATTGCGGTTGGAGCGGTGCTGGGTGTGGCGCTGGTGGCGCTGGGAATTACGGTGGAGTATGTGGCGCGCAATGCGGGGCCGCTGCTGCGGAGCAGTGTAGTGGAGACGCTGAGCTCGCGGTTTCACTCTCCGGTAGAGCTGGACTCGCTGGATATCTCCGTGGCGAAGGGGCTGCAGGTGCATGGGCGGGGGCTGCGGATTCTGTATCTTGCAGGGCCGACGCAGCCCGATGTGGCGGAGCGGCAGGGGCGGGCGGCTCCTCCGATGCTGAGCGTGAACGAGTTTACGTTCCGGACGACGCTGAATGATCTGCTGCATCTGCGAGCGAATATTGCGAGGGTGGATGTGGATGGGATGGAGCTGCGGATTCCTCCTCGGAATGGGCGGCGGGTTCCACGAGAGAAGCCCCCTGCGTCGCGGATCAAACTGACGGTGGCGAAGATTTATTGCAGGAATGTGAAGCTGGTGATTGAGACGTCGGTGGCGGGCAAGGAGCCGCTGCGATTCGACATACGGAACCTGGAGCTGACGGAGCAGGGGCCGGACCAGCCGCTGCTGTATGTGGCCGATGTGGTGAATCCGAAGCCGGTGGGGGATGTGCGGGCGACGGGACACTTTGGGCCGTGGCAGGGGGATGATCCCCGGGCGACGGCGCTGGAGGGGCGGTATACGTATGAGCATGTGGATTTGAATTCGATCAAGGGGCTGGGAGGGACGCTGTCGTCGGCGGGTGAGTTTGCGGGGAGGCTGGGGCATTTGACGGTGGATGGGACGACGAGCACACCCGATTTTTCGCTGGATGTGAGCGATCATCCGATGCCACTGGAGACGAAGTTTGAGGCGTTTGTGGATGGGACGACGGGGGACACGACGCTGAACTCGGTGGAGGCGCAGCTGGGGCAGTCGAAGTTTAAGTGCTCGGGGAAGATTGAGCGGATTGCGGGAAAGGGGCACGATATTGCGCTGACGGTGGGGATGCCGCAGGGGAGGATCGAGGACATCCTGCGGCTGGTTATGAAGACGTCTCCGGCGTTGATGCGGGGAGGGATGGCGCTGCAGGCGAAGGTGCATATTCCACCGGGGGAGGAGAGGGTGTCGGAGAAGCTGGAGCTGGCGGGAACGATGCGGATGCAGAGGGTGGAGTTTACGAGCTCGAAGCTGCAAGGACAGGTGGATTCGCTGAGCAAGAGGGCGCAGGGGAAGCCCGGAGAGGCGAAGGCAGCGGCGGCGGGAGACGCGGGCGTGGCGTCAGAGATGGCGGTGACGTTTACGATGGCGCACGCGATGCTGATGGTGCAGTCGCTGGAGTACAAGATTCCGGGGGCGACGGTGAACCTGGTGGGGGTGTATCCGCTGGATGGCTATGCGTTTGATTTTCGGGGGCATGTGGCGACGGAGGCGACGGCGTCGCAGATGCTGACGGGATGGAAGTCGATGCTGATGAAGCCATTTGATGGCATGCTGCAGAAGGATGGCAAGGGCGCGGATATTCCGATTGAGATCAGTGGAAGCCATGGGAACTTCGACGTGGGATTCGCGATGCATGGGAAGGATGAGACTCCTCAGCAGATGTTGGCGGATATGAAGGCGCAGAGCTTTTTGCGGAGGCAGAATCAGTACCGGTGAGGCGGTGCGGTTGAGGATGCGTTGGGCGCGGTGGGCGAGACATGGGGAGGGGTGCCCTGCTAACGTTGAAGGACGATGGAAGCGCAGAGTGAGCTCATATTGATGGAAGCGCAATCGCCTCGAGGCGAGCCCTCGCATGACGGACCTTCTCCGGCGCCGGTGTGGCTGCAGCGAATGAGCCTGCTGGTGCTGGTGTTGTTCTGTTTTTATATTGGGGGGCTGGTGGCGGTCCTGCCTTGGTCTCCGCGGTATTGGGACCACAATGCGTGGCTGCTGGCGCATCCGACGCTGCAGACGATCCTGGGGATGGGGTGGGTGCGGGGCCTGGTGTCGGGGATTGGGCTGCTGGATGTGTGGATCGGGATCAGCGAGCTGCTGAACTATAGAGATTTTCGGGGATAGCGTGCATGGCTGAGAACGAGGCGATGAAGAAGATGCCGAATCCGCTGGAGACAGCTCCACTGGCTTATGAGAATCCGGAGTTTTTGAACTCACCGGATGGGCGGATGCTTCGCATTATGGCGGAGTATACGGAGCCGATGACGAGGTTCCGGAGGGAACGTATTCAGGACACGATCGTGTTCTTCGGGTCGGCTCGGTTTCGGGCGCTGGATGTGGCGAGCCACGAGCTGGAGCTGCTGGATAATACGGGATCGGCGCAACCGGCACCGGAGGAAGAACAGCCGGCGAGGGCGGGTGAGGCGGAGACGTCGGAGCTGCGGCACAGCCGCGCCGAGGCCGCGGTGGAGATGGCGAGGTACTACGAGGATGCGAGGACGCTGGCACGGATGCTGACGGAGTGGTCGAAGACGCTGCCGGGGCGGAGGCATCGGTTTGTGATTACGTCGGGGGGTGGGCCGGGCATTATGGAGGCGGCGAACCGCGGGGCGCATGAGGCTGGCGGGAAGACGATTGGGCTGAACATTATGCTGCCGTTTGAGCAGCTTCCGAATCCGTACATTACCCCGGCGCTGAATTTGAACTTCCACTATTTTTTTATGCGCAAGTACTGGTTTGCGTACCTGGCGAAGGCGCTGGTGGTATTTCCTGGTGGGTTTGGAACGCTGGATGAGATGTTTGAGCTGCTGACACTGGACCAGACGCACAAGCTGTCGAAGCCGATCACGATTGTGATCTATGGGTCGAGCTACTGGAAGAACGTGATTGACCTGGAGTTGCTGGCGGAGAAGGGCGCGATCGCGGTGAAGGACCTGGACCTGTTCAAGTTTGCGGACACTCCGGAAGAGGCATTCGCGATTATTAAAGAGGGACTGACGCGGAACCACCTTGCTCCTGAGATGGCTCGTCCACGGACAGAGGCACCGATTCCGGATGAGCCGGAGGTGAGCGCGCAGGAGCTGCTGGGGCCGGATATTGCGGAGACTCGGCCGGGGAGAAAGAGCTAAGAGCAGGGATTAGGTTAAGGGCAGGGATTAGGGATTAGGGAACAGGGATTAGGGGTTGGGAGCTAGGTGAAGAGGGTGGGTTTGCGGGGCATCTCTATGCCCAGGTGCTCGTAGGCGAGGCGGGTGGCTACGCGGCCGCGGGGGGTGCGGTCCAGGAATCCGATCTGGATGAGGAAGGGTTCGTAGACCTCTTCGAGGGCGTCCTGCTCTTCGGCGAGGGCGGCGGCGAGGGTGTTGAGGCCGACGGGGCCTCCATCATATTTCTCGATGATGGTGCGGAGGAGGCGGCGGTCGAGTTCGTCGAAGCCGTGGGCGTCGACTTCTAGCATTTCGAGGGCGGCCATGGCGGTGGGGCGGTCGATCTTTCCCTGGGCGCGGACTTCGGCGAAGTCGCGGACGCGGCGGAGGAGGCGGTTGGCGATGCGGGGTGTGCCGCGGGAACGCATGGCGATTTCGGCGGCGCCGTCGCGATCGATGGGGACTCCGAGGACTTCGGCGGAACGTTCGACTACCCAGCGGAGCTCGTCGTCGGTGTAGAACTCGAGGCGGAGGAGGATGCCGAAGCGGGAGCGTAATGGGGACGACAACAACCCTGGACGCGTTGTGGCAGCGACGAAGGTGAAGGGGTCGATGCGCATGACGTGGGTGCGGGCCGAGGGGCCGGTGCCGATCATGATATCGAGCTGATAGTCCTCGAGTGCGGTGTAAAGTTTTTCTTCCATGACGGGCTGGAGGCGGTGGATCTCGTCGAGGAAGAGGACCTGGCGGGCCTTGAGGTTGGTGAGGATGGCGGCCATGTCTCCCTGGACCTGGAGGGCGGGGCCGGAGGTCTGCTGGAAGGCTACGTCGAGCTCGTTGGCGATGATGGTGGCGAGGGTGGTTTTGCCGAGGCCGGGAGGGCCGAAGAGGAGGACGTGGTCGAGGGCTTCGCCGCGGGATTTGGCGGCTTCGAGGGCGATGGCCAGCTGCTCTTTGGCCTTGGTTTGGCCGATGAATTCGGCGAGGCGTTTGGGGCGGAGTTTGAGCTCGACGGCGTCGTCGTCGTCGACGCGGCCGGCGGAGACGAGGCGCTCGGCTTCGGGGGTTTTAGGGGCGGCGCTGCTGAGGCCGATCTTGCGTTTTTGCTCGAAGTCCATCTGAGGCGAGGATAAGGCGAAGCCGGGTTTGAAGCAATCAGTCAACAAATTCGGGCGTATCTTTGGTGGGACGCGAAGAGAGGCAGGGGCCCGGTGAAGGGGGCTTGGGTAGGCTGTGAGCGGCGAAAGCCGCATGGAGAGGGCGGGAGCGAGGGTGAGGCGAACGTCGCTGCCGTGGAGGGCGAGGACGGGGCCGGAGGTTCCTGAGGGAATCGAGAAACTTAGGTAGAACAAAGGGCGTGGAAGCAGTACTGTAGCTGACAGGGAAACTCTGTGTAGATGGCCGATATTTACTGCGGCTAAGCGCAGTGCCGGAAAGTTGATGTCGCGGTGAGACGAAGTTGCTGGCTCACCGGGGCAATGGCGTGTGCAGAGAGTTCCAGACGGAATGGCACGACGGAGGATGGATGAGGAGATGCACGGGGCTGGGTGTTTGCGTGGCGCTGCTGCTGGTGTTTGGAGAAGCCGCGAGGGGGCAGCAGGCGAGCCCTGCGGGACAGGCTGCGGGTGCTCCTGCGGCGTTGGGAGTTGCGGCGGGAGCGGGAGGGATGCAGCTGGATGTGGTGGTGACTCCGAAGTCTGGAGCTCCGGTTGCGGGGCTGCATGCGCATGATTTTGTGGTGCTGGATAACAAGGTGGCGCAGCCGTTGACGTCGTTCCATGTGTATGAGGGGAGCCCGGAGCCGGTGGAGGTGATCCTACTGGTGGACAGCGTGAATACGTCGTTTCGGCATGTGGCGTATGAGCGAACGGAGATCGACAAATTTCTGAGCGCGAATGGAGGAAAGCTGGGCCAGCCGATGACGCTGGCGATCCTGACGGACCGCGGGGTGAAGAAACAGCCGGGGAATACGACGGACGGGAACGCGATCGCAGCGGAGCTGGATAAGGAGACGATCGGGCTGCGGGAGATTACGCGCGAGACGGGTTTCTATGGCGCGGGGGAGCGAGCGGACATTTCGGTAAACGCGCTGCGGCAGTTGTTGACGTATGAGGCGACGCGGCCGGGGAAGAAGGCGATTCTGTGGGTGTCACCGGGCTGGCCGCTGCTTGCGGGGACGCAGGGATTCCTGCAGGGATCGCAGCAGAGGCAGATATTTGACCAGCTTGTTTCGATCTCCGGGTTGCTGCGGCAAGCGCAGACGACGATCTACGATATCAATCCGCTGGGGCCGGGCGAAGGGGTGGAAGACACGTTCAACTATCTGGATTTCATGAAGGGCGTCAAGAAGCCGCTTGACAGCAACCTGGGGAACCTGGGGCTGCAGGTGATCGCGACGCAGAGTGGCGGGCTGGTGTTGACCGGGAGCAGCGACATCGCGGGGATGCTGGAGCGGTGCATGACGGAGGCGGGGTCGTATTACACGCTGACGTATGACCCTCCGGCTCCGCGAGCGAAGAATGAGTATCACTCCATTGAGGTGAAGGTGGGAGAGCATGGGCTGACGGCGAGGACGCAGATGGGATACTACACGGCTCCGTGAGGAGGGAGACGAGATTGAACCAGCCGACTATAGTTGGCGTACGTTTGGATGAGGGGACCGGGTAGCCACGATGCGTTTGACTGCACACGTTTGTATGACCCTGCTGGGATGCGGGATGTTGGTGGCGGGAGCTGCGGGACAGGGCTCGGACGCGTCCAAGCTGCGGACGAGGCAGGGGCCTCCGGTGCGAACGATTCATCTGAATGTGGTGGTGACTTCGAAGTCAGGCGTTCCGGTGGGAGGGCTGGAGGAGAAGGACTTCACGGTAGTGGACAACAAGGCTGTGCAGCCGATTACGTCGTTCAAGGAGCATGACGGGCAGAAGGAGCCGATCGAGATGATCGTGCTGATGGACAACGTGAATAGCGGGTTCGAGATAGTGGCGCAGGAGCGGATTGGGATTGAGAAGTTTCTGCGGGCCAACGGGGGCAAGCTGACGCACCCGACGGCGCTGGCGGTGTTGACGGATCGAGGGATGGAGACGCAGGGAGCGTATAGCTATGATGGCAATGCTCTGGCGGATGCGTTGGACAAGTATGACTCGAGCCTGAGAATTGTGAATCGGTCGGCGGGGGTGGAGGGAGCGGCGGAGGAGCTGGATGACTCGCTGAAGGCGCTGAAGACGCTGGTGGCGTATGAGCTTGGGCGGCCACACCGAAAGCTGATTCTGTGGGTGTCGCCGGGATGGCCGCTGTTGTCAGGGCCAAACATCAACCTGAGCTATATGCAGCAGGAGGGAGTGTTCAGCGATATTACGTGGTTCTCGACGGAGCTGCGCGAGGCGCAGATTACGATCGACAACGTGAATCCTCTGGGGGTGGATGAAGGGCCGGGGAGAACGTTTATGTATATGGAGTATTTGAAAGGCATAACGAAGCCCGGGGAGGACGCGATGGGAAACCTGGCGCTGCAGGTGCTGGCGACACAGACCGGGGGGCAGGTGGTGAGCAGCACCGATATCGCGGCGTCGCTGACGCAGTGCGCGGCGGATACGGGGGCGTACTACGAGATTACGTTTGAGCCTCCTCCGGTGGAGCACCGGGATGTGTATCACCGGCTGGAGGTGAAGGTGGATCGGCCGGGACTGACGGCGCATACCAACACGGGATACTATGCGGAGCCGTGAGAGCCGAGGCGGGACGGCCGTGGCGCGAGGGAGAAAACTTATCGCGCCTTGCGTCCTGGCGTGGGCTTGATGCGTCCTGATGGCAGGATTACTGTTCTGTCATGATTTTCCGGGATGGACGCAACTTGTTTTGCGGTTGCGTGTCGATGCTGGAACAGGTATTTCGGCGAGTGGTTTGTGAAGAGGTGGTTGCTGTGAGGCTGCGGCGATTGAGGAAGATTCGTGTGAGGCCGTCCGGGACTGATGCCGGAGGCGGAAAGAAACTCTAGATGAAGCGTGTGATGTCGTTGGGTAGTGCGTTGGTGATGGGTGTTTGCCTGCTGTTTGCGATGGAGCGGAGGGCGATGGCGTATGTGGATCCGGGGTCGGGGCTGCTGGCGCTGCAGTCGTTTGCGTCGGTGATGGCGGCGGCGGTGTTTTGCCTGCGGCGGCGTATTATGGGGTTGTTCACACGCAACAAGCCTCAGGCTAACGTCGCTACGCCGGTAACGGTGCGGAAAGAAGACACACGCAACGCAGCATGACCACAGGAACGCCTACTGCTACCTTTCGCGACCCCTCGGGCTCACTGAGCCTTGAAGATGATTTTGCTGTGCGCACGATTCATCCGGCGGCTCGCGACCAGGTGATGGAGTTTGTGACCTCGCAATTTTGCAGCAAGCTGCAGGAGCGCGGGGACATGGTTGCGATTACGCTGCGGAATACTCCGGCGGGTCTGCAGTTGCTGCATCCGAAGGTTCCGGTGCCGACGTATCCGTGGGAGTGGACTCCGTCGCAGTGGCTGGCGGCGGCGCAGTTGACGCTGGCGCTGTGCGCGGAGGCGCTGAACGACGGGTGGGTGCTGAAGGATGCGACGCCGCTGAATATTCTGTTTGTGGGATCGCGACCGGTGCTGGTGGATGTGCTGTCGTTTGAGCCCTGGAATCCGACGCCGAAGGACCATGCATCGCATATCTGGATGGCGTATGGGCAGTACGTTCGGACGTTTCTGCTGCCTCTGCTGATGAACAAGTTGTCGGGCTGGCCGCTGGAGCTTTCGCTGTTCAAGCGCGATGGATATGAGCCGGCGGAGTTGTACAAAGTTCTGAGCTGGAGGCAGCGGCTGTCTCGCGCGGCGTTCTGGCCGGTGACGCTGCCGACGAAGCTGGAGGGTGCGGGAGCGGTGGGGGCGCAGCGTCAGAAGGTGCAGCATCATCGGCCGGTGGTGGCGATTCATTTGATGAAGAAGACGCTGGCGGATCTGCGGATGAGGACGCGGCGAGCGATGCCGGAACATACGGGTTCGGAGTGGACGAACTATGCGGCGACGCTGCAGCACTATACGGCGCAGGAGAGCCAGCAGAAGCTGGACTGGGTTCGCAAGGTGCTGGAGGATTTGCGGCCGGAACGGGTGCTGGATATCGGAGCGAATACGGGGGTGTTCAGCGCGCTGGCGGCGGAGTGTGGAGCGAGGGTGGTGGCGCTGGAACGCGATGCAGCGGCCGCGGAGAGCCTGTACCGGATGAGCCGGAAGAGCAGGCTTTCGATACAGACGATCCATGCGGACCTGGCTCGGCCGACTCCTGCGGTGGGCTGGGAGAACGGCGAGACGAGCACGCTGCTGCACCGGCTGGAGGCGCAGTCAGACATGGTGCTGATGCTGGCGGTGATTCATCATTTGATTTTGATGGAGCAGATTCCGATCGGAGAGATTCTGGATCTGGTGTACCGGCTGACGTGGCGGTATGTGGTGGTGGAGTGGGTTCCGGTTAGCGATCCGATGTTCCAGAGTTTGATGCGAGGACGCGATGAACTGTACGGGTCGCTGACGGAGGAGGACCTGCTGGCGGCTTGCGTGGGACGCTTCCATACGCTGCGGCGACAGCCGTTGGAGAATGGGCGCGTGCTGTTTCTGTTTGCGAAAGACTAGCGGAACGAGAGTGCCGGTGGAGAGGATTCGATGCTGAAGAAACTTTGCCAGTGCATCGGTCTCGCGTCGCTGATGCTGGTGATGAATTACGGGGAGCTGCTGGGTGGCGGGGGTAGCGTTCGGATGCATGTGCCGTATGCGCTGAACGGGATTGTGTATGCGCAGATAGCGGATATTGTGCTGCTGGGGCTGGGGCTGTTTGCGGTGATCGGCGGACTGTGGCGCACGCGAATGTATCCGTGGATGCAGATGTTTGTGGCGATCGCGGTGCCTCCGATCCTGATGGAACGGATGCGCGCGCTGCTTCCCTTTCGGCTGGGGGGCGGATGGATGTGGCTGCTGGTGGTGGTGTGGGCGGCGATGGTTTTGGGGATGCGTTTGAGGTGGACGAGCGGGTATCGGCGGCTGATGCGGGTGGGAGATTTCGCTGGAGTTTTTCTGGCGGTGTTTGCGTGTTGCAGCGTGGTGCAGTTGCTGTACGTGACTCGGTGGAAGCCGGGGGCGCAGGAGCATCGGGCGGCGTGGGAGGGGGCGGCGCAGGCACGACGGCAGCATCCGCTGGTGGTGTGGGTGGTATTCGATGAGCTGTCGTATGAGCAGGTGTTTGGGCATCGGGCGAGTGGCCTGGCGCTGCCGAACTTCGATGCGTTGCGGGAGGAGAGCACGGTGTACAGCGACGTGCAGCCGGTGGGGGATAAGACGGTGAAGGTGATGCCTTCGCTGCTGAGCGGGCGCAGGGTGGAGGGGTATCGGTATACGTTTGACAATCGGCTGATGGTGCGGGATGCGGGGAAGAAGGGATTTCACCAACTGGACGGTGCGGGGACGGTGTTTGCCGATGCGCAGAGGGAGGGTTGGCGGACGGCGGCGGTGGGTTGGTACAACCCGTATTGCACGATCTATAGCGGCGCAATCGACGACTGCTATTGGGTGAATCGCGATATGACCGGCGGGCCGATGGCGCAGGATGAGAGCTTCTGGCGGAATGCGTATGCTCCGCTGAAGCAGATGGTGGACGAGGTTGTGGAGCCTGCGGAGGCACGGCGCGAGGTGTGCCGCTATGACGTGCGGCAGCGCACGAAGACGTATGTCGACCTGGAGCAACATGCGGCGCAGGTGCTGCGGAGCGATCAGGAGGATTTTGTTTTGCTGCATCTTCCGGTGCCGCACAGTCCGAATATCTGGAGCCGTGCGCGGAGTGAGTATTCGCAGGAGTGCGGGGGGTCGTATCTGGATGGGCTGGCGCTGGCGGAACGGGAGTTGGGGAACGTGATGGAGATACTGCGGAGCTCGCCGCGATGGAAGGAGACGACGGTGGTGGTGCAGGGAGACCACTCGTGGCGCGCGTATTTGTGGAAGGATGGGCCGGCGTGGACGGCTGAGGATGAAGCAGCGGCGCGGGGAGGGTTCGATGCCCGGCCGGCGGTGATGGTGCATGCGGCCGGGCAGACGAGCGCGAAGGTGGAGGCTGCTCCGTGGTCGCTGCTGAAGGTGCATGCGGTGGTGGAGCAGGTGGTGCGCGGTGGGGCTGCGCACGATGGGGATCAGAACTTGAAGCGGTAGCGTAGTTCGGCGAAGATCTGGCGGGGGTCGTTGTAGTGGAAGCCTCCGAAGGTAAGGCTGTTGTCGAGCAGAGTGCGACGGTTCTGCAGGTTGGTGGCGGTGATGGAGGCGCTGAGTTTGGGGGTGAAGGTCTTGCCGAGGGCGAGGTCGAAGCTGGTGTTGTAGGGGAGGTATTGGTTGGGGTACGGGGTTGCCGGATCGGGCGAGCCGTTGTGGAAGCCGGAGCCGTAGTAGGCGTTGGTGGAGATGTAGGAGTTGGATGGGAGCGTGGCGGTGAAGCCTGCGTTGAGGGTGTTGCGCTGATCGTGGTCGACGGGCACGTAGGCGAAGCCGGCGCTGTTGCATGAGCCTGCGTTGGTGGGGTCGTAGCAGATGAGGCCGCCGGTGATGTTGCCTCGCTGCTCGGCGATCTGGTTGGAGTAGGCGAGGTGGGCCTGGCCGAACTTCCAGAGGCGCGGGGAGCGGATGGAGAGCTCCCAGGCGCGGACCAGAGCGCCATCGATGGAGATGGGGAAGTAGATGCTGGAGGCTCCGATGTTGGAGTGGTCGAGGAAGTTGTTGACGCGATTTTTGAAGGTGTCGACGTCGAGGAGCCAGCCGCGGAGAGGGATCTGGACTCCGAACTGATGCTCTTCGTCGCGCTCGCCGTGGAGAGGAGAGAAGGTGGTGCCGCTGCTCTGGGCGACGGTCAGGATGCTGCAGCCAGTGGTGGGTGAGGTTGCGGCGGTGGCGCAGGCTACGGTGACGAGCGGCGGTGGCTGATAGAAGCGGCCGTAGAAGCCACGGAAGACCCAGTTGAGTTTGGGGATGCGGAGGGCGATGCCGAAGCGAGGGTCGAGTTGGTTCTCGGTGAAAGAGGAGTGGAACTGCGTGGCTCGGAGGCCGGCGATGAGGGTGAGCCAGGAGGTGGGCTTGTAGTTGTCGGAGACGTACTGCTCGATGATGCCGGCGTTGATGGAGTCGGATTCGCTGATGGGGAGGGCTCCGCTGGCGTCGTTGGAGAGGAGGCCGTAGAGGTCGTGGTCGTGCTGGGCGAAGGAGTAGAGGCCAGCCTGAATGCTGTTGCGTGCGACGACGGTGTTGATGGAGGCCTGGGCTCCGGCGTAGGTGGAGGCGCGATTGTAGGTGGTGGCGACGGGCGTGTCGTTGGGGTTCGATTGATAGTCGACGCGGTTGTAGTGGAAGAAGGGCGAGAGCTGCAGGGTGGTGGAGGTGTTGAAGGAGTGGAGGTAGGAGAAGGCTTCGGCGAGGTCGGCTTCATGCTGGCCGTCGCGGAGGCCGCTGGAGTTGTACTGCTGGCTTTCGAAGTCGTTGGGGTTGGGGTCGTAGGGAATCTGGAAGTAGTCTGCGCGGGCCATGGAGAGGAGGCGGAGCTGGTCTTTGGGGGTGCGGTTGTAGATGAGCGAAGCGAAGGCTCCGTAGCCGTTGTCGGCGTCGTGGACGACCTGCTCGATGGGCGGGGCGAGGCCGTAGTCGCTGCGGTTGGCGTTGATGCTGGCGTAGTAGGCGAACTTTTCAGTGTGGTCGCCGAGGTTGAGCTGGTCGTTGGTCTGGAGGAAGTTTCCGGCGTTGAGGACGAGCTCGGCTTCGCGGTTTCGCTCGAAGCCGCTGCGGGGAACGACGTTGAAGACGCCGTAGGTTCGGTCGCCGACGTCGGCGGTGTAGCTACCACGCTGGATCTCGATGTAGTCGATGTCCTTAGGGTCGATCTGGGCGGCGAGGTTGCTGCCGATGTTGGTGTTGGGGATCTCGACTCCGTCGATCTGCCAGTCGAGTTGATGGCCCCCTCGCATGTGGAGCATGTCGTGGGTCATGTAGGCTCCGGGGGTGAAGTCGGTGATCATGGCGAGGCTGTTAGTGCGGTCGGCGCCGGGGGTCTGGGCGATGTCCTGACGGTTGACGAGGGTGGTGGGGGTGACGCTGTTGGGGTTGACGGTGGGGGCGACGCCGTCGACGGTGACGGATTGCTTGACGGTGCCGATGAGCATCTCGAAGTGCAGGATGGGAGAGGTATCGGAGGCGAGGGTGAGGGTCTGCTGCTGAGGCTCGAAGCCGTCTTTGGCGATGAGGATGAGGTAGTCGCCGAGGGGGACGGAGGGGATGGAGAAGGAGCCGTCCTGATGGCTGGTGGTGCGGAGAACGAGGTCGGAGGTGGCGGCTCGGAGCTCGATGGTGGCGTCGGGGATGGGGCGGTGCTGCGCGTCGTGGACGATGCCCTGCACTGTTCCGAAGATGGAGGCGCTGGCGATGGAGGCGGAGAGGAAGAGCGCCGCTAGAGCGATAAGAGTGCGACGGAAGAGTGCCGCTGGTCGCGGGGAGATGGGGGGATGCATGAGGCCTCGGGTGCGTCGTTGAGCGTGGTGTCGAGCGTGGTGTTGAGGTGCCCGGGGGATGCGGGCGGAGGACGGCACGGATTCACCGCTGCACGGGTGCAGGAGGAATCAAACGTGCGATGGAGTTAGCTGAGGAGGGAGGGAGGGCCGCGCTTTTGTCGCGAGCGGTCGAACGAGATGCGGCGGAGGCACTCGGCCTGAGCTGCGGCGGAGGGTGCTCGCAGAAGGAAGGTGGTGTGCGTCGTGGCGGATGGGGGTGTGAAGACCTGGAGGTGGGACGCGGCGAGCGAGTGCTGACGGTAGGGACATTGCTGGGGTGGGGCGCTGATGCCTGGGGCGCTGTCGGGCGCGGCTCCCGTCATCATTGCGCGGGCTGCCGCGGACATGGTGCAGTGATGGGCTCCGGTGCGGCGACAGCAGGCGGGCAGCGTCGATTGCGCCAGGGCTCCGGTGGTGAGCAGGGGCGCGATCAGGGGGAGGAGCGTGGCCCCGAACAGCAGGATGGAGAACAGGCGTCGCAGCATTAGGCAGTTCCAGCTTCATGATCGCATAGCGGGCTGGGAGGGCTTGTGTTTGACGTCACCGCGCTCGCTGCGCCGCGGCTGCAAGCTGCAGCGCTACTGCAAGAGGAGGAGCGTGCAGGCGTGGGGAGCTAGTTCGGTGGAGATGTTTTTGCGCTTGCCGAGGGACTTCGATTCCCAGATGTCGCGGACGGTCCAGGCATGGGCTGCGAGGGCTGGGCTGAGGTCTGCGAAGGTGCGGTCGAGCTTGAGGGGCGTGTCTCCGATGTTGAAGAGGGCGAGGGCGATCTTGCCTTCGGGGAGGGTGGCCTTCCAGACGATGAGGTTGTTGTCGTGCAGGATCTGGGAGCTTTCGGTGGACTTCTTGCTGACGGCGATCCAGTCGGAGTTGGTGAGGAGAGCGAGGGTGGGGGCGTCGAGCTGGGTGAGGTTTGCTCCGAGGATCATGGGGCTGCGGGCGATGGACCAGAGGGTGAGCTCGGTTTTGACTTCGTCGCGCGTGAGCATGGAGGCGCGATCTTTGCCCCAGCCGGGCTGGGGGCCGAGGTGGCCGATGGGCAGCATGTCGGCGTCAGGCCAGGTGCCGGGTTTGGCGTAGGGATTCCAGGCGTTGAGGCGGGCGAACTGGTCTTTGGTTCCCTGCGGGAAGGGCTTGCCGTTGGAGTCCCAGATGTCCCAGTGGTCGTCGGCGATGCGCCACATGTTGGAGAGGGCGCTGACCTCGGCGGCGTGGGCGAGGGAGGTGGGGCCGGGGGAGAGGCTGAGGACGATGGGGCGGCCGGTCTTGTCGATGGCGCGGCGAATCATCTGGATTTCAGTGAGCTTGTAGGGGTGGTCGGAGATGCAGTCGACTTTGAGGAGGTCGACTCCCCAGGCGGCGTACTGACGGAGGAGGGAGTCGTACCAGGCCTGGCCGGCGGCGTTGTCTTTGACTCCCCAGTTGGTGGGGTCCCAGGGACAGGCGTCGGCCTGGTCGGCTGCGTCTTCGGCGTGGAAGCTGCTGCCCTGTATGGGGAGATTGCGCTCGACGGAGGCCCTGGGAATTCCTCGGACGATGTGGATTCCGAACTTGAGGCCCTGCGCGTGGACCCAGGCACCGAGAGCGGTGAAGCTGGTGTCTTCGATGGTGGCGGGGAGCTTGATGGAGGCCGTGGCGGGGCTGCTTACGGGAGGCGGAGCGGAGGGGGAGACGGCGGAGGGGAATCTCGCGGGGACGGGGACGTAGCGTCCGTAGGAGTCGAGGGCGTAGCGGAGGGTGTCGGGCTTTTCGCGGTCGTTGGGGTTCTCGAAGAACCAGCCTTCGTCGATGACGGCGTAGTTCCAGCCGAAGGGGAGGAGCTTGTGTTTGAGGACGTCGACGTTGGCGCGGAAGGCGGGCTCGGTGATGGTGAGGCCGTAGGAGTCCCAGCTGTTCCAGCCCATGGGCGGAGTGGGGGCTACATTGGGTTGCTGTGCTGCTGCCATCATTGAAACCAAGCCTGCTGCCGCGATCGAACGCATGAAAAATCTCATGGCGAACGATATCATTCTGCGGGTTGCGTTTGCATGCGGGCGCGGGGTGCGCGGAGATTAGGAGAGCTGGATGAGCACGGCGCTGAGGGTTGGGACGTAGCAGGAGAGCTGCTCGCCGGTGACGGTGAGGTCGTAGGCGGTGTTGGGGGTGAAGGTGCCGTCGAGGGCGACCGATGCTCCCTGGAGGGTGACTCCGGAGAGGGCGGTGAGGCTGGGCGTGGTGGCTCCGGGGGAGAGCTGCGTTAGCGCCTGGAGCGTGGCGGAGGTCATGGCGGCGGGCAGCGTGATGCTGAGGTCGAGATTCTGGGTGGCGTCCTTGTTGACGACGATGAGGCTGAAGCCTCCGTCGGCGTTGCGGAGGGCGTAGCTGGTGACGTTGAGCGAGGAGGCAGCGAGCTGCGTGGAGAGCAGGCTTCCCTGCCCCGCGAGCGCGGCCAGGAGGAGACCGTAGTAGAGGGGCTGGACGGCGGTGACGGTGCCGAGGGTGTCGGCGATGGGCGTGTCGATTGCGTTGTTGCCGGGGTTGTTGCCGGGATTGTTGCCGGCGTTGAAGTTCAGGCCGGAGGCTCCTCCGAGAGCGGCGCTGAAGACGGTGTCGATGGCCCAGAGGGAGGAGGCGAAGGCGTTGGTGACGCCGGGCGTTCCTCCGTCGGCGCTGGAGGTGCAGCCGGTGAGACGGAAGGGGACGTCGATGGATTGTGCTCCGTAGGTGAGCTGCTGGAGGAGGGTGGCGAGGGCGGGGTCGGGGGAGAGCAGGTCGCCGGGTGTGGCGGAGGTGGCGGAGTCGCGGTTGTAGTGCTGGGTGAGGAGGTCGATCTGGCTGCGGGTGACGTACTCGCCGAAGGGGAGGGTCCAGCTGTAGACGCTGCTGGCGGCGGCTGGGCCGGCGAGCGGCGCGGAGGGGGTTGCGGCGACGATGGCGTCGCGATACTGGAGCCAGAGGGACTCGAACTGCTGGAGGGTCCAGGCGTAGGGGTAGAAGCTGGAGGGGTCGCCGTAGGTTTCACACTCGTTGCCGAGTTCGACGGCGATGAGTGAGGAGCCGAGCTGCTGGGAGACGTAGGCGACCTCGGCGGCAGCGAGGGCGGAGGTGGTCGCCCCAGTGGCCGAGCCTCCGAGGTTGATGCCGTAGATGCAGGTCCAGCCGGTGGCCCGGAGGAAGGATGCGAGCGCCGCTACGTCCGAGGGCGCGATCTGGCCGGAGGTCTGGCCGGGGCCCTGCGGAGTCCAGACGGTCTGGTCGACGGAGGTTCCTCCGAGGCGAAGGACTCCGGTGCCGAGGCGCTTGAAGAGGCCGATGAGCTCGGCGTTGGAGCCGGTGAAGAGTGGGGTGGAGAGGGTCTGCTTCTGGTAGGCGAGGCCGAGGAAGCCGGGGCCGAGGGTTCCTGCGGTGGTGCCGGTGACGGTGAGTGAGGCGGCGGTGATGGCTCCGATGGGGAGAGGCTGCGGCGTGGGGGCGGGCGTGACCGGAGCAGGAGGAGCAGTAGGAGCGGGAGGGGCGGCCGGTGTGGGGAAGAAGGGCGCGGGTAGGGTGGGCGAGGGGCGCGGGGTGGTGAGCTTGCTGTTGGAGGAGCTGAGCGTGGTGAAGCGGGAGGCTCCGCAGCCAGAGAGGACGGAGCTGGCGGCGACGGCGGCAAAGCCCTGGAGGAGATGGCGGCGAGAGAGGGAGGGAGGGTAGCTCATAGGATTTGGGTGAAGCTGCGGAGCCTGAAGCTGTGGAGTCTCACAGAGTCGCGGCTCGGTTACTGAGGAAATTCTAGAGATTGGAGCGCAATCTTGGGTAACCTCTAACCTGCCAAGAGGTGTGTAGCAGAATTGGGCATAAACATTAGATTTCTCTAATGTTTAGAGGGATGGGAGGGGCTTGGTTGGGGGAGGGTATTCGCCAGGCGGGGCGGGGTATCTGTATTCTGGGGGAAGGCAGATTTCACTCTTGAGAGAGGGCCAAAGGACCTGTTATGCCGCTTTACGAGTATGAGTGCACGGGGTGCCATCGCCGGATCGAGAAGATCCAGAAGTTTTCTGACGCGGACCTGACGGTCTGCCCGCAGTGTGGCGGGAGGCTGGAGCGGACGATTACGGCTGCGGCGATCTCGTTTAAGGGAGGCGGTTGGTATAAGGACGGGTACTCGTCGGTGAAGCCGGGGGCGTCGGGAGGCGGGGAGTCGAGCGGGGGTGATGGGGCGACTTCGAGCGCTGGCTCGGGGTCGGGATCAGGGTCTGCGTCGGGGTCGGCAGAGGCTGGGGCCGGGGGATCGGGGTCGAGCGACGGGGGAAGTTCGGGGGACAGTGCGAAGGTGGTGGCGACTCCGAGTGCGGCGCCCACGGCGGCTCCTGCGGCAGCGGCGGCGAAGGACTGAGGGCGGGGGAGGAGCGGCGGCCAGGTTTGGGACAGGTTCCGGAATCGGGCTGGAGGGTTAATGGGTTGACCTCCCTGATACACAATCTTCACCGGACTACGTTATGATGCAAGCCATGAAGCTCTCTCGCTCACTCCGCAAACTCGGCGAACAGATCGAAGATTCGGTCGATCATGCTACGCACAACGGAAGCACCTTGCTGCGCAATGTTGGCCTGGTATCGGCTGGTATTACGGTGCTGGCGCTGGGTGTGGTGATTGGGCGCGAACTTCGGCAGCGCTACAAGTTCAACCGGCGGACGCCGTACGACTTTTACGCCCATTCGGGCGATCAGGCGCAGGATGTTGAGTTTGGCGTGGGGATTTAGGCTTCTTTGCTGGGCAAATGCGCTGGACGAAGGATGCACGCGGGGTTGGTCCGGCGATAAAAGCGACAGATGACGCTTAGGCTTTGGCGAATAACTGCGTGCAAATTGCGGTAGCTGACGAACATCGTGAGCGATTCCGATGCTATCAGCGGTCAACGGTTGTATGGTTGGATATGGCCTCTTCGTTGCTCCCACTACTCGAGACCGGAAAACCTGCAGTGCCGCAGGACGGCGACCTAGCTGGTGAATTGCGTTTGCGCGACGGACACATGCGCGCGCTGACGGACCTTCGTCTGTCGGTAACGGACCGATGCAACTATAAATGCGTTTACTGCCGGACGGGCAATGACGGGGCGCAGTTCTCGGAGCTTCCGATTGAGGACTATGCGCGAATCCTGCGGGTGTTTGTGTCGTTGGGGATTGAGAAGATCCGGCTGACGGGGGGAGAGCCTCTGCTGCGGAACGGGCTGCTGGATCTGGTGAGGGAGACGGCGAAGCTGCGGCCGGCGTTTTCGAGCGAGCCTCTGGACATTGCGATTACGACGAACGGGCATTTGCTGGCGGGCCTGGCGAAGCCGTTGAAAGAGGCGGGGCTTTCGCGGATCACGATCAGCATGGATGCGGTCGATCCGGAGACGTTTACGCGGATTACGCGGGTTCCGGGAGGGTTTCAGAAGGTTCGGGACGGTATTCGGGCGGCGCAGGATGCCGGGCTGGGACCAGTGAAGATCAATTGCGTGCTGCTGCGCGGATTCAACGATACGCAGATTGAGGCGTTCGCGGAGTTTTCGCGGAGGGAGCAGGTGATTGTGCGGTTCATCGAGTTCATGCCGTTGGAGGAGGACCGCACCTGGTCTCCGGAGACGGTGGTTCCGATGAAGGAGATTGTGGAGCGGCTGAATAGGGTGCGGCCGCTGGTGGCGCTGGCTCCGAATCATGTGTCGGAGACGGCGAGACGATTCACGTTTGACGATGGGTTGGGGGAGATTGGCATTATTGCTCCGGTCTCGGAGCCGTTTTGCGGTCACTGCAGCCGGGTTCGGCTGACGTCGGATGGCAAATTGCGGACGTGTTTATTTTCGCAATCGGATCATGATCTGATCGGGCTAATGTATCGGGGCGCAAGTGACGATGAGATGAGTAGCTGGATCCGGCAAATCGTCCAGCACAAAGAAGCGCGCCACCATATTGGAGAGCCTGGTTTTCTGAAACCTTCGCGGAGCATGGTTCACATCGGGGGCTAAACTCCCTCGTAACACTGCGTTGCACTTAAGAGAGCAGACTAGAGCACACTGGTAGGGGGCACGGATGTGTGCCTGATTTTTCAGCTATGCTGAGTGTCACCATCCGAATCATAGAGGGTCGCACCGGCAGAACGAACGCACGTAGTAGCGGCTGAAACAGAATCAAGCGGAAGGGGAGCGGTCAGTACCGCCGCACATCATGAGGGATCGACGCAAGACCGATCGTCGCCAACTGGTTCCGGTAGATTCGCGGCAGATGGAGACACTGCGCGTGTTTCACGAGGTGGCTCGTGCGCTGACGTCGAACCTTGAGCTGGACTCTCTGCTGCGCTCCATCATGACGAAGATGGAGGAGTTTTTCGGGCCGGAGCATTGGTCACTGCTGATGTTCGATGAAGAGACGTCGGAGCTGTATTACGCTCTGTCGGCGGGGCTGGATGAGACGCTGCTGAGGGATCTGCGGCTGGGGCCGGGCGAAGGAATTGCGGGGTATGTGGCGACGACGGGGATTCCGCTGGTGGTACCGGATATCAGCGCGGACCCAGACTGGTCGAGGTATGCGAGAGCTCATCCGGAGCTGAATCTACGGTCGATTGCTTGCCTTCCGATCCGCCACGGCAATAGGACGCTGGGGATTCTGCAGCTGAATAACAGCGAACTGGATCTGTTGCCGGAGTCGTCGATTGCTCTGCTGCGGGTGCTGTGTGATTATGCTGCGATTGCGCTGGAAAATGCCCGGCACGTGAAACTGATTCAGCACCTGAGCATCACGGACGACTGCACGGGGCTGTTCAACGCGCGGCATCTGTACACGCTGCTGGAGCAGGAAATTGTGCAGCACATTGCGGCGACGGCGTCGCGAGTGGTGACGATCGTACCTCCGCACTTCAGCCTGCTGTTTCTGGACCTTGACCGCTTCAAGAGCGTGAATGACCGGCATGGCCACCTGGTGGGCTCGCGGTTGCTGGCTGAGGTGGGGAACGAGTTAAAGCGGACATTGGGACCGAGCCACGCAGCGTTCCGGTATGGCGGCGACGAGTTTGTGGCGCTGCTGCGGGGGCTGGACAAGCCGGCGGCGGTGGAGCTGTCGCAGAAGGTGCTTGAAAGAATTTCGCAGACCGGTTTTCTGTCGGGTGAAGGGCTGAATCTTTCGTTGACGGCGAGCCTTGGACTCGCTACGTTTCCGCAGGACGGAGCCTCGCTGCATGATCTGATTCGGTCTGCCGATACGATGATGTACGCGGCGAAAGAGGGTGGACGCAATCAACTGGTGGTGGCCAACAGCAACGCTCCGGCGATTCATCCGGCACCGAGCGCGTCGCGGCACGGCTGAGCGGGCTGGGGTGAGAAGCGGGTTGAAGAGCGGGGTTAGGAGGGACCGCGGCGCTCGAGGGTGGCGGGCTTTTCCTGCTCGGGGCGGATGGACTCGACGTTCTCCTTGGCTCCGGGGTGCATGCCAAAGTCCCATACGTCGAGGTTGACTTCGTGGTCGGAGAGGATCTCGACGAGAGCGTACTCTCCGGCGTCGAGCGGCTGCGTGGGGGTGAGCTTCATCCAGCGGCCACCGGGCAATATTTCCTTGGTGGTCTCGATGATGTCTGGCTGGGGATGGCCGGTGCCGAGCGATGCGATACGAAAGCTGTTGACGATGCGGGTGTCTTCGCGGACATCGAGATGCTCGATGACGTAGCTGTTGGCTGCGGCACCTCCGGAGGGAGTGGGGCGTCCGGTGGCGCCGTGGGTGTCGACGGTGAAGGCTGCGGTGTCGACCTGGCTGTCGTCCTCGCCGATTCGGAGGTAGAAGACGGGAGAGGCGACGTGCAGCTGGATATCGGAGGCGGCGCCGGGGATGCTGAGGATACGGTGCGCGACGGAGGCGGGGTTGATCACCGACTTGAGCTCGACGTGGGCGGTCTCCTTGTTGAGGTCGCTTCCCTCTTGCGGCAGAGGCACGAGCTCGGGGGTGGCGCGGTAGGTGTCGAGCGCGAGCATGCTGTCTTCCTCCGGGAGATGGAGGTTGGGAACGATCTCGGGAGTAAGGGCGCGGCGTGCGGCCTCTTCCCTTTCGAGCTCGGGGCTGAGGACGGGGCGCGGCGCGGCCTGCGCGGCGGTGTGCTCGCGCTGCCAACGCTCGGTTGCGGGAAGATCGACGAGATTGAGGGGCACGTCTTCGGACTCGCCGTTGCGCTCGGCGCTGCGATAGCGAACGACGCTGCCGATCACTTTATAGCTGAAGACGAGCTGGTAGGTTCCGTCCTTGAGGAAGAGGCGGGTTCTCTGAGGGGATGATGGCGCTTGCGCGGGAGCGTTCAATGGCTGGCGGTCCTGTGCGGGGGAGGCGATGGAGACTGCCATCGCGAAGGTGGCGGCAAGGAAGCTGATCGATCTCAAGGTCGGCATCATCGTTCCCCATTAAACTCCAAGTTGCGCTTCCTCGCATTGGGAGAGTTTCGCGAGGCAACCCCAGAGAGTTGGGCGTGGCGGGGCATGTTGGGATTAAGGCCACTCAGTGGTTTGCGGGTGCATCACATTTCGAGTCGATGGGCCGTGGGCCTGGACGAAACGACGTGGACGACGTTTGGAACGACCCTGCGCGCACTCGGCTGGAGGAAGACTCAGCCGACTTGATCCCCGCACGAGAACCGCGTTATCTGAACGATTGTGACGCTATCAGGAGTAATCCCATGAAGGCTTTGGTGTATCACGGAGCGAGGAAAGTTTCGGTGGACAACGTCCCCGACGCAAAGATTGAAAAGTATACCGATGTGGTGGTGAAACTGACGACCACGAACATTTGTGGTTCAGATCTGCATATGTATGAGGGCCGCACGGATGTGGAGAAAGGAAAGATTCTGGGCCACGAAAACCTAGGCGAAGTGGTTGAGGTTGGCAAGGCGGTGGACACGGTGAAGAAGGGCGATAAGGTCGTGCTTCCGTTCAACATAGGGTGCGGCTTCTGCGCGAATTGCGAGCGCGGACTTTCGGGATTCTGCCTGACGTGCGCTGACCAATCGGTGATGCCGGGAATGGCTGGCGCGGCGTACGGCTTTGCAGGGATGGGCCCGTACGCCGGTGGGCAGGCGCAGTACCTTCGTGTGCCGTATGCGGACTACAACTGCCTGCAGCTTCCTCCGGATGCGACGGAGAAGGAGACCGATTACGTGATGCTGTCGGACATCTTTCCGACGGGATGGCATGCGACGCGGCTGGCGAATCTTCAGCCGGGCGAATCGATTGTGATCTATGGTGCGGGGCCGGTCGGGCTGATGGCTGCGATGTCGGCTCGCATCCAGGGAGCGAGCCAGATCTTTGTTGTGGATGGGCAGGAGGATCGCCTGTCGCTGGCGAGGGAGATTGGGGCGACCGCGATTGACAACAAGAATGGTGACGTTGGCGATCAGATTCGCGAGTTGACTGGAGGCTGGGGCGCCGATTGCGGAGCGGAGTGCGTGGGCTATCAATGCCATAATTCGGCGGGCAAAGAGGTGCCGAATCTGGTGATGAACTCGCTGGTGGATGCGGTGAAGGCTACGGGCACGCTCGGTGTGGTCGGGGTCTTCGTCCCTAAGGATCCGGGAGCGGAAGACCGCCTGGCGAAGAAGGGCGAGATCGCGTTCGACATGGGCAAGTTCTGGTTCAAAGGACAGAAGATGGGGACGGGCCAGTGCAATGTGAAGACGTATAACCGCAGGCTCCGTGACCTGATCCACCAGGGGAAGGCGAATCCGTCGATGATCATCTCGCACGAGTTGCCGCTGGATGAAGCTCCCTCAGCTTATAAACACTTTGATCAGCGCGATCCGGGCTGGACGAAGGTTGTGCTTCATCCGAATGATTTCGCTCGTGCGGCATAGGGACTTCGCTCGTGCGGCGTTGGGACTTCACTCGTGCGGCGTTGGGTGAAGTAGCTTCATGCTGAAAAGCAGGCAGGCGAACCGGGTCGCGGCAGGGCCCGGTTCGTCGTCAGGACATGCCGATGATTTCACCTTCGTCATCGACATCGATGTCGAGCGCGCGGGAGGCCTTGGGGAGGCCGGGCATGAGCATCATGGCGCCGGAGATGACGACGAGGAAGCCTGCTCCGGCGGAGAGCGCGACGTCGGTGACGTGGAGCGTCCAGCCGGTGGGAGCTCCCATGAGTTTGGGATTGTCGGAGAGCGAGTACTGCGTCTTTGCGATGCATACGGGGAGATGCCCGAAGCCCCAGCGCTCGAAGCGAGCGAGGTTGTGCCGGGCGAGGTCACTGAGTTCGATGGCGTCGGCACCGTAGATGGAGCGGGCGACTTTGGTGATCTTCTCGGTGACGGAATCTTCGGGGGAGTAGGTGGATCGCGGCTCGACATGCGGGTTGGCGTCGATGACCTCGACGAGCTTGTGCGCGAGGGCGATGGCTCCTTCGGAGCCTTTGGCGAAGGCCTCGGAGAGGGCGAAGGAGGCTCCGTGGCCTTCGCAGAATTCTTTGAGGATCTGGAGCTCGGCTTCGCTGTCGTTGGGGAAACGATTAATCGCGACGATCACGGGAAGGTGAAATCCGCGGACGATGGCGATGTGTTTTTCTAGATTGGCGAAGCCTCGTTCGAGGTCACCTTCCCCCTGATTGCGGACGCTTTGGACGGTGGTGACGAGGACAGCCGCGGAGGGCTCGATGCCGGAGGAGGGCATGACGAGGTCCATGTATTTTTCGAAGCCGAGGTCGGAGGCGAAGCCGGTTTCGTTGATGACATAGTCGGCGAGGCGCAGGCCGATTTGTTGCGAGACGACGGAGCTGGTGCCGTGGGCGATGTTGCCGAAGGGGCCGCAGTGCACCATTGCGGGAGTTCCTTCGGTGGTCTGAACGAGGT
This sequence comes from Granulicella sp., assembly GCA_027452215.1. Taxonomy (GTDB): domain Bacteria; phylum Acidobacteriota; class Terriglobia; order Terriglobales; family Acidobacteriaceae; genus Granulicella. The sequence goes on along the minus strand of DAIDGQ010000012.1, from coordinate 73,141 downwards.
TGGGGAGAAGGGCTTCGCTGAGCAGCGCGAGCATGGGGCCGGTGGCGCGAAGATCGCCGGCGGTGACGGGCTCACCTTTGCGATTCTGGGCGATGATGATGCGAGCGATGCGGCGGCGGAGGTCGGCGCGGCCGGTGGCGAGCGCGAGGATCGCCATGATTTCGCTGGCCGCGGTGATGAGAAAACCGGCGGGCCGGTTGCTGCCGTCGCGCTGCCGCTTGTCGGGGGCGGTGACGCTCACGATGATGTTGCGGAGGGCGCGGTCGTTCATGTCCAGGGTGCGCGGCCAGGTGACGGCGGAAGGATCGAGGTCGAGATCGTTGCCGTGGAAGAGGTGCGAGTCGATCAACGCAGAGAGGAGATTGTGCGCCGAGGTGATGGCGTGGAAGTCGCCATGGAAGTGCAGGTTGATCTTTTCGGCAGGCTCGATCTGCGAGAGTCCACCGCCGGCGGCTCCTCCCTTCATGCCGAAGACGGGGCCGAGCGAGGGCTCGCGCGAGGTGATGATAGCGCTCTTGCCGATCTTTTCAAGACCCTGAACGAGGCCGATGGAGGTGACGGTTTTGCCCTCGCCGGAGACGGTGGGCGTGGTGGCGGTGACGAGAATCAGCTTGCCGCGACGGCCGCTGCGAAGGTCGGTGTTGAGGAGGTCGAGGCTGAGCTTGGCGCTGATGGTGCTGCGTCGTTCATAGAGGGTGTCGGGCAGGTTGAGCTTGGCGGCGATGACTTCGATGGGCAGCAGATTCTTCTTCAAGACGTCCTCAGGGCGATCTGTACGATTGCGAACGCCGAGAGCGGACGCAGGGTTTCGACTCCTTCCAGAATATCTCTGGGAAGAGGAAGGGATTTGCAGGAAGCGTAGCGGATGAACGAAACCTAGAAGGTTTGTTTCTGTAGCCAATCACGAAAGGCGGGGCCGAGGCCTTTGTGCTTGAGCGCGAGCTCGACGGTGGCTTTGAGGAAGCCCAGCTTATCGCCAGCGTCGTAGCGCTTGCCGATGTAGTGGAAGCCGTAGACTTTCTCAAATTGCAGCAGAGCTTTGATGGCGTCGGTGAGCTGAATCTCGCCTCCTGAGCCGGGCTTGACCTGTTCGAGCAATTCGAAGATGCGCGGCGTGAGGATGTAGCGGCCGATGATGGCGTTCTGGCTGGGGGCGTCCTGGGGCTTCGGCTTTTCGACGAGGTTGCTGACATCGAGCAGGCGGGCATTGTCGGGATCGGGGACGCAATCGAGGCAGCCGTACATGGAGATGGCGTCGCCTTCGACGACCTCCGAACCGAGGATCGTGGACTGGGTTTGGTCGAAGGCCTCGACCATTTGCTTGAGGCAGGCGACCTCGCCATCGACGATGTCGTCGGGGAGGATGACGGCGAAGGGTTCGTTGCCGACGAGCTCCTTGGCCATGAGGACGGCGTGGCCGAGGCCAAGCGCCTCAGGCTGCCGCACGTAGCTGATGCGAGCGAGTTTGGTGACCGAGTAGGCGATGCTCAGGAGCTCGGTTTTGCCGCGCGATGTGAGGGCGGCTTCGAGCTCTGGAGAGCGGTCGAAGTGATCTTCCATGGTGGTCTTGCCGCGACCGGTGACGATGATGATGTCGGTGCAGCCGGCGGCGACGGCCTCTTCAACGCCGTACTGGATTAGAGGCTTATCGACGAGCGGAAGCATCTCCTTGGGCGTAGCCTTGGTGGCGGGAAGAAATCTGGTTCCGAACCCTGCGGCAGGAATAACGGCCTTGCGAATTTTCTGCTGAATCATGTCTTTGAATGTCTCTCTACTGTTGTATCTCTTCGCTATCGCGTGGTCGAGATCGTGACGGGATAGCCGACAGAGATGTACAGAACTTTCATGATAAAACCCAGAGGAAGGATCAGGGGAACTAAAGGAGCACGGTATGTCGTTGCTGAGATGGCCAATTGATTCTGTCAGGTTGCCGCGCTGCGCGCAAGACGGAGGCGGATGCGGCGAATAGCGCTGGGGGAGGACGGGATGAGCTCGTCGGTACTGGGCTTTGGCTGCTCGGCGGTGATGGGGCGGGTGGGACGGAAGGCGTCGCTGGCGGCGCTGGCGGCGGCGTATGACGCTGGCATCAAGTTGTACGATACCGCGCGGTCCTATGGCTATGGCGAGTCCGAGGGGGTGCTTGGGGAGTTCCTGCGGGGACGACGAGAATCTGTTGTGATTTCCACAAAATTCGGTATTCTTCCGACTCGCACTTCGCGGCTCAAGCGGGCGCTTATGCCAGCGGTGCGAGGGCTGCTGAAGCTGACGCCGGGCGCTCGCAGGATGATGCAGAAGCAGATTGCGGCGCAATTTTCTGCGGGGAATTTTAGCGTCGCTGCTTTGCGACAGAGCCTTGAGGCGAGCCTTCGCGCTCTGCGCACGGATTATGTTGACCTGCTGTTTCTGCACGAGCCTCCGGTGAGCGTGATGCAGCAGGAAGACTTGTTTGCCGCGCTGGAGCGGGTCGTTGCCGAGGGCAAGGTGCGGCGCTTCGGGATCGCGTCTGAGCCTGCGGTGGTGGAGGCCGCTGTGGCCTCCGGGATGCGGACGATTCAGTTTCCGTGCAATGTGTTCGAGCTTGGCATGGCGCAGAGATTGGAGGCTGGCGGAGACATCGTGGTCATTGCAAACCACCCGTTTGGGGGAGGGGGGAGGATTGCTGAAAGTAAGGCTTTGCTGACCGCGCTCTCGCAGGAGCAGAGTGCTCCTGCGTGGCTGCGCGAGAAGCTGCGTGTGGTCGATGACGAGGCACTCGCGGACGTGGTGCTGAACATGATTACGCGGGACACGGGCATCCAGGTTGTGGTTCCGTCGATGCTGCAGGTGAAGCATGTTCGCGCGAATGTTGCGGCGATCGAACGCAGCCGATTCAGCAGTGGAGAGCTGCATTGGCTGCGCGAGGCGATCGGGAGGACCCGACCGCCGCACGGCAGCGAAATCGCGTTATAGGACGGGGCTATCGTCACGCAGCATAGTCTTGCGAATGACCTTGATGGGAGCGAAGCCCTGGCGCATGAAGGCATCGTGAAACTGCTGCAGGTTGAAGGCCGCGCCTTCTTTTTTCTTTACGTCCTCGCGGAGCTTCAGGATTTCGAGCTTGCCGAGCGTGTAGTAAAGATAGAGCGCATCGGAGGTGCCTCGCTTGGTCTCGACCTCGGCGATGGGACGCGCCTGGTAGCCCTCGTTGACGAAGAAATCTTCAGCTTGAGGGATGGTGAGGGGGCCGCCGATGCCGGTGTGCATGCGGATGCCGACGACGAAGCGTGCATCGCGGAGAAGCGCGTCCTGCAATTGTCCGAGGCGGATGAGCTTGGCTTCGCGCTCAGTAGAGGCACCGAAGCCGGGCTGCCCATAGCCTTCTTCGAGCATCATCTGTTCGCAGTAGTGAGCCCAACCCTCGATGTTGGTGTTTGCGCCGATCAGCTTGCGAATTGTTGAGGGAAATTGTGGTGTCCATAAGAACTGAACGTAGTGGCCGGGGTAGGCTTCGTGGACGCTGGTCGAGACGATGGTGCCGGTGTTGAAGGCGGCCATGTACTCCGAGGTACGCTGCGCGGACCAGGTGGGGTCGGGCAGCGTGACGTTGAAGTAGGCCTTGGTGGAGTGCGTCTCAAAGGGTCCGGGAGGGTCCATCGAAGCTTGCGTGGTGGCTCGCATGAAGGGCGGCGTTTCTTCGAGGGTTGGCTGCACGTCGCTCGGGATGGTGATGATGTGGTGCGAGCGGATGAAGCCGATCTCGGAATCGAAGCGGTCGTGGAAGGACTGCAGCAGTTTGTCGGGCGCGGGGTGCATCGTCGCAAGCTCGGCGAGCTCCTGCTGCGGCGTCTTGGAGGGATCTATCTCCTTCGAGATTTTTGCAAACTCGGCCTGATTTTTGTGCAGGTCAGCATACCCAATCTGCAGCAGGTGGTCGAGCGGAATGTCTACCATTTCGTTGTCTGCGAGGGCCTTGGAGAAGGTTTCGGCGCCGTAGCGGAAGTCCCCGTTGGAGCGGGGAAGGAGGTCGGACTTCATCCATGCGCCGTAGCTCTTGAGAGCTTCGATCACTGCTGCGTTCGACTTAGCAAAGTCTCCCTTGGCCTCGGCATCGTCTGCGGCTGAGAAGGCGCTGGGCACGTCATTCTGGAAGAAGCTGACTAGGCCGTCGATCTGTTCGAGTGCAATTTCGGTGTAGATGTGCGGAGGATTTTTGAGGTTCTTGCGCGCTTCAACGAAGACCTGCGGGATCAGGCGCTCGCGCTCCACTGCTGCTCGCAGCCGCATATTCACGGGAGCATACGGGCGTTCCATGATGACGAAGATCGAGTTTGTTATACCGCTGGAGTAGCTGTCCGGATTCTTCTCCCAGCCGCGAATGACCTCGAGCTGCAGGAGTTGGCCGCGAATGCTGTTGAGGAGAATTTGATAGTCTGCGGCGGGCTCGGCATCGAGCGCTTTGGGATCGATGGCTGACAACTTTTTGTCGAATTCGTGCAGGGCCGTGACTTCACGCTGGACTCCGGCGGCTGAGTAGTCTTCGAGCTGCGGATCGTATTGGTGCAGCCCCGCGGCCGTTCCCGTCGTTGGCGAAAACTTGAAGTACACCTGGTCGAAATACTGATCGCTCAGGAAGCTGAAGGTCTGGTTGGCGCCGTCGGCAGAGAGCCGCTGCGCCATCGCTGGAGGGATCATCATGAGGCTGCCAAGGAGCGGGAGAGTGAGGAGACGACGGAATATCATGGTGCGCAAAGTGTAGCGCAAATCGCGGCTGATTTGATGGCTCGACCGCGGAGAAGGGGGCGACGCGCTACGAGGCTACGCCGTCCTTGGGGCGGAGCATCTCGAGTAGCTCGCGGGTCTCAGCCAGGACGACATCCGCCTTCGCGCTGGAGAGCGGCCAACGCAGCGTGCCCTGCGGCGTGAGCTGCGCTCCGTTCTTTGCGTTGCGTGCGACGAGCTTCATCAGTGCTCCGACGTTGAGGCCTTTGCTCTCATCGGCGGGAGCGGCGTGCAGCTTTTCGCTGAAGGTGACGTAGAGCATCTCTCGCATCGGCTTGAGCTTCCCAGCCTGGGCTGCGGGAGCGTTCGCAGGGCGCACGGCGGCGGTCTCGCGCAGAGCGACGGTGGCGTTGGTTACAGGGCGGTTCGCTGCGGCGCGCGTTGAGAACTGCAGGTTGGCGGTCTGCGGAGCCTGACCGTAGCGGCCTGCAAGGGGTGGTCGTACAGGCTGTGCGGTCGACCAGCTTCCGAAGCCCGGGCGCTGGATGTTTGGCCTGACCGGGGGCGGAGGGGGCGCGGGCTTCTTCGGCTCTTCGATTGCTGTTCGCTTGCGCTCGATCTGCGCGATGCCGAGCGTCTCGCAGGTGAGGCGAATCTCTCCGGCGATGAGCAGATGCAGGACGCTCTCGGGCGGCTTGCCGTAGCGGTCTTCGAGTTCGGCGCGGACCTCGGTGAGGACGGCCATCGACTCGGCGCCGGCGATGCGTTTGTACATGCGAAGGCGCTGGCCTTCTTCGGGGATGTAGGTGTCGTCGATGCGCAGCGAGATGCCGAGGTTGACGGTGACCTGGGGGCGCTCCTCGCGGCCTTCGCCCTTGAGGCGGCTCACGGCTTCTTCGAGCATGGTCGTGTACATCTCGAAGCCGATGGCCTCGATGTGCCCGGACTGTTCGCCTCCGAGCATGTTGCCGGCACCTCGCAGTTCGAGGTCGAGCGCTGCGATTTTGAAGCCCGCGCCAAGGTCGGAAAACTCTTTGAGTGCGGCGAGCCGACGGCGAGCAATCTCGGTGAGCTGCTGCTCGGGTGGGATCAAAAGATAGGCGTAGGCGCGGCGATTGGAGCGTCCGACGCGGCCGCGGAGCTGATAGAGCTCGCTGAGACCGTGGCGGTCGGCACGGTTGATGATGATCGTATTTGCGCGAGGTATGTCGAGGCCGTTTTCGATGATCGAGGTTGCGCAGAGTACGTCGTATTCGCCGTCCATGAAGGCGAGCATGGTGCGTTCTAGCTCGGCCTCAGGGAGCTGGCCGTGACCCACGACGACGCGCGCCTGCGGTACCAGCTCGCGAATATTCGAGGCTAGTTCGTAGATTGTTTCGACGCGGTTGTGGACGAAGTAGACCTGGCCTCCTCGCTCGAGTTCGACTTCGACGGCGGTGCGAATCAGCTTCTCGTCGAACTTTGCGACGATGGTCTGGATCGCCATGCGGTCCTTGGGCGGCGTCTCGATCACGCTCATGTCTCGCAGGCCGACGAGCGACATGTGCAGCGTGCGCGGGATGGGCGTGGCGGACATGCTGAGGACGTCGATGGCCGCTCGCATCTGCTTGAGGCGCTCTTTGTGGCGGACACCGAAACGCTGCTCTTCATCGACTACGAGGAGGCCGAGGTCCTGGAACTTGAGGCCCTGCGAGAGCAGAGCATGGGTGCCGATGAGGATGTCGACCTTACCCTGCTCGACGCGCTCGAGGACGTCCTTTTTCTCCTTGGCGGTGCGGAAGCGAGAGAGCATTTCGATGACGACGGGGAACTTGCTGAAGCGGCGTTTGAAGCTTTCGAAATGCTGGAAGCAGAGAACGGTGGTGGGCGTGAGGACGGCGACCTGCTTGCCGTCCTGGACGGCCTTGAATGCGGCTCGCATGGCGACCTCGGTCTTGCCGTAACCGACGTCGCCGCAGAGCAGGCGGTCCATGGGCTGGGTCGATTCCATGTCGGATTTGATGTCGGCGATGGCGGCCAGCTGATCGTCGGTCTCGTTGAAGTCAAAGGCGTCTTCGAACTCGCGCTGCATGTTATTGTCAGGCGAAAAGGCCGTGCCTACGGCGGCTTTGCGCTGAGCGTAGAGCTTGAGCAGCTCTTCGGCCATGTCCTGCATGGCCTTCTTGACGCGCGCTTTGGTCTTGGCCCACGCAGGATTTCCGAGGCGGTTGAGCTGGGGCGCGGGACCAGTTTCGGTCGAGCGATATTTTTGAATGAGGTCGAGGCGCGTGAGGGGGACATAGAGCTTCGCCTCTTCGGCGAAGGTAAGAATCATCAGCTCGAGCGATGAGCCGTCGGGCTGCTCGATGGAGCGCAGGCCATCGTAGCGCGCGATACCGTGTTCGACATGGACGACGTAATCGCCGACGGCAAGGTCGCGAAAATCTGAGACGAACGCGGAGGTCTTCGACTTGCGACGGGCGGGGCGCGCCATCACATCGGCGTCGTCGTTGATGTCGTTCGCGCCAATGACGATGACCTGTCGGGCGGTCTTCCGATCGAGGTCCTGCACCTGAACGCCGTTCGCGATGGCGGCTCGCACGATCACCGGCGTGCTGAGGTCGCCGGCCAGATAGCTGGACTCCGAATAGACCGATGCGGAGCTGCCGTGTTCGACTCGCGAGCCGATGCGGTAGGCGACTCCGTACTCCTGCATGAGGCCGGCGAGCCGCTCGACTTCGCCCTGATTGGGAGCGGCGATCAGGATGCGGGCCTCGGCCTCGGTGAGTAATTTGAGCTGGTCGATGAGCGCTGGAATCGAGCCGTGAAAGCGCATAGTTGGGCGAGTCGCGAATTCGATTGCGCTGGCGTCGCTGCGGTCGCCATCGAGTACGTCGACGGCACCGAGCTGATCGAGTTCGAAGCCGGAGTAGGCGCGGATATGGTCCTGCAGCTCCCACGGCGAGAGGTAGAGATCTTCGGCGCGGACGAGGGAACCGATGCCCGAACGTTCGTGGCGCTGCTCGATCTTGTTCCACCAGCGCTCTCCCTGGTTCTCGACCATGGAGGGCTCTTCGACGAAGACGCGTGTCTTGGCTCCCATCAACTCCAGCAGCGACGACTTGGCTCCAGCCACGGCGGCGTAGAACTCCCAGCCGGGAAAGATGGTCGCTTCTCCGGACCGGGAGGCGGCATGGGTGACGTGGTTCACCAACTCGGCGGGAGTCTCTCCTCCTTCGAGTTCGGCTCCGGCAGTTCCGCTGCGAGTGAGCCGGGCGTTGATGGCGCTGAGCAGGGCTTCGGTGGCGGGAGTTTCGGTGAGGGGGAGGAGAAGGACCTCGTCGACGGCGGAGCTGGAGCGCTGGGTATCGGGATCGAAGCGGCGCATGGACTCGATCTCATCGCCGAAGAAATCGATACGCACGGGCCGCTCCATCTCGGGGCCGTAGACGTCGAGGATGCCACCGCGGATGGTGACCTGACCGGGCATCTCGACGACATCGACTCGCGTGTAGCCGACCGAGAGGAGATGCTCCACGAGCATGTCGGGAAGATGCTCTTCGCCCTGGCGGAGGCGCAGAGCGAGCGCGGCGTAGTAGTCGCGATGGAAGAGTTTCATGCACGCGGCTTCGACGGGCGCGATCACGAGTTTGGCAGCTCCGCTCGCGAGCTTCCATAATGCGGCGGCGCGCTGCTCCTGAATCTCTCCGTGAGGGGAGAGATTTTCAAAGGGAAGGACGTCGTGCGCGGGGAGGCGGAGGACCTGGTCGGCGTCGAGGACACCGGTCAGCTCGCAGGCGGCGAGGACGGCGGTATGGAGGGCCTCGGCTGCCTTGTTATCGGAGACGAGGACGAGGGCTGGGGCCTGCGCGGCGCGGACGAAGTAGGGAAGATAGAGGGCTCGCGCGGTCGCGGTGAGTCCGGACACACGTCTCCGACCCGTGCCGGCCGCGAGATGGCGACGTGCACGCTCGAAGGCGGCGGAGTGCTCCAGGTCCGCAACGAGTTCGCGGACGAAGGGAAGAATCATGCAGATATCAGTCTATCAATGTGCGCTAGACTTGCACGCTGTCGAGATCGTCCTCGCTGCTTCGGCTCAAAACTGCCTGCCCGTATTCGAGTAGCGTCACCATGACGACTCCTCCGCAGATGTTGCCAGCGACCGCGGGGCCGAACCACTGAAGATAGGCCTCCCAGGGAAGTTGATGCAGAAGGACAGCGGTGAGGATTTCGCCGGAGGTGGCAATGCAGTGGGCGAAGTTGCCGAGGCCGACGACGAAGGTGAGTGCCCAGATGATCATGACCGAGCCGGTGATGGAGTGCGAACCGGAGACCAGCCAGGCCGCGGTCGCGATGATCCAGCCGCCGACGACTCCGCTCCAGAAGATGGCGGCCACGGGCTGATGTACGGCGGCCAGGCCGAGGCCGGCGATAGCCTGCACAACGTCCGCGGGCATGGAGCGAGTTAGCGCCGCGAGCGCGGCGAAGGTGAGTGCTCCGAGCATGTTCGAGGGAAGGACGGTTGCCCACAAGCGCAGCGTGTTCCAGATCTGCCTGGGCTCGGTGAGAACGAGTGCGACGGGGTAGAGCGTGTTCTCTGTGAAGAGCTGCGAGCGCCCAAGAATCACGACAATAAAGCCGAGAGGATAAAACATGCGCGAGATGATGAAGGCATGCGGGCCGGTGCCGAGTTTGGCAAGGATGATGCCCACGCCGAGCGCCGAGAGACCCATGAAGATGCCCCCGGTAAAGCCAGAGAGAGCGAGCGAGATGCTGGATCGCTTCAACTCCTCTTTAGCGTTTTTTGCGACCTGCTGATAAATCTCGTGGGCGCTGGGGCGGGAGAGATTTTTCTGGTGGGAGGCGGATCCGTCGGCCTCGCCGGACGGCGCGGGGGCCGCGGGCTCCTCGGCCGACGTCCATCCACTTTCGGCCTTTTCTTCATCGACTGCGGTTCTAGTCTCGTCTGCCATGCCCATCCTTTTGGAGTTCTTGGAATATGAGATGCAGGCTTTCTCGCAGGAACCGCGAGCCACGTTGATAAAATGGACACAATGTCCGCAGCCCTTGCACTTTCGCCGGAAGTCCTTGCCAAGTATCAGCCCGTAATCGGGCTTGAGGTCCACGTTCAGCTGCTCACTCGCTCCAAAGCCTTTTGCGGCTGTAAGAACGAATACGGCGGCGAGCCAAATACGCATGTCTGCCCGGTCTGCCTGGGACTGCCCGGAGCGCTGCCGGTGCTGAATAAGCAGGCGGTGGAGTTTGCGGTGCTTGCGGCGAAGGCGATCGGCTGTGAGATTCGCGAGACCAGCATCTTTTCGCGCAAGAATTATTTTTATCCGGACTCACCGAAGGGCTATCAGATTTCGCAGTTCGATAAGCCCATTGCGGAGCATGGCGTCCTCGTTATTCCTGATGCGGAGGGCAACGACAAGCGCATCGGCATCACGCGGCTGCACATGGAAGAGGACGCGGGAAAGAGCTTGCACGACGGCTATGCGGACTCGGCGACACGGACGTACATTGACCTGAACCGCTGCGGAACACCGCTGGTGGAGATCGTCTCGGAACCTGACCTTCGCACTCCGGACGAGGCTTTTGAATACCTCACCAAGTTGAAAGAGATTCTGCTGTATACGGGCGTGTCTGACTGCAATATGGAAGAGGGCTCGCTGCGCTGTGATGCGAATGTGAGTGTGATGTTGAAATCGGATTTCGCGGCGCGCGGAGCGGCGGCTTATGGCACCAAGGCTGAGGTTAAGAACGTCAACAGCTTCCGCTATATTCGCGCTGCGCTGGAGTATGAGATCGAGCGGCAGATTGGCGTGATTGAAGACGGCGGGCGCGTGGTGCAGGAGTCGCGGCTGTGGAACAACGCCGAGGGTCGCACGTATTCGATGCGCAGCAAAGAGCAGGCGCACGACTACCGCTACTTCCCCGAGCCGGATCTTCCTCCTCTGGTCGTTGGCGCGGAGTGGCAGAGGCAGATTCTCACGGCGCTGCCCGAGCTGCCGGAAGCACGGCGCGCGCGGCTGGCCGCCGAGTACGGGCTCTCTGCGCAGGACGCGGCTACGTTGACCACGGACAGGGCACTGGGGGATCGCTTCGAGCTGGCCGCGAAGTTGGCAAAGTCGGCCAAACGGGTTGCCTCGATTTTGCTCAGCGAGATTACGATGCGGCTGCGCGCGGCGGGCATCGAGTTCGAACAATCGCCGGTCACGCTGGATGGCATCGTCGTCGCTGCGGATCTTGCGGAGGCTGGCGAGATCAGCTCGAAGCAGCTGAAGCAGCTGCTGGATACGTGCTTCGCAGAAGGGCGCGATTTTGCGTTCGTCTATGACCGCGATAAGCCGCAACAGATCTCGGATTCGTCGGCGATTGAAGCGATGATCGACGAGGTCATCGCGGCAAATCCGGCGCAGGTCGCACAGTTCAAGGGCGGCAAGCGCACGGTCGCTGCGTTCTTTGTCGGACAGGTGATGCGCGTCAGCAAAGGCCAGGCGAATCCCGGGTTGCTAAATGAGCTCGTGGTGAAAAAACTCGACGCAGCGTAACGCAATCGGCGTCTAATCCCTTCATGCGTCTCACTCGCACGCTCGCGCTCGTTTGCATCTTGGTGGCGGCCTCTGGCTGCCGCAAGACCTATGTGGTGCCCGAAGCGCCGATGCCTCCGAATACTATTCTGCTTTCGCAGATGATGCGGCAGCTTTCAGCGCGGCCTGGGTTCACGAATACGCTACTGGATGAGGTCGATAAAGGAAGTAAGGCGGGTGCGGCGTTTATGTCGCCGGCGCTGATCGATGAGTTGCGCAAACGCATTCTTGGGAGCGACTGGCAGGGGCTCGACCGCTTTCCGGGATGGACGATGCGGGAGATTAATCCGACGGTGCGGGTGGTCGGCCACGTGGCGGGCAAGAGCGACAAACTGGAGGCGACCGCCGCGGTGCATCCGGGGGCTCCGGCGAGCGAGGCGCAGGAGCATGAGTACCTCGATCTTGGGCCGTATGCGCTGAACAACGCGGAGACGATTTCGCTCGACGAGCCGTCGTCACTGCCTCCGTTTAGCACTGCGGGCCTGGTGACGGACCTTGGCGATGGGGTTGTCCGCGGCGATGGGCCGAATGATCTCGCGCCGGAGCACGCGGAGAACCAGCGGCTTGCGGACATCCTCAACCGATTAGCGGCAAACAAGCTTGAGGGCGCAAAGACCTTCACTGCCAGCATGGCAGAAACACCCACAACGACACCGCAAGGGCTGATGCAGCAACTCATTGCCGCAGGTGCCACCGTCACTGTCGACGACGCTCGTTACTTCGCAAACTTCGCGCACGTCCACTACAACGGCGAAGACGTGATGGCGCCCTTCTGGATCGACTCGCAGCTCATCGTCCCCGAGAGCGGCGGCCGCCACCTGCTCGTCCCTGCCTCGCACGCCGAGTACGAATGGCATATCCGTCTCAACCCAAAAATCTGTGCCGGATTATGCCCACGCATCAACGCCGACATCTCCTACTACTTCGGTGTGGATGGAAAGAGCGAGTGGCGCACGATGGATACGCTCGATCAGCCGTGGGTGCTGGAACGTAACGCGCATGAATATACGGGGGCTCAGGCGGTCGAAGTCACGCGGCTCGCCGGGTTGATGACGGTGGCGTACATGCACCTGCATGCGGCGCATCCGACACTTCCCTTCGGCGGATATTATGCGCTGGGGGTCTGCCAGGACGGGGTCTCCGCTATTGAACGAAAGCTTACGGGTGAGGTCACTCTATTTCCAAACACCGCTGACGATGCTCTCTTCAACGATGCCCGCGATGCGGAGATCAACGCGCTGATGGCGGCGATTCCGAAGGATCGCGACGGCTTACCTCCAGAGCCAGCGCGCATCTTCGGATCATTGCCGACGACGAACTTTGACGCGATTACGATTCCAGGGCTGGCTGCGGATCTCAACGCTACTTACTCGGCGTGGAAGAGCGGAAATCTGAACCACGACCATAGCGCGCGGTTCTATCTGGCGCTGGGAATCGGGCTGCTGCTGGGGTTCATCCTGATTCGCCGAAAACGCAGAAGCGCCTGATGCAACGCCGTCTGGAAAGTTGCGCTCCAAGCTGATGGAGGTTCAGCGTATGGCAACGGCGAAGAAAGCGACTCGCAAGTATGGCCCGTCCTCCGGCAAACAGGTTGAGGCGGAGTTGCACGAGATGCACCAGGGTAAATTGAAGAGCGGACGCAGCGGGAAGACGGTGACGAATCCGAAACAGGCGATCGCGATCGGTCTATCCGAGGCCCGCAGGAAGGGCGCGAAGGTCCCTCGCAAACCGAACGACTAACTGAGAAAAAATGGGGCGGCGCGCGAATTCTGCGGCCGCCCTCTCCCAGTACACTTGGCTACTGAACTTGATCCGCACGTGATGCGATTTTGGGCACTCGCGGCTCTCGCAGTTGGGCGACCTCGCTGCGGAGAACAGCGCGGCGCTTGCTGGCGGGCAGGTAGGCGCGATACACACTGATGTGGAAACACGCCTGCTGAAATTCTTCTTCGACATCGAGCTTGCCTCCCTGCATCAGGGGGAGGAGATAGCCTCTCATCCACGCAATCTCCTGAAGGCTCATGCCGCGCTTGCCGAAGTCGAGCGCCTCTCCGGTGAGGTGCGGTGAGGCGGCCTCGCCGGTGATGCCGGCTGCGTTGCCGTTGACGCGCCGCAGACGCACCTGATAGGCCACCGTTCGCACGGCGGAGTTCAACTGCAGGGGTTCGTGGAAGCGGGCGTAGTAGGCACGGGCGACATCGGAGGCGAAGCGAACGGCCCAGGGGCGAGCGCAGCGACGATCGCTGGCGAGCTCGGGATTGATGTGCAGACTGGCGCTCTCGGGAAAGTCAATCAACTGACGGGTGGAGCGCATGCGGCGGAGATCGGAGTCGTCCTGCACGCGCTGCAGACCTTCGTCGTCGGCCATCAGGTTCTGGTGAACGAGAATCTCGCGAGTGCCGCGGAGGGGAGCGGGAACGACGAGGCGGCCGTTGCGATAGAGGCCGGGGAGGACCATCGGCTGCTCTACTTCGGCCATCAGTTCCTGGCGCGAGGGGGCCCGGAAGGAGGCTCCTTCGTAATCCTCTGCTGCGGTGTCGGTGTGGGTTTCGGATGCGAGCCCGGGCGTCGCAACGAGGTCGGAGGGTGCGGCGTGCTCGGCGGGGATGCGTGACGATGTGGCGGGAGCGGCTTCAACGCGGGCCAGAACGGCTGGCTGCCTGGTCTGCAGCGGCTTCGCGGATGCGGCGGCAGGATGCAGTGGCGCCGAACTTACGTCTTCATCCGGATGCGATTCGCCGGTGGCGACGATCCCGGATTCTGGCGCAACGGAGAGCGCAGGAGACGCGGCAGCGTGGAGGAAATCGTTTACGGTGAGTGGCGTGCTGGTGGACTGGGCGGCGTCGCTGGACGGCGCCGGCAGCGGCTCAGCGACCGCGAGCTGGGGACGAGTGAGGCTGGAGTTGTGGCCTCTGCGACGGCTGGTACTGGCGCGGTGGAACACTGGCAAAATCTGGTCGTCGACCTGGACGGGGTGTTGGGGATGACGCGTCCGAGAGCGCACAGCCGACTTGCCGACAGGGCTATCGGCCTTGCGCTGCGAGATCCCGTTGTTGGACTTGCGACCCTTCACCGATGCACCCTTCGCACTCGTACTCTTTGCCGCATCATTTCCTGCATGCGACCTGGATGCCCCGGCAAGAGGCTTCGCATGACGCTGGTTGACGGTGCTGGACTGGCGGCCGGTGGACATGCGACGCATCTGCATCGGATGTGCCACTGCGGTTGCCGAACAACTTAGCCACAGCACTACAACGCTCAGCGCCGTTAGGACCGCCGCGCCGCGAGAGAGCTTCCTCCCGCGTGCGTTGTGCTGCCTTGCGGCGAGCGCCCACTGCGTCATCATCATCACAAGTTCATAAGGAGGCCGCTAAGCCGCCGAGCTTTTTCAGCCTATCCTCAGCAACAGTACGACGGTAGTAGCGATTCGGATTCGTTACTGAATCAGCAATAGCCTGCTTGGTCGTTGATCACACGTAAATTCTGTGAAGCTCCCTCTTTGCTGACCCCCACGTTTCGCGCTACATTGGGGAGAACACGGAGATTTGCTGATGTCCCAGAACCTGCCTGCCACAGTCACATCCTCAACCTTCCGCTCAGCGTCCAGCCTGAAGCGCTCGACATCCGGCCTGAAGATTGCCGCGCTGTCGATGGCGGCCGTCACGCTGGCAGCCACCGCCGTTCTATGGCAACCGACCAGCGTTGCGGCGCAGGCCGCGCCCGCCGCCAACACGCCGGAGTTCTACACCCAGCGCGTGCTGCCAATCTTCAAGGACAACTGCTATCACTGCCACGGAGGGATGTTCCACCGCGGCGGCCTGAGCATGTCCAGCCGCGAGGGCATGATGAAGGGCGGCCACGATGGCGCCGTGATCGTGCCCGGAAATGCGGAGCAGTCTTTGCTGATCAAGCTGATTCGCCATGAAGGGCCGGTCGACGACCCGATGCCCATGCCGCCCAAGCATAAGCTCTCCGATGACGAGATCGCCATCGTGACGCAGTGGGTGCAGGCGGGCGCGGTGATGCCGGCCAGCCAGCCAAGCGAGTAGCTGCTGGCAGCTGCCGGGCTGCGACTAGTAGCTGCGGGGATACATGCGGGACATGCGGTCGTGCCATCCGAGGCGATCGCCGTCCAGCGCCGTCCAGAGCAAGCCGAGACCCAGCGGACAGGCGGCGAGCACGGTGGACAATAGCCTCCGGCGCATCGCCTTGCGGGTTGGCGTCTGCTCGCTGAAGGTGCAGAAGGCGATGCGGGCCGCACGCATTCCGGGCGTTGCTTCGTTGAGCGTGAAGAAGAGCATCTGGTAAAGCAGAGCGAAAGCCACGAACGTTCCCGCCGCGGCCGCACCGAGCAGGGGCAGGGACGCTGCTCGCAGATCCTGCCCGGCGAGCTCGAACGAGACGGCCGCAAAGCCGGCAAACCCGGCGCTGACGCACAGCACATCGATCAGAGCGGAGAGCATCCTGCGCTGCAGGGGAGCGGCGTAGAACTGGTGATCGAGCTGTAGCTGCGCCTCGAGCTGCGGCGACATGCTGGCGGCGTGGCGAGCGGAGGTTCCGTCGCTGAGGAGAAGGCCTTGCCACTCCGGAGCTTCGTCGGAGGAAGCGGCCTCAGGGGCGAGGGAGATCTGTTCCGTCTCGACTTCGAAGATGCGGAGCTGCGGCTCAGGGGTGCCGTCTTCGCGCAGAGGGCCCTCGGCGAGGCGCGGCCTTGCCTTGCGGGAGGCGACAAGCTGCCGCGGAAATTCGATGATGTTGGCCTGGATGGGAAGCGTCTCCATGACCAGATTGTGAAATTCGGGGGAGCGGCGGAACTCGATCTCTTCGTCCAGCTCGGCCATCTCTTCAGAGGCCGCCGGAACGGTCTTCGCGGGGGCGTAGAACGCAGCCGCGGCGGAGGCAAACTCAATCTCCTCTAGAAGGCGCACCTGCAACGTTGCAGGGGAAGGTGCCGCACGGAGAGGCTCCTCGGCCTGGTCTCGCCGGACTGGATTTTCGCGCTGGACTGGATTTTCGCGCTGAGACGGATTGGCACGCGGGGTGGGCGCCGGAAGAGGAGCCCGGGGCTCAACGACCTCAAGCAGGGGAAGATCCTCAAAAAGTGCGGCGGTGTGCTCGGGAGCGAGTGGCTCGGGAGCAGGCTGGGCGGGCTGATTCCACTGCTCCATGTCCTTGAGCAGCTTGCGCTGGGCCTCGACCACAGCCTTGGCGCTGATGGCGGCGACCTCTGCTTCGGCCTGCGCCTGATTGAGGACACGCTGGGCCTCGGCGGCCAGGGACTCACGATAGCTGAGGATCTGCTGATATCTTGCGGCGACGGTCTCGCGCACGCGCGATGCACCGGGATGGACCTCGGCACGAGCGGCATCGCGACGAGCCTGGAGGCGTGCGGCAGCCTGCATAACGGCCTGCTCCCGAAGGGCCTGGGCCTCGCGCCCTTCGACGACGGCCCTGCGGCTGCGATGTGCTGCCAGTCGCTCCGCTGCAATTTGCTTGAGGGCGGTCCGACCTCCCTCGGTGCCCGTAGGCAGATAGCTTTCGGAAGGTTCTTCGAATTGCGCGGCACTACTCATGGTCTCTATCCTTGCTTCTGTAACCCAAATTGCCAGTTCTGCACCAGCGACGCCCGGCAAGCGTCTAATCTTGCATCAGTGGACGGCCTCATCCAAGCTCTCGGTACTAAGATTCGCAGCCATCACGCCAGACGCCTCTTGCTGCCGGCTGGAAGAATGCTTCGTCTTATTCCTCTGTTCATAAGTACCACCCTACTCGCCGCAGGTCATCAACATCTACAGGCCCAGGGCGTAACGACAGAGGAACCCCCTGCTTCGAGGGCCCCGGTTCAGGATCAGCAGACACTGCCTTCGGCACCGCAGGTGGACCTCTCGACGATCCCGCATGCGTACGTTTTGCCTAGCGGAAAGGCTGAGCCGACCGCCACGCTGGAGAGCGATATGCAGTCGAAGCACGGCCATCTCGCGTCGGCTACAGGCAACGTGGTGCTGACCTTCGGCGACCATGTGCTGCGGGCGGACACCCTTACCTATGACGATGATACGGGCGACGTCACGGCCGACGGCCATGTCGTTCTGACCGGCGGGCTGAACGATGAGCATATCGAAGCGACTCACGGCACCTACAACCTTCGCACCGTGACGGGCCGGTTCTACGATGTCACCGGGTCGGTGGGGCTGTCACGGGCCAGCGCCTCTCCCACTGTGACGACGACGAACTCAGGCATCGCGGCGGCCAATGCCTCACACGCGGCCGGGTACCAGAACTCCAACCCCTTCCTGTTCGAGGGACAGGTCGTCCTTAAGACGGGGCCGATGGACTACACCATCTACAACGGCTCGGTGACGTCTTGCCTGTTGCCTCATCCAGACTGGCAACTCTTTGCCCGCAAGATCACGCTGGACAGCGGACAGGCGAAGGCGGCGAACTCGACCTTCAGGCTGCTTGGTTTGCCACTGCTCTTCTTTCCTTACGTGACGCACCCGGTGGACACACAGCAGAGGCAATCCGGCATTCTGATCCCCGTGCTGGGCTACTCTAGCGCCAGCAATAACACGGGCTCGAAGGGCTTCACGTTTGGGGAGCAGGTCTACATTACTCTTGGCCGCTCCGCCGACCTCACTCTCGGCACACTGTATTACTCGCTGCGAGGCTTCTCCGAGAACGGCACCTTTCGCTACCGGGGCTTCGGCGACGACTTCTTCAACGCGCACTTTTCGTCGCTACAGGATCGAGGCTTCACGGCTCCTGGCTTCAACAGCCAGAACCAGCCCATTTCCATCTACACCAACCAGGGAGGAACGGACATCACGGCCAGCTTCCGCCGCAAGTTCAGCCCCCACGTGCGGGCCGTCGGCGACGCGGAGTACCTGAGCTCCTATGTCTACCGCGAGGCATTTACTGACAACTTCAACCAGGCCGTCAGCACCGATATCACCTCGATCCTCTATCTCATCGATCAGAAAAATGGCTACTCGCTGGACGGGCGCGTCGACCGCTATGAGGGACAGAAGGTGGTGCCGATCGGGACTACTCCGGGGGTGGAGGTCAAGATCTACCACGCTCCGTCGATCGACTTCACAGGGCTCGACCACCCTATTGCTGGAACTCACCTGCTGTGGAACTTCAATGCGTCCGCCGCTGGGCTGAAGCGAGTGGAGCCGGACTTCAGCTCATCCGGCATTACCGAACGCGTGGATCTACAGCCGGAGATTGCGCTTCCGCTCCATGCCGGAGGCTGGAACACGCTCGCCAGCGTCGCAGTGCGCGAGACTGTTTACTCGAAGTCGCGCGCGGCTCCCTATGGGAACAACGCGATTCCTGTGCAGTTGCAGACTCCGCTCAATCGCGCGGATGTCGCGGTCAATGTCGACATCCGGCCTCCGGTGATCGAGCGAACGTTCACCGTTCCGGCCCGTTGGCGGCATCTTTTTGGAGACGAGGTTCGCCATACCATCGAGTCCGACTTTACGTATCGCACGGTTCGCGGCATCGACAACTTCCTCGGCGTCCTGCGCTTCGACGACGCCGACCTGGCCAGCGACACCGACGAGATTCAGTACGGCATGACGCAGCATCTGTACTTCCGCCCCCGCGCAACCAAACCGCCGGCCGCACGACCGGGCTGCACGGCCCTGCCCTCCGCCCCCGATCCGGCATCGCGCACGGCTGCTGCGGGCACCGCGGCTGCACCTGCTGTGGACGCGCTGAATCCAGACGAGCAGGCCACCAGCGATGCGAATGGGATTGCCAACGTCTCTGCCACTGCACCCGACCAGCCAACGCGCACCCATGCTCGCAAGGCCGATCCCTGTGCGCAGGCCCCTGCCCTTCCGGCGCAGAGGGAGTGGTTCAGCTGGGTGCTCACCCAGAAGCACTTCTTCGAGCCGACCTTTGGCGGCGCCGTGATCGACGAGCGGCGCAACATCTTCGACACCACGCTGGATTTCTCCGGCATCGCCTTCCTCACTCAGCCTCGGGTCATCTCGCCGCTGAAGTCTCGCATGCGCCTGCGCACGTCGGGCCATGCGGACTTTGCGTGGGACTTCGACTTCGATACGGGGGCGAAGAAGCTGCTGAGCTCGAACACCTACCTCGACCTGCACGAGGGTCGCGTCTTCGGCGGCTTTTCCTATGCCCTGCTGAATGCCCCGGGGCGGACCTACAGCGAGGTCATCGATACTGTCACCAACCAGGCGACCGGATTGACTTCGTCGGCGATCGCGGACTTTTCGCAGATGCGCTTTCTGCTAGGCTACGGCACGCCGAGCCAGGCTGGGTTCTCGGCGGCGGCCTCGGCGGGAATCGACCTCAGCCTCGGCAGCGAGCAGTACGTCACGATCCAGACCAGCTACAACTGGAACTGCTGTGGGCTCTCGCTCGAGTATCGCAAGTACAACCTGGGCACCATCCGCGACGAGGGAGCCTACCGTTTCAATTTCACGCTCGCCAATATCGGCACGGCCGGAAACCTGCGCCGCGCCGAATCGCTCTTTTGATCCCTCGGCCGGCTCACCTTTCGGCTCTGCGATAATCAAAGTATTGTGTTGACTCTTCGCCGTCTGGCCCCCCTCGCCCTCGCCGCACTTCTGACCTCCTTCGGCTGCCATGCCCAAACGACGATTACCGCGGGCGCGCCCCTGCCGCTCTCGGTGACGCATCGCATCGAGGTGCTGCTGCGGCAGAAGGCGCAGCTTCCTCCCCTTTCCACTGTGAACGTAGGCGCTCCGAAGCCCTCCGATATACCGGGCTACAGCACGGTTGACGTCACGTTCTCCGACGAGGGCAAGACCTCTCGCCCAATCAGCTTTCTGCTCTCAAACGACGGCAAGACGCTGGCGCAATTCAACAAGTACGACATCTCTGCCGACCCTCGCGCGCTGATCTCTGCCGATGGACGGCCGGCCCGCGGTGGTCCCGCCTCCGCTCCGGTGATGTTCGTCAACTTCGACGACCTCGAGTGCCCTTATTGCGCGCGGCTGCATGAGTCTCTCTTCCCTGCCATCACCCAGCGCTACGGCGATAAAGTCCGCATCGTCTACAAGGACTTCCCTCTCGATCAGCATCCGTGGGCCATGCACGCGGCGGTCGATGTCGACTGCCTCGCGGCCCAGTCGCCGGACGGCTACTGGAATCTGGTGGACTACATCCACTCCCACGCCTCGGACATTGGTTCCGACCCGACAGCCAAGGCCACTCCAGGCGACGCAAAGTCCGATCAGCCGAAGCACACGCTGGACCGCGCCACCGCTCAACTCGACCAGCTTACCCGCGATCAGGGCGCTGCGCAGAAGGTCGACTCGGCCAAGCTAAACGCCTGCATCGCCAAGCAGGACACGTCCGCGGTGGAGGCCTCCAAGCAGCTTGGAGCGTCGCTCAATGTCGAGGCCACCCCGGCGATGTTCATCAATGGCGACAAGATCGACGGAGCGCTTCCCCTCAGCTATATCTTTGGTCTGATCGACGACGCACTTCGCGCCGAGAACGTCACTCCTCCACCTCCCTACGTGGATCCCGCCGCACCAGCCGCGCCGGCCGCTGATCCCTCGGCTAAGCCTGCCCCGGCAACCCCTCCGGCTCCTGCTCCCGGGCGATAGCTCGCACGCAGCAGTGCCCGTCGCCGGTAGACCGGTGACGGGCATTGCTGCGCCAGGAAATACTTCTTTGATCCCCTGAAGGATCCGCGTCGGGTTCGGCGCCCAGCCGGGCTACACTAGAAGTGCTGCGTACTTTTGCGCCAATCGAATTTCCAGGAGCTGTTTTGAAGATCGTTCTTGCAGAGAAAGTCTCGCCCGCCACGCTTGCCATCTTTCAGAAGGAACCGGGCTGGAACATCGTTACCTCCGACCAGATCGCTCCCGGCGGACTTCCCGCCGAACTCGCGGACGCCGACGCTCTGATCGTCCGCTCGGCGGTGCAGGCGGATGCAGCACTGCTGGCCGCCGCCCCCAAACTCCGCATCATCGGCCGTGCCGGCGTCGGCGTCGACAATATCGATGCAGCCGAGGCCACCCGCCGCGGCATCGTGGTGATGAACACCCCCGGCGCGAACGCCACAGCCGTTGCTGAGCTTACGCTGGGCCTGATGATCTCAATGTGCCGTGCGATTCCGCGCGCGAACGCCACCATGCACGCCGCCAAGTGGGAGAAGAAATCACTGCAGGGCTCCGAGTTGCGAGGCAAGACCCTGGGCATCGTCGGCCTCGGCCGCATTGGCCTTGAGGTCGCGCGGCGCGCCAAGGCGTTTGGCATGGAGCTGATCGGCTATGACCCGTTCATCGCTCCCGTGATCGCGCGAGAGAACGGCGTCACCCTCGTCCCTATCGACGAAATCTTCTCCAGCTCCGACTTCCTCTCGCTGCACGTAGGGCTCACTCCGCAAACCGAGGGCCTGATCAACAAGCACTCGATCGCCATCATGAAGAAGGGCATACGGATCGTGAACTGCGCTCGCGGTGAGTTGATCGTCGACGAAGCTTTGGCCGAGGGCATCGCCTCCGGCCACGTCGCCGGCGCCGCGCTGGACGTCTTCCGCTCTGAGCCGCTAAAGGAATCGCCCTACTTCGGCCTCGACAATGTTCTGCTTTCGCCGCACATCGCGGGCTCGACCGATGAGGCGCAGGAGGCTATCGGGATCCAGCTCGCCAACCAGGTTCGCGACTACCTCAAGCTCGGTGTCGTGCAGAATGCGGTCAACGTCGCCTCGCTGTCGGAGGAGGAGTACGCCGAAGTTTCGCCGTACATTGAGATGGCGTCGCGACTCGGCCAACTGCTGGGCCACGCCGCCGGTTCGGCCGAGAGACGGGGCAGCAAGGATTCGCTCGGCAACGTGGAGAGCATCTCGCTGACCTATAACGGCCGCCTCGCACAGCTGAAGACAGACATGATCCGCAACGCCGCGATCGCCGGAATTCTGCATGGAGCCGACGGCGTGAATCGCATTAACGCCTCTGCGGCCGCCGCCGAGCGAGGCATTCGCGTGCAGGAAGACAAGCGCGAACAGATCAGCGGAGGCACCGGAGCAACGCTGCGGCTATCGCTGCACTGGACCCGCGAAAGCACGGGCGGCGCCGAGCAGGGCAATTGGACCGGCCTCGCGACAGTCCTGCACGGCAGCTCTCCGCGCCTGCTCAGCTACGACGGGATCGACATCGAGGCGGAGCTCGCGGGAACTCTGGTTATTATCCGCAACCAGGATGTCCCGGGCGTGATTGGCCGGATCGGCACAATTCTTGGCGAGGCAAAGCTGAACATCGCCAGCTTCGCGCTGGGCCGCGCCAAGCCGTCCAAGGGATCGAAGCCTGGCGAAGGCCACGCCCTAGCCGTAGTGCAGTTGGATCTGGCCCAGATGGACGGTTCCACCTCTACTCCACCCGAGCTCGAACAGGCGCTCAGCGCACTTCGCCAGGTCGAAGCCATCACCAGCGTCCGAACCGTAGAGCTCGGCAAGCTGTAAACTTAAAGAGCCGTGGATTTTCCCCCCACGACGTCAGGAATCCTCCCCGATGCCTCAGACTTTTCGCACGATCAGCCTCACCCTAGCGTCCACGCTGCTCCTCGTTGCCGGCTGCCATAAGGGCCCTCAGCAGGGCGTCGTTGCCACCGTCAACGGCCATCCGATCTTCCAGACGGATGTGGACAAGGTCTATGCCACGCAGCTTGCAAACAACGCCAAGCAGCAGTCGCCGTCTCCAGATCAGGCCGACTCGCTCAAGCTCAACATCCTCCACACGCTTATCGTGGAGGCCATCGTCGAGCAGCGCGCTGCCAAGCAGAACCTTACCGCCACTGACGCCGAGGTTGATGCAAAGCTGGCCGAGATGAAGGCGCCCTACACCGAGGACCAGTTTCAGGCCAAGCTGAAGGCGTCCAACCTCACGCTGGATGAGCTGCGCCGCGACGTTCGCCGCAACCTCACGCAGGACAAGCTAATCAACAAGGAGATCAACTCGCGCATCACCGTTACCGATGCCGATGTGACCAGCTACTACGAGTCGCATAAGAGCGGCTTCAATCTCCCTGAGCCTGCGTACCACTTGGCCGAAATCCTGGTCACCGACCAAGCCACCGCGCAACCCGGCAACCTTCAGAACAACAAAGCCACCAGCGACTCCGACGCACGCAAGAAGATCCAGGCCATCAAGAATCGCATCGACTCCGGCGAGGACTTCGGTGAACTGGCCGCAAACTTCTCCGAAGATGCCGATTCCGCTCCCAATGGCGGCGACAAGGGTTTTGTCTCGGAGTCGCAGCTCAAGACCGACCCCACCATCTATGCCGCCATCAGCAAGTTAAAGGCCGGCCAGACCACCGACATTATTCCGCAGAACGACCCCAACACCCATAAGCCAGTGGGCTACTATATCTTCAAACTGCTTAGCCGCGACGCCGCCGGACAGCGTGACCTCAGCGATCCTCGCGTGCAGCAGAGCATCCGCCAGCAGCTCCACGACAGCCGCTCGCAGCTGCTGAGGGCCGCATATCAGGAGATCATCACGGACCAGGCCAAGGTCGAAAATTTCTTTGCTGAACAGGTCTTCAAGAACGACGCACAGTAATATGCAGACACTCGACAGTAGAGGATAGATCGTAGTGAAACCCCATACGTACGGCAAACCTGGTCTCTCCTATCTACTGTCTGCTCTCTGCTGTGTGCTTCTCGCCGGCTGCCACTCGACGCCTCCTCCCATGCCGCTCGATCAGCTCAACGCGCAGCAGGCCCACGGCCATCTGGTCTTCCAGACTCATTGCGGGCAGTGCCACTACGACCGCGATTCGGGCTCGCTGCATGGTCCGCCGCTGCTCGGCGTCTTCAAGCAGCCCTACCTTCCCAGCGGAGCTCCGGCGAACGACGAGCGCGTTACCGTTACCATTTTGCAGGGGCATGGCCTGATGCCCGCCGACCGCAACCTGGACACCGACGACCTGAAGGATCTGCTCGCGTATCTGCACACGCTGTGAACGACGCCATGAACCCTGAAGACCCTCAATCCTCGGCCATTCCCCAGGCGCCTCGTCCGGCACAGGACACCGGCTTCGAGTCTCGCCACCTGCCCGGCATCGCCGCCGGAGAGAGCAAAGGCATGCTGCCCGGAATGGCGCTGATCAGCATGTACCTATTGGTGCTGGCGATGCTTAATGCCTTCGCCGCAATGCGGGGAGCGTTCGGCGTCGGAGCCGCGAAATACAGCATCCTCGGAGTGTGCACCCTGCTGGTTATCGGGATCTTTGGCATGCTGCGACTGCGCCGCTGGGGATGGTCGCTGGTCACGGCGGGCTGCCTGCTGATGGCCGCGGGTTACTTCTATGGCTTCCACCGGATGCACGCTCCGCCCTACATCATCAACGGCCTCTTCGACCTCGTCTTCTTCCTCTATCTGAGCCGCACGGAAGTCCGCGAACGTCTCCGCTAACCGCACGCCGCACCACCTGCAAGGCTTACAATCTAGGTAGCCAATGGCTCCACTTGTTCAATCCGACGCTCTGATCCAGATTGACCTCACGCCGCACAAGCCGGTCGCCAAGCCTGCGTGGCTGAAGGCCAGAGCCCCCATGGGCGAGACATTCCACGACCTCAAAAAGCTGGCCCGCGACCTGAACCTGCACACCGTGTGCGAGTCCGCCCACTGCCCCAACATCGGCGAGTGCTGGAACCAGAAGACTGCCACCTTCATGATGCTCGGCAACCTGTGCACGCGCCGCTGCGGCTTCTGCGCCGTGCCCAAGGGCAAGCCCGAACCCATCGACCACACAGAGCCCGCTCGCGTCGCCTACGCTGTTGCGCAGCTCGGCCTCGCCCACGCCGTCATCACCAGCGTCAACCGCGACGACGACAACCTTGGCGCCGCGCGGGCCTTCGTCTCCGTCATCGAAGAGATCCGCAAGCAAGCTCCCGGCTGCCGCGTCGAGGTCCTCACACCTGACTTCCAGGGCGTCGCCGAAGCGCGACGCATGGTCGTCGCCGCGCGCCCCGAAATCCTCAACCACAACATCGAGACCGTTCCCCGCCTCTATCGCGTCGCGAAATCGGGCGGCCGCTATGAGCGCTCGCTCGAATTCCTCGCATCGGCCAAGACTGAATCTGAGGCGCACGAGCTCGGCTCCATCGTGACGAAGACCGGCATCATCGTCGGCATGGGAGAGGAGATGCACGAGCTCCTGGGCGTCTTCCGCGACCTCGCCGACCGCAAGGTCGACATCCTCACCATCGGGCAATACCTCCGCCCCTCGCGCGACCATCTCCCGATGTCCCGCTTCTACACCCCCGACGAGTTCGCCTTCCTCAAACACGAGGCGCTGCAGATGGGCTTCCGCCACGTAGAATCCGGGCCCCTCGTCCGCAGCAGCTACCACGCTCACGAACAAGCCCAATCCACCGGCCTCGCATAGCTTTAAATTCTCCTCGAAATCCACCTTGTTATGCGAGCATCTGCACTCGCTCGAAAAGATCGTCCGGCTTCTTGTAGCGCGGCGCGCTGGCCATGAATTCCTCGATCGCGAGAACCGTCTGGATGCCTCCCCTTGCGCCTTCGGCCATGCAGTTCATCGCCGCCGCAGCGCACGCAAACTCCAGCCGCCGCTCCAGCTCCCAGCCCTGCAACAGGCCATAGATGAACCCTGCGTGGAAGATGTCGCCAGCGCCCGTTGTATCCAACACCGGCACCTGGTAGGCGGCGCTGAAATGGAACTCCCGGCCATCCCACGCAAGCACGCCATCGGGCCCCAGCGTCGCCGCTGTCAGAAGGCATCCGAAGCGCTCCTGCATCTTGCGCAAAGCGCTTCGCAGATCATCCTCTGCCATCAAGCGGCACGGAAAGTCACGGCTCACGATCAGGTAGTCGATGTTCTCAATCAGAGCTTCGACGCCGGGATAGATCTCATCCAAATCTGCCGTGACGGGGATATTGGCCTCCCTCGCCCATCGCGTGGCAAGCGTCGCCGCAGCCGTATCGTAGCCATCCACATGCAGCACTCTCGCGCGTTCAATCCACTCGCGACGAAGCTCATGCGGCTGCAGAATCAGGCGCTCATCCCGGCGGCACAACACCGTTCGTTCGCCCGTGCCATCCACCAGAATCAATGATCGAGGACTCGCCGCATCGTCCACCGTAATCAGCTTCGTGTCCACGCCAACGCGGGCAAAGGCTCGCGCATGCAGCCTCGCCGCGTCGTCGTCGCCCAGCTTGCCCACGTAGCGCGTGCGCACGCCCCAGGTCTGGCACGCCACCACCGCAGTCGCGACCTGCCCACCAGGCATCACTGACTCGTGACGGTACTCTACCTTGGAACCGCAAACCGGAAACTCCGCCAGCGGAATCAGTGTGTCCGTAGCATTGAGACCCACACCCACGAGATCAACCTGCGACGTCAACGGCATGGGGTCATTCTAATCCTGATCCGCACAATCGGCTGAGACCGGCCACACTCAATCGGCGGCGACATCCGCCACGCGCGCCACTTCGACAAGCGTCGAATAAAACGTGGCACCTCCCCCGATATCCGTCAGCCGCTCGCTGGTCAACGCATTCACATTCGCTCCATCCTGCGACAGCTTCTGCCAGTCCAGCCGAGCCGCCACCACGCCCGCCGACACCGCCTCGCCCACGCTCGCCGTCAGCGTAATCCGTCCACGACCATTCCACACCGACACGCTGTCTCCCGTCGCCACACCGCGCGCCATTGCATCCGACGGATGCATCTCCAGCAAACCCGCGGTCTTTCGCTCCATCTGCCGATGCCCCGGCAGATTCGCAAACGTCGAGTTCATATAGTTGTCCGCCTTGCGAGGCAGAAACTCCAGAGGATACTCTCCTCCACCCTCTGCACCGTTGCGCGATTCGTGCGGAGCAATCCACTCCGGCACCGGCGTCAGCTCTCCGCGCCCGCTCGGTGTCTTGAACCACTCCCGCGTACTGAAGGGCAGCGACTCACCCCGCTCGTTCTCCGGCAGCGACAACGGCACATGCCCCTCGCGCTCCAGCCGCTCCTTTGTGATCCCCGCAAAAAACGGATGGTCCGTCTCCAGCGCCTGCGCAATCAACTCCTCTTCCCCGTCCTCAAACTCCGGGTCACCAAACATCCGCCGTCCCAGCTCGCCGAATAGCTGCACATTCGATCGCGCCTCCCCCAGCGGCGCAATCGCCGGCTGCGAGATCTGCGCAAACAGATGCCCATAGGCTCCCATCAACTCCTTATGCTCGAGGAACGTCGTAGCGGGCAGCACCACATCCGCATAGTCCGTCGTGTCGGTAAAAAACTGCTCGTGGACCACTGTGAACAAATCCTCGCGCCGCAATCCAGCCAGCACCCGTTTCGAGTCCGGAGCGACCGTCGCCGGGTTGCAGTTGTACACAAACAGCGCCTTCACCGGAGGCCCCTCCATAGAATCCTCAGCCGCCGGAGTGTGTCCCAACTCCGTCAACGCAAACCCGAGCTTGTTCATGTTCACGACGCGCGAAGCCCGCTTTAGTCCGCTCCTTTGCATCATCAAGGGCAGTTGAAGACGCGCCGAATTGAACGGAAATGACCCGCTCGTCGACAGCAACAACCCTCCCCCGCGCTGCTTCCAACTACCCGTAATCAGCGGCAACATCGCCACGGCGCGCACCGCCGTTCCTCCGTTTTCACTACGTTGCACGCCATAATTCAGCCGAATCGCAGCCGCACCGCGCCCATCTTTGCCCGCGTGGCCATAGGCCGTTGCCAGCCGCTCAATCGTCTCCGCGGCAATCCCCGTGACCTGCGCCGCACGCTCCGGCGAGTGCACCGATTTCAGCGCATGCGAGCGCAGCTCTTCCCAGCCTAACGTGCACTCCTGCAGATACTTAGCATCATCCTGCCCATCGCGAAACAGCACATGCATGATCGCCAGCGCAAGCAACACATCCGTCCCCGGACGCACCGCCAGATGCTCATCCGCCAACGCCGCCGTCCGCGTCCTATAAGGGTCAATCACTATGAAGCGTGCGCCCTTACGCCGCGCTTCCTCGATGAACGGCCAGAGATGAATATTGTTGCCGTGAATATTCGAACCCCATGCGACGATCAATCCCGCATGCGCAAAATCCTGCGGCACAGTCCCGAGTTTCAGCCCATAGATCTGGGTCAGCGCTTCGCCGCCGGCGCTTGCGCAGATCGTTCGATCGAGCTGCGATGCACCCAGCCGATAAAAGAATCTACGGTCCATAGACCCATAGCCGAGCTGCCCGATCGTTCCTGCGTAGCTGTAAGGCAACACACTCTCCGGGCCAAACTCCGCAGCCGTCTGCTCCAGCCTTTTCGCGATAAGCTCCAGCGCTTCGTCCCACGAAATCCGCTCAAACGCCTCCGACTCGCGCCCCACGCCTGCGGCTTCGGCCAGCGGCCCTTTAGGCACGCCTGCCTTGCGCCGCATCGGATACAGCAGCCTCTCGGGGGAGTAGACCCGGTCCAAATACCTCGCCACCTTGCCGCACAAAAACCCTCGCGTTACCGGATGCGACGGGTCGCCCTGCACCTTGGTCGCGCGGCCGGTCAGCGTATCCATCGTCACCAGCACACCGCACGAATCCGGGCAGTCGTGCGTGCATACAGCGTGGATTGTCTTTACGCCGGCGGCTGGCTCCGTGTTGGTGTTTGATTTGGACACGACTATATTGTAGGCGTCAGCCCTTCGCTGCAGCCGACGAATTCACCCAGGAGACTCCCTCGCTCATGAAGACTCTGCGCATGCTCCTCTGCCTCCTCACACTCACGCCTGCGTTTGCCCAGCCCGCACCCAGTGCCAGCGCCAATGTCCGGGATATCCTGGCGGTCCTCAACAAGTCCGCAGACGACTGGAACCGCGGCGATCTCGACGCCTTCGCCACCAGCTATAAGAATTCGCCCGACATCCTCTTCATGAGCCGCACCATTCGCCACGGCTATGCGCAGATGCTTGCGGGCTACAAGGCAAGCTACTCTACGCAAGAGAAGATGGGCAAGCTCAGCTTCTCCCAACTTGAAGTGCAGCCACTCGACGAGCGCCTCGCCACGGTCACCGGGCATTTCCATCTGGAACGCACGGTCGCTGGCGGAGGCAACGCCGATGGCTACTTCCTGCTGGTGCTCGAGCACACGCCGGCGGGCTGGAAGATCGTTCGGGACGACACGACTGCCCTTCCGCCAGCAACGAAGTAGCCCCTGAGGTAGGCTGTCTT
The DNA here is from genome assembly GCA_027452215.1 of Granulicella sp. Classification (GTDB taxonomy): domain Bacteria; phylum Acidobacteriota; class Terriglobia; order Terriglobales; family Acidobacteriaceae; genus Granulicella. The sequence goes on along the minus strand of DAIDGQ010000012.1, from coordinate 43,680 downwards.
AAGGAGCCTGCATGTCCGTTGGACCACTGAGCGATACCCCGCTCAAACCCCTGCTCGAAGCCCGAGACCTCGTCAAAGACTACGGCTCCTCGCGCGTGGTCGATGGCGTTTCACTGCAGTTGATGCGCGGCGAAACGCTGGGCCTCGTTGGCGAATCCGGTTCTGGTAAGAGCACCGTCGCCCGCCTCCTACTGCGGCTCATTGAGCCCACAAGCGGCACGGTGGTCTACCGCAGCGCTGGCGCCGAGGGCACCCGCAGCTATGATCTCCTGCGAATTCAGCCAGGAGAGATGCGCCGCCTTCGCCGCAAACTTTCCATCGTGTTTCAGGACCCGTACGCTGCACTCAACCCTCGCATGACGGTCCGCCAGATCCTGGCCGAGCCCTTCACTATTCATCACGAGAAGCCCGCCCACGGACTCGACGCACGGCTCGATGAGCTCCTGGCCGAGGTCGGCCTCGAGCCCTCCGCGCTCCGCCGCTATCCGCACGAGTTCTCGGGGGGCCAACGGCAGCGAATTAATATCGCCCGCGCCCTTGCGCTGCGCCCGGAGCTGCTTGTGCTGGACGAGCCCGTCAGCGCGCTTGATGTTTCCGTCGGCGCGCAGGTCGTCAATCTGCTGCGCGACCTGCAGCAGCGGTATAGTCTCACCTACCTCTTCATCTCGCACTCGATGCCGCTGGTGCGCTACCTCTGCCACCGCGTCGCGGTCATGCAGCGCGGTCGCATCGTCGAGTCGGGAACATGGAGCGAGATCTGCGACACACCCCGCGAAGCTTACACGCAACAACTCCTCGCCGCCACACCGGAGCTGCCGCCGCTGGAGCTCATTCCGTCCAACTAGCTCCCGTCGAACTAAGTCCCGGAAACGCCCTGCTTCTTCGCCTCGACATCGCAGACGTTGCGTAGATAATCCCACGAGTACAGCCCGGCCTCGTGTCCATCATTCCACTTGAAACGGACAGCATAGTTACCCACCGGCGTCACCTCGACGGGACGCGGGGGTGCCTCATACATCGGCAGCAGTGACGCGGCTCTGGGCTTGGCCATCCCTGGCTCGCGGCCTTCCTTGCCACGCTCCTCATGGCAAGTCGCGCAGGGGCACGCAGCACGCAGCCAGGCAAAGTTCCAGGAGCTCGTGTGTCCATCCTTCCACTCAACCACCACGCCCGTGCCGCCTGTCTTATCCACCCGAACCTTGGCTGGGCGAATGGCATCGCCGGTAAGCTTGGTGGCCTCGCCGCTTTCGGCCTCGTCCGGACTCACAAATCGGATTCCCTCGTGACTCATTGTTTTCCCTCTTCACTCAATCTTCCCACCGATCGTGGTGCGCGTGCTGATTGATCGTGCTTCGTCGCGCGCCTGTCGAAGCGCAGCTTCAGCACCAGGAACGTTGCAACCGCATGATCGATCGTGTCCATCTCCGCGCGCGAAGCGCTCATCCTTGTGCCTGCTTCCAGAAGAAGTAGGCTGCGATGACGCATCCAGTGACCACGACGAAGGCTCGCAACACGTCGCCATTCATGCGCCTCGCGAACCGCGCTCCGACCCATCCGCCAAATCCGGCAAACACCATCGCGACCACGCAATAGTGCCAGACGATGGCTCCCTGAAGGATGAACGTGATGATCGCCACCAGGTTCGAGAGCAGTGCCGCGACGACCTTCATCGCATTCAGCGTGTGCATCTTCTCCATGCCGAACAACGCGAGAATTGTCATCACGATGAAGCCCCCACCGGCGCCAAAGTAGCCGATATAAAAGCACACGGGAAACAGCGCGCAGCCCAGGGCAAAGCGTGGGATGTACGGCTCGACGTCGTCGTGCTCAGCCCGCCTCCGAATCCACTTTGACACCGGACCACTGATGCCGAAGATCAACGTGCCGGCCAGGATGAGCCACGGAATCAAATGCAGGAAGGTGCGCTGTGCGGTGTGTAGGAGCACCTCCGCACCGAGCACTCCGCCAACCACGGAGGTCGTCGCGATGGTGGGAAGAAGGTCTTTGCGAACATCTCCACGCAGCGTGGCCAGAGACGTCAACTGTCCAGGCCACAGTGCCACCGTATTGGTCGCATTGGCCTGGACCGGGAGAACTCCCATACCGAGCATCGCTGGAAACGACAGGAAGGATCCGCCTCCGGCCATCGCGTTCATCACACCCGCAATCGTCGACGCTGCGACCAGCCAGACGTAATGGAGATGTGGGATGTGATTGAAAAACATGCTCTCTTGATTGTAGTCGGGGCTCGGTTCCCTCACTCAAGGTCCCACGCCCTGCTTCAGCCAAGTCCTGCAAGCTCCAGCGCTTCTTCCGCTGTCTTCGCCACCAGCAGGATTCCGCGGTTCCCTCGCAGCATCCCTTCGCGGTCGCAGATGTCGAGGAACTCGAGCATCGTGTCATAGAAGCCCGCAATATTAAGCAGCACGACAGGTTTCGAATGGATCTTCAGCGTCTGCCAGGCCAGCACTTCGAACATCTCCTCAAAGGTTCCATACCCTCCGGGCAGGATAAAAAACGCGTCGGCCTTCTCCGCCATCATGGCCTTGCGCGTGTGCATGGTGGTGGTTACGTGCAGCTCGGTGATTCCCTGGTGCGCGATCTCATGATCTACCAGCACGTGCGGGATTACTCCCACGACATGCCCCCCGGCGGCCAGAGCTCCATCCGCCACCGCTCCCATCAAACCGACTCTCCCACCGCCGTAGATAAGCCCGAATCCACGTTCTGCCAGCGTACGACCCAGCGCCTCTGCTGCCGCGCGATACTCCGGCCGAGCTCCTTCCGCCGAGGCGCAATAGACCGCCACACTCTTGCTTTCACTCTGCTGTCTCATAGAGACAGAATACATCTGCATGGAAAAAGCCCCACCCGAAGGTGAGGCTTGGATCTGTTGCAGTGAAAGCTGTGTATGGTGCCCTACCAAAGACCCCACGAACGGCTGATGTAATCGGTCATCGTCATCGTAACGAGAACCAGGAACAGGAAGAAGCCCGCGCCGATGGTCATCTTAATCAGCCGGGACTGATACGCGACGTGCATGAAGAACAGGATCACGATCACCGCCTTGAAGCAGGCAATGGCAAGTGCGATCACAGGATTGGCCCACTTCAAATCGACATACGCGGCCGCTACCGTGACTCCCGTAAAGAAGAGCAGCGTAGCGAAGACGTACGTGTACTGCAGCGGGGTGACAATGTGATGCTGCGCGTGCTCCGGGTTGGTAACGTTTTGCGGATCGTTTGCGTCTGTATGAATTGCTTCGTGAGCCATCGCGTTTCCTTCGTGGTCTGCGTCAGAAATGTCTAGTGGAGAGGATGCCGGTTGATCAGATACAGCAGTGGGAACAGGAACAACCACACTATGTCGACGAAATGCCAGTAAAGCCCGAAGTTTTCTATCGGAGCCACATAGCCCGCACTGAAATCTCCTCGATGCGCCCGCCATGTCAGCCAGAACAACAGTACGATTCCGATGATCATGTGCAGAGCGTGCATTCCGGTCATTGCGAAATACAAGAAAAAGAAGATCTGGGTCTTCTGCGCCATGTCTGGCGAAAGCGGCTCTTCTTTGATGCCGTAGGCCGCGGGGTTCACGAACATCGACGTACTGAAACTGCTGCCCGGGATGTGATGCAGCTCATACTTCTCGTGATACTCGTCCGCCTTGACGCCAAGGAAGATCAGACCGAAGAAGGTGGTGAGAATCAGCATCACGACGAGCACTCCCCGCTTACGGACCTCGGCTGCCCAGACGCCAATCGCCATGCAAAAGCCAGAGCTGATGAGCACTGCGGTATTAACCGCTCCGAGCGGTACGCTCAACTGGTTAGACGCCACCGCGAAGGCCGGGTAGTACCAGTTGCGGTACAGCAGGTAGGCGAAGAACATGCCGCCGAAGAACATGATTTCAGTCAGCAGAAAGAGCCACATGCCGAAGCTGCCTGCCTCGCGCTGCTGCTCTTCCGTCTCAAAGTGATGACGATGCTGCGGCAGCACAACATGCTCATGCTCAGCATGGAGCACGGTCTCGTGCGGGTGAGGGGTAGCGAGTGTACTATCCAACGGTCGTCACCTCTTTTTTCGTCTTATTCGTGAGCCACTCGTAGTCATACGCTTCGTGATCCATAATGGGCGTCTCGAGGAAGTTCTCAGTGAGGGGCGGCGACTGAATCTGCCACTCGAGACCGGTAGCCTGCCACGGATTGTCCCCCGCAATCGCACCATACTTCAGCGACCACGCAAGGTAGAGCATGGGCAACATATAACCGATACCCAATACCGTTGCTCCGGCGGTTGAGAGCACGTTCAGCACCTGGAACTCAGGAGGATACGCATGATAGCGGCGCGGCATTCCAAGGTAGCCCAGAATGAATTGCGGGAGGAAGGTGAGATTGAACCCGATAAAGGTGGTCACGGCCGCCAGCTTCGAAAGCGACTCCGGGTACATGCGGCCCGTCATTTTCGGCCACCAGAAATGCACACCCGCGAGGAACGCCATCAGCATGCCTCCCACCATGACGAAGTGGAAGTGCGCCACGATGAAGTACGTCTCGGTGAGATGAATGTCCATGCCGAGGGAGCCAAGGAACACTCCCGTAAGGCCTCCAATGGTGAACAGTCCCATGAAGCCGAACGCGTACAGCATAGGAGTCTCAAACGTGATCGACCCCTTTTGCAGCGTGAAGGCCCAGTTAAAGATTTTGATTGCCGAGGGCACCGCGACCAGCATCGTGAGGAGCGAGAAGACCAGGGCGGAGTAGTTCGACACACCCATGATGAACATGTGGTGCTCCCACACGAAGAAGCCAAAGAGAGCGATCGCCACAGAGCTAAACGCGACAGCCGTGTACCCGAAGACGCGCTTGCGGCTGAAGGTAGAGATTACCTCTGAGATCACACCCATGCCCGGCAGAATCATGATGTACACGGCAGGATGCGAGTAGAACCAGAACAGATGCTGAAACAGGAGTGGATCTCCGCCCTTGGTTGGATCGAAGACGCCAATTCCAAACAGTCGTTCGAGCGCAACCAGCACCAGGGCGATCGCCAGCACAGGAGTGCCGAGGACCATCAGCAGCGAGGCCGCATAGTGAGCCCATACAAACAAAGGCATCCGGAACCAGGTCATCCCAGGGCAACGCATACGGTGGATGGTGACGATGAAGTTGAGCCCGGTGAAAATCGAGCTGAAGCCCGCAATGAAGATCGCCGTTGCAGCCGTAATCACATGCGTATTCAGATAGTGAGTCGAGAGCGGAGTCGTGAACGTCCAGCCTGTATCCACTCCACCCAGGACGAGTGCGGCCAGCGTCAATGTGCCGCCGATCATGTACAAATACCAGCTCAGCAAATTGATCTTCGGGAAGGCAAGATCCTTCGCTCCCAGCATGATCGGAATCAGGAAGTTCCCCAGAGTTGCCGGCACCGACGGGACCAGGAAGAGGAAGATCATGATGATGCCGTGCATCGTGAAGAATTTATTGTAGGTGTCTGCGGCAACCAGGTCTGGCTGTGGAGTCAACAACTCCAGACGGATCAAGCCTGCGAACGCTCCACCGATGAAAAAGAAGAACGTGATCGAGATCAGGTAGAGGATCGCGATGCGCTTGTGGTCTCCCGTCAGCAACCAACTCAACAAGCCGTGCTCATTGTTGATGTAGTTGCGCTTGGGAATCTGCGCCGTTGCCTGGTCGGGAAGAGAAAGAATGGTATTTCCTATCGCAGCACTCATGGCTTCACCGTTTCATTTGTGCCCTGGGGGGGCGTTGTTGGAGCTGCCAGGTCGGACTCCGCAGTGACCTGCGTCTGTTGGACCCGGTAGTTCGACTGCATGTTCTTAATATATTCAACCAGGTCGATCAAGCCGTCTTCGCTGATCTGGCCCTGGTACGTCGGCATGATGGGTGCAAAGCCCGCCGTCACATGCTGGCTGGGATTCAATATAGCGTCGCGCAGATAGGCGTCATTCACGAGCATCTGGCTGCCATCCGTCAAGGTTAGCTTCGCTCCGTACACGCCGGCGAGATTCGGGCCGCGTGCTGCTGCGTTGCCGCTGTGGCAGGAATTGCATCCCATGCTCGCGAACAGACGTTCGCCGTTCTGCGCCAGGCTCATTCCAGATGTCGACTGCTGTAACCACTTCTTATAATCGTCCGGAGTCAGCACCGTGATCGTGCCGACCATGCCTGAGTGTTGCGTGCCACAGTACTGCGTGCAGAAGAGATGATATGTGCCTGCCTGTGTAGCCTCAAACCATACGGTCGAGTAGCGCCCGGGAATGACCTCACGCTTGATACGGAAATCAGGAATTGAGAAGCTGTGGAACACGTCCTGCGAGATCATCGTCAACTGCACGGGTTGGCCCATCGGAACATGCAGCGCATTGATCTCATGCTGCCCGCCCGGATGCTCTGCCTTCCACATCCACTGCTTGCCAACGACATAAATATTCATGGCGTTCGCAGGAGGATTGTAGATGCGGAAGTACAGCAGCGCTCCCCATACGAAGGTGACGAGAAAGATCGCCAGAGGGATGATCGTCCACGTTGCTTCCAGCAGCGTCGATCCCTCAACCTGCGTCGCCACGGGGTTCTTCTCGCGGCGATAGCGGATCGAGAACACCAAGAGCAGAACCGCCACGAGCGCCGTTCCGACGACCGTCATCAGCAGCAGAAAGAAGTACAACGCATCGACGTACGGCGAGATGCCACTTGCTTCGGCCGGAAACAGCGCCGACGCATGCAGCCACTTCACCATAAATTGCCACAGTACTGGACTAAGTCCCATCGTTAGCCTTTATCCATTTCGCCAGACTTATTTTTATCCGGCTGAGGTGTGTCTTGTTCATGCGTGAGTTTGATATCACGCCGGAACATCAAAAATATAAAGCCGCCCAGCGACGCTACCGTGATAATGCCGCCTACCTGGACAGCACGCACCACAATCAGCGAATGTTTGTTGGTCTGCGGATCGTAGTGATAGCAGTACGTCAAGATGTTCGCGACCGGAGATCCAATCTTGTTGCCGGAAGCATCGATTAGCCCCAGCAATACATCCTTAGGCGAATACTCCACGCCAAGGTAGTACTGTGCCAACTTGCCCTGCGGTGTTGCGATCTCGATCGAACTCGCGTGGGCAAACTGAGTCAACTGGCCGTCCGGCCCGGGGACGCGCACATAGCCAAATCCAATCGCCTTGGTGACCGCATCGATGGCAGGCTCTTTGCCCGTCAGATAATGCCAACCATTGGCCGTCTCTTGATGCCCATACCTCTTCAGATAGAACGCCTTCTTCTTTGCAGCCAACTCGGGCGTCTCGCTTGGGTCAATGCTGATGATGACGATCTGGAAATCTTTCTCCGGAACCAGGTGCACCATTTCGAGCGCGCTGGTCAGACCGTCCATCTCCTCCGAGCACAGCATTGGGCAGTTGTAGTACACCGTCGTCACAATCGCCGGGTGCTTGCCATCGAAGTACTGCCCTAGCGTGACAGGTGCTCCCGTTTCATCGACGAAGGACGCATCCATCGGCAACTGGCCGTTCAGATGCTGCGTTACCTGGACCGTTTGCAGCACCGTGGGAAGCTGCGTTCCGTTGTTTTCCCCTTCGCTCTTGTCGCCGTAGCTTGAGACCTGCGCACCACCCCGCAGCGGCATGGCCATCAGGCCAAGCGCGAGAGCCAGCCCGGTAATGGCTGCCTTGCTGCGGGTTGCGATTGCTGCGGTCATGCTTCCTGCCTACTCCCAAGCTTACTGTTGCGTCGTGCGCGTTGCCGGGGCGAACACTCTGTACCTTCGTCCCGATTGCATCCTGTTACAAGGGCTACTGCTTCGCTTCAGCGCGATTGAACTGATTCTTCTCTTCGCGAGCTTCGATCGTGCCCAACTCATAGCCCGTACGTGCAAAGCCGTCGGTGAGGGGAGCACTCACGTTGGGGGCGGTCTCGCCCGCCATCAGAGAGGTGGCCTGCTGCGATGCGGGGGCCTGCGGCAGTCCGCGCTGCACAATGAGTTGCATGGCGCGGTCGATCGGAATTCGCACCGTACCGGCTGGCAGATCCGCCGAGTTGCTGTAGTAGTTCAGCAGCAGATCCTCGCGGGCATGCAGGTCAGCGATGTCCTGATTGCCGTCGTCTGTCTCCAGCCTTGGCGTAGGAAACACCTGCGTCATCTGTTGCAGCTGGCGCTGTTCCATTGTGGCATTCGACGTAAGGTCTTCGCGCTTCTCTCCATGCGTGGTAGCGCCGAGCGTGACGTTCGCGTGCCACTTGTCTACCGGCCCATCATGCTTCAAAAGCGCGTAGTTGATTGCCTTACCCATCGCGAAGCAGAAGAAAAAGAAGATGATGACGAAGCCAGACAGTCCGGCAAGAAACGTGATAATGCCGCCAACGCTGACGTCCTGTGTTTCGTATCCAGGATGCTCGCTATCGACTTGAGGATTCCTGTGATCCGGTCCCTTAGTGTGCATGTTCAGGCTCCAAAAGCTCTTCCGTATGCGGATCGTTTACGTTGATCAGCGGCCGCTTCTTCAACTCATTGATGTAGAACATCATCCAGAAAGCCACGACCGAGATTGGCACGGTCACATAAGCCAGGATCCCGACGTTGCCGGTGATGTGAAGGTTGCTGGCAGCGTCCTTGAAGTTTGGTTCGATCAGCCAGAACATGTCGATAAACCGCGCCAGGATCATAAAGGAGCACAACCAGATCATCTTGCGCTTCGACCGTTTGAGGTCTCGTGACAGCAGCAGGGAGAACGGAATCACCCAGTGGCAGATAACATCCAGTGAGCAGATAACCCACCACCCGCCATGGATGCGGTGCAGATACCAGGGAATTTCGTCCGGCACATTCCCCGACCAGATGATGAGGAACTCCGCAAAGGTCAGATAGATATTGAGCATCACAAACGCAAACGTCAGTTTGCCCAGATCATGCTGCTCGGTAATGCGGAACATCGTCTTGATCGGCTCATAGCGCGAGAGCAGAATGAGCGAGAGGATCCCCAGCGCCAGCACGGCGTACCCTTGGGCAACCAGGAATTGCAATCCATAGACCGATGAGTACCAGGTCACGTCCAGCGACTTCACAAAGACGATCACAAACGCGGTCATCAGAATCACGTAGAGCAGAATTGACGGGCCAGAAAGGTTCTCAAACCGCACCCGCCACGTATCGAAGCTAGCCTGGGTTCCAGCTAGTGGATCTTCATCACGCTTCATCGACCAGTAGTTCAGAATCGTGATGACGAGCGCCATGAAGCCCAGCACAATGGCCGCCTGCACAATGGCCGCAGTCGGATTCAGCATGGTGTGTTTGGAGTTCGCCGTGAGTTGCTGTTCCTGCGTCATCAGCCCCTGCTTGAATGCCTGCAGCGTCGCTGCCGCATTCGGGAACGCAGCCCACTGATAGAGGTGCTTCATCAGGAAGAGAATCGGCAGCAGCATCAGAATTACAACCCAGATGGTGCGCGTCATGGCTTCCAGCGGTCGGCGCAGAATCTGGCCCCACTTACCGCCCGAGACGTACTGCACCATCAAGAACGCCAGCGCTCCTCCGCAGAAGTTGAAGCACGTTATGTAGCCCATGAGGTAGGCGCGCAGCAGGTGCTCTTTCCCGAGGGGAACAAACAGGAAAGCCAGCGAGATGAGCCCAAATACGACGGCAACGACGCCCGCGCGCATACGCCACGTCGAGAGGACGTCAGGTGCTGCCAGGACCGCCGGCATCGTGCGCGGACCGTGATGCGCGCTATGTCCGTGCGTCAGATCCGCTCCGTGATGTTCGTGTGCCATTTCCATGCGTCAGTCGCCTTCAAAGTTCCGTAATCAATCTTGCTATCGAGTTCAAAAAATCCTAATAGGGCTGTCCGTACGGTGTTCCGTTCGAAACCGGCGCCGAAGGAGCTCCGCCAGAGTTGCGCTGGCCAGAGTTCTGCGTTGCCGCCTGTCCGTAATGCGCGCCAGTGCCCGGTGGAGGAGTGCCCATCGGCTGGCCCGGGATGCCGTTGTCTTCGCCGTTCGGCGTTCCGTATACCGCCGTCGAAGGAAGCGCCCAGGGATCGGCAAAGCCTGTAGGCATGCCCGCATCCTTCGCGATCGCGTGGAGCTCCTGGACATGGCCTCCGGCGGCCACATCACTGGGCTTGGCATCCTGGCTCAACTGGAGCGCACGAATGTAAGCCGCAACCGCCCAGCGATCTGCCGGCGTCAACTGCGCCGAGTAATCGGGCATCGCTCCATAGCCATTGGTCATCACCGTGAAGAAGTGTCCCAACGGAGCGTTGCGCAGGCGATCCGTGTGGAAGTTGCCGGCGGGGCGATAGCCTCGCTGGACAATCATTCCCACGCCATTACCGACGCGCGAGTGGCACGGTGTGCAGTAGATGTTGAACCTCTCCTGACCCCGTTCCATCGTGGCCTGAGTCAGGGGAATCGGCAGGCCGTCCCCCTCTTTGCCGCCCTGCAAACCGGTGTAGAAATAGCCATCCGCATCCATCTGATTTCGAGCGACGGTGTTCTCCACCTGCGGGCGTACGGAACGGCCAGAGGCAAAGAATGTCGTCCCGCGCTGCGGAATAAACTTTGGCTGATTGTGCATGTCCTGACGGCAGCCGGCAAGAACCAGCGTCGCCGCCATTGCGGACATAGCTCCGAGTTTGCCCGCTACTGTCATCGTTCCCAATCCCTTATATCTGCTCACGGATTCCTGCATTAGTGGTCGACCTCCACAACGGAGACCGGCGAAAACTGCTCCAGAAACTCGCGCGTCTTGGCAGGCTCAAACCTTGGGTCATTCGCCTCGAGGCAGAGGAAGAACTTATCTGTCGTCGCTCCGCTTGCAAAGTTTGGAGCGTTGAACAAGGGGTGATACAGCTGCGGCAAACCATTCTGCGCAATCATCCCGAAGGCAGTCGACAAGCCTGCGAATAGGATCGTTAACTCGTACTCTGGAATCACGAAGGCAGGCCAGCTGAACAATGGCATCGCGCGAATGTTCAGCGGATATCCCCAGACATTCACCCACATCTCCAGCAGAAATCCGGTCGTCAAACCAGCCAGGCCTCCCAGCAGACACATCAGCGGCACGCGCGTCTTGTGGAAGCGCAACGCCTCTGCTGCCTCCTCAACGGGGTACGGCGTGTAGCACTCCATGCGGCGATAGCCGGCACGATGCGCCATCTCGGTAGCGTGCACCAATTCACTGGGCGTATTGAACTCGGCAAGAATGCCGTAGACTCCCTCACGCGGTGGCATTAGAGCGCCTCCTGGACAACAACTTCAGCATCAGCTCCGCCCGGTCGCACCTTGGTCTGCGGCAACATCATACGTATCTCCGACATGGGAATCATGGGTGCCAGCCGTGCAAACAGCAGGAACAAGCAGGTAAACAATCCCCATGTTCCGATGAACAACATATAGTCCCACTTCGTCGCGCGGTACGTTCCCCAGCTTGACGGCAGGTAATCGCGGTACAGCGTGGTCACAACGATCACGAAGCGCTCGAACCACATGCCGATATTCACGACGAACGACAGGAAGAACAGGTAGCCGACATTCACTCGCAGCTTACGGCTCCACAGCGTCGTTAGAGGAATGGCGATGTTGGTCAGGATCAGAATCCAGTATGCCCAGCCCATCGGTCCGAACATACGATTCCACATCATGAAGAACTCCCAGTGGCTTGCAGAGTACCAGCTCATGAAGACTTCCATGCCGTATCCGTACGCCACAATTGAGCCCGTCGCCAACATGACCTTCGCCATATTGTCCAGATGCCGCAACGTCACTAGGTCTTCCAGGTGGTAGAACTTGCGGATTGGAATCGCCAGTGTCAGCACCATCGCAAAGCCTGAGTACACAGCGCCCGCGACGAAGTACGGCGGGAAGATCGTCGTGTGCCAGCCAGCCATCGCGGCCACAGCGAAGTCGAAGCTGATCGTCGTGTGCACCGAAAGCACTAGTGGCGTTGAAAGACCAGCGAGCAACAGCGAAGCCGACTCATACCGAATCCAGTGACGAGTCGATCCTCTCCAGCCCAGCGAGAGAATGCCGTACACATACTTGGCCAGCGGCAGCTTCGCACGATCGCGCAATGTGCCGAAATCCGGGATCATGCCGATGTACCAGAACACCACCGAGATCGTCGCGTACGTCGACACCGCAAAAACGTCCCACGCCAGCGGGCTGCGAAACTGCGGCCAGACGTTCATGGTGTTCGGATACGGTAGCAGCCAATAACCCAGCCACGGACGTCCGATGTGCAGCAGCGGGAACATGCCAGCGCACACCACGGCGAAGATCGTCATTGCCTCTGCAAACCGGTTGATCGAGTTGCGCCAGGTTTGCTTGAACAGCAGCAGGATCGCAGAGATCAACGTTCCGGCATGGCCGATACCGATCCACCACACGAAGTTGATGATCGCAAAGCCCCAGGCTCCGGGAATCGTGACGCCCCAGATACCAGTGCCCTTCAGCACTAGCCAGGTCACGGCGATTACGACGCCTGTCGCAATCGTAGCCGCCAGAAAAAGGCCGCCTACCCACGCCCACGGCGTGTTGGCCGTCAGAACGATGCCCGCAATCTTTTGCGTCACGCTCTTAAAGGTGTGCCCCGGCGCGATGACCGCGTACTCGCCGGTGCGAGGATCAATCATCGGATCGACGATCTCCGGTATGGGTCCTTGGGTTGCCATCTTATGCAAGCTCCGCGTTCGGGTTGATAACGCCAGCGGTGTAACTCGTGCGCGGGCGATAGTTCAAATCTTCAAGCACGCGATAGTCGCGCTCTTCGGCTTTCAGTTTGGTCACGCGAGCCTTCGGATCGTTGAGGTTGCCGAAGACGATCGCATCCGTCGGGCAGGCTTGCTGGCAGGCCGTTAGAATCTCGCCGTCCTCGATCGCGCGGTTGTTCTTGTCCGCCTCGATCTTCACCGCCTCAATGCGCTGGACGCAGTAGCTGCACTTCTCCATCACGCCGCGCGAGCGAACTGTTACATCCGGGTTGCGCATCAACTTCAAGCTCTCCGTGTCGTAATCCGAGTACAGCAGGAAGTTGAAGCGGCGAACCTTGTATGGGCAGTTATTCGAGCAATAGCGGGTTCCAACGCAACGGTTATAGACCATCGTGTTGATGCCTTCCGGAGTATGCACCGTCGCTCCAACCGGGCATACCTGCTCGCAACCCGCGCTCTCGCAGTGCTGGCAGAGCATCGGCTGGAAGTGCGCCTTCGGTGCATGCAGATCGCCCTCGAAGTACGTGTCGATGCGCATCCACTGCATGATGCGTCCAATCTTCACCTGCTCGCGACCAACTACCGCGATATTGTTCTCCGCGTAGCAGCTCACGATGCAGGCATTGCAGCCCACGCAGGAGTTCAGGTCGATCGACATCCCCCACTTGTTCTGCAGCACCTTCGCGTTGACACCGACCACGACCGCATGATCGTACCGCCAGTTGTCAGGGAAGAAGCTTTCATCGTGCGGAACGGCCTCGCCTTGCGGGTTATAACCGACCTTATTGACCAGCGTGCCATCGGAATCCTTCGTGCCCGTATGCGCGAAGTCCGGATTTTTCATCGCCTCTTCGTAGGTCGCATAGCGGATAATTGACCGCTCCATCGCCTCGTGTCCAGCCAGCGAGTACGTGCCTTCCTTATCCGACTCCGGCCGCTCGAGATCGCGCTGCGCATACGCTCCGCGGTGCTCGATATTGTGCACCTTCGTGACGCACAGATCGTAGATTCCTTTGCCGCGTGCAACCGTCAAACCGCCCGACGACAGGGGTTGATCCGAGGTCCGCAGGGCGTACGCATTGAAGCCAACACCAGCTCCCACGCGTCCGGCCTCAGCACGGCGTCCGAGGCCAAGCGCCACCGTCACCGCATCGTTCGGGTGGCCGGGAGACATCAGCACCGGAGTAATGATCTTGCGGCCATTGAGCGTCAGCTCGATCGCCTCATTCTCTTCAATGCCCAGCTTGCCCATCAGGTCCATGTTCATCAGCGCGGCGTTATCCCACGAGACGTTGGTCACCTGCTTCGGCAGCTCCTGCAGCCAGCCATTATTCGCATAACGGCCGTCATAAATCGAAGCATCGGGCTTGTAGCTGATCTCGATGCCGCTCACCGCAGCACTCGCTGTTACTGGTGCACTCTTGGGCGCACCCAGCGTCTTCGGAGTGAAGGCCGTATTCGCAACCCAGCCATCGTGGAGCGCCTTCTTCCAGCCGGTCGCGAAATCTCCGCCCGTGATGTATGTCTTCGCATTCGCAAGCACCGCATCATACGCGCTCACCGACGGATCGAGCAGCGTCTGCAGCACATCGTGTGAGCTCTTGCCGCCGTACAGAGGAGCAATCATCGGCTGAATGATCGAGATTGTGCCGTCATATGCGCGTGCGTCCGACCAGCTCTCGAGGTAGTGCGTCTTGTTCAGGTGCCACGTCGAGTAGAAGCCCGTCTCGTCCAGATGCGTGCCCAGATGCACACTGTTCGGCACCTTGTTGAACGCAGCCTCGAACTCCAGATCTACCGGAGCGTTGTACAGCGGATTGACGCCCAGCATCACCAGCCACTGCACCTTGCCCGCGTTCATGTCGGCAACCAGAGCCTTCAGGTCAGAAACATGCTCGCTCGGCATTGGAGCCACGGTCTGCGTGTAGAAGACCGTCTTACCTTCGGCCGCGGCATTCACTGCCAGGGCTGCCTGGTGCGACGCCAGAGAGCTGCCCGGTCCTACGACCACCGCGAACCGGCCGCCCGATTTCTTGATGTCGCCCAGCACCGCAGTCAAAAACTTCTGCGCATCCGGGTTCGACAGCGTCGCCGATCCACCAGCCAGCGCATTTGCAAATGCATCAATCTCGCTCGGCTTCAGCGCCAACCGGTGCTCTGCCTTGAAGCCCGTCACCGTCGGATTGGTCTCGACGACGTACAGCCGATTCATCGGCTTATCTTTATCGAACCGATGCCGTTCAGCCCAGGCGGCCGACATCGGAAGAAAGCCCGGGAACCCAATTCCACCCAGGAAGTCCGCATCCAGCGCAAGAATGACATCTGCATCCTCAAGCTTGTACTGCGTGTCGTAATAATCTCCGAACGCGGCCTTGGATGCAGCACGTCCAGCATCCTGATTCACCGGCTCATACTGCACCAGCTTGGCTTGAGGATACTTGGCCTGCACCTGCTTCCACTGGGCCGCAAGCGTCGGTGACGTAACCGTCTCCGACAGAAACACAACGCCAGCGCCCGTCTTCGTCGCTGCCACCGCGGTTGAAAAGTCCTTCTGGAACTGCCCAAAGTCCGACGATTCGCCACGGAAGCGAGGGCGGACTGAGCGGTCAGGATCGTACAAATCCAGCAGCGACGCCTGCGTAAACGCATCCGACTTACCCTTCGCCACCGGGTGCTCCGGATTGCCCTCGAGCTTGATCGGACGGAACGCATCCGACTTCACCAGGACCGGAATCGCTCCCGTCGGGAATGGATGCGCAGTCGCAAAGTACATCGGCTTGCCGAGTACTAGATCTTCGGGCTGCTTCACATAGGGGAAAATCAGCTCATCGGGCTGCTTCGTGCATCCGGCGAGTCCGGCCAAGGCAAAGCTCGCGCCCATCACCTTCAGAAAGCCGCGACGGCTCACAGCGTCAACCCACTCTCCAGCTGAAGCCTGACGGGGGAACTCCTCCTGCATCAACTCCTGGAACGCCGGAGTATCCGCCAGCTCGTCCAGACTCTTCCAATAGCGCTTGCCGCTCTTGCCGTCGAGCTTCGCCCGAACCTCCGCAAGCGTCAACTTCGCTGGCTTGATTGCAGTGATTACCTGCGCCTGATTCTCTGCTGCCATCGGCTGTTTGCCATCCATTCGCGTTTCGTTCATCGGTGGCACACCTCACAGCTGGCCAGCTCATTTGCTGTGCGGATGTGGTATTGCTGCGTCAGGTACCGACCCAGATCGTCCTGGCTGGTGAACTTCTGATAGCTCGCCGGCATTGCAATCATCGGACCCGCCGAGCCCGCCTGCGCCTGCAGACTTGCTCCCGCCGGTTCCTTCGCCAGCCCTGCCGGCTTATCCAACTGCGCCAGCTCCGGATTCGAGTTCGAAGGATCCTTCGTCACGCACGAGACCTGCTGGGCAGTCGGCCCGGACTTGCCCGTTGCCGAACACCACACCGGCTTGTCGGTCGAAGGCCCGGTCCACGCCATGTTGTAAATCTCGGAGGTCGGCCGCAGATTCACTCCAGGATTGCGATGGCAGTTCAGGCACCACTCCATCTGCAACGTGTTCTCGGCATACATCAGGGGCATCTGGTCCACTCGCCCATGGCAGCTCGAGCAGCCAATGCCCTTGTTCACATGAATCTCATGATTGAAATACACATAGTCCGGAAGGTCATGAACCTTGATCCACTGCAGCGAGGAACCAGTTGCCCAGCTCTGCCGTACCGGCTCCAGAAGCTGCGCGTTTGTCCATATCTGCGAATGGCAGTTCATGCACGTCTTAGTCGGAGGAATGCCCGCATACGAACTCTTCTCCACGGACGTGTGACAGTACTGGCATTGGAGCCCAAGCCCCTCAACGTGATGCTTGTGGCTGAACGGTACGGGCTGGTCCGGACGCTGCCCCTGCCTGGTCACCCATGGTGACCTTTGCAATGAGTTCAACGCTACGCCCAGCGCGATGACGATCAAGCCCGTCAGCACGAGGCTCGCGCGAGCCAGGGCGTTCGAACTGCGGTCAAATACTTGCGCCATGAATGCTTTCCTGCTTCCTCTGCGTCAAAAACCACTGTGGAGGTTGAATACTTCTGACTTTGCCGGCTTAGGACTGCAGCGTGTTGCTTTGCCCCAGACACCGCGTCCACAACCAAATATTTACGGGAACCATCTAACGTTTTTGAACGACCTTTTGCGAAATTGAGTATAGCAGTTGAATTACAAATCATGTGACAGCGGTCACTGCTTCGGCATCGATACTCGGATTCCCGGTCGCTTATCGGTCAGAAATTGGGTCTGCCTTCAATTTCAACGCAGGAATTACTGCAATCTATCAAAATTCGGAGGCGAATTACGTCCACATAAGTCCGAATTCAGACGCTAATTTGTTCGCCTGCTTAGCCGCAACCCTCCGCTCCACCCGCGCCCCAAACTCACCGTCAGTCATCTCGCCAACGTCCAAATAACGTGGCGTCCGCCCTCAAAGACCGTATCATTTCTGCATGCCGCACCCCGCACGCAACAGCCGCAGACTCCCCTACGATCCCGCCGAGGCCGTCGCTGCTCTCTCCGCCGCCGACCCGAAACTCGCAAGGCTGATCGAGCGAGCCGGTCCCTTCGCACTGCGCCTTGCCTCCAGCCAATCCCCCTTCGAAGCCCTCGCCGAATCCATCGTGTACCAACAACTGAACGGCAAAGCAGCCGCGACCATCCATGCCCGCATGATCGCCAGCTTCGAGGACATCTGCGGCCTCGGAGTCCATCCCTCGCCGCAGCATCTGCTCGATTGCCCCACCCCTCAGCTTCGCGCCGCCGGCCTCTCCCACAACAAGACGCTCGCCCTTCGCGACCTCGCCGCGAAAACCCTCGACGGCACCGTCCCAACCCTCGCAAAGATTCGTCGCATGGACGACGAGGCCATCATCGAGCACCTCACTCAGGTCCGCGGCATCGGCAAATGGACCGTCGAGATGATGCTCATCTTCCGTCTCGGCCGCGTCAACGTATTCCCCTCTAGCGACTACGGCGTTCGTAAAGGTTTCGCCCTTACCTTCCAGGGCCTCAAGCCGGGAGTCAAGGTCACACCAGACCTACTCGCTAAGCCCGCCGACATGGAGCGTCGCGCAAAGAAGTGGGAGCCCTGGCGCTCCGTCGCCAGTTGGTATCTCTGGCGCGCCTGCGACCTCGCCGCCCCCAAACCCACCAAGTCCAGCTAGCCCTCCAGCCTGCGTCTAGGCCTTCTGTTCTTCGATCGCCAGCCACGCCATGCAGTACAAAAAGAAGCAGGCAAGCAGCAGCAGCGTCAACGGGATCGGACGAAACAATACGAGCCATACCAAAGGTGGCCAGTGGGCAACATGATGCCCACTCCACGGCCCCAAATGGACAAACTGGTGCGACATTGCAACCGTCGCCACAGCACTGAGCACCAGCGCCGCATCTCCCCGCCACCCCCTGGTCGACGCCAGCAGTGCGACCGCCGGAAACATAAATAGCAGCAGCCGCGTGTCATACTGCCGGTGATAAATCGGAAGAAAGCTTAGGGCTGCAGCGGTCGCGAGCGCCAGCAGATTCCGGGCAGCCAGCGCTGTCATCCCTTCCTCGCCAAACAAGCGGCGCTCCGGATGCTTCAACGGTCGTATCACCAGGGTTAGCCAGGCCAGAAACAGTGGAATGAACACCGCGTAGGCCGCTCGATTGAAGAAGCTCGGAGTATCGTGCATCAAGCTGAAGACGGCCTGCAGATCGGTGACGCTCTGCGCCTCGTCGTTGCTCGGTCCCGGATCGCTCGCGTTACCATGAGCCGCGATCTGAACAAGATTCGTGCGAAGCTCCTGCGGCCAGTGCGCCGAAGCCGGATGATGAAATGCGAGCCAAATCCCCGGAGTCATCAACACCAGCGTCACCACCAGCGTCTGCAGCGCCCTCCGCCGAAACATCGTCGCTGGCTCTACCGAACTCCCCGCAGCCGAACCCTCAAGCGAGCGTCCACTGCGCGAAGCCAGCAGGAAGAATACCCAGATCAGCGCGCCTACATGCGGCTTGAACGTAAGGCTTACCGCAAATGCCAGGACCCCAAGCCACGCCAATCGTCCCCGAAGAAAACACCAAGCACCGATCACCACCAGGCTGATCGACATGATCGCTGGCTGGCCCAGCATGATCAGCATCGTGCTCGTCATCACGAACAACGCAAGCACTCCATGGACCATCAATGCACGCGGACCAACGCATAGATCAGCAACACAAAACGCCGCGCAGCAGAAAAGCAAAATCCCGATCGCCAACCACACAACGTGAGCCGGGCCAAACGGAAGCAACGTCAGAGGCAGCACGAAAAACAATGCAGACGGAGGATAGTTTGCGTTGTAGGGACGAAACGGCCGCAGGTCCGAACGATCTCCCCCATGCTGCAGATACTCATGCTCTATCTGGATCGAATCGTAAGGATCACATCCATCCCGCAGACACAGCGTGCTGCTATACACGGGCTTGAAGTCGAACGCCTGCAACGTCAGGGTCTGATCATGGTACCCGCGCACCCCAAAAAACAGGCACCCGAGCAGAACCACGCAGAGGCCGTAGAGGCGCTGACGCCCGAATGCAGTTGTCCTGTCCAATGTGCAATCCTTTTTCTTACTGAATCCCTCGGATTGTATCGCGCACGGCCCGCTTCTGAGACACTGTTCTTCGACTCCACCGACACCGCGCAGCACTTCTGCTTCGCTTCGCGATCTCCCATCCACTTACGATAACGTTGCTCCACAATCTCAACTCGTAACCATCCCTGCACCGTGATACGCGATAATAGGCACACCCTATGCAGCGCACTCTCATGACCAGCCTGGTCCGAATCTCTGCCGCGATTACCCTCATGATCCTGCTCGTACTTTCTGCAAGTGAGTTCCTTCACTGGCATGATACCGAGCACGTTGATTTCAGGGTCTATCTCACCGCCGCCCAATTGGTGCGTGAACACAAGGGCGCTCAGATCTACAACGCGGCGGACACCGGCCAAAATCCTCAGATACGATTCGCCCCCGCAGACAGCCTTTTTCAGCGCACTGCCTCCAGCCTGGGCATCCCGGAAGTGCGCCTCTACGTCTACCCTCCCACGTTGGCCGATGCCCTCGTTCCCCTCACCTTTCTCTCGCTGCAACATGCCGGCGACGCGTGGCTAATCATCAACCTCCTCTGCATCGCTCTCACTGCCATGCTCGTCACCTGGATGCTGTATGACAGCCCATTCCGTATCGCATGTCTCGGCTTATTCATAGGAGCGTTCTGCTTTCGCGCGAACATTCTCGCACTGGAACAGGGCCAGATCTCAATCGTGTTGCTGCTTCTCTGGACTGCGGGAATCGTCTTTTACGTCAAGGGATTCAAGCGAACATCAGCTGCTGCCTTCGCTCTTGCGACCGCCATCAAGCTCACCCCACTGCTCGTCGTCCTGCCCTTCCTGTTGTGGCGAGAGTGGAAGTGGCTCCGCTGGTTTGCTCTCTCGCTCGTCGCTCTATGCCTCATCTTGTGCCTCGTCAACGGTCCATACTCGCTGCTCGATTACGCCCTGCACGTAATGCCGCCCATGTCCGCCGGCTACCCCCACATCGATAACCTGTCGCTCTCCTCAGCGATTCCGCAGCTCTACCTCGGCCTCACCGGTGGAGACTTTCGGACGCCGAATATACCCGTCCCCAAGGCTGTTGTCCTCACGACAAAACTCATCACAACAACCGTTCTGCTCGCCGGACTTTTCTACCTTTACAAGCTGCGAAATATCCGCTCCCTCATGCAGCGAGCAACCATCCTCTCTCTGGTAGCTCTGCTCTCTCTTTACTGCTCCCCGATCGCATGGCGCAGCGCGTACGGAGTCGTCTTCCTTGCAGCTCTCTTCCTCTGGAAAGATGCCTTCGAGCAAGGAGCCTCACTCTTCGAACTAGCCTTGCTCGTCCTCTGCACCCTTGAGTTCAGCTTTTTCCTTGATACGATTTTTCTTAGACATACCCACGGTGCCCTGCTCTCCTCTACTGCGCTCCTCGCGCCTCTCACGGGCTGCGTATTGATCTTCTTTACGTTCAGAAAGTTGCAGCTCGCACGCTCCACCCCGGCAGCGCATTAAGCCGGACTGACCGTCACCATGCACGGCTCGCCCCGCAGTCATATTCTTGTCTGGAGTCCTCTTTGCAACTCGCTCGCCGATATCGCATCCCGGCTCTCGTCTGCGCCTTCGCCGTCCTCGTCTGCGAACTCATCGCCCACCCCTTCACCACCATGGGAGTCTGCGACGACGGCCCCTACATCCTCATCGCGCAAAAGCTCGCCACCACCGGCCACATCATCTACAACGGACCGACGACGCCCATCCTCGGCTGGCAGCTCTACCTCGCCGCCGCCTTCATCAAGCTCTTCGGCTTCTCGTTCACCACCGTTCGCATGAGCACCCTGCTCGTTGCCATGGCGCTCGCCTTCCTCCTGCAGCGAATCCTCGCACGCACCGGCATCAACGAGCGCAATGCCACCCTCGCCACGCTCGCCTTGGTTCTCTCGCCCCTCTACCTCCTGCTCTCCGTCAGCTTTATGACGGACATCACCGGCCTCTTCGCCATCGTGATCTGCCTATACTCCTGCCTCCGCGCCCTGCAGGCCTCCACCTCTCGCTCCGCCACCGCGTGGCTCTGCTTCGCCGTCGCAGCCAACGCCCTCTGCGGTACCTCCCGCCAAATTGGATGGCTCGGCCTTCTCGTCATCGTTCCCTCCACCCTGTGGCTAGTTCGGGCGCAGCGCCGAGTATTCTTCGCCGGCGCCGCAGCCAATCTTGCAGGAGCCCTCTTCGTCCTCGCCTGCATCCATTGGTTCAATCACCAGCTCTACAACGTCCATGAGTCCCTCTTCGTCAAATCGTTTTCAGTAGGCCATTCCGTCGGGGAGCTCATCCATTCTTTCCTCGATGCGGCCTTCCTCCTCTTCCCCATCATGGCGCTCTTCCTGCCTCAGATCTACAAGAGCCGTCCTCGTATCCTCACCGCACTGTCCGCCACTTCGCTTGGCTATCTTCTACTCGCAATTCATTGGAGACACTCCCACCCTGACTTCCTCCTCGAGCCAACCCAGGTCAATTGGGTCACCGCCCATGGAGCCCTCGAGAGCCTCGCCCTCAACGGAGCTCCTCCCGTCTTCCTCCACACCAGCGTTCAAATCCTTCTCACCATCGTCTCCGTCGGAGGAATCCTCGGCCTCATCGCCTCGTTCTTTCAAGCCCGTAGCCCACTGCCTGCCCCAACCTCTTCGCCCTGCATCTCCTGGTCAGAACTCGCCATCCTGCTCGGGCCATTCACCCTTGCATACACGACCCTTCTCATTCCCCGGGCAGCCACCGCTGGCCTTGTCGACCGCTATTCCCTCGAGCTGTTGATCGTCGCTCTCATCTGCCTCATCCGCTACTACCAGGCTCGCATCCATCCCCAGCTCCCTCGTGCGACGATCCTCCTCGTAGCCATCACTGCGATCTACGGCGTCGTTGTCACCCACAATCTCTTTTCGTTCTATCGAGCCCGCGTCGCCATCGCCGCAGAGCTACACGCCGCCGGAATCCCCGACACCTCCATCGACAACGGCTGGGAGTACAACTACGTCGTCGAACTCCAACATGCCGATTTCATCAACGATCCCAGAATCGTGCTCCCCGCCAACGCCTACGTGCCCACCCCGCCGCCTCCCCCCGGAACCTGCGCGACCAATTACTACGACACCACGCCCCACATCCACGCCCGCTATGGAATCGCCTTCGACCCCAATGCCTGCCGCGGCCTCGCCCCCTTCTCTCCCGTCCACTACTCCCGCTGGTTCGCCTCCCAACCCGGAACCATCTATGTCATCTACTACACTCCGCCGTCCCAACCCTAGTCGAACCCCTCACATTGCTATCCTGAAACCACATCGGCAGCAGTGAGCAAGCGTCTCTCATCACGCTCCGACGTACCCCCACCTACGATCCTGCCCGGAGGCCTTTTGCAACTCGTTCGCCGATATCGTATCCCGGCTCTCTTCTGCGCCTTCGCCGTCCTCGTCTGCGAACTCATCGCCCGACCCTTCGCCGCCATGGGAATCTGCGACGACTGGTCCTACACCCGTAGTGCCCAGGACCTCCTCGCCACCGGCCACATCGTCTACAACGGCTGGGCAATGCCCTTCCAGGGCTGGCAGCTCTACCTAGGAGCAGCCTTCATCAAACTCTTCGGCTTCTCCTTCACCGCCGTCCGCATGAGCACCCTGCTCGTCGCCATGGCCCTTGCCTTCCTCCTGCAGCGAACTCTCGTCCGTTCCGGCATCACCGAGCGCAACGCGACCCTCGCCACCCTCGCCTTCGTTCTCTCCCCGCTCTACCTCATGCTCTCGGCCACGTTCATGAACGACATCCACGGCACCTTCGCCATCGTAATCTGCCTCTACGGATGCCTCCGCGCCCTGCAAGCCTCCACCTCCCGCGCCACCATCGCCTGGCTGGTCTTCGCCGTCGCCGCCAACGCCATCTTCGGCTCTGCTCGACAGATCTCCTGGCTCGGCATCCTGGTTATGGTCCCCTCCACCCTTTGGCTCCTGCGCGCCCGCCGCACCGTTCTTTTCTCCGGAGCCGCAGCCACCCTCGCCGGAGTCCTCTTCATCTTCGGCTGCCTGCAATGGTTCAAGCACCAGCCCTACTCCGTCCCCGACCAACTCATCCCCAACACCCTTCCCATCGCCCACACTCTCGCGCAGGTCTTCCACACCCTACTCGATATCCCCTTTCTCCTGCTGCCCATCATCGCCCTCTTCCTTCCCCAGATTCGCCGCAGTCGGCCCCGCATCCTCGTTGCCCTCGCCGCCATCTCCCTCGTCTATCTCCTCCTCGCCATCCACTGGAGGCACTCCCATCCCGACTTCCTCCTCGAGCCAACCCTCGGCGATTGGCTCGGCATCCACGGCATCTACGAGGTCACCGAGCTCAAAGGTACTCCTCCCATCTTCCTTCCCCCCATCGCTCGCGTCCTACTCACCCTCGTCTCCATCGGAGGTCTCCTCGGCCTGCTCGCTTCCCTCCTTCGCCCCCGCAGCCAACCGCCCGCCGCGCCCGAAGCCGTCGCCACCATCCCCTGGCTGCAGATCAACACCCTCCTGCTGCCCTTCACCTTCGCCTCCGCGTTCCTCATCTTCGCGCACTCCGCCATGTTCGTCATCAACGACCGCTATCTGCTCGCGCTGGTCTTCGTCGCCATCCTCTACCTCGTCCGCTACTACCAGCTGACCATCCACCCAAGGCTCCCCATCGCCACCCTCGCCCTCATCGCCCTCATGGCGACCTACGGCACCGCTATCACCCACAATCTCTTCGCCCTCTACCGCGCCCGCGTCGCTCTCGCCGCCGAAATCCACTCCGCCGGTATCCCCTACACCTCCGTCGACAACGGCTGGGAGTACAACATGACCGTCGAACTCCAGCACTCCAATCACATCAACAACATCCTCATCGACAACCCCGCCCACGCCTACCTCCCCGTTCCCCCGCTCCCCTCCACCACCTGCCCCATGGACCACTTCGACCTCACCCCCCACATCCACCCCCTATTCGGAGCATCCTTCGACCCCAACGCCTGCTACGGCCCAGCCCCCTTCGCCCCCATCCACTACTCCCGCTGGCTCGCCCCCTCCCCCGGCACCCTCTACGCAGTCCGCTACACCCCACCATCCAACCCCTAAGTCCTTCTCAATAACTGAGTCCCGCTGCGGTGCTATCTTTTGTCTCATTTTTCACTGACAATCACAGCTACCGGGTAGACACACAAGCCCTCGACTCATCTTGAACCTACTTTCCAAGGAGTATCCTCTTGAGCGGTGCAATGAGATATCTCAACGAATGTCCCGTCTGTTCAAATGCAAGTTTCACGACTTGCATGGAGAGCACGTTCTCAGGAACTCCCCTCGAAGCAGCTCCTTTTTTTCTTGCCAACCGCCACGGTGTCGTCCACGGGCAAATTCAGCGTTGCCAACGTTGCGCATTCACCTTCACCAACCCCCAGTTCTTTCCCGACGAATACAACGTGGCCTATCAGAACGCCCCTAAGGCCGCCGAATCACAAGTCACTCTCGAAGACGGCGACGACAGGCGCTTTCGACGGCTCGCAAGAAACGTCCGCAACGACGTAGGCAACTTCGGCCGTTTTCTTGATTTCGGCTGCGGACGAGGTGGTTTCCTTCTCGCCATGAACGATCCCGCAGGAGTAGGTTTCGAGGTGGGGGCGCCGTCCGTTTTCTCTGTCGGTCCTTCACAGGTCACTACCGGACTATTCTTCGATGTTGCTGGGACCGCAGGCTTCGAGAAAGGAACCTTCGACCTCATCACCGCCTTCGATGTCTTCGAGCATCTGCCCGATCTCGATAAATACGTTGAGGTCTTGAGCTCTCTGCTGAAGCCACACGGCCACTTGGTAATCACCGTTCCGGACATAGGCAGTTGGAATGCTCGGATCTCAGGCAGCCGTTGGAACATGATTCTGCTGGAGCATCTGTGGTATTTCAATAAGCAGACACTGAAGACCTTCATGGAGAAGTCTGGCTTTCGCGAGACGCGACACAGGACTCTTCCGTATGACGCCCCGTTGGCCCATATTGCTCGCCGAGTAGCTCAGACGTACGGGCTTCCAACTCCCCAATTCGGACGCGCTCTCTCCAGCGTTGTGGTTCCTGTGCCTATCGGCTTGATGTATGGCGTATTCCAACGCTTACACTAGACGAATGCCCACAGGGTACGCGTTACATCGACAGCGCGATCGTCATATGCGGATATCGCTAACATCGACGGCTCGCCTACGCTGTTTTGTCAATTGCAGTCGCCATCCTTAGTCCGAGTCGTACACTTTCAGCAATACCTCGATCCTCCGGATAGTAATAGCAAGTATCGGCGACTTGTAGCCCCGCGATTGGGGTCTGCGTCGGTGGAATCTTTGCGGCAAATCCTGGATCACAGACCGGCTGACCGTGGCGCAAGCGTGCAACTTTAGTCGCCACAATATCGGCATCGGTGATGGAAGAGTTCACGCGCCGCAGACAATCGAACGCCTCTGCCAGCAACCGCTCATCCGGCCAGGAAAACTTCTCGTGGCCAACAGGCATGTAATACGGAACGTAAACAATGGTGTCTCCGCCGATATCTCTGAGATTGGTGAACTCGATAATTCCGGGAATCTCAACATCGGGTTCCGAAATGTTCACCCAGAAGTGCGGGGTCACGGATCGCCGCAACCTGAAGATCACACAAATCACACCAATATTGTGAATCTGCACAAAACGCTGCTTCCACTCCTCTGGCAACGCAGGGATGAGGTCAGCTACTAGCGGTGTCGGTACAGTGCAGATCACCGCATCTGCGGAAACATGACCCTGTGCAGTTTGAACCCCAGTCACCCGCCCATCCTCAACCGTGATGCGCTGCACTGGACTCCCCAGATGAACAACACCACCGTACCTCGCAATTGCAGCGATCAACGCATCAATCAGC
This sequence comes from Granulicella sp., assembly GCA_027452215.1. GTDB lineage: Bacteria > Acidobacteriota > Terriglobia > Terriglobales > Acidobacteriaceae > Granulicella. The sequence continues at coordinate 17,430 of DAIDGQ010000012.1, read as the reverse complement.
GTAATCGATCCGCCTTCGATATATCCCAACTCTTCTTGAAACAGGCTCTTACGCGAACGCCCAACGCGTCGGATACGAGTCCACACCCAGGCTGCGGAGATATCGTCGGCATACTCGTAAAATTTATGGTCGAAGAGCGGCTTCCATAGACGCTTATAAACGGTGGTCCCGCACCAGCGTGTAATCCAATCCTTCGCTGATTCATGTTCAATTGCAGCCCAACTGTTGCGGCGAACACAAACAAAGGCGAAAACCCCATAGCGCAACTTCTGCAGAAGAGTCAGACTGGGATAGCGCATCAGCGCAATCGGATCACCCCAATCATGTAGTTTGCCTTCGCTGAATACACCCATGGTGGTAGAACGCCAACGGAGTTTATCTGCCAGTCCGAGCTCTGCCAGCAGATCAAAAGTTGGATGATCGGTGTGACAGACAAAATGATAGAAGCGCTCAATGGATGTGCCTGCAAAGTCAAAGTGCCCCGCCATTCCTCCCGCTTCGCTCGATGCTTCGATGACCTCGACGTCATGTCCGTTTCGCGCTGCTCGATATGCAGCCGCAAGGCCCATCACCCCAGCTCCAACAATTACGACACGAGCCATGCATTGTCCTTATACCCTTGCTCAACGAATGAATACGACAAAAGAAGATGTGCGCCATAACCGACGGAAAAAACAGATAGCTGAGTTGGATCAGTGTTACGAATCAATGCGCTCTCTCCCTCGGCTTACCTTCAGACGGTTTCACTCATAGTACGACACCAGAAGACTCATCAAGACCTTGAAATTCCTCAAATCCCGCCATCCATCGATCCCGTCGACCATAAAAACCAGCTACTAAAAAGCTCCACTAAAACCCTAATCTTCATCACACATTGTTATCCTGAAAGTACCACGCCGAAGCACACGGTACGCCCTTCGAACCTCTCTCGTCGCAATCCAATCTTCGTCCCAAGGGGGCTCATTGCAACTAGTCCGTAAATTCCGCATCCAGGCCCTCCTCTGTGCCTTCGCCGTCCTCCTCTGCGAACTCATCGCCCGCCCCTTCGCCGCCATGGGCATCTGCGACGACGGCCCCTACATCCGCATGGCGCAAACACTCGCAGCCACCGGCCACATCGCCTACAACGGATGGGCGACAGCCATGCTCGGCTGGCAACTCTATCTCGGAGCCGCCTTCATCAAGCTCTTCGGCGACTCCTTCACCACCGTCCGCATGAGCACCCTGCTCGTCGCCGTCGTCATGGCCTTCGTCCTGCAGCGAACCTTCGTCCGCGCCGGTCTCTCCGAGCACAACGCCACCCTCGGCACCCTCGCTCTCGTTCTCTCCCCCCTCTACCTCATCCTGTCGGTCACCTTCATGACCGACATCTTCGGCCTCTTCGCCATCCTCCTCTGTCTCTACGGTTGTCTCCGCGCCCTCCAGGCCTCCACCTCCCGCTCCGCCATCGCCTGGCTCTGCTTCGCCGTCGCGACCAACGCCCTCTGCGGAACCTCCCGCCAGATCGCCTGGCTCGGCGTCCTTGTCATGGTGCCCTCCACCCTCTGGCTCCTCCGCTCCAATCGCACAGTCGTCCTCGCCGGAGCCGCCGCCACCCTCGCCGGTGCGCTCTTCGTCTTCGCCTGCATGCAATGGTTCAAGCACCAGCCCTACTCCGTCGGCATGATGCCGCCTCTCAAGCCAGCCATCTCCGTCACCCGCGGCCTCGGAGAGCTCACCCACGCTTTGCTGGATATACCCTTCCTCCTCCTTCCCCTCTTCGCACTCTTCCTCCCCGGAGTCTGGAGCAAAAATCGTCGCTCCATCGCTGTCGTCGCCTCCATCTTGCTGGCTTACATCCTCATCGGAGTCCAACGCGGATACATCCCCATGCTGGAGCCCACGAAGGGTGACTGGGTCAACGCTCTCGGCATGCTCCACGAAGCCGGATTCAAAGGCGACCCCCCTGTACTGCTTCACACCGGCACACAGGTCCTGCTCACCATCGCTTCACTCGGAGGCCTGCTGGGCCTGATCTCCTCTCTCCTCCAATCCCGCAAACCCCTGCCCGCCCCATCGTCACCCAACGGCGCCTCATCGAAGCAGCTCAACCTACTCTTGATGCCGTTCACCCTCGCCTACATCGTTCTCTTGATGCCGCTGGCGAGCACCTTCGGACTCACCGATCGATATTTACTCGGCCCCACCCTCATAGCCGCAGTCCTCCTCATCCGCTACTACCAGGAGCGAATCCACCCACAGCTTCCCATAGTCTGCGCTCTCCTGATCGCGCTGATGGCCATCTACGGAGTAGCCGCCACCCACAATAATTTTGCGTTCTATCGTGCCCGCGTGGCACTCGCCGCCGAGTTGAACGCCGCCGGCATTCCCGATACCTCCGTCGATAACGCCTGGGAGTACAACTTCAACGTCGAACTCCAGCACTCCGACCATATCAACGACTACCGCATCGTGCTCCCCGCGCATGCCTACGTCCCCACGCCACCGCTCCCTGCTGGCACCTGCCCCATGCACTTCTTCGACGAAACCCCCCACATCCGCCCGATCTACGGTATCTCCTTCGATCCCAAAGCCTGCTATGGACCAGCCCCCTTCGCTCCCGTCACCTTCTCCCGCTGGCTCGGCTCCGGCCCCGGAACCCTCTACGTCGTTCGCTACACCCCTTCTGCAATCCATTAGGACACCAACGCATTGCTATCCTGAAGGCAATACGAAAGGCACACGTCCTCCCCCGGCGTGCGCATCAACCCAACTCGCCGCAGGAGGCTCATTGCAACTCGTCCGAAGGTTCCGCATTCCGGCTCTCTTCTGCGCCCTGGCCCTTCTGGTCTGCGAACTCATCGCCCGCGCCTTCACCACCATGGGAGTAGCAGACGACGGCAGCTACATCCTGATCACAAAGACGCTCGCCGCCACCGGCCACGTCGTCTACAACGGCAATACCACGCCACTCCTCGGCTGGCAGCTCTATCTCGGAGCAGCCTTCGTCAAGCTCTTCGGCTTCTCCTTCATCACCGTCCGCCTCAGCACGCTGCTGGTGGCCTTAGCTCTCGCCTTTCTCCTGCAACGAACCCTCGTCCGCGCAGGCATCACCGAGCACAACGCCACGATCGCCGCCCTCGCCTTCGTTCTATCCCCCATGTACCTCCTTCTGTCGGCCACCTTCATGACCGACATCACCGGCCTCTTCGCCATCCTCCTCTGTCTCTACGGATGCCTTCGCGCCCTGCAATCCCCCACCCCTCGCTCCGCCATCGCCTGGCTCTGCTTCGCCGTCGCAACCAACGCCCTCTGCGGAACCTCCCGCCAGATCGCCTGGCTCGGCGTCCTTGTCATGGTGCCCTCCACCCTCTGGCTCCTCCGCTCCAATCGCACGGTCGTCCTCGCCGGAGCCGCCGTCACCTTCGCCGGAGTCCTCTTCATCCTCGCCTGCATGCAATGGTTTCTCCACCAGCCCTACAACGTGCACGAGCCTCTCCTCCCCAGTACCTTCCCCATCGGTCACGTCCTCAGCGAACTCATCCATCTCTGCCTCGACGCCCCCTTCCTACTGCTACCCATCGTGGCCGTCTTCCTTCCCCAAATCAGAAACGGCCGCAGCAGCATAAAAGCCCTCATCGTAATCACATCTGTCGCCTACGTCCTTCTCCTCATCCATTGGAGACACTCCCACACAGGCTTTCTCCTTGAACCCACCCACACCGACTGGGTTGGAGTCTACGGCATCTACGAGAGCATGGCCCTGCATGGCCAGCCACCCATCTTTCTCCACACCTGGCTCCGAGTCCTGTTGACCATCGCATCCCTCGGAGGAGCCCTCGGTCTGTTCTCCTCCCTGTTACGTCCGCAGAATTCAACACCCCGCACGCAAGACCCGACGCCCCCCTCAACCTCCGCCACCATTTCCTGGTCGCAACTCGGCATCCTTCTCACGCCATTCGCCCTCGCTTACTCGCTGCTCCTCATTCCCCGAGCGACCGTCTGGGTTCCCGACCGCTATTTACTGGCCCTGCTGATGATCGCGCTCCTCTGCCTGGTGCGCTACTATCAGGATCAAATCCACTCCAGACTTCCGTTCGCCAGCATTGTGCTCGTAGGGCTCATGGCCATCTACGGGACCGTCGTCCTGCATAACACCTTTGCGATCTACCACGCTCGGGTCGCACTCGCCGCCGAGATCCACTCCTCCGGTGTCCCCGACACCTCCGTCGACAACGGCTGGGAGATCAACTACTCCGTTGAACTTCAGCACTCCGCCTTCCTCAATGACTTCAGAATGGTGCTCCCCGCGAACGCCTATGTCCCAACCGCTCCTCCTCCCACCCCCCAATGCGCGATGAACCAGTTCGACGAAACCCCGCACATCCATCCTCTTTACAGCGTCTCCTTCGACCCCAACGCCTGCTACGGCCCTGCTCCCTTCGCTCCTGTCCACTACTCCCGCTGGCTGGCCTCCGCCCCCGGAACCCTGTACGTCGTCCGCGCCACGCCTCCATCCCAACCCTGACCTCCGCACAATTGCTATCCTGAGACGATGACCGCAGCAAAAAAGTCCGGCCCCGCATCCTCCCAGCCGCAACCCCAGCCTCAGCGTTACATCTGCGTCCACGGCCACTTCTACCAGCCACCCCGTGAGAACCCCTGGCTCGAGACCGTCGAGCTTCAGGACTCCGCCGCCCCCTACCATGACTGGAACGAGCGCATCACCTCTGAGTGCTACGCCCCCAACGGCGCCTCGCGCATCGTCAACCAGCAGCACCAGATCATCCGCATCGTCAACAACTACGCCCGCATGAGCTTCAACTTCGGCCCCACACTCTTAAGCTGGCTCGAAGACTTCGCTCCCCGCACCTACCGCATGATCCAGGACGCCGACCGAGTCAGCGCCGAGCGCTACTCCAACCACGGCTCCGCCCTCGCCCAGGTCTATAACCACATCATCATGCCGCTCGCCTCCGAGCGGGACGCCCGCACCCAGATCCGCTGGGGCATCGCCGACTTCGCCCATCGCTTCGGCCGTCAGCCCGAGGGAATGTGGCTCGCCGAGACCGCCGTCTCCCGCTCCGTCCTCGACCTCCTCGCCCAGGAGCGAATCAAATTCACCGTCCTCGCTCCTCACCAGGCCCTGCGAGTCCGCAAGCTTTCCACCAACAACCAACAACCGGCATCCGACAACCAATCCGACTGGTCCGATACCCCCAACGCCACCGTCGACACCTCCCACCCCTATCTCGTCAAGCTCAACGACGGCCGCTCCATCGCCGTCTTCTTCTACAACGGCCCCGCCTCCCGTGCCATCGCCTTCGAAGGCCTCCTCAACGACGGCGAGACCTTTGCCCGCCGCATGCTCTCCTGCTTCCAGGCCGACAAGCCCCTCTCCGAGCCCCAGATTGTTCACGTCGCCACCGACGGCGAAAGCTATGGCCACCACCACAAGCACGGTGAGATGGCCCTCAGCTACGCCCTCCACTGGGTCGAGGAAAACAAACTCGCCCAGCTCACCAACTACGGCGAATTCCTCGAAAAATTTCCCCCGCAATGGGAGGTCGAGGTCGTCGACGAATCCTCCTGGAGCTGCTCCCACGGCGTCGAGCGCTGGCGCTCCGACTGCGGCTGCAACGGTGGAAGGGCTGGCTGGAATCAGCGCTGGCGCGCCCCTCTCCGCAACGCCCTCGACCTCCTTCGCGACCGCACCGCGCCCCTCGCCGAAGCCGTCGCCGCCCCTCTCCTCAAAGACCTATGGGCCGCTCGCGACGCCTACATCCACGTCATCCTCGACCGCAGCGCCGACAACCTCGATCGCTTCTTCGCCACCCACGCCACCCATCAGCTCACCCCCGCTGAACGCATCACCGTCTTCGAACTCCTCGAGCTCCAGCGCCACGCCCAGCTCATGTACACCAGCTGCGGCTGGTTCTTCGATGACATCTCCGGCATCGAAACCGTCCAGATCATCGCCTACGCCGGCCGTGTCCTCCAGCTCGCCCACAAGCTCTTCTCCGACCCCGCCCGCTTCGGCAATCAGGCCTCCGATCTCGAAGCCGAGTTCCTCGAGATCCTCTCCCTCGCCAAGAGCAACAGCCCCGACTTCGCCGACGGAGCCGAAGTCTATCGCCGCTTCGTCACCGCCGGCCGCCTCGATCTGGAAAGCGTCGGCGCCCACTACGCCATCAGCTCCATGTTCCGCAGCTACCCTGACTCCGGCCAGATCTTCTGCTTCGACGTCCAGCGCCACGCCTACGACGTCATGACCTCGGGCCGTGGTCGCTTCTCCGTTGGCCGCGCCTCCCTTCGATCCCGCATCACCGAAGACACCGAAGACATCTGCTTCGCCGTCCTCCACCTCGGAGACCAGAATCTCTCCGCCGCCGTCAAGCACTTCAAGCCCGAAGACGTCGAAGCGTGGGACACCTTCGTCGCCAGCGCCCGCAGCTCCATCCGCCGCGCTAATCTCCCGGAGCTCATCCGCAGCATCGACGAATACTTCGACTCCACCCTCTACTCCCTCGCCTCCCTCTTCGCCGACGAGCAGCAACGAATCCTCAAGAGCATCCTCAACCAGACCCTCTCCGAAGTTGAAAATTCCCTCATCCGCATCTACGAAGAGCACGCCACCCTCCTCGACTTCCTCTGCGAGGCCCACGTCCCCGCTCCCCCCGCCCTCGCCATCACCGCCGGCTTCGCCATCAACGCCGGTCTTCGCCGCGCCCTCGAAGCCGAAACCTTTGACTCCGCCGAGCTCGCACGTCTCCTCCGCCGAGCCGAAATCGATCACGTCACCCTCGACAACGACCTCCTCAGCTACACCTCCGACAAGCGCATGAAGCGAGCTATGGTCCGCCTCGAAGCCGCCGCCGAGCTCCAGTCTCCACAGAACCTCGCCGTCCTCAATGAGACCCTCGCCATCGCCGAATCCCTTCGCACCCTTCCTATGGAGATCAACCTCTGGCAGGCCCAGAACATCTGGAACGACCTCCTCCGCCGCGCTGACTCCACCTACTGGTCCCGCGAGTGGCGCGACGGCTTCCGCAAAGTAGGCCTCGCCCTCAACATCTCCGTCGACGAGCTAGTCATCGATTACGCTGTCCGCACCTTCTAAACAAAGCACTTATCCAAGAAATCCCATCGCCCCCGCGACTAGACCCCACTCCTGCAATCTTCCCGGGGCCTTCGCGACGAACCGCTATGTCCGGTGCCCGACAATAATTTTCATCTTGGTGATTTCCGTCACAATACGATTTCCAACCACTCCTTAAACTCAAATACGAGGGGCCACGCAGAGCAACATGTGCCCATAAGTTATGCCGTCGCCACGTACGGGACGGCATTCCTTTTGCCCTCAACCCACTCATCCCTTCCAGAACGTAATCACCAGCCCACCCGCCACAATCAAGCCTCCACCCACCAGGATCGGGGTCGTCGGCGACTGCTGAAACCGAACCTTCGCCACCACCTGCGCCACAACAAAAAACAGCGCCACATACACCCCCAGCAGCTTGCCAAAGTCCCACTGCGGAAGGTTCACAAACAACCCGTACATCCCCAGCACCGCCACCCCCACCACGAACCACATCGCCCGCTGGCTCCCACTCGACCGGTACAGCCCTGTCTGGAAAAATGAGTCCCCCAGCACCTCCAGCGACGCCGCAACTGCCAGTACCACAAACGCCCCAATCGGCGTCGACACAAACTCATTGAGACCATTCTTCATCGTTGGCTCCTCACTCTCTTTTGCTGTGGAATGCCTCTGAGTCTACTAGAGCCTCCCACTCGGAGCCTCGACAAAATGTCACCCCTCCCCGAATTATTACGGCCCGTTTCTTGAACCCCGCTAAAAATAGATAGACTGAATACATTACCCCTATCTGAGCAGTGAAAAGGAACTCCTTTGAGGTTGACTGGTTACCTATTGATGGTCTCAGGTTGGATGCTCGCCCTCGCGGCGCTGCTCCTGCTGGCAGGCCTCGGGCAGCGTTTCGCCTTCGTCCTCGCCGCTCTCTTCGTCGAAATCCTCGGCCTCGGTCTCGTCGCCCATCGCTACCGCTCACTCCAGAGAGGCACTGAATGAATCTCGCCGTCTGCCTTCTCTGCATCATCCTCGTGCCCCTCGCCGCAGCCGGTCTGGCGCTCATCCATCAGGGCCTCGGACGCTCTCGCAGCGCCGCCCACGCCATGCTCGCCACTCTCTGTGCTCTCGGCGTCTCTGCCATCGTCTTCGTCCTCTTCGGCTCTGCCTGGGCCGGATACACCAACGGCCTCGCCCACACCCTCCAACTCGCTGGCAATCATTGGGACTGGCTCGGTGCCGAGCCCTTCTTCGCCAACGGCCTCGCTCCCGGCCTTCTCCGCAGCCCCTACCCTGCTCTCGTTCTCGCCCTCCAGATGTTCGCCGTAGGCCTCGCCTCGCTCATCCCCATCAGCGCCGGAACCGACCGCTGGCGCCTCGCCGCCATCTGCATCTCCAGCGCCCTCTTCGCCGGAGTCATCTTCCCCCTCTTCGCCCACTGGGTCTGGGCATCCGGCTGGCTCGCCCAGCTCACCCCTCTCTTCGGCCTCCCCCCCTTCACCGACGCAGGAGGTGCCGGAGTCCTCCAGGTCGTCGGAGGCCTCACCGCCCTCTCCGTCGCCTGGATCCTCGGCCCTCGCCAGGGCAAGTACACCGACAAAGTCGCCACCGCCATCCCCGGCCACAACATCGTCCTCGTCCTCTTCGGCTGTCTGCTCGCCCTCATCGGCTGGATCGGCCTCGAGTCCGCCGCCTCCATGCTCTTCTACGCACTCAACTCCATCCAGATCATCGTCGTTACCATCAACGCCATGCTCTCGGCCTCCGCCGGCTGCCTCGCCGCCGTCCTCATCACCCAGATCCGCTACCGCAAGCCCGACGCCTCCCTCAGCGCCAACGGCTGGATCGCCGGCCTCGTCGCAGGAAGCGCCAGTTGCGCTATGGTCTCTCCCCTCGCCGCCTTCTTCATCGGCCTCGTCGCTGGAACCCTCGTCACCTTCCTCGTCGAAACCCTTGAGCTCAGGCTCTTCATCGACGACCCCGGAGGCGCCATCTCCGTCCACCTCGGCGCCGGCCTCTGGGGCCTCCTCGCCTTCGGCCTCTTTGCCCCCACCGCCGGCCCCCGCTCCGCTCTTCTACTCGCTCAACTCGTAGGAATCGCCACCCTCCTCGGCATCATCTTCCCTCTCGTCCACCTCGGCAATCTCCTGCTCAACAAGCTCATCCCCTTCCGCGTAGACGCCGACGGCGAATGGCAGGGCATGGACATCCGCGAGCTAGGAGCCGGAGCCTACCCGGAGTTCGTGGTCCACGCCGACGAGTTCGTCCCCCGCTAGCACCATGCCCCTGTCGCACCATCTAGAGCAGTAGCGGCCATCACCCAAAGACCAGCGTCCCATTCCTAAATCGCCACCAACCCAAAAGGGCCAAAGGCCCGCTCCATCACAGCCCAGGGCGAAGCCCTGGGTTACCGCACCACACCGCACCAGGGCTGAAAGCCCGTCCTATCTCGCACCTGCCTCCCTAACCGCGCCGCGCCACCAGCAGCAGCAGCCCAAAAAGCAGCAGAGGAATCAGCACCAGCGCCGCATACAGCAGCACCCTCCTCCGCTCCGGCGACCGCCTCGTCTTCCACTGCTCCGCGTCCGGCCGTTCCGCAATCCCCACCTCATTCGGATGCAGCAAATCGTGCGCCATCTCCCTCGCGCTCGCATACCGGTTCTTCGGCTCACGCTCCATCGCGCGATACACAATCTCCTGCAGCTGCGGAGTAATCGAAGGCTCGATCTCCCGCGGAGGAACCGGCTGATTCAGCAGCCGGTCATTCATCACCGCAAACGGATTCGGTCCTGAAAACGGCACCACCCCCGTCAGCATCTCGTACAGCATCACGCCCAGCGCATACACATCGCTGCGAGCATCGCCACGCTTCCCCCGCACTTGCTCCGGAGAGATATAGTCTGGCGTTCCCATGCTCTGCGAAAAATGAGCAAACGTCAGTCTCCGCGCCCCCGCGCTCGCTGCAATGCCGAAGTCGATCAGATGAATCTCATCCTCCGGCCCCACCATAATGTTCTCCGGCTTCAGATCGCGATGCACCACGCCATTCGCATGAACATGCTCCAGCGCCGAGCAGATCCCCACCGTCAACTTCACCGCTCGCTCTACCGGAAGCTTCTTCTCGTCATTCAAAACCTGTCGCAGCAGCCGCCCATCCAGCCACTCCATCACCATGTACACCTGCGACCGCCCCGGGTTCGCAAACACCTTCATCACGCCCGGATGATCGATCCGGGTCCCAATCTCCTCCTCGCGTCGAAAGCGATCGAACATCGTCGGATCGCTCTCCACCTCCGGATGTGGAACCTTGATCGCCACCTGCTCGCCCGTCCTCACGTCCTTCGCACGAAACACCGTCGCCATGCCGCTGGTCGCAACAATCTCTTCAAGCTCGTAGTCATCGAGCCGGTCGCCGGGATGGAGCGTCAGATTCGGAGCAATCATCTACAGCAGCCTATACGGTCGTCCACGGTACAGCCCCATTCTTTCCACCGTCTTTACTCGGATAAGTTGCACGCTCACATTATCATGCCCGCCCGCGTCATTGGCCGCTGTAATCAGTGCCTCCGCGGCCTTCTCCAAATCCCCGCTGCGCTCCACAATACGCTGGATCGACGCATCGGGAACCCCTCCGTACAACCCATCCGTACACAGCAGCAGCACATCCCCGGGAAGAATATTCACCGTCTGCGTGTCTGCCGCAACAAAGAGCTCATTGCCCAGCGACCGCGTCAGCACATGTCGCCCATCGTGTTCCGCGGCCTCTTCCTTCGACAGAATCCCCAGCCGCATCTGCTCCTCCGCCATCGTATGGTCACGCGTCAACTGCGTCCCTCGACCATTCCGAAACAGGTAGCACCGCGAGTCCCCCACATGCGACACAACCGCCGAATCAAACCGCAGCGCGCACGCCACAAACGTCGTTCCCATCCGCGCCCCGCGCAGCGATGTCGCCTGCCCCGCGTCATACACCGCCGCATTCGCCTCCTGCACCAGTCGCGGCAGCAGCGACACATGCATCACGCCCTTCGGAATCTTGCGGAATCCCTCCACCGCCGTCTTGATCGCAAGATTCGAAGCCACCTCCCCATACTCGTGGCCACCCATCCCATCCGCGATCGCAAAAAACCATCCCTGCGATTGAACCTGCGCAGGCCCCGTCGGCAGCACATGGCCGAGAGCGTCTTCGTTATTTCCTCGCACTCGCCCTGGGTCGGTGCGTTCAGCAAACTCTAAATCAAGCATGAAGGTTTAATCGCATCGGGCGAGGCCGCGAGGCCCCGCCCTGCGCCTCAAGTCTACGCCGAATCCGGCCTCGTTTGAATCAACGCCGATCTCCCCGCCGCCTTACCGCTCGTCAGGAAGTGGAAGCTGCCATAGATTCCCCACACCGCCGCAATGCCCAGCGCCAGCAGTGGTTCCATCTTCGTCCCATAGCCCATGAACGGGCCAACAACATAGAAGCCCATGCAAGCCAGGTTCGCGCACAACCCAAACAGAGGAATGAACATGTGCCGAATGAAGCTGAACTTTGGATGCTTATGATAAGCAACCATGCACAGCGTGCAGCTCAGCGCATACAGCAGGAACGTCCCAAAATTCGATGCCAGCGTTACCGTCAGCAGACTGTTTGGCAGAGCCGCCATCTTGTCATGCGTCGTGTAGCCAAAGCTCGAAAACAGCCCGTGAGGGATCGAAGCGATCGCTGCCGCCGACGGAGCACCGGCATCGCCAAACACCAGCACTACCGCCAGGCATCCGATCACCGCTGAGATCGCAGCCAGCGTCCACACCGCCCGATGTGGCGTCAGATTATCCTTGTGCAGCAGACCAAAGTGGTTGGACACCTCTTTGTCCTTGCCCATCGCATACGTCACCCGAGCACCCGTATTCATGCACGAAAGCGTCGTTCCGATCAGCGCAAGAACCACCGTCGACGCCTCGATCAGCATGAACGTCCGCCCATGCCCCGGCCCAAACAACGCGTCGCCAACCATGATCATCATGTCGCCGATCGGAGCCGCCGAAGCCGATGCACTCTGCATCGTATATCCGCTATTCAGGAAATAATTCGCAGCAAAGTATTCGAAGCAATAGAACAGAACGCCCTGCACCAGCAGCGAGGTAATCACCGCGATCGGCACATCCCGCTTCGCATTCTTCGCCTCGCCTCCCATCGCCGTCACCGACTCAAATCCAACCAGGATCAAAATCGCCACCGTCGCCTGGATAAACACCCAGCTCCAGTGATGAGGACTAATGACCGACTTTGCCGTAGGATGCGCCAGGAAGTTACCCGCCGCGTCACGCTCTGCATAGCTCACATGGAACGGAACCGGCTTTCCATCCGCTCCCATCTTCGGCAGAGGAACTCCGCTCGTGTCACGCACAATCGTGTCAGTCGACACGCCGGCAACCACTGCCGTCGTCGTCTGAAATTCATACGTGTACGCTTCCCCGCTGGCCGAATCAAACTGGTACGCCACCGACCCTGGCGGATGATTCATCCGGTAGCTAAGCGCCAAAATGCTAAACACAATTAGCGCCGTAATCTGAATCGCATTGATCCCCAGGTTGATCGACGTCGACGCGTTCGCTCCGCGATACGCAATGTACGCCACCGCAAACGAGAACACCACCGCCACTGTCATCATGAACAGCATCCCCGGATTCGACGCGCTCATGAAGTTCGGATACAGCGTCCCCACCAGGTAGCCCGAGACAATTCCCATCGTCCCCACCATCACGCCCGGATAAATCCAGTAGTACAAATGCGACGCCCAGCCCACCACAAACTTCGAGATCCGTGCATACTTCCACGCCCGGTCGCGATTCAGAAACGCCTGCTCCGCAAAGTAGTAAGAGCTCCCTGTCCCCGGGTACAGCTTCGCCATCTCCGCATAACAAACCGCCGTAGAAAGACAGAGCACCAACGCCCCGATCACACCCATCCACATCGATGGTCCAGTAACGCCGGTGGTCGACTGAATAAAGAACGTCAGCCAAAGAAATGCTCCCGGAGCAATCAGCGCCATCGCATTGCTGGTGAGTCCCGTCAGACCCAGCGTCTTTTTCATTTCAACTGTATTCGTCTCTGCCATGTATTCCTCCGCAAGATAAAGTCTGCTGCCGTTCCTACCGATTGCCGCGGCTTGCTGCTTCGTTGCCGACCCGATGCTGACTTGCTGCGAGCCCGATGCTGACTTGCTCTACCACTGCATCGCTTCAGGTATCTGAAGCAACGTAGCGCTCGTATCGACGATCCATTCTGAATAGCGTTCTGTTATTCCTTAGGTCTTTGGCCCAAAGAAGCTGATCAGCGATATCTCGAACGTCGACTGCCCGTTGACTGAGTTTGGAATGTTGTTTTTCTGATAATACATTTGATTCGAGCGATTGTGTCGATACTCTGCTGCGCCACAACGCCAGCGTGAATCATTCGGCCTCCCGCGAGAGCAACCTCGCTGAGCTGCGGGACAAGGCAGAGCCATCGCCTCGTCCCCGTCATTTCGTGATATTGCTCCCAAAGATGAAGCCGAATTCAAGGACGGCCCTGAATTGGCTCTGATTCGTTCCCGTCGATCCAAAGACATCTCCGCTTGTTGAGTTACTCGCATGCACGTAAGCCAGATCGCTGCGAACAAACAAGCCTCCTTTTTGATAGGTTGGCGTCACCGTAAATGTGGTGCCCGCGCTGCCCGCCCCAAACCCCAGCATGTTCACCGATCCATCGGTAGTGCTACCCGAACTCGTCAGATATTCCACGCGCATCGGAATCGAAAATCCGCTCTTGAACGCATAGCTGACATTCAACGCACCTCCGGTTGCGGAGGTTCCCTTGGCAACCCCGACCTTCAAATTGGTTGGAAGCTTGCCATACTGAAAGTAGGGCTGAACGATCCACGAACCCTTGGTATACGTGTAGATCACCACGTGCATGTAGCCGTTGTTCTGCACCGGCGTAGCTAGTGTCTGATAGGCTGTCTGCCCGAGGTTCCCCATCCCGTCGTACACCAGGCTATGCGGCCCCTTCGCAACGGCCACCGAGCCAGACACCCAGCTGTAGCGGTTGGAGTAGTAGCCATCATTCCAACTGACCGAGGCCGTCACGTACTTACCCAAACTTTGATTCACCTGGATACCGCGGCTGATAGCATTCTCTTGGTTCCACAGAATGCCTCGCTCGATGTTGAAGTTCTGGTACGTAAACGTCGACTCGGCACCCATCAGCGTCGGCAGCGAACCGATCTCGAAGGATGTAGTCTTTCCCGCCAGCAACTTCACGAACGCAACGGGGACAGGCCCGTAGAATTTGCTCACTGTAGTTTGGACATTCATAAACGGCACTGAAAGTGTCGGCATCGTATAGACACCAGCCTGGATGTAGTACTGAAACTTTCCGTCCGGTTTCTGAATAAAGATCTGTCCATTGCTCAGAGTAGCTTGCGCCTTATCGTCTCCCGGCGCGGCGTTGTCCTGAAACTGCGCGAAGCCCGTCACGATGCCGTTGACCGACAACTTGCCCAATGGCCCGGCATCGAAGATCGCCGGCGGCAGCCATTGCAACGGACCAGTCAGAACGAAGGTAGACAGCGGAGTTGCGGCTGCCGGTGGCGGAGTCGTAACCGTCGCCGCCGGGGTTGCAGCCACTGCAACCCTAGGGCTCGCCTCCTGTCCCGTCGCATTTTCTGCGGCTTGAAAAATCAAAAGGGCCCCGACGATGGCGATGCAGCTCTGGCGCGTACGCATAGAAATCAGCAATATGTCTCTTTCTTCGTGCTTTGATCAAATCAAATCGTCAACTTCGCAAACAATGGACAATCACAGCTCCGAAAAGGCACGGATTGCCCACTACCGCTGCAACTCCGTGTCCTCCCTGCCCCTGAGTAAGTTGACCTAATTTAGCGCGTGAGGTCATAAAAAAGGTATAAAGATTGTGCGATTATGAAAAACAAATCCGTTCTCCGGCTCTACCCGATCGGGCCCTGATTCATCCTGTGAACCCGCTGCGGCTTCCATGTCGAAGCCCTCCCAAGTTCTTCGAACACCAAGACGTGTTCGCGAAACAATCGGCCCCCAGCTCTCAGCCCTGCATAACCTAACACGTTCATCAGGAGCCTGGCGCAACGGCCGCTCCACCCCTTCTCCTGCCAAATACTCGCTGCCTCTTCCTCAGGCAGGTCTCCATGTCCAAGCTCTTTACGAACCAACTCGTCTCGTTTCAAGCACGCCTCTGGAAGCCCCGCTGGTTGATTCCCCACCCGCCGAGTCCCCACCCGCCGAGCACCCACCCGTTAAAGCCACGCCCATTCAATACCCGCTACGCGTTTCTTCTTTCCTTCGCACTCGCCCTCTTCCTCCCGCCCCTCATCCTCCGCGCTGGCCTCGCCCTGCCTCTCGACGCCGTCCTTCTCAATCTCCTCTGCTTCACTCTCGCCATCTTGTTCGCTGCCTACGCTGGCTTCTGGCAGGCCACCACCTTCGCTCTATCGGCGATCCTCTGCCTCGCCTTCACTATCCCGCCGCACCTCATCACTCCCCTCATCGCTCTGCGCAGCGCCCTCGCCTTCACCCTCATCGAGCTCACCGCGCTTCTCGTCAGCCGCCTCTCCGCAAGCGAGCGCTCCCTCGTCGCAGAGACCGACATCCAGCGCCACCGCACCCAGCGTCTTCACTCCTTCTGCCACAACGTCCTCCTGCTCAATCTGCACGACTCCCCGGAGCAGCAGATCGCCGAGTTCATCCAGCAGGAATTCGAGCTCGACGCCGTCGCCATCGTCAGCAATCAGCCCAGTTCCGTCGGAGCCGCAGGCCAGTGGCTCACCCAAAGCACGCACTCACTCGAAGACCATCTGCGTTCCCTCTCCGAATCCGACGCCTCTCATCACGACGTCTCTATTCGCCCTCTCCACAACGCCGTCGGCCCCATCGGCTCGCTCCTGATCCTCGGCACCATTCCTCCCTTCCTCATCGACTCCCTCGCGTCCCTCGCCTCTCTCGCTCTCCAGCGTCATCGCGCCTGCCTCAACGAAAGCGCAGCCGACGCCGCCCGAACCACCGAGCAGTTTCGGACCACCGTCCTCGACGGCCTCGCCCACGCCTTCAAAACCCCCTTGACCATCATCCGTGCCGCCAGCTCCGGCCTCCTCGAAGCCGGCCTCCTCGACGACATGCAGCACCAGCTCATCCAGATGATCGACGACCAATCCGAGAAGCTCGACGTCATGACCACCCGCCTCCTCGAGACCGCCAAAGCCGAAGGAGAGTCCCTCCGCCTCCAACTCCAGACCGTCGATCTCCCCGCCCTCGTTCAGCTTGCCGTCCAGGAGTTTCGCACCGAGTCCCACGATCCCTCCAGCCCTCTCCCCAACCTCCCCGAAATCGACATCTGCATCGAACACATCACCCATCCCATCTCCGCCGACCACGACATGATCTCCTCCACCCTCAAAGAGCTCCTCCATAACGCCATGAAATACTCCACCGTTGGCTCGCCCATCACCGTCACCCTCTCCGAGAGCCCCTCCGATCTCACGCTCTCCGTCAAGAGCCACGGTGAAGTCATTCACGCCGACGACCACGAACGAATCTTCGACAGGTTCTATCGCGGCAACAATCATCGCCACGCCGCACCCGGCACCGGCATCGGCCTCTCCGTCGCCCGCAGAGTCACCGAGGCTCACGGTGGCCACATCTGGGTCACCAGCACCGAAGCCGCCGGAACCACGTTCCATCTATCCCTCCCCACCCAGAGCAAAGAGGTCGCAGGATGAAAGCCAAACTACTCGTCGTCGATGACGAAGTCGCCATCCACAAAGTCATCGCCACCACCCTTCTGCCTCTGGGCTTTGAAGTCGTCGGCTCCTCAAACGCCGAAGAAGGCATCACCCTCCTCGGCCAATCCAACTTCGATGCCGTCCTTCTCGACATCAACATGCCCGGCATGGGAGGCCTCGCCGCCTGCCGCATCATCCGCCGCAGCGCTCCCACCCTCCCCATCCTCATGCTCACCGTGCGCAACGCCGTCGACGACAAAGTCCAAGCCCTCGAAGCCGGTGCCGACGACTACATCACCAAGCCCTTCGCCATCCGCGAACTCGTCGCCCGCATCCAGGCCGCCATCCGCCGAGGACGCCTACCCGCCCTCTCCAACGCCCCCATCAACAACGGAGACGTCTCCCTCTGCAGCAATCGCCGCGTCTTCCTCAAGCGAGGCGACCCCATCCCCCTCACCCGCACGCAATTCGATATCCTCCACCTCCTCATGTGCAGCCAGGGCCGCCCCCTCTCTCATAAAAAAATCCTGACCACCGTCTGGGGAGCCGAGTACAAAGACCACATCGAATACCTCCGAACCTACGTCC
>DAIDGQ010000011.1 GCA_027452215.1 Granulicella sp. | reverse complement strand
AGAACTGCGGCTGGAGGCCGGCAAATCGGCCTCCAAAGCCACTAAAACGCAACCGCAAACCGCATCCATCGACGCAATCAACCCCCCAAAGAGGAACAGATCGTCGCCGTCAAGAAATCAGCACCCTGCGCAGAGCTTCCCTTGAGGAGTATGAGCAGCCGCTGGTAGTGACGTACCAGGTTACGGGGACGCTGGGAACGACGACGGGCAAGCGGCTGATTGTGCCGGCGGATGTGTTTGAGGCTGGGTCATCGGCAACGTTTGCCGATGAGAAACGGGTGCAACCGGTTTACTTCCATTACTCGAAGCTGACGCAGGATGCGATGCGGGTGAATGTTCCGGAAGGGTTCACGGTGGAAGCGGTGCCGGCAGAAGTGACGCTCAACCTTCCGGGTGCCGAGGCGTACAAGTTTGTAGCGACGCAGGATGCGAAGGGATTTACGGCAAGACGGGACCGACTGCAGAACGAACTGATTGTAATGCCGAAGGACTACGACGGGCTGCGAAAGTATTATTCGCAGGTCGAGAGCAAGGATCAGGAGAGCGTAGTGCTGAAAGTGGCTCCGGTGACGACTGCCTCGGGGAACTGAGTCAGAGCATTATGGCTTGAGGCGGCAGACCTTGACGGTCCCATTGTTGTAAGGGCAGAGGTGTGCCGTGGATGCGGTGGAGTGGAGGATCATCCAGGTGACTCCGAGGGGAAGAAGGCGGGCGTCGCGGAGGGCATCGGATTCGTTGGAGAGATTGGTCTGGGCGGTGGCACCCTGCTGCCATTGATCGGCGAGGGCAGGGGTGATGGCCGCCTCGCCGCCGTCCTTGGAGAAGTCGGGCAGGGCGCTGCGGAGGGCTGTGGCGCGGAAGGTCTGGGCGTCTTCGCCATCCTCGTTGACATACTTTGCGTCGAGGGCGAATAGAGCGTCGTTGGGGGTGTTGTCGCGAGCCCAGAGGAAGGCGCGGGACCAAGGGTTGCGAGGGGTTACGCCGGGGAGCTCAATGTGGGCGGAGGCGGGGAAGGTGTTGCGCTGCACGGAGAACATGGTAGCGGCGAGCGCGATCAGCACGATGGCGGGTATGGCTGCTAGTGCGAGACGTGCGGTGCTGGAGTGAAGGCGCTGGCGCGTGTCGAGGGCGAACTGGGTGAGGGCTGCGCCGAGCAGGAGCGTCATGATCGCGTAGGTGAGGAGGAAGACGCGCAGAGGCTGCATGCGTGCGACGAGATGGGTTGGAGAGCTTTCGTGCGCGAAGAAAAGGACGACGAGGATGGCGATGCAGCCGATTGCGATGTTGGCGCGGCAGAGGTCGGCTGCGTTGTCGTTGAGGGGGTTGGAGTGTTTGCGGAAGTGGCGCAGGAGCGCGGCGAGAACGGCAAGGGGACCGGCGAGCCCGAGGAGCTCGAACCATTGCCACTGGGAGAGGAACCAGTAGTAACGGGACTTTTCGGCTGCGATGATGGCGGGGGTTTCGTGAGGCGCGAGGGCGTGAAGAATGGCGGCGAGAGCGAGGGCGGAGAGGGTGAGGATGGCCCAGGCGAGATCTCGTTGACGGAGACGGGTGAGGCGGAGGACGAGGATAAGCGCGAAGGCGTAGGCGGCCATCAGTGGATGGAAGAGCGCGGCGAGGATGAGGCAGACGGCGGAGGTGAGGAGGGGGCGGAGGGTACGGCGGTGGTCGAGTGCGAAGGCTACGGCGAGAAGGGAGAGCGGCGTGGAGAGGCTGCGTCCGGTGACGTATGGGTCCATGAGGAGCAGCGAGGTTCCGGCGATGGGGAGTGTCCAGAAAGCAGAGAGGAGGCCGAGAGCAGCGAGTTGTGCGGTGTTGTTGGAGAGAGTGCGTTGAAGGACTTTGAGCGCGGCGAAAAGAGTGAGCCAGATGCTGAAGAGGTTGGTGAGAAGCAGGACCCAGGCGAGGGAGAGGTGAGCGTGGTGGACGAGGAAGGCGAGGGTGGGAGCGAAGACGGAGAAGCGGAGATGCTCGGTGACGAAGACGGTGTAGTGGGGGAAGAGGGTGGGGTCGAGGGTATATTGGACGCCGGCTACGTAGAGGCCGCCGTCTTCGGCGAGTGGGTGATAGCCCTGGATAAGCAGCGTAACGAGCGCTAGGGTGGAGATGAGCGCGAGCCACAGGGAGTCTCGCCAAGGCGCGGGATGGGCGGAGGATGTGGTGGTGGGGCGCGCGGCGATGTGTTGCATCGCTCTAGTTTAGCGGCCTCAGGACGATACAATGAAGGACAGACGGATCAGCAAAAGATTGAGACAAGGATTTCAGGGATGACTAGACCATTCCGCGTGAGGCAGAGCCTGTGACGCGTGAACATCGTATGGGGCTATTGAAGACGCTGCCGGGGCTGCTGATCAGTGCGTTTTTTCTGTGGTGGACGTTTCGGGGCTTCAATCTGGCGACGCTGGAGAGCATACGGCTGGTGGCTCCGCTTTGGATTGCGGGCCTGCTGGCGGGGACGTGCGCGAGTTACTGGCTGAGGTCGTATCGCTGGTGGGTAATGATGCGGAGCGCGGGCGCTCGGCTGAGAACATGCTTCCGCGTGCTGATTATTTCGCTAGCGGCGAATAACATTCTGCCTCTGCGAATCGGCGACGTGATGCGGATCTTCACGTATGCGCCCGATTTGAATGCGTCGCCGTCAGTGATTTTGAGCACCGTGATTCTGGAGAAGCTGCTGGACATCTTCACGCTGGTCTTGCTGCTGGTGGTGACGGTGCATACGGGTAAGGGGCTGCCGCCGAAGACGCGGGTGCTGGTGAAGACGCTGCTGGGGATCTCTGGCGGGGGACTGATCGTGATGGTGGTGGGAGCTCGTGCGTTGGTGCGACCGATCAAGATTGTCTTTGCTAAGCTGCCGGCGAAGGTGGGTAAGATTGAACACTGGCTGCTGCTGGCGCTGGATGCGATTCGGCAGATTGGAATTGTGGGCATGGTGTGGCTGTTCTGCTTGAGCCTGGTGATCTGGTTGTGCGAGGGTCTGCTGTATTTCTCAGCGATGCGGATGATTGGAATGCAGACAGCGGCGGGAGCGCAGTTGGACTGGGGAGCTCCACTGCAGACGGTGGCGCTGGCGAACTTTGCGTTCCTGGTGCCGAGTGCGCCGGGGGGGATTGGGCCGTTTGAGTGGGCCTGCCAGAATGCGCTGCGGCTGCACTATGTTGCAGCGTCGGCGGCGGGGCTGTTTGGATTGCTGATTCACGCGTGGCTGCTGGTGACGATTACGGGTGTGGGTGGTGCGATGTTCTTTGCTCATCGTGTGCACCAGGCGCGGCGGAAGTCGTTGCTCGAAGAGATTGAGGAACTACCGGTAGAGCTTCCGTAGGACATGGATCAGGGATAAGAAAAGGCGAGCATGTATAGGATTTTGCAGTTGCAGTTGCAGACGCGGATTGAAGAGCTCTTGATGGAGCGGTACGGGATTGCGCTTGCGAATCTGGTCGTGGAGTTGCCGCCGAAGATCGAGTTTGGCGAGATGGCGCTGCCGGTGGCGTTTGAGCTGGCGAAGCGGTTGAAGAAAGCTCCGCGCGCGATTGCACAGGAGTTGCAGTCGGAGCTGGCGGCGACTGCTGGCGTTGCGTCTGTGGAGATTGCGGGGGCGGGTTATCTGAATGTGAAGCTGGACCGCGCGGCCACGGTGAAGCGTATGGCAGCGGATGAGCATGCGGTTGTGGGCGGCGGCGGGTTCAGGCTCGTGGAGCATACGAGCATCAATCCGAATAAGGCTGCGCATGTGGGGCATCTGCGGAATGCGATTCTTGGCGACAGCTTTGCGCGGATGCTGAAGAAGGACGAGTACAAGCCGGGGTGGGAGACCGGCGTTCAGAACTACATCGACAATACGGGCGTGCAGGTGGCCGATATTGTTGTCGCGATCACGACGTTGAAGGGCATGTCGCTGGATGATGTGCGCGGGTGGCTGTCGGAGTTGATTGAGACGAACACACGGCTGGATTATGCGTGCTGGGATCTGTATGCGGCGGTGTCGCAGTGGTACGAAGCTGATCCGGTGCAGGCTGCTGCTCGCAAACAGTTGCGATTGGATACGCTGCATGCGATCGAGGCTGGCGGCAATGACACGGCGGAGATTGCTGAGGCGATTGCGAGCGGAGTGCTGCGGCGGCATCTGGAGACGATGGAGCGGCTGGGAATTGAGTACGATTTTCTTCCGCGCGAAAGCGAGATTCTGCATCTGCATTTTTGGGAGACGGCTCGCGCGTTGATGGTGGAGAAGGGCGTGCTGTACCTGGAGACTGCGGGGAAGAATAAAGGCTGCTGGGTGATGCGGAGGGCGATCTCTGAGGCGGCGGGTGTGGAGCTGGTCGAGGGTGGGCCGGATGAGGATGCGAAGATCCTGGTGCGGTCGAATGGGACGGTGACGTATGTCGGGAAAGATATTGCGTACCACCTATGGAAGTATGGGCTGCTGGGGAAGGATTTTGGTTACGCGAAGTTTCATGAGTACGCGACGCATGTGTGCTGGATTTCGACGGTGCTCGGGGAAGATCCGCATCCGAGTTTCGGGCATGCGGATGCGATATATAACGTGATTGATTCGCGGCAGGATGATCCGCAGATGCAGGTGAAGGAGGCGTTGCGGTCGCTGGGATATGTTGCGGAGGCGGACCGGTATACGCATCTGAATTATGCGTTTGTGGGGTTGACGGCTCGGACCGCTGAGGACCTTGGCTATGTGCTGAGCGAGGAAGATAAGGCGAAGAATTTTATTGAGGTGAGCGGGCGTAAGGGATTTGGCGTGAAGGCTGATGATCTGATCGATCGCATGATTGGCGCGGCACGGAAAGAAGTGGACTCGCGGCATCCGGAGCTGGAGGATGCGGAGCGCGCGGAGATTGCGGAGGCGATCGGAGTGGGTGCGCTGCGGTTCTTCCTGCTGCGGTTTACGCGGAACACGATTATTGCGTTTGACTACCAGGATGCGTTGGCGTTTGACGGCGAGACGGGGCCGTATGCGCAGTATGCTGCGGTGCGCGCGGCGAATATCTTTCGCAAGGCTGGCGTGAACGCGGAGGATGCGCTGGCGGGTGTGGCGGGGTTGGATTTAGCGGCGATGCTCGAGGGGGAAGAAGGCACCAGCGTGTGGGAGGTTTGGCTGACGGCCTCGCGGCTGTCGCTGGTGCTGGAGCAGGCGATTGCTGCGGCGGAGCCGGCGATACTGGCTCGGTATGCGTTTACGCTGGCGCAACAATTCAATAATTTCTATCACCGGCATCATATTTTGACGGAGACGGATGAGGCTCGGAAGATGCTGCTGCTGGCTACGGCGGCGGTGGCTCGGCGGGAGTTGGTGCGGGTGCTGGGGTGGCTGGGGATTCGGGTGCCCAGCGCGATGTAGGCGGCCGGGGGTAAAGCCCTCTCGTCCTTCGACGTGAGACAGCAGGCTTGAAGAAGGCTCTTAATCCAAAGGAACAGAGGGATGGCACGGAATCCTGCCGTCCCTCTGCGAAGGTGAAGCTATCTGGCGTAGGAGCGGACCCATTCGGTGATGCTGCGGACGGCTACGCCGGAGGGGCCTTTGGATTGCCAGGGTTTGTTGTCGTCGATCCAGGCGGTGCCGGCGATGTCGAGGTGGATCCAGGGGACGAGAGGGGTTTCGCCTACGAATTCTTTGAGGAACATGGCCGCGGTGGTGGCTCCGGCGTAGCGACTGCCGCCGGTGTTCATGATGTCGGCGATCTGGGATTTGATCTGGTCGCGGTAGTCGTCGGTGCAGGGCATGCGCCAGAATTTTTCGCCGGAGAGGGCGAGGGCGTCGGTGAATTGCTGGGTGGTTGCGTCGTCGTTGGAGAAGAGGCCGGCGTTGATGAGGCCGAGCGCGACGCCGATGGCTCCGGTGAGGGTGGCGGCGTTGATGAGGTGGGTGGCGCCGAGGGTCTGGGCGTAGTGGAGGCCGTCGGCGAGGACGAGGCGGCCTTCAGCGTCGGTGTTCATGATCTCGATGGTCTTGCCGGACATGGCGGTGACGACGTCGCCGGGTTTGAAGGCGCGGCCGTCGGGCATGTTCTCGCAGGAGCAGACGACGCAGAGGACGCGGACGTTGGGCTTGAGCTGGGCGATGGCTCGCATGGCTCCGATCATGGCGGCGGAACCGGCCATGTCGTACTTCATCTTGTCCATGTTGTCGGCGGGCTTGATGGAGATTCCTCCGGTGTCGAAGGTGATGCCTTTGCCGACGAGGCCCAGGACGGGGGAGCCAGCGGGGGGCGGGGTTGCGGGCTCGTAGCGCATGACGATGAGGGCGGGTGGTTCGGAGGAGCCCTGGGTGACGGCGGCGAAGGCTCCCATTTTGAGCTCGAGGATTTTGTCGATGGAGTGGACGTCGCACTGGAGGCCGAATTCGGCGGCCATGGCGGCGGTGCGGTGGCCGAGTTCGGTGGGAGTGAGGACGTTGCCGGGCTCGTTGACGAGGGTGCGGGCGAAGTTTTGTGACTCGGCCAGGATGACGCCTTCGTCGAGGGCGCGCTGGACTTCGGGGGTTGGCGCAGGGTGCAGGAGGGTGGTAGTGGTGATGCTCTGATCTTTGCGGTCGGAGCGGTAGAAGTCGATGTCGAAGTCGGCGATGAGGGCGCCTTCGGCGAGGGCGCGGGTGGTGAGCTCGGCCGGGAGCGAGGGGTGCTCGGGGAAGGTGAGGGCGAGGTCGCGGAGGGTGCGGGGTTTGGCGAAGCGAACGGCGACGCCGGCGCCTTTTCGGACTTCGTGCGGGGTGAGGGATTTAGCCTTGCCGAGGCCGATGATGAGGAGACGCTCGGCTTTGAGGCCGGAGGGGGAGTGGAGGAGGAGAGTCTCGCCGAGGGTGGCTTTGAACTCGCCGGTGGTGAGCCAGGGGGCGGCGGCGGCGAGGAGGGCGGCGTTGGTGGTGAGGAGGGTGGGGGTTGCGGGGGCGTCTTTGATCCCAGCGGCGGGCGCTGTGGAGGTGTCGATGGCGAAGACGGTGAGGAGCGGGGTGGCGAGGTCGGCGGCGGGGAGGGACTGGAGCTTGATGTTCACTCTTTTAGGATAACGCGCGGGGGTGGCCGCCAGCCTGCTCAGGCGCGACGAGGCTGCGCAGGCGGGGTACCCGCAACCTGGAACACTTAGCTACTTGCAGGTTTGGGCGAAGGTTTCGGGGATGAGGGCGGCTTTGGGTTGGCCTTCGAATTGGATGGGGTTGGCCATGAGTTCGGGAAGCTGGGAGCAATCGCTGGCGAGGAACTCCCAGCAGACGACGTCGTTGCCCTGGAGGAGGCAGCTGGCGGTGCCGTAGAAGGTGAGGCCGTACTTATCGGACTTGACGGAGCCGGAGAGGGTGGAGGCGGAGTGGCCGGATAGTTGATAGTCGGCGGGTGTACCCATCTGGGGAGTGCCGAAGCGCGTGAGGGACTGGGTGAGGGCAGAGTTGGCAACGGCGCCGAGTTTGGCGGCGGGTGTCGTGGCGCCGAGGCAGGTTCCGTCCATGCGCATGATGAGGATCATACGGAAGCCGCTGCTGGAGTCGGTGGCGGTGACGGGCAGGGTGATGCAGTCGATGGCAGCTTTGGTGACTCCGGTGGACTTGTCCTTTTCGGCTTTGAGGGCCTCGTCGGCTGCTCCTGTGACGGTGGTGAAGGAGCTGCTGTAGGTGTAGTCGAAGTGGAGGAGGTCGCTATAGTAGGTGGTGGTGGCGGCGGGCGCGGTGGCCTGGGAGATCGCGGTAGCGAGGACCAGGGCGATGACGGAGTGGAGGTGGATGTTCACAGGTTGAGGATACCCCGGGAATGGTGGCCGGCGCGGCGTAATTCCGACCCATGAGGCTACGCGGAGGCAGGGCACTTGCTGCGGGATGTGCGTGGTGAGACGAGCGGTATGCGGCGGGTCTATACTTCGGTGCCGTTGGGCGGAGCGCGATTTGCGTTGCGACGCTATCGGGCGTTGCAGTGGATGCGCGCTGTGCGGGTCGGGAAAGAGAGGGATTCATGAGAATGATTCTGTGGAGTTGTGTGGCTGGCCTGCTGATGGCATTTGCTGGCCCGGTGATGATGGGGCAGACCAAGGCGGCGGTGCAGGTGAAGGTGGAGGCGGATGGGACGGTGGAGGTTCCGGCGGAGTCGGTTCCGACGTCGAAGTTTCTTACGCCGGAGGGCAGAGCTTACCTGGTGCAGCATTTGCATGATATGCAGGACCCTACGATGACTTATACGGAGAAGGGCGTTCCTCGGTTTATGAGGCCGTATGTGGAGCGGCAGAAGGCGTTGTTTCCGGTGCGGATGGAGGACACGTCGATTGGAGGGGTGCATGTGTTTCTGTACCTGCCGGCGGCTGGGCTGAAGGCGGAGAACGAGCATCGGGTGCTGATTGATTTGCACGGGGGAGGGTTTTCGGGATGCTGGCCGGGATGCGCTGAGCTGGAGTCGATGCCCATGGCGGCGCTGGGCAGGATCAAGGTGGTGAGCGTGGACTACCGCGAGGGGCCGGAGCATGTGTTTCCGGCGGCGAGCGAGGATGTGGCGAGCGTGTATGGCGCGCTGTTGAAGGAGTATAAGCCGGGGGAGATTGGGATCTATGGGTGCTCGGCTGGGGGGATGCTGACGGCGGAATCGGTGGCGTGGTTTCAAAAGCACGGGCTGCCGCGGCCGGGAGCAGTGGGGATCTACTGCGCGTCTGCGGGCGCGTTTGGCGGAGATGCGACCTATACGTCGACTCCGCTGGGGGAGGGGCGGTTTATGCCGGCGGCGGCGGGAGACGGCGTTCGATTGGGGTATTTCAAGGGAACGGACCCCAAGGACCCGTTGGTGACACCGCTGGCTTCGGCGGAGGTAATGGCAAAGTTTCCGCCGACGCTGGTGATTACGGGAACGAGAGATTTCGCGATGAGTGGGGCGATCTTTACGCACTCAGAGTTGACGCGGCTGGGGGTGGGGGCGGAGTTGCACGTGTGGGAGGGGATGTTTCACGGGTTCTTCTACAACCCGGATGTCCCGGAGTCCAGAGATGCATATGCGGCGATGACCAAGTTCTTCGAGACGCACCTGGAACGGTGAGGCGGAAGTCATTTTGGGGTTGCTGTTGGGGGGCAGCCCGGATTAGCGGCGCTGGGAGCGGGCTATGGCGGCTTTGGCTTCCTTGTCACCTTCGCGAGCCCGTTCGGTGGCTCGCTTGTCCCAGTCCTGCTTGCCTTTGGCGAGGGCCAATTCGCATTTGACGCGGCCATTGCGGAAATAAAGCTTGACCGGGATGAGCGTGAAGCCCTTTTGCGACGTCAAAGCTTTAAGTTTCTCGATCTCACGTTTGTGGAGAAGGAGTTTACGGGTTCGCAGGGACTCGTGGTTCATTGCGTTGCCGTGAGAGAACGGGCCGATGTGGGCGTTGAGGAGGAAACATTCTCCATCTTTGAGCAGGCCATAGGCGTCCTTCAGGTTGGCCTTACCTTCGCGAATGGATTTGACCTCGGTGCCTCGGAGGGCGACGCCGGCCTCGAAGCGGTCTGAGAGGAAGTAGTTGAAGCTGGCGGAGCGGTTGAAGGCTGCGTCTCGCTGGCCGGAGGCGACGGGGTCGCGGTCCTTGGGTTTGGCCGAGGGCTTGGGAGGTGCGGGAACGGTCGGATTGGAGAGAGAGCGCATGAGGCAATTGTTAGTTGGTAGTGGGTTTGAGGCAAAAGGGACGGGCTGATAATACGTCCAAGGAACTGATGCTAGCAGAGTAGATGCTTATAGAGAGATTTTGACGCCAACTTCGGGCTGGCGGGTGCGTCCAATGAGAGATGGCAGGCGTGGTTAGGGACGAGAACTAAGCTGCGAGAGGGCAGGCGAGCTCTCCGCGGACGTGCAGAGGCAGTAGACCTGGAGTGGAGAGACTAGTGAAGCGACTGAGATTAGCTGTATCATCAAGCGAGCCCGACCAACCGCTCGAGACCGCAACTGAGGCCGCTACGAATCCCCTTGAAGAAGGGTGTGGAGCGATTGAGAGACGCAGCTTCGAGAGTAGAGTCCGAGGCCATCTGGAGCGGGTCGCAGGCATGCAGGTACGGCTACCGATAGGAATTTCTCGACGAATGAGGTTTATGTCTGGCAAGAGTGCTTCGGTGCAGTTGCAGCGATCGAGCGCAGGCATTGCAGTTGCGATGATGCTGGCGGTGCTGGTGTTTTCTGGCTTTGCCGGGAGCAGGGCACATGCGCAGTCGGCGAGTACGTGGAACAGTCGCGGGGAAAAGGCGGAGGCTCGGGAGGATTTCGATGCCGCGTTCGAGGCATATCGCCAGGCGCATCTGAAGAAACCAAGGGATTTGCGTTACCGGACGAGGTATGAGCGGCTTCGGTATGAGGCGGCAAATATGCACGTCGATCGCGGGCGGGTGCTACGGCAGTCGGGCGATGCGGGCGGCGCGATCAACGAGTTTGCTCGAGCGCTGCAGATTGATCCGGGCAACCAGGTGGCGGCTCAGGAGTTGCAGTCGATGGAGAAGCCGACATCGGCGAACGGGGCCCCGACGGGAACGGTGGCGGGTGGTGTGAGTGAGGGTGCCGCGGCGGCTGGCGGAGCTTCGCCGGGCAAAGTGCTGGTGCCGGGGCTGGGTGAGCAAACCCCGCATCAGGCGGCGGTGCAGAAAGAGATTGCGTCGATGGACGGGCCGGTGGAGCTGCAACCGGTTTCGGATGATCCAATTACGCTGCATATGGTTGAGGACACGAAGGTTGTGTATCAGGCGATCTGCAAGGCAGCGGGGTTGAATGTGATCTTCGACCCGGACTATGTGGGGAAGCGGATTCCGGTTGATTTGAATAGCGTTTCGTTGCCCGATGCTCTGCATATCGTGGAGGTGCTGAGCGGGACTTTCTGGAAGCCGATCACGACGAACACGATCTTTGTGGCGCAAAATAATCGGCAGAAGCGGACGGATCTGGATGATCTTGCGGTGCAGACGTTTTATCTGACGAATGTGTCGCAGCAGAATGACGCGAACGAGATTATGGTGGCGATCCGGAACTTGCTGGATCCAGGATTGAAGATTTATCTGGTGGCGAGCCAGAATGCGCTGGTGATCCGGGCGACTCCGGATGAGTTAGTGCTGGCGGAGAAGCTCATTAATGACCTGGACCGGACTCGGCCAGAGGTGGTGGTGGATGTAGCAGTGCTGGAAGTAAGCCGGCAGTTGGAGCGGAATCTGGGGATTACATTGCCGCAGAGTTTTGGACTGACTCCGCAGTACAGCAATGCAAATATTACGAATACGACGGGAACAAATACTGCTGCTACAACCAACGGTATAGCGACGGGGACACCGACGTCGGGCATTACGCTGAACACGCTGGGCAATCTGAATGCGACGAATTTTGCGGTGTCGGTTACGGGCGGGACAGTAAATGCGCTGCTGTCGGATTCGGATACGCGGATCCTACAGAACCCTCGGATCCGGGCAACGGATGGGCAACATTCGACCTTGAAGATTGGATCGAAGATTCCGGTGGCGACGGGTTCGTTCTCGGCGGGAGCTGCGATTCCTACGGCTGGACTGGGAGTGCAGACACAGTTTACTTACCTGGATGTAGGTGTGCTGATCGACATAACTCCGTCGGTGCATTATGACCGCGAGGTGTCGTTGAAGATGAAGATCGAGATTTCGTCGCAGAACGGGTCGGTAACGATTACGGGCGTGACGGAGCCGATTATCTCGCAGCGGACGGCAGAACAGGTGATCCAGTTGAAGGACGGAGAGCCAGCGATTCTGGCGGGATTGCTCCAGCAGCAGGACACGAAGAATGTAAGTGGAACTCCGGGGTTGGGGGAGCTGCCGTTTCTGAAATATTTCTTCGCCAGTACGGATAAGATTCAGCAATCGGACGAGATTGTGTTCCTGATTATTCCGCACATTGTTCGCGAGTCGATATTGACGGATGAGAATACGCGGGCGATCTATACGGGGACGAGCCAGTCGGTGCAGTTGATCCGGAAGGAGCCGAGCAAGGTGGCGGCGATGGACGGTAAGGCAGCAGAGGTTGGGACTGGAACGAGCCTGCAGCCAACGTCCGCGGCGAATGCTGCGTCGGCGATGATCGGAAAGATGGCCGCGGATGCTCGGCCGATGACTCCGGGAGCGATGGTTCCAGCGCAGGTATCGGCGAACGGGGCGGTGACGGCGGTTCCGGTGACACTGAGTGTGGTGCCCGCGATGGCAAACCAGACGGTAGGATCGACTTTCCAAGTGTCGGTGATTGCGTCCAACGCTCATGACCTGTTTGCGGCTCCGCTGCAGATGCAGTTCGATCCGCGGGTGCTGTCGCTGGTGAATGTGGATTCGGGCGACTTGCTGAGCAGGGATGGGCAGGCGGTGGCGCTGGTGCATCGGGATGAGGGAAATGGCGCGGTGACGGTGTCTGCTACAAGGCCGCCGGGGACGAAGGGCGTGGATGGACAGGGAACGCTGTGTACGCTGACGTTCAAGGCACTGGCTCCGGGCGATGCGACGCTGTCATTGACGCGGATTGGCCTGAAGGATAGCCAGCAGAACAGCATTGCTTCGGTTGGCGGGCAGGCTGTTGTGCATGTGAAGTGAAGGACGCCGAGCGTCGGACCCAGGGCTTAGAGCTCAAACCAGGAGGAGAGGAGATGATTGACAGGATTCGGAGTTCGCAGCTTCGGTATGGCGAGACGGGCGTGACGCTGATTGAGTTGATCATCGTAGTGACCATACTTTCGATCCTGGCCACAGCGGCGATTCCGGCGGTGAAGTTCGAGGTAAAGCGGGCGAAGGAGCGAGAACTGCGGGCCGATCTGTGGGAGATGCGCCGAGGGATCGATATGTATAAGGATGTGGCGGATCTTGGCGGGATCCAGACGAAGGCGGACTCGAATAACTACCCCCCGGACCTACAGACTTTGGTAGATGGTGTGGATGTGAAGGACAAGAAGATGCGATTTCTGCGGTCTATTCCGATTGATCCGATGACTGGAAATGCAGATTGGGGGCTGCGGTCGAACCAGGACGAGCCAGATTCGGATAGCTTTGGGGGACAGAACGTCTACGACGTGTATAGCAAGAGTGAGGGAACTGCGCTGGATGGGACGAAGTACAAGACTTGGTAGGGCAGGGGCTAGTGAGCAGGGATTCGGAAGATGCTGGGCGGTGCTTGATGGAAGTAGACGGGCCAATTCGGGGGGGGCGGAAGGTTGAGGGCGGGTTTACGCTTGTCGAACTGATGATCGTGATGACGATCATTGGGATTCTGGCCTCCATTGCGATTCCGAGCTATATCCGGTCGGTGCAGAAGGCGAAGGAGGCGGTACTCCGGGAGGATTTACACACGCTGCGGACAGCGATTGATAGTTATACGGTGGACAAGGAGAAGGCTCCGCAGTCGCTGGATGATCTGGTGCAGGCGGGGTATCTGAAGTCGATTCCAAATGACCCAATGACGAGCCGGAACGATACGTGGATCACGAGTGAATCGGACACGATGACGGACATCAACGAGACGCAGGGGGGAATGGACGATGTGCACTCGGGGTCGGAGGGGCTGGCGAGTGACGGGACGACGTACAACACCTGGTGAGGATGTAATCCAACAGGGCGCGGGAAGCGTCTACAATGTAGAGGTGAGTTGCGCCTGAACGGCAGTAGAGGCGTGCTCTCACGGGAGATCTCCCCATGCGCATTCTTACGTTTGCCGCTTTCGTGACCTTGTCCGGTGTAACTTTGTGTGGATCGATTGCGCTGGCCCAGCAGGCGGGGCAACAGTCGACAACCTCGGCATCAACTCAGGCTCCATCGGCGCAGACTCCGCCAACGCAGTCGCCATCAACGCAGACGCCGTCGGTTCAGACTGTACCCGCTTCCAATCCAAGCACTCCTTCGGACGCTTCGCAGACGCCGAGTGTAACGGCTGCGGGCGGCACTGCGCCTGGGGATGTGAAGGCCGGGGACGCAAAGGTTGCAGATGCGAAGGCTGCGGATTCGGCCCCCGCTGCGAAGAAGGGCAAGAAGGGATCTAAGGACGCTGCGGCTGCGACGGATGCTCCGATCGAGATGGCATCGCCGGGCGAGGATCTGGATCCGCATATCAAGAAGGGTACTGAGGAAGATGTGGATGCGGTGGGCCAGCGGAATATCGGCGGCCGTGGCATGGGCAACTGGTACTCGACGAACTGGGAGATTGGGACGGGCAAGCAGTATTCAATGGAGATTGAAAAGTCGTCGCACCTGGTGTCGGATCCGGTGGTGGTGGAATACGTAAATCGGGTGGGTCAGAACCTGGTAAAGAACTCAGATGCGAAGGTGCCGTTCACGATCAAGGTGCTGGACACGGATGAGATCAATGCGATGGCACTGCCGGGAGGATTCTTCTATGTGAACTCGGGGCTGATCCTCGCTTGTGATTCGGAAGATGAGTTGGCGGGCGTAATGGCGCATGAGATTGCGCATGTCGCGGCACACCATGCGGCGCGCGAGATGACGAAGATGAATTACATGCAGATTGGATCGATTCCTCTGATGATTTTTGCGGAGGGATCGTGGACAGGGTACGGCATCTATGAGGTGTCGCAGTTGGCGATACCGCTGACGTTCCTGCAGTTCTCGAGGGAGTATGAGGCGGAGGCGGATTATCTCGGGGTGCAGTATGCATACCGTTCGGGCTATGATCCGCAGGGCATGGTGTCGATCTTTGAGAAGCTCGACGCGCTGGAGAAGCATAAGCCAGGGGCGCTGTCGCGGGCGTTCAGCGACCATCCGGCGACACCGGACCGGATTGCCAACGTAGAGCAGGAGATTGCGACGATTCTGCCCGCGAGGGCGGATTACCTGGTAACGACGTCGGAGTTCGACCAGGTGAAGGCAAGGCTGGCTCGCATCCAGAACAAGCGCGGGATTCAGGATAAGAAGGGCGGTAACAAGCCCACGCTGCGGCGCGTTGGGGGAACCAATAATGACCCGAATGCGCCTCCGAGTACGACATCGGATCAGCCTACGCTGGGACGCAGAGACTGAAAAGACAGTGAAGGGTAGACAGTAGACAAGTAGAACGGTATGAGAGAGGCATGGCTTTGGCTGTGCCTCTTTTTAGTGGGCAGGATAAACTGGGAGTATGGCACAGCACACTACAGGCTATACGGATGACCACGCTAAGGCGGGGCTTGAGACAGAATTTCCAGCAATTGAGACGTGGCGAAATCAGTTTCGCGCGTATGAGATATTAGTCGACGACCCCGAGTTTACGAGCGTCTGTCCGAAGACCGGGCTCCCGGATTTTGGAGTGTTGACGATCCGCTATATGCCTCGGGAGAAGTGCCTGGAGCTGAAGAGCTTGAAAGAATATTTGTTCACGTATCGCAACCTGGGAATCTTCCAAGAGAATATTGTGAATCAGGTGCTGGACGATGTGGTGAAGGCGACAGACCCGGTGTGGGCGGAGATCAAGGGAGACTTTCGGCCTCGGGGTGGGATCTCGACGGTGGTGACGGCGCGGTATCCAAGGAGTGAAGACTGGAAGTAGCGGTTTGGGCCGGAGGGTGGCGAGATGCTATTCTCCGGCAATCATGATGAAGACTTTTTTGGCTGCGTTGGTGGTGGGCGGGTCGCTGTCGGTATGTGGGGTTGCTGGTGCGCAGAGTGTACCTGCTCCTGCGGAAGCGGCGATGGTGAAGACGATTGATGCGGAGGCGCCGGCCGCAGTGGCGCTGCTCGAAAAGCTGGTGGACATCAATAGCGGGACGATGGACCTGGCGGGCGTGGTGCAGGTGAAGGACGTGTTACAGCCGCAGCTTGAGGCTCTTGGATTCAAGGTGCAGTGGGATGCGATGGAGAAGCTGGATGGTCGCGCGGGCGACCTGGTGGCGGAGCATGCTTGTCCGTCTGGACCGGGGAAGTGCGGCAAGCGGCTGCTGCTGATCGGGCACATGGATACGGTGTTTGATTCAAGTTCGCCGTTTCAGAAGTACGAGATTGTTCCGGGGACGAATGGGCGCGTGGCGACGGGGCCGGGCACGTGCGATATGAAGGGCGGGCTGGTGGTGATGTTGAGCTCGCTGAAGGCGATGAAGGCTGCTGGCGTGCTGGAGAACAGCGAGATTGCGATCGTGCTGAGCGGTGATGAAGAGGATGCGGGGAGGCCGATCAGCGTGAGCCGCAAGGATATGATCGACGCGGCGAAGCGCAGCGATGTGGCGCTGGAGTTTGAGAATGCGTTTCGCGATGGCGGCCTGGACGGAACGGATGCGGTGCGGATTGGGCGGCGCAGCTCGATTACGTGGCGGCTGGAAACGTCGGGAAAGAGCGGGCACTCATCGCTGGTGTTTGGCGATAGGCTCGGGTACGGCGCGATCTATGAGCTGACGCGGATCGTCGATCAGTTTCGCACGCAGCTGCGGGAGCCGGGCCTGACGTACAGTGTGGGGCTGGTGTTGGGCGGAGCTACGGCGGAGCTCGATGCAGCGAGGACCGCGGGAACTGCGACGGGGAAGGCGAATGTGATTCCACCGACCGCGCTGGCGATCGGCGACATTCGCACGATCAGCGAGGAGCAGACGGCTCGTGTGAAGAAGGCGATGGAGGAGATTGTGAGCAAGCATCTGACGCTGACGGATGCGCATATTACGTTCGATGAGGCGTACCCATCGATGGCGGTAACGCCGGCTTCGGAGGCGCTGCTGGCGAAGCTGCAGGCGGTGAATCAGACGCTGGGGTATAGACCGGAAGAAGTGACTGATCCGATGCTGGGTGGCGCTGGCGATATCGCATTTGTAGCGCCGTATGTGCCGGGGCTGGTGGGCGTGGGGGCGATGGGGACGGGTGCTCACGCGGTGGGCGAGGTGGTTTATCTGGACTCGATGCCGAAGCAGGCGAAGCGGATGGCAGTGCTGATGTATCGGCTGTCGCTGGAGAAGTAGCGTTGCTGCGGGCGACTAGGCTGTGCGGAGCCTGATATGCTCGGCTCATTATGACTACGGCCCCGATGATCGATACGAAGCATAGCGGAGTGGCAAAGGGAGCGAAGGTGGCGCTGGTGCTGCTGACCGCGATGAACTTTGTGAACTACCTGGACCGGTATATTCTGCCGGCAGTGCAGGAGCAGGTGAAGGGCGAATTTCGCCTTAGCGATGATCAGCTTGGCTCGCTGACGACGTGGTTTTTCTTTGCGTATGTACTGTCTTCGCCGATCACAGCGTGGTTGGGCGATCGGTTTCCTCGCAAGACGGTGATTGTGGTTGCGGCTCTGGCGATCAGCGCGATGAACTTCTTTACGGCTAACGTGCATAACTATATGTCGCTGAATATTCGGCACTCGGCGCTAGGAGTTGGGGAGGCTTGCTTCGGGATATTCGCTCCTACCCTGCTGGCGGACTTCTATGCAGAGGATAAGCGGAATAAAGTGTTGACGATTTTTAACGTGGCGATTCCGGTGGGCGCTGCGATGGGATATCTGGTGGGCGGCATGATTGGGCATAGCCATGGATGGAGGATGGCGTTCATTGCATCGGCTGTGCCGGGAGCTTTAATTGCACTGCTGATTTTGATGTTTATGCGGGAGCCGTCGCGGATGGAGGGCAAGCAAGCAGGAGCGTTGAGGGACAAGGCTTCGGTGCTGTCGCTGGCGACGAATGGAGCGTATCTGAGTTCGATCCTCGGGTATGCGGCGGTGACGTTCTCGCTAGGCGGAATCTCGTGGTGGATGGTGTCGTTCCTGCAGCGAATGAACGGCTTTTCGCAGGACAAGGCGGGGACGGTGATGGGAGGGATCACGGTGGTCTGTGGGCTGGGTGGAACGATCTGCGGCGGCGTGCTGGCTCAGTGGTGGTCGAAGAGTACGGGGAAGGCGCTGTATCTCGTACCAGCGCTGAGTGCGGCGCTGGCGGTGCCGCCGGCGATGGTGTGCTTCTTCGGGCCGAAGAGTTTGACGCTGCCTATGCTGGGGATTGCGGTGTTTTTAATTTTTCTGGGGACGGGGCCAGTGAATGCGGCTACTCTGAACGCGGTTCCCGCGAACCTGCGAGCGACGGCGATGGCCGGGCAGTTGTTTACGATTCATGTTCTGGGCGATGCTTTTTCGCCAAAGCTGATTGGAATCATCAGCGACCATTCGAATCTGCGCCTTGGCTTGGGATCGACGCTGATTGCGATGCTGGTGGGTGCGGTGATCTTCTTCGTTGGAGCCAGATTTGCTCCTCCGCTGCGTGATTCGCTGGAGGTCGCGGCGGCTTGAGTTTTCATGGCTGGGGGATGCATGTAACGGAGTTCTGGCGCGGCGTGATCAAGACGCTCTCGTGGGGGTTGGCGCTGGTATGGGTGCTGCGAACGTATGATGCGGTGCAGCAGTTGCCGACGGTTCCGGAGCTAACGATGCCGGACTGGGATGCGACTCCGGAGGGGACCCCGACGCTGACGGTGGTAGTCCCGGCGCGCGACGAGGTGGAGAAGATTTCGGCTACGCTGGACGCGCTGCTGCAGGCGGATTATCCGGGGCTGCGGATATTGGTAGTGGATGATCGGTCGACCGATGGTACGGGCGCGATCGTAGACGCGTATGTGGCGGAGTGTGCGGAGAAGAAGCCGGGCAAGCTGGAGGCGATTCACATAACGGAGTTGCCTGAAGGGTGGCTGGGTAAGACGTTTGCGCTTATGGTGGCGACGGATAACAGTGTGTCGGATTATTTGCTGTTTACGGATGCGGATGTGCTGTTTTCGCCCTCGATTCTGAGGCGTGCGTTGGTATATGCGCGGGACTCGGATGCGGACCATCTGGTGGTGATGCCGACGGTGCTGGTGCGGTCGCGCGGCGAGGGAATCGTACTGGGAGTTTTGCAGATGCTAGGGCTGTGGGCATCGCGACCGTGGAAGGTCGCAGACCCTAAGGCAAAGTTCGATGTGATCGGCGTGGGAGCGTTCAACATGGTGCGGCGGGATGCGCTGAATGAGATTGGCGGATGGCTTCCGCAGCGGTTGGCGGTGCTGGAAGACATTACGCTTGGACGCAGGATGAAGGCTGCCGGGATGCGGCAGAGGGTGGCATTCGCTCCAGGGCTGGTGCTGGTGCACTGGGCGAAGGGTGGGTTTGGGTTGCTGAACGGGATGACGAAGAATCTGTTTTCGGCGTTCAACTTTCAGCCGGCGTTGCTGCTACTGGCGTGTGGCTGGATTGGGGTGTTCTGCCTGCTGCCGCTGGCGGGGCTGGCATGGCTGCCGACGGTGCTTCCGGCGCTGGTGATTCTGAGCTGTATCGGAGCGACGTATCGGGTGATGGGGGAGGAGAGCCAGATCGATGCGAGGTATGCGTGGCTGTATCCGCTGGGTGCAGTGGGGCTGATGTTCGCGCTGCTGCGGTCGATGGTGGTGGTGTTGGTAAAGCGCGGCGTGGTGTGGCGGGGAACGTTTTATCCGCTGCGCGATTTGCGCAGGCACAACAGCCCGTTCGTGTGGGAACGGGAGGCGCGGAAGTTGCGTGAGGAAGAGGCGAATGCCCGGCGGCTGGCCAAGAAGATCGCTAAGAATAGCAAGAAGACTTAGGGCTGGTGCCTGCTATGATTGCGGGAAAAATCAGGAGACGATTGGCCCTTCGGAGAGACGCGATGACGATCAAGGGCGTTAGTCTGTTGGAAAAATATTTCTATCTATTTATGGCGCTGCTGGTAGCGACGGTCGTGGTGTACGGCTTCAGCCAAACAATTGATGAAGATCTAATCCATGCAGCGGTTCACCGGCCCTCGATTTTGTATCTTCATGCGGCGGTATTTTTCGGATGGCTCATCTTCTATATTGTCCAATCGTTGCTGGTTCGCATACACAACGTGCCATTGCATAGGCAGATAGGTTGGTTTGGGGTTGGGTTGGGAGCGGCCATTGTTCTGCTGGGCGTGTCGACTGCCATCACGATGACGCGGTTCCAGCTCTTTCGGATGCATGCGATCCAGGATGCTGTGACCGATCTGATTGGGCCGTTTTTGGATATGACGTGCTTTACCATTCCGTTTGTGCTGGCGATTTACTGGCGAAGGAAGGCAGAGCTTCACCGCAGGCTGCTGCTGCTTGCAACCTGTGCCCTCACGGCCGCTGCCTTCAGCCGCTTTCCGGCTCGCATGCTTCCAGCTTGGCCCGGGGCGCTCGAGTTTGCCGCCTACTATGGCGGCGTGGACCTGTTGATTTTAATGGGTGTTGCGCGCGACCTGATCCTCGACAGGAGAATCCATCGGGTCTATCTGTATGGGCTTCCCGCGTTTATCGTTGGCCAGACGGTTGTCATCTTCCTCTATCGATACGACGGGCGTCTGTGCGTTAAGATAACCCACGCGGTAGTGGGCTGATGTGGGCTGTCGGAGAGCGTGCTCTGTATGGTTTCCATAGCGTGATGCGATCAGTTGAGTGCGGGGAGAACCTTCATTTTGACTGAGACTTCCACTATCAGGCCTTCAGGCTTCTACGAGTTGCTTGCCGTAGCGCTTCTGGACGTAGTCGTCGAGGATGACCTGGAACTCTTCTACAATGTGGTCGCCCTTGAGGGTGGTGTAGAGATGGCCGTCGATGTAGACCGGGGCCTTGGGCTCTTCGAAAGTGCCGGGGAGGGAGATGCCGATGTTGGCGTGCTTGCTTTCACCTGGGCCGTTTACGATGCAGCCCATGACGGCGAGCTTGAGTTCTTCAACGCCGGGGTAGACTTTTTTCCACTCGGGCATGGATTCGACGAGGTAGTTCTGGATGCGCTCGGCTAGCTCCTGGAAGTAGGTGCTGGTGGTGCGACCGCAGCCGGGGCAGCTTGTGACCTGCGGCATGAAACTGCGGATCGAGAGGGATTGGAGAATCTGCTGGCCGCAGCGGACTTCTTCGGAGCGGTCGCCGCCGGGGGTGGGGGTGAGCGAGACACGGATGGTGTCGCCGATGCCTGCGAGGAGCAGAGGAGCGAGGCCGGCGGTGCTGGCGACGATGCCTTTCATGCCCATGCCGGCTTCGGTGAGGCCGAGGTGGAGGGTGTAGTCACAACGGCGGGCTAGCTCGGTATAGACGTCGACGAGGTCGCGAACGCCGGAGACCTTGGCGGAGAGGATGATTTGGTCGCGGCGGAGGCCGTAGCGCTCAGCGGCGGCCGCATTGTCGAGCGCGGAGACGACCATTGCTTCCATCATGACGTCGCGGGCTTCGAGCGGCTGGGCGAGTTTGGAGTTCTCGTCCATCATCTTCGTGAGCAGGGCTTGGTCGAGCGAACCCCAGTTGACGCCGATGCGGACGGGCTTCTGATGCTTGACCGCCACCTCGATCATGGTGCGGAAGTTGTCGTCGTCCTTGCGGCCTATGGAGCAGTTGCCGGGGTTGATGCGGTACTTCGAGAGAGCTTCGGCGGTGTCCGGGTATTTCGCGAGCAGAAGGTGGCCGTTGTAATGAAAGTCGCCGATGATGGGCGTGGTCCAGCCTTTGGCTCGGATGCCCTCGACGATGTAGGGAACGGCTTTGGCCGCTTCGTCATTGTTGACGGTGATTCGAACGAGTTCGGAGCCGGCGCGAGCGAGGGCAGCAATCTGCTGGACGGTAGACTCGATGTCGGCGGTGTCCGTGTTGGTCATCGACTGCACGACGACGGGGGCGCCGGAGCCGACGCGGATGTTGCCGATGGTGACTGGGACGGTTTTTCTGCGGTGGATGACTGGCATACCCCTCAATTTTAGCAGTTTGGGGCGTGAGGGAGCCGGCGTACCTCCGAAGGAAGGAGCTCGACCGTCTTGCGTTCGGAGAGCGTGGGGCTAGCGACGCTCGTCTTCGGTTTCAAGGAGGCCGCGAGTTTCGGAGAGGGTGAGGAGGTTGCCGTCGACCTCGAACTCATACTCTCCGCCGTTGTCGGGGACCGGGATGATGTGACCTACGTTGTGGCCGCGATGGCGGAGGAGGTTGGCTATCAGGTCAATGTCAATGTCATGCTTCATGGGTGGGTCCTCGTTCCTTTCATGGAAGGAGATGCTGCCTTGAGGCGAAGTGTTTCCCTGTTGGCCCGGAGCAAAGAGTCGTTTCGAGTGAGGTTCGCCGAGCCAGGACCATACTACGACGGAACAGTCGGGTTGGGTAGCTGCAATTGTGGAGTGCGCAGCAAAGCCGTCCTCGGATAATTGCTTCTCGGTGTCTCCTATGGAGTCCGTTGGATCGTGGACTCGGATTCGGTCGAAGGGCGATTGGTCAACGGCAACGTCTATGATGGATCGGTTGTGGTTCGGGAGGCGTTTTATGGGAAACCAGGGCAATCGGATGCACGGAGCCGGT
The DNA here is from genome assembly GCA_027452215.1 of Granulicella sp. Taxonomy (GTDB): domain Bacteria; phylum Acidobacteriota; class Terriglobia; order Terriglobales; family Acidobacteriaceae; genus Granulicella. Next base: position 8,604 of record DAIDGQ010000011.1, on the reverse strand, counting down.
ATTAAAGAGGTAAGTTTACGGCGGCGGTTACTCAACGCGATCCGCGGAGCGATGGTGGTGATGCTAGTCGCTGGATTGGGGGCGGCGAGCTCGACTATTGCGGCGGGGGCACAGACGCAGCCGCCTCTGCGCATTGAGGGACGGCAATTTCTGCTGAGAGGCAAGCCCTTCCAGATACTTTCGGGAGAGCTGGAGTACGCTCGCATTCCAAGGGCGGACTGGCGCGACAGGCTGCGTAAGGTGCATGCGTTGGGACTGAATACGATCACGGTCTATGTCTTCTGGAACCTGCACGAGGCAACGCCGGGTACGTATGACTTCAGTGGTCAGAATGATGTTGCGGAGTTCCTGCGTGAGGCACAGGAGGAGGGGCTTTATGTGGTGCTGCGGCCGGGGCCGTATGTCTGCGCGGAGTGGGATCTGGGCGGGTATCCGGCGTGGTTGCTTAAGTCGCATGAGATGCTGCTGCGCAGCTCGCAGCCTGCGTATATCGAGGCCGCGAGGCGTTGGATTCTCCGTCTGGGAAAGGAGCTGGCACCGCTGCAGGCTAGCCGGGGAGGACCCATTCTCGCTGTGCAGGTGGAGAATGAGTATGGGTCGTTTGCAGTGGACGAAGACCGGCAACGCTACCTGGAGCAGGTTCGGCAGATGGTGGTGGATGCAGGCTTTGGAGAGTCGCTGCTGTATACGGCGGACGGCGGCGAAGAGTTGTCGAAGGGTTCAATTCCGGGAGTCTTTGCCGCGGTCGACTATGGAACGGGCGATGGGGAGAGATCGCTTGCGCTACTGCGGGCCTTTCGACCCGAGGCACCGGTGTATGTTGCCGAGTACTGGGACGGATGGTTCGATCACTGGGGAGCGGAGCATCAACGCACGGATGCGGTGAAGCAGGAGGCTGAAATTCGAGCGGTGATCGAGCGAGGTGATTCGATCAACCTGTACATGGTGCATGGCGGCACTAGTTTTGGATGGATGAATGGTGCAAATTCAGATCTCCACAGCTATCAGCCTGATGTTTCAAGCTATGACTATGACGCTCCGATCGATGAGGCTGGGCGTCTTCGTCCAAAGTACTTTGCGTTGCGCTCCATGATTGCGGAGGTGACGCATCACGCTCCTCCTCCTGTGCCGGAGCCAGAGCCGATGATTACGCTGCCGGAGATGCGGCTTACGGCGTCGCGCTCGCTGTGGAGTGGGCTGGGGAAGGGCACGCAGTCGGCGACCCCGCTGTCGATGGAGGACCTCGATCAGGCGTATGGCTACATGGTGTACAGAACGCGGATTCCGGCGGTGGAGGGAAGCGAGGCGCTGCTTCGCCTCGATGCGTTGCACAGTTATGCGCGAGTGTATCTCGATGGCGAGCTGGCGGGTGTAATCGACCGGCGTCTTGGGCAAAGTACGCTGATGCTAATGACGAGGCCAGGGCAGCGGCTTGAGTTGCTGGTAGAGAACTCGGGTAGGGTGAATTTCACTACGCAGATACGGACGGAACGGGCAGGGATTCCGGGCGAGGTATGGCTCAACGGGAAGGTTCTGCGCGAGTGGGAGATCATTCCGCTGCCGTTAGAAAAACGTCCTACTGAGGGCTTTGCAATGCAGGATTGCCGTGGGCCGTGTTTCTATCGCGGAGAGTTCAAGGTGGGCACGGTCGGCGACACGTACTTGAATACGGCGCAGCTTGGCAAAGGAGTCGTCTGGGTGAACGGACATCTGCTCGGGCGTTTCTGGGACGTTGGACCGATGGGGAGCTTGTTCCTGCCGGGAGCATGGTTGCATGCTGGGAGTAATGAGATCATCGTGCTCGATCTCAACGGCGGAATGTCGGCTGTGATTCGAGGAGACGATCATCCGACGTACCTCGCTCCAAAGAAGGAACGAACGGAGCCGAAATCCGAACACGAGGCGAAGCTGACCACGATGAAGTAATAAGGTGTCTGAAAACCGCGAATGTGGACGATAGGTATTGTGGTGGCCCGGGGCAGAGTCCAACTGCCGACCTTCGCGTTAGGAGTGCGCTGCTCTATGCAACTGAGCTACCGGGCCACTGAAGTCTAGTGTATCCCGTCAGATTCATGTTGGTGTAACGGAAGTGGTAATTGGGAGGCGTGCTGTGCGGGGTAGAATCTAGATGTGCCGAAATACTCTATTGTCGTCCCATTTCATAACGAAGAAGAGAACGTGACCAAGCTCTACGACCGGGTCAAGGGCGTGATGGAGCAGGTGGGTTCTAGCTTCGAGTTGGTATTCGTGGACGATGGGTCGAGGGACCGGACGTGTCGTCTGCTGGAAGAGATTGCCGCGGTAGATTCCCGGGTACTGGTGGTGAAGCTGCGGAGGAATTTCGGGCAGACATCGGCGCTGGCGGCGGGGTTTGATCATTCGTCTGGTGAATTTATTCTGGCAATGGATGGCGACCTGCAGCATGAGCCGACGGAGATTCCGCTGTTCCTGGCGAAGCTCGAAGAGGGCTACGACGTGGTGAGCGGATGGCGTGCGCAGCGCGGCGACAACATGATGCTGCGAAGGATTCCGTCGAGGGTGGCGAACTGGCTGATGGCGAAGTTGTCGGGCGTGGATATCCATGATTTTGGCACGACCTTCAAGGCATATCGACGCGAGGTGATTCACAACATTCCTCTGTATGGCGAGATGCACCGGTTTATTCCAGCGCTGGCGAGTTGGTACGGCGCGAGCATCTGCGAGATTCCGATTACGAATCCCGCGAGGGAGTCGGGGCAGAGCCACTATGGAATTTCGCGGACGTTTCGAGTGTTCTTCGACCTCCTGACGATTCGTTTTCTGCTGAAGTACATGACGCGGCCACTGCATTTTTTTGGCAGCATTGGATCGCTGGGTGTGTTTTCTGGCGGAATGATCGCTGGATGGTTGCTGCTTCACAAGTTGCTCACTGGACATGATGTGGCTGGGGAACATGCACCCTGGTTTATCATCGCGGCGGTGCTGATTCTAGCGGGGATCCAATTGATTGGTGTGGGGCTATTGGGCGAATTACAGGTGAGGCACTTCTTTACGCAGTCGCAGAATACTCCGTACACGGTGGACCGGATTGTGCGGATCAGGCCTTCAGAAGAGAGTATGAGCCGGTAGGCTTGGACGGACGGATGGTTGATGTCAGCGGATGTCTATGGCTTTCTGCGCGAGGGGTTCCATGACGCTGTAACCTGTAGCGTTGGGGTGGAGGCCGTCGACGGACAGGGAGTTCTTCATGGTGCCGGTTTCGTCGACCATGGCGTTGTAGTAGTCGACGTAAGTAATGTTTTGACTGGCGGCGTAGGCTTTCAGCCACCGGTTGATGGTTCGGATTTCTTCGCTGAAGTGGGCCTGCTTTGGCTCGGGATAGTGGGAGACCGGCGGCAGAGAGCATAGGATTACGCGAATGTGGTGGCGCTGACCGAGTTCGACCATGGACTGGATATTGGCGGTTGTTTGCTTGAAGGGGATCTTGCGTTCGGTGAGCACGACGTCGTTGGATCCTCCGAGGATGACGACTGTGGATGGATGAAGATTGATGACGTCCTGCTGGAATCGCCACAGCATCTGGTCCGTCGACTGCCCTGTAATGCCGCGGCCGAGGTAGGATTTGCCGGGAAAGAATTGTGCCGCATAGGCGGTGGGCCAAACGTCGGTGATGGAGTCGCCATAGAAGATGACGCGGCCCGGAACATTGTCGGGGAGCGATTGGTTCTGGGTCTGGTAGCGTCTGAGTTGAGCGAAGTCTGACAGTAGAGAGTGGGCCCACGGAGCTTCAAGATAGCGCGGAGATCTTAGAGCGGCTGCCATGGCGCTCAGGCACTGGTTCTTGTCTTTTTGATATTGCCGGTGCAACGGCCTTCGGGCGAGCCATGCAGCGATGCCCAGGACAACGACAATGACGCAGATGGGGAGTAATCGCTTCCTGCTGTAGATCCTGCTGCGCATGTTGTTATCTTCACGGTTGAGGTTCGGCTTCGCAAGCAGGCCGGTTAAGGATTAGAGTGATAACGCCGGAGGGGCGAACGATGAACTCAATACAAGCCAAGAACTCAATACAGACGATGCACCCGAAACATACGATGCGCGCGATACAGATCAAGCAAACAGGTGGGCCGGAGGTATTAGAGTTGGTGGACTTGCCGGTGCCAAAACCGGGTGCGGGGCAAGTGCTTGTGAAGATTGAAGCGGTGGGCGTGAATTTTATTGATACCTATTTGCGTGAGGGAAGATACCCGGCGACCCTGCCATTTATTCCGGGACAAGAGGCGGCTGGGACCGTGGTTGCTCTTGGGGCCGAGGTAGACGCGTTCAAGGTGGGTGACCGTGTCGCGTGGAATGGCACGCGTGGAACGTATGCTGAGTTTGCCTGCGCACCCGCAGCGGAGTTGTTGAGAGTTCCTGATGCGATGAGCTGCGAACAGGCAGCCGCCGTGCTGTTGCAGGGGCTGACGGCGCACTACCTAGCCTACGATACGCACGCGATCCAGGCTGGAGAGACGGTGCTGGTCCATGCGGGAGCGGGCGGGGTCGGACTGCTGCTGACGCAGATGGCGAAGCGGCTGGGAGCGAGGGTGTTGACCACGGTTTCGACTGCTGACAAGGCGGAACTGTCGCGCGGTGCGGGAGCGGACAAAGTGATCCTGTATACGGTGGAGAGCTTTGTGGAAGAGGTGAAGCGGCAGACGAATGGAGATGGTCTGCCGGTGGTGTATGACTCGGTGGGGAAGACGACGTTTGAGGATTCGCTGAAGTGCTTGCGGCCGCGGGGGTTGCTTGCACTATATGGCGCGTCGAGTGGAGCAGTGCCTCCGTTCGATTTGATTCGGCTGTCGACCCTGGGATCGTTGTATGTGACGCGGCCGACCCTGAAGGATTATGTGCAGACCAGGACTGAGTTGGAACGCCGAGCTGGGGATGTTTTTCGATGGGTTGCGAGCGGGGATTTGCATGTCCGCATTGGGGGAACCTATAAGCTGCAAGAAGCGGCGCAGGCGCATCGGGATCTGGCTGGGCGCAGGACGACGGGGAAGGTGCTGCTGAGTCTGTAAAACAAGGAGCGAGGGCGATGCAGCGAATCGAGGAGATTGAGATACGGACGGCGACGGCGGCGGATGTTCCTGTGCTCCATGCGCTAATTGAGGCGTCGGTGCGTGGGCTGCAGCGCAACGATTACACTCCGTCGCAGATTGAGGGTGCGCTGGGTCATGCGCTCGGACTTGACTCGCAGTTGATTGAAGATGGGACGTATTTTGTAGCCGAGGCTGCGGACGGGAACGTTGTCGGAAGCGGAGGATGGAGCTATCGAACGACGCTGTGTGGAAGCGATCATTTGCCGGGGAGGGGGACCGAGCGGCTGGACCCGGAGGTGGATGCGGCTAAGATTCGAGCGATTTTTGTGCATCCGACATGGGCCAGGAGAGGGGTTGGCAGCCTCATCCTTGCTCACTGCGAGAGGCAGGCGCAGGATGCGGGGTACAGGCGGCTGGAGATGGGGTCAACGCTCACGGGCTTGCCGCTGTATAGCCTTCGTGGCTATCGGGAACTGGAACGGATGGCGGTTCCGCTCCCAAACGGGGAGGAGTTGGCGGTGGTGCGTATGTTGAAGATTCTCTGATGAATTATGTTGGTGAACAAAAGATTCATTTCACAGGATGCCCGTGACAGGGCCAGTTGTCGTTGGAGCTATGTATGATAAGCGACATAGCTCGGCGGGCAGACCGCGATTTTCGAACACTGTCGAAGCACCAGGGCAGTTCGTCACATTGTGAAGCCACTCACTGAAGCCACCGTACTCGCACGAGGAAAGGTTGGATTCGATGAGTGTGCATCTGGTAAATCCAAGCGATAATTCTTTTGGAACGGCGGTGATTACTCCGCGATGGTTGTTCGTACTCGCAGCGGCGACGCCTCAAATTGCGGGTGATCCGACCCTGGTGGACGAATCGCTGGAACAAATAGTTCCGGAGACGATTGCTGAGGGAGATATTGTTGGGATCAGCGTTCATACGGGCAATGCGCTACGTGGATATGAGGTCGGGCGAATGGCTCGGGCTCGCGGAGCCTGGGTGGTGTATGGCGGGATTCACGCGACGCTCTTTCCGGAAGAGGTCTTCGAACAGGGGCAGGCCCACTCCGTTGTGACGGGCGACGGCGATATTGCCTGGAGCAAGGCTGTGGTCGATTGCCTTGCCGGAGAGCCGAAGCGAATCTATGAGGGCGGGCGGATCGAGGGTAGCCAATTTCTGGCGGCGCGATGGGACCTGATGCCGAAGGACAAATACATGTGGGCTTCGGTGCAGACGATCCGGGGATGTCCGAAGCACTGCTCCTTCTGTAGCGTGTGGCGTACAGATGGACAAGCTCCCAGGCAGCGGCGATTTCAGAGCGTGATCGACGAGATTATCAGCCTGCGAAGAATTGGCTTTCGGTTCATAGCGCTGGCTGACGACAACTTTTATCCGGTGACGTTGACGGACTTGCGGCTGGCTCGGGAGCAGGGCAACACAGCTAAGTTGGCCGAGTTGATGGAGATTCGCACAGAGCGTTTCCAGTTGATGGAAGAGTTGGCCAAGCTGCCGAAGGACATGGTGTTCTTTACGCAGATCACGATGGAAGCGGGCGAAGACGGCGAGTACCTGGATGCCATGCGCAAAGCCAACATCAAGGGAGCGCTGGTGGGCGTGGAGGCAGTGACTCCGGAGGGGCTGAAGGCGGTCTTCAAGGACTGGAATTACTCGGGCGAGGCTCTGGCGAGGCAGTTGCAGACGTTCAAGAAACATGGTGTGCACGTGCTGGGCTCGTTTATCTTCGGGTTACCGACGGACAAGCCAGCAACTTTCGATGCGACCGTTGAAATGGCGATCAAAGCGGGAGTGACGTTCGCGCAATTTGTGATGATGACGCCGTTCCCCGGGACTGTCGATTTTGGGAAGTGGGAGAAGGCGCAGGCGAAGAATCCAACGATGGTGGGGAATGTCCCGATTACTCGGTACTGGCTGATTCCTACGGCCGTTCGGCCGAAGATGTTTACGCCTCATCCGACGATGAGCTCGGCGGAGATCAGCGACCGGACGCAGGCGGTTTGGGACAGGTTCTACAACTGGAGTGCGGTGTGGAAACGGTCGGCATGCGTGCCGAATCTGAAGGCGAGAGTGGCGTTTGTGATGCTGTCGAAGCTGTACCGGCAGATGTATGCGGGGACGGGGATTTCGACTGACAGCGCGAGGCGGAAGAAGGCGAAGAGGTCGGCCCGGTGGCTGGTGAAGCAGACCAGCAGGATATTCAAGTCGGCCCCGATGCCGGAGCTTCAATCCCCGGTTTGGGCGCTGCCGTCGACGGTGTCGATGCTGCGGACGGCGATGAATGCAGGAATGCCGGCAGAGGCTACCCCATTTGTGGTTCTGCCGAAGAATTAGCTGGACGGGCGGGGGCCGCAGGGGATTTCCTCAGGGAGCACCGTACACTAATATTTCGCTCGCAGTTTCTGTGTTGCTGCTATCGAAAGCAATGCTCTGTATGTTCACGCTGCTGCAAAGGAATGTTCGGGAAGCGCGGTGAGATTCCGCCACTGCCCCGCAACTGTGATGCGCGCACCTTGCTGTCTAGAGACCAGGGCTTTTGGTTTAGGGATTTATAGGTGAAGCAGGCCTGGAGGCTCCCACTGATGGTCCAATGGACATCGGGAAGGGACGCTCTCTGTAGTCCAAGGGTCGGCTTTGAAATCGTGCCAGTCAGGAGACCGGTTCTGCTGCTGTTGTGCCTGCCACGCTTCCGTCGGGGAAGCGGAGGAGAATGCTATGTTTTTGTTCCTGCGCCGCAACGCGGCCGGTTCGTCGTTTCGCGCGAGATTGATTAGGCGCATCGCCCTCACACTTCTTGGATTTTTGCTTTCGACCAGCGCGCAGGCCGTGGTGATCCGCGGCTTTTTAACGGATGCTCTGGGCAAGCCGTTGCCGAGTGGGATGGTCCGGTTAGTGGAGGGTGGAAAGGTGGTCGCCATTGCGTATGCGGGTCCGGATGGGGCGTACGAGATTCGCTCCTCCGATGCAGGAAGGTTCACGCTCCTAGGCTCGGCGCGTGGATATCTGCCGGCGATTGGCACGGACTTCTATGGTGGTTCGACGGATGTGCTGGAGCAGAACGTGGTGCTCGCAGCCAATACCGTGCGGCAGGATATTACGGTGACAGCGACCGGAATTCCAACTCCATTGCCGCAGTTGACCTCGCCGGTGAGCGTGATTCCCGAGGAAGATCTGGCGCTGCAGTTGGGCGTCATCGAGGCGATGCGGCAGACTCCTGGAGCGTTCCTGGTGCAGACGGGGCAGACGGGAGGCGTGACGAGTCTGTTCATGCGCGGTGGAAATTCGACTGCAAATCTTGTGGAGATCGATGGCATGCCGGCCGATGATGTGGGCGGGACGTTCGATTTCGGGACAGTGAGTTCGACGGCGGTCAGCAAGATTGAGATGGTGCGGGGGCCGGACTCGGCGATGTACGGAACCGATGCAGGTGCTGCAGTGATCAACATCGAGACTCCGCGGGGAACGACGCTGGCACCGGTGCTGGACTACTCGGGCGACGCGGGCAATCTGCATACGTGGCGGAATGAGG
>DAIDGQ010000010.1 GCA_027452215.1 Granulicella sp. | reverse complement strand
GCCCATGAAGCCCAACTTCGTCCTCATGAAGCTGCCCGGCGGCGCCTCCGAGGAGTTCGTCGAAATCCTCCCCTTCACCCCCGCCAACCGCAACAACCTCATCGGCTGGATCGCCGGCCGCTCCGACGGCGCCAACTACGGTACCGCCGTCGTCTACGACTTCCCCAAGTCCCGCCTCGTCGACGGCCCGCAACAGATCGAAGCCCGAATCGACCAGAACGCCCAACTCTCCGGCCAACTTACCCTCTGGAACCAGCAGGGCTCGCACGTCCTGCGCGGCAGCCTGCTCGTCATACCCACCGGCAAGGCCCTCCTCTACGCCGAACCCATCTATCTGCAAGCCCAGCAAAGCCCCATGCCCGAGCTCCGCCTCGTAGTCCTGGCCCTCCAGGACAAGCTAGCCTACGGTCCTACCTTCCAGTCCGCGTTGGCCTCTCTCTTCGGCGGCGAAACCTCCTCACTCACCTCTACCGAAGCCCCGCAACCCGCAACCACCTCCACCACACCCAACACGTCCCAGGCCGGCACCAGCCTCAACGGCCTCATCGCGGAAGCCAGCCGCGACTTCGCCGACTACCAGAGCCTCACGGCAGCGGGCAAACTCGCCGAAGCCGGCCAGAAACTTGACGCCCTCAAACAAGTCCTCGACCAGCTCAACGCCCACGCCAAGTAGGGGCACCTAAATCAAATTGGGGGGCAGGCATGCATGCGAATTTTCAATAGAACTTTCCTTCTATCGAGAGTTTGAATCGCCCTCTCTTGTCGATCCTGAATCGAGCTGGCGATAGAGCATTTGAGAAATGCCCCGTTCAATGACCTTTCTCCGATGTGTAGACAGGCGTGGGTCTTGCCTCTCTCCTCAGTTGGCAGAGATTCTCCAGATAACGACGAAAGCCCGATTTGGCGGCCAAATCGGGCTTAATCTATACCTCTAAGTTTGACATTATGAAGCACTTAGACTGTCTGGCGGAGAGTGGGGGATTCGAACCCCCGATAGAACTTTTGATCCTATAACGGTTTAGCAAACCGCCGCCTTCAGCCACTCGGCCAACTCTCCTGCGTGTTCGATCCTGATTATAGCCTGTGCGGCGCTATTCGGAGTAGGTGATCCGCCCATCTATCGAGATTTAGCGATACAGTGCAAAGAGCATCGTTTACCACTCTCTCTAGGAGATCGCCGCCATAGACCTCGCGACGAACCCAAATACCGTGCGACTGGCTCGCCGCAGTATCCCTTCCAGAAGCAAGATGCACTTGCTGCCACTGCTGGGTGCGACTTACTTCATGGTGGCCGGAGGACCGTACGGTCTGGAAGACATCATCGGCAAGGCAGGCTACTGGCGAGCTCTCGTGATGCTCGCAATTATCCCCCTGATCTGGAGTTTGCCTACCTCGCTGATGGTCGGCGAGCTCGCGAGTTCTATCCCCGACGAAGGTGGGTACTATGTCTGGGTGCGTCGCGCCATGGGCCGATTCTGGGGCTTTCAGGAAGCATGGATGTCGCTCGCAGCAAGCGTCTTCGACATGGCCATTTATCCCTCGATCTTCGTTCTGTATCTGGGCCGATTCGCCCCCACATGGACAGCTGGCTACCGAGGAACCGTTTGGGCGTTTGCCGTCGTGCTTGGCAGCGCGCTGTGGAATCTCTCCGGCGCGCGGGCTGTCGGTCGCTCCTCCGTGGCTCTCTTCTTCGTTCTGCTCGCGCCGTTTGTAGTGCTGATTGCGGCCGCGCTATGGGCCTGGCACGGACACGGAACCGGTGCGCTCCTCCAACCCGTCACAGCTCCTGACCTCGCTGGAGCAATCTCCGTAACGATGTGGAACTACATGGGCTGGGACAACGCCAGCACCGTTGCGCAGGAGGTTCACGACCCGCAACATAACTATCCTCGCGCGATGCTCAGCGCAGCCCTGTTAGTTGCCATCACCTACATCCTCCCGCTCGCCGCAGTAGGTCTGGCAGGCCTTGCGGCCGACCAATTCTCTACCGGCGCATGGACCGATGCAGCACGCACGCTCGTAGGCCCAGCCCTCGGTTTCGCGGTGGTTATGGGGGGAATGATCAACGGTGCGGGCATGTTCAATCCACTGATGATGAGCTACACGCGCGTTCCATTTGCGATGGCCGAAGATGGCCTTCTTCCCTCCGTTTTCCTGCGGCGCACAAAGCTCGGAGTGCCATGGGTCAGCGTGCTTCTATGTGCCGCCATCTGGGCGCTGGCGCTGCGATTCACCTTCGAACGGCTCATCTCCATCGACCTCGTTCTCTATGGTGCGTCGCTCCTGCTGGAGTTCGTTGCGCTCGCGGTTCTGCGCCGTCGCGAGCCCGCACTCGCCCGTCCATTTCGAGTCCCCGGAGGCATGGCAGGTGTAATCGCAGCCGGCATCGGGCCGGCCATCTTGATCGCATTCGCCATGTGGGCCGCGAGAGATGAGCGAGTGCTCGGCCTGAACGCCCTGCTGTTCTCCGTGATGGTCGCACTCTCCGGAGTAGTCGTGTACGCCGCAACCGAATTCATCCGCAAGCGCATTCGCGCCTGAAATAGAAAAGGCTCGCGTGCGCAGCGCCTGCCGCGACACACGAGCCATTTTCTTTGGAACTACTTGGCCTGCGACTGCGCCTTCTTCGCTTCAAACGCCTTCTGTGATTTCGCAATAATCTCGCGAGCGACATCAGCGTCTTTCCAGCCGCGAACTTCCACGCGCTTGCCTTCAAGATCCTTATAAATGGAGAAGAAGTGTTTGATCTCCCTCAGAATATGCGGATACACCTGCGAGTAGCTGCTGACATCCTCATACCGTGGATTGCCTTCGCCTACCGCGAGGATTTTCTCATCCGGCTGCCCCTGATCGATCATATCGAGCACGCCGATCGGACGAACTTCGAGCACGCAGCCCGTGAAGCTCGGGGTGTCCACCAGCACCAGCACGTCAAGCGGATCTCCGTCTTCCGCTAATGTGCTCGGGATGAACCCGTAGTCGCCCGGATAATGAACCGGCGAAAACAAATTGCGGTCCAGACGGAAGACATGCAGCTTCTTGTCATACTCATACTTATTGATGCCCTCAAGGGGAATCTCGATCACGGCGTTGACCAGCTCGGGGCAGTTCTTACCCACCGGAAGCTCAAGATAATTCGGCATAAGGTTGTTGGTCTCTTCTTCTTTCTCTTGGCAATTTCAAATCAGGCGATTCGGTATCGCGGCTACAGGTACATCAAAAGGATGCGAAGCCAGACACGATGTCCTGCATACAGTCTACCGTCACCGGGCACGCAGCCTTCAACTACACTCCTTCAGATGCTAGGCTTGAAGATGGGAGTTGAACCCACATTGATCGAACCTAAGGAATCCGCCGCCGTGCTCGACTCACATCCGGAGGGCAGCAGCCGCTTTGTACGAGCTTGCCTGCGCCTGCCCGTAGACCGCACGCCCGTCTGGTTTCTGCGCCAGGCCGGACGCTATATGCCGGAGTACATGGCCGTCCGCAAACACCACTCGCTGCTCGACATATGCCGCAAGCCCGAGATCGCCGCCGAGGTCACCATCACCGCCGCCGAGCGCCTCGGTGTCGACGCCGCCATCATCTTCGCCGACCTCCTTCTTCCCTTCACCCCCATGGGCCTCGACTTCGAATTCGTCGCCGGCGAAGGTCCTATGGTCCACACTCCGGTGCGCTCGCTCGATCACATTCAGTCGCTCCGCACCGATCGCACGGAAGAGCTTCAATACGTCGCCCAGGCAATCGAAAAAGTCGCGACCCGCTTCGCTGCGCCTCGCGCTGATGGAGATCGACTCGGCATCATCGGCTTCTGCGGAGCTCCCTTCACCCTCGCAAGCTACATGATCGAAGGCGGAAGCTCGCGCAACTATATAGAGACCAAGAAAATGATGTACGCCGGTGACGCCGCGTGGCCGCTCCTCATGGAGAAACTCGTCACCGTGCTCGTCGACTACGCGAAGCAGCAGGTCGAAGCCGGCGCCGACGTTATCCAGATCTTCGACTCCTGGGTCGGCGCGCTCTCCATAACCGACTACCGCCAGTTCTGCCTCGAACCCACCACCGAGCTCGTAAAGCGAGTCAAGGCCCTCGGCGTTCCAGTCATCTACTTCGGCGTCGACACAGCATCGCTCCTCCCAGCCATGAGCGAGACCACCGCCGACGTGCTCGGACTGGACTGGCGCATTCCCCTCAATGAGGGCTGGCGCGCGGCAGGTCCAGGCTGCGCCGTGCAGGGCAATCTCGACCCCATTACCCTATTCGCACCGGAAGATATCCTCGAAGCTCGGGTTCGCGAAGTGCTCTCCCTCGCCGCCGGTCGTCCCGGACACATCTTCAATCTCGGCCACGGCATCGTACCGGAAACCCCCGTCGACAACGTCATCAAAGTCGTCGAGTGGGTCAGGAAGTTCGGTGCCACCAACGCTTCACCCGTACGCAACGCCTCGGTCAGGGAATGGTCCGCGAACACATGAGTCACACCCCCGCAATTCTTCTGCTCGCCCACGGCACGCCCGACACGCTTGGCGAGATGGCCGAGTATCTGCAAAAAGTCACCGGGGGTCGCCCCATGCCCGCCGAGGTTGTAGCGGAACTACAGCACCGCTACGCAGAGATCGGCCTCCGCGAGGAACCTCTTCCTGAAGGCCCTCCGCTCACGCGATGGACCCTTCTGCAAGGCCACCTCCTCAGCGAACGACTCGGTCAGCGGGTCTATGTCGGCATGCGCAACTGGCATCCCTATATAGCCAACGTCGTCGCGCAGATGAAGGCGGACGGCGTGCAACACGCTCGCGTCCTCTGCCTTGCGCCGCAAAATTCACGCACCTCTACAGGCCTCTACCGCCGCGCCTTGATGGAGGCCGTTGGGGATAGCTTCACCGTGGATTTCATCGCCGGCTGGGCTGACGAACCTCTGCTTGCGCAAGCCTTCGCCGAGCAGATGTGGCCAGCCTGGGCCGAGGCCTGCGCGGTCACTGAATCGCGTGTCCCCATCCTCTTCACTGCGCATGCGGTTCCCTGCCGAACCATCATGTCCAGCACGCCGAACGATCCCGCAAGCCCATCGGCTCGGCCCGGCGCACCCGTTCCCGCCGACGGCATTCAGCACTACGGCCACGCGCAAAAGCCTGATCCCTACCCCGTCGAGTGCAAGCAAACCGCCATGGCCATCGCGCATGCGCTGCGCCCAGTCGGCCTCACCGACGCCGACTGGTACTTCGCCTTCCAAAGCCAGGGCATCGCCGGTGCTCCCTGGATCGGGCCAACCGTCCCAGACACCCTCAAGGCGCTCGCCGATGCAGGCCATAAGGGCGTCGTTCTGCAGCCCGTCGGATTTCTCTGCGATCACGTCGAGATCCTCTATGACATTGACATCGACTTCAAAGCTCAGGCCGCGGAGCTCGGTATGAAGCTCTGGCGCGCCGCCAGTCTTAACGATTCCCCGACCCTCATCCGTGCCATCGACAGCGCTCTGCATCGCTCGTCAATACGCCTCGATCCCAACGCCGCACCCGAAGCTCCGACGCGCCCACGCCCGACCTCCGTCGCCACACCATGAGACGAATCGCAATCGTAGGTGGAGGAATCGCTGGCCTCGCCGCAGCCTATGAACTGGAACTCGCGCGCAAGCGAGGAGCAGATCTCGACTGGCAACTCTACGAGGCCAGCCATCGTCTCGGCGGCATCGTCGAAACCACACGCCACAACACCCCCACAGGCCACTTCATCCTCGAGGGCGGACCGGATGGATGGGTCACCGAAAAGCCCTGGGCCCGCGATCTCGCCATCGAGCTCGGCCTTGAGACCTCGCTCATCTCCAGCAGCGACGCGACCCGAAAGACCTACATCCTCATCGACAACCAGCTTCAGCCCATGCCCGACGGCATGCGCATGATGGTGCCGGAGGATCTTGCGACGCTCGAAGCATCACCACTCTTCAGCGCTGATGCCCGCGCCGCCTACGCCGCCGAACCCACCCGTGCTGACGATCTGAAAGCCACAGCCCCCGACGCCGACGAGTCCGTCGCCAGCTTCGTCCGCCGCCACTTTGGCGAAGAAGTCCTTACCAAAATCGGAGCCCCACTCCTCTCCGGGGTCTTCGGCGGCGATGTTGAGCGCCTCAGCGTGCGCTCCGTCATGCCCGCCTTCGTCACCATGGAACGCGAGCACGGCTCACTCATCGCAGCCCTCCAGGCAAAATCCAAAGCGCGCGGCAGCCGTCCCCAGCAGCCAATCTTTACCAGCCTGCGCAACGGACTGGGAACGCTCGTCGACGCACTCATCTCCAAGCTGCCCGCCGAACGCCTTCACCTCCATCGCTCGGCAGTGTCGCTCAAACGCGAGGGCAACACATGGTGTCTGCGAACCTCTACGCCATCTGACAGCGGCCTCATCGGCAAAAGTAAGCGCCACTTCCACCACATCTTTCTTGCCACCTCCGTCGACGCAACGCGCCTCCTCCTACAGGCTCGATACCACGAGGCCGCGGCGCTCATCCCGCAGGATGCCAGCTCCGCCGTCCTGGCCGCCTTCTGCTGGCCCGCCGAAACCGCGGCCTCCTTCAGCGTCCCACCCGGCTTCGGATTCCTGGTCCCGCAATCGCCCCACCAGAACCATCAACTCCTCGCAGCAACCTTCACCAACCAGAAGTTCCCGCATCGCGTTCCCGACGGAGCGCGCACGATCCGCGTCTTCTTCGGAGGTCCGACGGCCAGCACGCTCGAGCTGCAATCCGACGAAGCCATTGCCTCCGCAGCCTTCGCGCAACTCGATAAGATCTTCGGCCCGCTACCAGACCCCGATGCTGCGCTCACCACGATCCGCCGCTGGCCCCGCAGCCTTCCCCAATATGAGGTCGGCCACATAGAACGCATCGCCGATCTCGACCAGCGAATCGCTGCCATCGGTGGCCTTACCCTCCTGGGCAACGGCTATCGCGGCGTGGGTCTGCCCGATTTGATTCGCGATGCCCGAGCCTCTGTCCGCGTACACTTCCCCCGCAAAGCGTAAAATCTGATCATGGGAATTACTCGCCAGCAAGCCCTTGACTGCTTCGAATCCGACGACCTCATCGGCATCGGAATGGAAGCCGACGCTGTCCGCCGCGGCCTTCACCCGGAAGGTGTCGTCACCTACAGCATCGACCGCGGCCTCAACTGCTCAAGCAGCGACCTCCTCGCCCTTTACTACGAGGTGGGCGACACGATCGACATGGGAGCGACCGGTCTCCTGGTTCACTCCGACGACGCGCAACACGTCCAGCTCGACCACTTTGAGACCCTCTTCGCTGGCATCAAAAGACGCTTCCCCGAAGTCTGGCTGCACGGCCTCACTGCGACCCAGATCCTCGCACTCGCCTCGTCTTCGCATCTCTCTCTGCGCGACACGATCACCCGCCTCCACGATGCCGGCCTCGACTCCATCGCCAGCAACGCCATCATCCTCAACGACGACATTCGCAAGCAGGTCGCCCCAGATAAGTGCTCCACCGCCGATTGGATCACCGTCCATCGCACCGCCCACCAGCTCGGCCTCCGCACCACGGCGACCATGATCTTCGGCGTCGGCGAGACCATGGCTCAGCGCATCGACCACCTCGCAATTCTCCGCAACCTGCAGGAACAAACCGGCGGCTTTACTTCCTTCACGCCGCTCCCGCATCAGGCCGGAGCAATCCCATTCGACGTTCCCGAGCCGACTGCGGTCGAGTACCTCAAGACCCTCGCCATCAGCCGCCTCTACCTCGACAACATCGAAAACCTGCAAGGCTCCTGGGCCACGCAAGGCCTCAAAGTCCTCCAGATGGGCCTCCGCTTTGGAGGCAACGACGTAGGCGCGGTACTCCTCGAAGAGCGCTTCGCCAAGCCTGGGGGCGCAACCGAAGAAGAACTCCGCCGCATCATCCGCGAAGCCGGCTTCAAGCCAGCCCAGCGCGACACACTCTACCGCACCCTGTTCCTCAACTAGCGAAGATCGATCCACTAAATCCGGGCACCCATCTACAGCGAACCAAGTAGCATCTGAAGGATGGTTCGAACATCACGTAAAATCGTGTTGCACCCTTCTTCTACCCGGAGAGCCCTCTGCTAAACCAACTCAACGCGCTCGCCATGTTCCTGACCTCACGCGGCCTCGGACATTACTGGAAGACGCATTATGCGGACCACACCTTCCGCAACGTCTACCGCTGGAACGCGTTCGATGTCACGCTCCTCGTGCCGTACTTCCTTGTCATGATCATCCTGGCATTCTACGGGATCCATCGCTATCAACTTGTCTGGCTCTACTACCGCAACAAGCGCAATGAGTCTCGCTCGAACGCCCCGGTCGCCACCTTCGACGAAGACAGTCTCCCCTTCGTCACCATCCAGCTACCCATCTACAACGAGCAGTTTGTGATCGAGCGCCTGCTCGACGCCTGCTGTCGCCTCGACTATCCGCGCGACCGCTTTGAGATTCAACTGCTCGACGACTCCACGGATGAGACCGTCGGAGTAGCCTCCGCCATGGTCGCTCGCTTCGCCGCCGGAACCCAGGGCCTCGCACCCCAGCCCGTCTACTACCTCCATCGCACCAACCGCCACGGGTACAAGGCCGGAGCCCTTGAAGAAGGTCTCCACACCGCCAAAGGAGAGTTCGTCGCTATCTTCGATGCCGACTTCGTCCCTCCGCCCGACTGGGTGCGCAAGGTCGTCCACCACTTCGCCGAGCCCGGTGTCGGCATGGTCCAAACCCGCTGGACCCACCTCAACCGCAACTACAGCTTCCTCACCCAGGTCGAAGCCATCCTGCTCGACGGCCACTTCGTCCTCGAGCACGGCGGCCGCTCCCGCGCTGGAGTCTTCTTCAACTTCAACGGCACCGCCGGCATGTGGCGCCGTATCGCTATCGACGAAGCTGGTGGCTGGCAGCACGATACCCTCACCGAAGACACCGACCTCAGCTACCGCGCCCAGCTCAAAGGCTGGAAGTTTAAATACCTCCAGGACGTCGAATGCCCCGCCGAGCTCCCCATCGAAATGACCGCCTTGAAGACCCAGCAGGCCCGCTGGGCCAAGGGCCTCATCCAGACATCAAAAAAGGTGCTGCCCTCGGTCTTCCGCTCAGACGTCCCCTTCCACACCAAGCTAGAGGCCTGGTATCACCTCACCGCAAACATCAGCTATCCCCTGATGATTATCCTCTCCGTTCTCCTCATGCCCGCGATGATCATTCGCTCCTGGCAGGGCCCCATCCAGATGTTGCTGATCGATCTGCCCCTGTTCATGGCTTCGACCATGTCGGTCTCCAGCTTCTACCTCGTCAGCCAGAAGGAACTCTATCCTCGTACCTGGTACAAGACGTTTCTGTACCTGCCCTTCCTGATGTCGCTCGGCGTCGGCCTCACCATCACCAACACCAAGGCCGTGTTGGAGGCTCTGTTCGGCATCAAGAGTGCCTTCGCACGCACGCCCAAGTACGCCGTCCAGAAGAAGGGTGAAAAATCGCAGGCCAAAAAGTATCGCAAGCGTCTCGGAATCATTCCCTGGATCGAACTTGCCATCGGCTGTTACTTCGCAGCCACGGTCTGGTACGCCGTTTCCACCGAGAATTACTTCACCGTGCCCTTCCTCCTGCTCTTCGTCCTGGGCTACTGGTACACGGGTCTGCTCAGCATCTTCCAGGGACTCTTTGAACGCAAGGGAGCGCAAGGTGAGGAGATCCACGAAAAGCCCTATCCAGTCGGAATCTAGCCAGCGACGTACAACGCACTGACTCTCCCCCATCAAAGGAAATGGCCCGCATTATGCAGGCCATTTCCTTTGTCTATTGCAAACTTGCGGCTTGCTGATAGCAACCTAGAACCGAATGCCGAACGTGATCGGGATGTAGGTTGTGTGATTGCTGTTAGCTGGAAAGAAGTTGGTGCTCGTGGCCGTAATTTGATTCAGATTATTGACGCTGATACCGGGACGGTACGAATTATCGACGAAGACATACCGTGCCTCGGCATAGAGCCGTTCATTCGCAAACCGCGAGATCTTGTACGTGACCCCAAATCCAGCATCAAACCCCGGCGCGTTCGAAGTGTATTTGTCGATCGGCTGATTTGACTGATACCCATACCCGTATCCGTATCCATACCCGTACCCACCTCCCTGGTTCGTAACGGGAACCGTAAACTGCGCGGTCTTATGGAAGAACCCTACTCCCGCAACTCCATACGCACCCCACTTATCACCCGAATAGAACGTATACATTGGATCAACGGAGAACGACCACACGTGACTATTGCCATCCAGCAGGCCATCCACAGATCCCGCGCCAAAAATCGCGTCAAGGACGACGGTCTGGTTGCTCAGCGTCTGTGCCGTCATACCAAAGTGGTCATAATCAAACTGGATTGGCACGGCAAACTTCTTGCTGAATTGCCTTCCTCCTCCAACCTGGAACGCATAACTCGGCGTCAGGTAGTGCCAGGTGTTGCCGATCGGCTGCGATAGCCCGGCACCACCGTAAAAGATCCACTTGTTCGACCCATCGGCATTCGTATTGTTACCCCGGTAGCGCGGCCGGCCATAGCGTTTGCGCTGTCCTCCGCCATATTGCATCATCTCCGCAAAATTTGGAGTCGTCGGCACCACAGAAGCCTCCGTCACCGGCGTCTCTGCATCCTGGCTCACGCTCGAGGAGAACAAGTCAGCACTTGAAATATTCCACGTCGAAACAGCATTGTTCAACGACGGCTTTGGCTGGCTGCTGGTTTGGGCTCCCATGACGGCGACCCCGGCGCCGAAGACAGCCATCAGGGTAACCGCACGGCGCGCAATACCGGAAAAACCGCCCGACCGGCGGCGCTCGAAATCATAGGCTAGGGTGGATTTGAACATCGTTTTCGACTCCTGGTGTTGGATCAGTATTATCCGTTGTGGTAACCCTGGGTTGTGACATTTGTTGCGCTTACTAGTCATCGGGGTTGGCCTTGCAACTGCACTCGCATCCTTAGGACGAGGAAAGTCGGCGATTGGATGCAAACCGGCTTTCACCACGTAAAACTCCCACAGCATTAGAGTAAACCCTCGGACCTGAACTCATAAAGCAGGAAGAGCCGGCGCCGTACACTGTTGAAGACCATGTCCATCGCATCAAATCTCGAACGCCTGCGGAACAACATCGCAGATGCCTGCGCTCGTGCCCACCGCGCCCCCTCCACCGTCGCCCTCATGGCCGTCAGCAAGATCCATCCTGCCGAAGCCGTCCTTGAGGCCTACGAAGCCGGCCAACGACTCTTCGGCGAAAATCGCGTCCAGGAATGGCAGTCCAAGCGCCTCGCTCTCGCTCATATCTTCTCCCCCTCCCAGACCGCCCAAATCCACCTCATCGGCCCACTCCAGAACAACAAAACCTCCAAGGCCGCCGAGATTTTTGACGCAGTCGACACCCTCGACTCCGCCAAAACCGCCGAACGCCTCAACGCCGCCGCACAAACCCTCGGCAAAACAATCCGCATCCTTATTGAAGTGAAACTCTCCCACGAAGAGTCCAAGCACGGTCTCGACCCCGCCGCACTCCCTGCCCTGCTCGCCGCTCTCAAACCTCTCGAGCATCTTCAAGTCACCGGCCTCATGACCGTCCCTCCCTTCGACGAAGACCCCGAAACCGCCCGCCCCTACTTCCAGCATCTCCGTCGCCTACGCGACGAAAACATCGAAGCCCACCCCACTCTCACCGAGCTCTCCATGGGAATGTCCAATGACTTCGCCGTCGCCATCGAAGAGGGCTCCACCACCGTCCGCCTCGGCACAGCCATCTTCGGCAAGCGCGTCTACGAACTCAG
Source organism: Granulicella sp. (assembly GCA_027452215.1). Classification (GTDB taxonomy): domain Bacteria; phylum Acidobacteriota; class Terriglobia; order Terriglobales; family Acidobacteriaceae; genus Granulicella. The sequence continues at coordinate 13,132 of DAIDGQ010000010.1, read as the reverse complement.
GCAGCCATGAGCCTCGCCCTGCGCGATACCCCAGACGGCTGCACCCTAGCCGTCCGCGTCCACCCCGGAGCCCGCCGCAACGCCATCACCGGCGAGCACGACGGCGCTCTCAAAATCTCGCTCACCACGCCGCCCAGCGACGGCCGCGCCAACGCCGCCCTCATCGTCTTCCTCGCCGACCTGCTCAACATTCCCCGCGCAAACATCACGCTTCTAACCGGTGCCTCCAGCCGCTCCAAAACCCTTCTTCTCAAAAGCCTCACCAGCGCCCAACTCCATACAACGCTCCTCAGCGAACGAAGCGAGCTCAGCTAGCCTTTCCCACGCCTCCACACCATCGCAATCCCCGCAATCACTGTCGCCGCGCCACCCGCAAACAGCCCAGCCATCGCTCCAGCCAGCCGCACCTCCGGCTGCATTGCTCCTCCACTCGCAACATGGCGCATCACTCCACTCGCTGTCAACCATCCCACGCCCACAAACACCACCACCAGCAACAGCGCCCTCACTGCAATGCGCATCCAGCTACTCCTCAATCCCACCGTGATGCCATTCGCCACGTGAAGCCTCCCGCCGTCCGCGCAGGACTATTCCCACTCGATCGTCCCCGGTGGTTTCGATGTAATGTCGTACACCACGCGATTGATCCCCCTCACCTCGCTCACAATGCGGCTGGAGATCGCGCGCAGCACCTCATACGGCAGCGCTGCCCAATCCGCCGTCATGCCGTCCTCGCTCTCCACCGCGCGAATCGCGCACGTATACGCATACGTCCGCTGGTCGCCCATCACCCCCACCGTCTTCACCGGCAGCAGCACCGCAAAGCTCTGCCAGACCTTGCGGTAATACCCTGCGCGCTTGATCTCCTCCACACAAATCGCATCCGCCTCCTGCAAAATCGCAACGCGCTCCGGAGTTACTTCACCCAGAATACGCACCGCCAACCCCGGTCCCGGAAACGGCTGCCGCTCAAGAATCTCTGCGGGCATATCCAGGTCTCGCCCTATCCGCCGCACCTCATCCTTGAATAAATCGCGCAGCGGCTCAATCAACTTCAGCTTCATATCTGCAGGCAGTCCACCCACATTATGATGACTCTTGATCACGTGCGAAGGTCCATGAACACTGGCTGATTCAATCACATCCGGATACAACGTCCCCTGCACCAGCCACGCCACCTCTTCACCAGATGACTTCTCCGCTTCAAAAATCTTCTTCGCTTCATCGTCAAACACCGCGATGAATTCGTTCCCAATTACCTTGCGTTTCGTCTCCGGATCCGTAACCCCGGCCAGTTTTGAAAGAAACCGTTCACTCGCGTCCACCGCCACCACATTCAGGTGCAACTCATCGCGCATCGTCTGCTGCACCTTAGCAAACTCGTCCTTACGCAGCACCCCGTTATTTACAAAAATACAGGTCAGTCGATCGCCGATAGCGCGCGCCACCAGCACCGCAGCAACGCTCGAATCTACACCGCCCGACAGCCCACAAATCGCGCTTCCCGTCGGTCCAACCTGCTCGCGGATCTTAGCCACCGTCGTCGCAATGAAATGCTCCGGCGTCCATTCCTGCTTTGCTCCACATATATCCACTGCAAAATTCTTCAGCAGCGCCATACCGTGTTTCGTGTGCGCCACCTCAGGATGAAACTGCACCGCCCACATCTTTCGAGACTCATCAGCAATCGCAGCAATCGCATTGCTGGTGCTGGCCGTAACGCGGAATCCAGGAGCCAGTGCCTCCGCGTGATCCCCATGCGACATCCACACCGACAGCGTCTCCGGCAACCCATGAAACAACGCAGCTGGATCAGCGACCGTGACCTCAGCATGCCCGTACTCGCGCGCCGCCGCCGGCACCACGCGCCCACCTAAATGGTGCGTAATGAACTGCAACCCATAACAAATTCCCAGAATCGGCACGCCTGTCTCGAGCACCGCAGGATCGGCCTTCGGCGCCGTATCGTCATACACGCTCGACGGCCCACCCGAAAGCACAATGCCCGCAGGCTTCAGCCCGAGCACGGTCTCAAGCGGTGTCGTGCACGGCAACACCACAGAAAATACATTGAACTCGCGGATGCGTCGCGCAATAAGCTGCGTGTACTGCGAGCCGAAGTCGAGAATGACAATCGTCGACGACGCTGCAACTGGAGTAGGGGCTGGGCTAACTGACGTGCCGGGAGTATCCACATTCCTAGTGTAAATCGATCCGGTTCTCAACTCATCCCTGCGGCTGAAAAGCACGCCAAAGCGACAGATACGCCGCTGACCGCACAACATGGAAATAATCTGACATCGCAAGATAAAGCAGGATGACCCCCGTCCACCAGCAATTGAGAAACGTCTGCGTCTCAACGTTTGAGAACGGCAGCGGCGAAGCGGAAAAGACCATCGCCAGCACAATCAACGCAATCCGAACGATGTTCATCACCAGGTTGATCTCGATCAACTTCCCCCGCGCTGCTGTGCTGCGGAACGCCAACTCCAACGCCGCAAGCGGACCAACATTCCCCTGCATCGCCAGCAGCGGTGCAAGGTAAAGCGGCCAGCTAATAGCGCCCCACAGCACATAAAGAATCAGCGTTCCGCAAATCAACATCGCGCAGTACAGAACCAGATTTGGCTCGCCACCGTGCGCCGCTGGTCCTAAGATTGCGATACGCCCCGACTGCACAACCAGCCAGATCCAGAGCAGCCAGAAAGCAGCCAACAGCGTCGCACGCAGCATACCCAGCACCAGCAAAGTGAGAGGCCGCGCATGCAACATGGAGTCAAATCGCCTCAACACCACCGTGCGTCCAAGCGCCGCCGTTAACAGCCATGCAGCAACAGAAACAGGAATTAGCCAGAGCGCAATCGGCCTCGCAGCGGGGAGAATCGCCACAATCGCAATGTGAAGAGTGCGAAAAGCCGCAACCGGCTGAAAGACTGTCATCGCCTCGAGCGCAACTGTATCCAGAGTCGTTCCGTGAGCAACCAGTATGGCCTCGTATAGGACCAGGGCGAGAATCGGAGCGCCGATCATCCAGCGCCACAAAATCTCCAACGCAGAAACAGATGGCCGCCGCCACACCGCGCTCATCACATGAACGAAGGACTGCGTTCCGCGAAGCGGTTGCACTCCGGACACTTATTTAACCACCAGGTTTACCAGCTTGCTCTTGATCACCAGATGTTTCACAATCGTTTTGCCAACCAACCGCGCCGAAACCTTTTCATCCGCAAGCGACGCGGCACTGATAGCCTCGTCGTCTGATCCAGACGCGAGTTTCAACACCGTCACCAGCTTGCCATTCACCTGCACCGGAATCTCAATCTCGCTCTCGCGCGCCAGTTGTGCATCCGCAGCGGGCCAGTGCTGTTGAAATACATCCGTCGTCTCGCCCAGTTCCCGCCACAGTTCAGCCGCCAGAAACGGTGCAAATGGTGCAAGCAACAATGTGAGCGTGCGCAGCAGTTCCGCGACCGTCGCCGGCGCGATTCCGCCTTTATCCATGGCACTTTCCGCAGCAGTAACCTCGTTCACCAGGATCATGATCGCGGCAATACACGTATTGAAATGCCACCGCCCATTGAAGTCTTCCGTAATCTTTGCAATAGTCTGATGCAGCGTACGCAACAACGCCGCACCTTCGATGGTCTGTCCTGCAAACTGTCCGGCAGCCACCTCATCCCCATGCACGGCTCCCTCGAGCGTCCGCACAACCGGCGCATATTTAATCGTCAGCCGATACACCCTCGCAAGAAACCGGCTGATCCCCGCAACGCCTTCTTCCTGCCACTCCAGATCACGATCCGGCGGAGCCGCAAACAACGCATACATCCGCGTCGCATCAGCTCCATAGCGCGCGATCATATCGTCAGGGCTCACCACATTCCCCTTCGACTTCGACATCTTCGCGCCATCCTTGATCACCATCCCCTGCGTAAACAGCCGCTCAGCAGGCTCACTATTCTTGATCAATCCAAGATCGCGCATCACCTTCGTCCAGAAGCGCGAATAAATCAAATGCAGAATCGCATGCTCCACGCCGCCAATATATTGATCGATCGGGAACCAGTAATTCGCCTTCTCGCTATCGAACGGCGCATGCGAATTCCTCGAATCCGTGTAGCGATAAAAGTACCAACTCGAATCGACGAACGTGTCCATCGTGTCCGTCTCGCGCCGCGCAGGTCCGCCGCAAACAGGACACGTGGTGTTCACGAACTCTGGTACTTTCCCAAGAGGTGAACCACCCTCCTGCGTAATCTCAATCTGCTCCGGCAACAGCACCGGCAACGAACTCTCCGGCAGCGCAACAACGCCTCCCGGCTTCACGCCCGCATGTCCATTCGCGCAATACACCATCGGTATCGGCGTGCCCCAATACCGCTGCCGGCTCACGCCCCAATCCTTCAGCCGATACGTCGTAGTCTTCTTCCCGAACCCATGCTCCTCCGCAAACCTAGCCATCTTCTCCTGCGCAGCGACAGGAGTTTCGCCCGTCCATGCACCCGAGTCCATCAGCACCGCATCGTCTTCACCTCCATATGGCAGCGCAACGTCCTCAGCCGAATCTCGTGGAGCAACGACCTGCACAACCGGCAATCCGTATTTATTCGCGAACTCAAAGTCGCGATCATCGTGCGCTGGAACGCTCATGATCGCACCCGTTCCGTAGTCCGCAAGAATATAGTTCGCCACCCAGATCGGCAGCGTCTCGCCATTGAACGGATTGATCGCCGTCTTCCCCGTCGCAACGCCGTGCTTCTCAATATTTCCAATGTCCCCCGTCTCGCGCGCGACCTTCTGCTGCGCGATCATCTCCGTCACCGCCTTTGCCAACTCCGCATCGTTTTTCACCCACTCCTTCACGAGCGGATGTTCCGGAGCAAGCTGAATCGACGTCGCTCCAAAGATCGTATCGACGCGAGTCGTGAACACTGTAATCGCCGGAGTGTCCGCCATCGCGCTCACGCGAAAATCAACATGCGCGCCCTCACTCCGCCCAATCCAGTTGCGCTGCATCGTGCGAACCTTCTCAGGCCAGCCCGGCATCGCATCGAGCCCATCCAGCAGCTCATCCGCATACTTCGTTATGCCCAAAAACCACTGCTCCAGCTCGCGCTGTTCTACCAGCGTATCTTCATGCCTCCAACAGCATCCCCCGACGACCTGCTCGTTCGCCAGCACCGTCGCGCACTTCGGACACCAGTTCACCTTGCTCGATCGCCGATAGGCCAGCCCCGCCTCGACCATCTTCAAAAAGAACCACTGGTTCCACCGGTAGTACTCCGGCAAACACGTCGCAATCTCCGTACCAGCCCAGTCATAGCTCAGCCCGATGCGGCGCATCTGCACCTTCATCTGCTCGATATTCTTCAGCGTCCACTCGCGAGGAGGAGTGTTGTTTTTCAGCGCAGCGTTTTCCGCCGGAAGACCAAACGCATCCCACCCCATCGGGTGCAGCACGTTATATCCGCGCATCCGCATAAACCGCGCCAGCGCATCGCCGATCGCATAATTCCGCACATGCCCCATGTGCAACTGCCCGCTCGGATACGGCAGCATCTCCAGGCAATAAAACTTCGGCTTACCGCTGGTGTGCGACTCCGCTGCATAGAGCGCCGGATTCGCATCCCAAAGCGCCTGCCAGCGCGGCTCAATCTCCGCCGGGTTATACCGCTGTTGCTCGTTTCGTTCCGCACCAACCATCGCGGTATTCGTAATCGTCGCCTCGTCCATACCTCATTGTAAAGAAAACGAATGCGACAAACCCCCTGCCCTACATTCTGGTTCCCGCATCGTGATAGTTTTGCGTGTGGAGGAATCATGCACCCAACCCGTCTCGTGCCAACCACCCTGCTAGCTCTCTCGCTCTTCGCCAGCGCGGCCAGCGCCTCCGACTCGCTCACTATCGCCACAAAATCCGGCAAGGTCGCAGGAGCCCTCACCACAGACGGCAAGGTGCGAGCCTTCAAGGGAATCCCCTACGCCGCGCCGCCCGTCGGCAACCTGCGCTGGCAACCGCCGCAGCCCGCCGCCAAGTGGCACGGCGTCCGCACCACCACCACCTTCGGCTCCCACTGCGTCCAGTCCAGCAGCTATCCCGACATGGTCTTCCACGATCCCGGCCCCAGCGAAGACTGCCTCACCCTCAACGTCTGGACGCCCGCCAACGCCAAGCCCGGCACCCTCCCCGTCATGGTCTGGGTCTACGGCGGAGGCTTCACCGCGGGCAGCACCTCCGAGCTTCGCCAGGACGGTCAATTCCTCGCCCACCGCAACGTCGTCATCGTCTCCATGAACTACCGCCTCGGCATCTTCGGCTTCTTCGCCCACCCCGAACTCACCGCCGAATCGCCTCACCACGCCTCCGGCAACTATGGCCTCATGGACCAAGCCGCCGCCCTCACCTGGGTCAAGCAGAACATTCGCAACTTCGGCGGTGACCCCTCAAACATCACGATCTTCGGCGAGTCCGCCGGGTCCTTCTCCGTCAGCTCCCTCATGGCCTCGCCCCTCTCCCGTGGCCTCATCTCCAAAGCCATCGGCGAAAGCGGAGGAGCCTTCTACTCCAGCGGCCTCGGCTACCCGGCCCGCACCAAAGCCGAACTCGACGACTCCAACTTCGCCAAGACCGCCTTCGGCACCTCCAACCTGGCCGACCTCCGCAAGCTCTCACCCGACGACCTCGTCAAAGCCGTCAACGCCAAAACTACCCCGCGTCCACCGCGCTTCGGCCCCGACGTCGACGGCTACTTCCTCCCCAACTCCGTCCCCGAAATCTACGCCGCCGGAAAGCAAGCCCATGTCCCGCTCCTCGCAGGATGGAACGCCGATGAAGCCCGTGGCGCCATCGTCATGGCCGCCGTCAAGCCCACCGTCACCATCTTCACCGCGCAGGCTGCCACGGATTTCGGAGTCCGCGCTCCCGACTTCCTCGCCGTCTACCCCGCCACCACCGACGCCGAGGCCACCCGCTCCGCCGGCGACTTCGTCAGCGACCGCTTCATCGCCTACTCCACCTGGGCGTGGCTCGAAGCCCAGGTCAAGACCGGGAGCGCCCCCGTCTACCGCTACCGCTTCGACCTCGGCTCCCCCGGCGACACCCACCACCCCGCCGCCATCGGAGCCTTCCACTCCGACGACATCGAGTACGTCTTCGGCACCCTCGACTCCCGCGACGGAGCCACCTGGCGTCCCGAGGACCGCGCCCTCTCCGACCAGATCGGCCAATACTGGACCAACTTCGCCCGCACCGGCGACCCTAACGCCCCCGACCTCCCCAAGTGGCCCACCTACGCCCCCGCCACCGACTGGCAGGTCATGCATCTCGACGCCACCTCAGCCGCCGCCCCCGACACCCTCCGCCCCCGCTACCTCTTCCTCCAATCCGTCTGGTCCAAACCCAACTAGCCCTCACCCACCACCAGCATCTGCACCCCACCACGCGAAGCCCCTCGCTGTCCGCGCAGGACCCGGGTGCCCCATCCTCAATCCATGATTGCCCCATCCTCGCGGCGTCCTTTGCCGCAGGGTGGACTATCGCGCGTGGTAGCGCGCGACCGCACTCCTCTCCCCGCCGCTACTCATCCCCAAGTCCCGCCACGACTCTCCCCCCCTGCCACGCGAAGCCCCTCGCCGTCCGCGCAGGACATCACCCCGCCGACAGCGCCCTTAGCGCCATCACGTTCCGCATCTCATCCCCCGGCTCATCCACCGGAGTCTCCGCGATAAACGCAGCATGCTCAAACCGCACATCATGCAGCAGCCGCTTAAACGCCGCCGCCCCAATCGTCCCTTCCCCAATATGCTCATGCCGATCCAGCTTCGACCCCATCGCAGCCTTCGCGTCATTGCAGTGCCACACCTTCACCGCGTCGAACCCCACCGTCGCTCCCACCTGCCGCATCGTCTCCTCATACCCCTCCGTCGTCACCAGGTCATACCCCGCCACATGCGTATGGCACGTATCGAGGCACACCCCAACCGGCGCGCAAGCCTGTAGCGTAGCCACCAGCTCCGCCACCTGCTCAAAGCTCCCACCCAGCGAAAACTCCGCCCCCGCCGTATTCTCAATCAAAATCTTAAAGTTGTGATCCTGCCACTTCAGCCCGCCGCCCAACGTGCCAATCGCCCGCTCGATTCCCTGCGCCGCCAGCCTCAACCCCTCATCGCGTGTCAGCCCCTTCCAGCTTCCCGGATGCAGCACCAAATACTCCGCCCCCAACCCCAGCGCCCGCTCCACCTCTCCCCGAAACGCCTCTACAGAATTCTCGCGAACGCTCTCCGTCTGCGAGCAGAGATTGATCAGATAGCTCGCATGAACAGCCACCGGGTGGATGTCCAACTCCACGCGCATCTCCATCATCTTCGCCGCGTCTTCCGCCTTCACCGGCGACGCCTTCCACTGCCGCGGGCTCGCGCTGAAGATCTGAAACGTATTCGCCCCGGCATCCACCGCCCGCCGCACCGCGGTAAAGCATCCCCCGCTCGTCCCTACATGCACTCCGATTCGTTTCTTTGCCATAATTCCTAGACTAACGCAGCATTTGCAAGACGATCACAGGAGCCCCGCGCTATCATCGCTGTTATGGCTCAACCACAGTCCTACAAAAATCACACACGCTTCGATCCACCCTTCCACTTCTTCATTATCCCCATGCTGTTCATTAATCTTGGTTTCGCCATCTACGCAACCATCCATTCCTGGCCCTACTATGAGCACACGCACCTGTGGTGGATCGCCATGTCCATCGTCTTCTTCATGATCGCCGGCAGTGGCCGTTCCTCTGCTCTGCGCGCCCAGGACCGCATCATCCGTCTCGAAGAGCAACTCCGCCTCGCCGACCTCCTCGCCGATGACGAGCTAGGCCTCATCGAAGCGCTCTCGATCCGCCAGTACATCGGCTTACGCTTCGCCTCCGACGCGGAAGTTGTGTCGCTCGCCAAACGCGCCGTCGCTGAAAATCTCACAGAAAAGCAAATAAAAGAGAGCATCGTTAACTGGCGCCCCGATCACCACCGCGTCTAACCCCGGCCCCGCACCCATACGAGTCCAAAAGCAGAAAGGCCGCCCAACCCGGGCGGCCTTTCTGCTTATATCTAGCCAGTTTTCTGTAACCAATTCCTAGTAGACATCACGCTGATAACGCTTCTGCTTCTTCATCGTTGCGAGATACTCATTCGCTTGCTCCAGCGTGCCATTCGACCCCTTCGCAATCGCGTCCAGCAGGGCCAACTCCACGTCCTTCGCCATGCGGCTCGCGTCGCCGCAGACGTAGAAGTAAGCACCGCGCGCCAGCCAAGCGTACAGTTCCGCAGCGTTCTCCCGCATCCGGTCCTGCACGTAGACCTTCTTTTCCTGGTCGCGCGAGAACGCCGTGTGAAGATTCGTCAGGAAGCCGCTCGCGTGCATTCCTTCAAACTGGTCCTTATAAAGATAGTCCGAACCCGAACGCTGCTCACCGAAGAACAGCCAGTTGTCGCCCTTCGCACCAAGCACCTGCCGCTGCTCCAGAAACGCGCGGAACGGAGCGATACCCGTGCCCGGCCCGATCATGATCATCGGTGCGTTGCTATCCTCAGGCAGCCGGAAGTTATTGTTGTCATGCAGAAATACCGGAAGCACCGCTCCCACCGGAGCGCGCTCGCCCAGCAACCCGGACGCCACACCCTGACGCTCCTGCCCGTGGCTGTTGTACCGCACCACGCGAACCGTCATGTGAACCTGGCCCGGATGAGCAAGCTGGCTCGACGCAATCGAATACATCCGCGGGGTCAACCGCTGCAAAATATTGAACAACTCCTGCGGCTGCTTCACGATCCCCGGAAACTCCGTCACCAGGTCGATAAACTCACGGCCCCAGACATACGCCTCCGCAGCATCGCGATTTTCCGCTCCGAGCAGCTTCTTCAGGCCTTCCGGCACATTCTCGCCCGCAAGCTTGGCGAACTGGTTCACGCTGCCGCGAGCCAATTTGCCGATCGCCAATCGCGTCGTCAGTGCCTCAAGAAACGAAATCTCTACCTTGTAGTGATCCAGCACGCGCTCTGTGCCATTGAAGCCCAGAGCCTTCAGCACAGCTTCGACCGCCTCTTCGCGATTCGTCGGGATAACTCCCAACGCATCGCCCGGAGTGTAGGTCATGCCCTCTTCGAGCTCCATCTCAATGTGAATGGTCTCTTTTTCAGACTCCGGACCTGTGAGCCGCTTGTTCACCAGTACCCGGGATTGGTAGGGGTTGTTGCGGGTGTATTTGCTGGTATGACCCTTGTCGATGGTGGTCTCTGCAGGTGTGGCTAAAGTCGATTCACTCATTCCATTAATTGTAATGAATTACGAAGGCAGCGTGCTTAATAAATTGAATACCGTAAACAAAAATCAGTGTGATCGGCATCACTGCAGGTCCGTGAAAAAACTACATTGCAGGAGGATGATGTGGGTCGATCACCTTATGCACCGCACTCTTCTTCGCCGTCACGCCCTTCGCCTCACCCGGGTTCACCAGGTCACGAAGTTCCTTGCTCGGCTTGAAGTACGGAACCCTCTTCGCCGGTACCGCCACCGACTCTCCCGTCTTCGGGTTGCGACCCGTGCGAGGCTTGCGCTGCCTCGACCGGAAGCTACCAAATCCCCTCACCTCTACCTTGTCGTTCGACTTCAGGGCATCGATGATCGAATCAAACATCGTTTCGACAATCACCTCGCTATCGCGGCGCGTAAGATCGCCCAGGGCTGTCACGTGGTCGACCAGGTCTGCTTTCGTCATGAAACCTCCTATAGCTTATCTGATGTGAGTAGCACACTCTCTCAAGGTGTGACGACGGCAACGCTCAGAAGGATGCCGCAAAAGAAAATACCTTTTGCCTGCAACATCTCTGTTTCCTGCACGATAGAACCCAGATCGAAGCTCTGCTCCTTCATCCTACCCCCGCAGGCCCTCCCCGCGCACCCCGGAACAGCCGCGAGAGGTCACTTCCAAAGAAAATAAAATCCGGGAGCACGATCCAGCAGCTTTGACGGATTCGGAAACAAGTCATCCGCGTTATCGCTCAACATCCCCAGAAGTCCATGCTTCTCCTTGTTCGGGCGAACCACCGCCGGCTCCCCCTTGATCCCCACCGACCGAGCCGTCTCAATCAGCGCCACCCGAAATCCTCCCTGTTCATCGATCAGCCCCAGTGGCTGCGCCTGCTCCCCCGTCCATACCTGTCCCGTCGCCAACGGAGTAATCTTCTCGTCCGTCGTATGCCGCCCCACCGCTACATCATGCACAAACTGCCCGTACATGTTATCCACCAGCGACTGAAAATAAGCCTGCTCCTTCGGAGTCAAATCCCGCGTCGGATCGCCCGCGTCCTTCAACTCCCCATGCGTGATCGCCACGTTCTTCAGCTTCGCCCACCGCATCAGATCGCCATAGTTCGTCCACTCCATAATCACGCCGATCGACCCCACCACCGACGCCTGATTCGCATAAATCCGGTCGCACGCCGATGCGATGTAATACGCACCCGACGCTCCCATCGACTCCACCGACGCGACAATCTTCTTGTGCTTCTCCTGCCGTACCCGCATCACCTCGTGATAAATCTCCTGCGACGCTGCCGCCCCTCCCCCCGGCGAATCGATATGCAGCACAATCGCCTTCACGCTGCCGTCGTCGCCATACTTCGCCAGCTGTTTATCGATCTTGTCCGCGTCCGTGATCACTCCCGTAATATCGATTACCGCGATCGAATCTTCACCGAAACCTACGCTTCCGCCCTCTGTGCCGGCCACCAGCGTCTTCATCGTGGAGGCCGCAATCAGCCCGAGCGCGATCATCACCGCGCCCACAATCATCACCGTCACCGCTGCCCAGAACCACCCCGAGCGGCGTTGCTGTGGATAAGGCGCTGGGTATCCGGCCGCTGAAGGAACACGGTACGAACCCTGTGGAGTTTGGTATGGAGGCTGTGGTGGCAAAGATTCCGACATGCGCTGAGTTTACCAGTAGCGCTTTGTGCATCTCACCCTAGAAGTCATGGTTACTTTTGATTCTTAATTTTGATCGTCACGACGGATCCTTCGGCTCGTCTACCCTCCAGACCCGTCTAACAGGTATCGTAGGATGAGAGCGGTTCGAGCCTCGCTCCTTTCCACCCACCCTTCCGCGTAATGGAGTTGAGGAGCCTGATGGAATTCCCCGGTACAGAAAGGTTGCAAGACGTAATGGCTCACCCTCGACTTAGCATCGTCATCCCCGCATACAACGAGAGCGCACGCATCGAAGCCACCCTCGCCCGCGTCCTTGAATGCGTTGAATCCCGCCACTGGGACGCCGAGATCCTCGTCGTCGACGACGGCTCGACCGACAACACCGTTTTCATCATCCAGCAGTGGATGTCCCGTCACCCCCAACTCCACCTCGTCAAAAATCCCGGCAACCGAGGCAAGGGCTACTCCGTCCGCAACGGCCTCCTCCAGTCCGCCGGTGACATCGTCATGTTCACCGACGCCGACCTCTCCGCGCCGATCGAAGAGGCCACCCGCCTCATCGACGCCATCGACGCCGGTGCCGACGTCGCCATCGGCTCCCGCTGGCTCGACAAACAAAAGCAGACCGTCCACCAGCCCCTCTACCGCCGCTTCTTCGGCCGCTGCTTCCCTCTAAAGAAGACATTTGGGCATCGCTAGGGCTTTTACCTTTAAAAAATGAGTTAATAGAACAGCTCTTGAAAGGCCAAGTCCTCCTGCGTGATATTAGAATTAGTGACATTCTAACCTACACTGATGGTGAGGCTTATTCTTGTTATCTTGCTGTTATAGTTAAGCATGATCATATAAATGCGCTAGTACAGTTATTCCAAAAACTTCTTCCATTTTTATGTGAAGCACCCGTGTATATAGATAAAATGTATCACGCTGTTAATTACGGGTTGGACTTATCACCTTCACATCTTTTAGTAAAAGAGTTTTTTTTCTCACCTTTGTATGCTCTAAGTGATCAGGCATGGTTGTTAGATTTGGGATATGCGAACCCAGATGTTCATGTACAGCAACTTCAGAATTACCTAAAAAAGCGGAAAGAGGTGCAACCTATGCCAACTGCGGTTCTCGTTCCTGATGGAGTTGAGCATATTGAGAGAGGTCATA
>DAIDGQ010000009.1 GCA_027452215.1 Granulicella sp. | reverse complement strand
GCTCTCGGCGACTCTTGCGCCCGTACTTCTCAAACACACCCTGACTCGCCAGACTCTGCTGCTTCATCGCTCCCACCTCACTCCTATTTGATTAATCAATCAGGACGCGGATGCAGATCTTGTGCAGAGTCTCCCTAAGCGAATGGCCCCGCAGCGTCGGCCTTCTGCGCTTCCTGATAGAGACGCCTCGCCCTGATCTCAGAGAGAGTGCGGTCAGAGGATGGGAGGATTTGTACATTCTGGCCGCTGGACTGCTTCTTCTGCCGGACCATGTTGCGCATGAGGTAGTAGGAGAAGAGCGTATTGCCGATTAGATATCGATTGGCAAGACGTACGGGCTCCTGAGCCCAGCGGTAGAACCACTCGAGGCCGGAACTCTGCATCCAGACGGGAGCGCGATGTGTGGCTCCGCAGATAATTTCGAAGCTTCCTCCGACACCCAAGGCAACGGGGATGCCGAGGGGACGAATGTGCTCCTGGATGAAGAACTCCTGACGAGGAGCTCCGAGAGCGACAAAGATGATGGATGGGTTCGCGGTCCGGATGTCGTCCAGCACGTTCGCGAGTAGCCGGGGATTCTGAATGAATCCGACGGGAGGGCAGTTTACCCCAGCGACGCGGAGGCCAGGAAATCTCTTCATCATGGTGGCCGCCGATTTAGCGGCCGATCCGGGATTGCCACCGAGGAAGTAGATGGTTAGATCGAGGGAGACGGACTCTTCGCAGAGATAGGAGATGAGATCGACTCCCGCGATGCGCGAGACAGCTTTGCGGCCGAGCCACTTGCAGGCGAGAGCGACTGAGATTCCGTCGGCACAGACGTACTCGGCCTCTGCTACGCAACGGCGAAAGTCTTCACGCTCCTCTGCGAGAACGTAGAACTGGGCGTTGGCTGTAACGACGTGGTTGGTCTTGCCGGGAGCGAACGTGTGACCGATGAGCCGACGAGTCAACTCGGTCGCGGAGAGAGCGTCGATTCTAAGCGGACCGATGCCAATGCGCTCGGGCAGACCGTAGTAGGGGTCAATGGTCGTGTCGAACGTGTGCGGCAACTGCGGGTTATGGCCCGATGGCATACTCTGAAGCATAAATTTCTCCTGCATCTCAAGTGTTGACGTTCATGGCACTGCCGAAGGGCAAAGTTGGCATGATGCAGATGGAGTGTGAGTATTTAGCTGGGAGCAAGTATTTCTTTGCAGTTGTTCAGTTTAGAGCGGTGATACGTTTCAGGATGTTATGAAAACGAGGCCCACCTGATTGAGTCGAGACTGTGGAAGGCGAGATCTGAAGTTCAAGGGTTGCCAAAGCCGCCAGTCGTCCGACTTTAGCGTATTACAGAAAATCTTCCAAGGTTAAAAAAACAGAAGACGGGTATCGCCGCGTAAAACATGCGATGCCGAACCTCGTGAGCCAATAGGCTGAAGATCTCTCCTTCCCTCCGTTCGTTCGGTGGATTGGGATCTTTTGAAGACAGGGACTTCCCTGTTTTCATCAGGATCGCCGAAGCGCGACGGCGGGATGAGGCAAACGGCTAAGGGATATTCCAGAATTTTCGCAGATGGAGGAGTCGGCGGCAAGTTCGAAACTTCGATGCGGGGAGACGATGCAACTTCGCTCGTCAGGAGTATGCCGGGGTGGGGTTGGCTTCCTTGTTGAGGCCGATGCAAGCGAGGACGAAGAGGAACCAGGAGATTCGCAGAAGGCCCATATCGCTCTCTCCAATGTTGTAGACCAGGTTACAGAGAATGACCACGATGCACCATCGCACGAAGGATGGATTGGACGTGCGGCGGAAGCTGCGAATGGCATCTACACCTGCTTGTACTGTCATCAGGACGACCAGAATGAAGCCTCCCACACCGAGTTGCACCCACAGATCAAGATAGCCACTCTGAGCCTGGTATAGATTCCAACCTGCGATGAGGACGACGTCCTTGGATGCTCCTTGGAGCCCCCGCCAGAAGGCCTCATATCCATACCCGAGAAGTGGTCGCTGCTGGATCGCGTCCCAAACGGCGGCCCAGATGACGGTGCGTTCGGTGAGCGTTGGGTCCTTGCCGACGGTGCTGAGGATCAGCGTGGCGACTAGAGAGAAGAGATAGGCCAGGCCTCCGACGACAGGGATCGCTGTGAGCGTTACGAGGAGCGAGTCTTTAGCCGGTAGCCTCTGCAGGAAGCGGAGACTACCGTACAGAGTCAGGGCGAGAAGCGTCAGGAGCCAACCGGTTCTCGATTGCGACATGACGATCAGGACGAGGCAAAGAACAACATAGACGGCACGAAGCGGCCTGAGCAGAGCGTGACCGGGCTTCCAGTGAAGAGCGGTGACGAGGAAGAGAGTCACGGCGGCAGCACATTGCTGCTTGTGCACAAAGATCCCGCGCCACCCGGACGGCGGCGCTCCTATGCTTGGCACAAAGAGAGCGAGCGCGATGCTCGCGGGAACTGCGATAGCTCCGGTCAGCATGATGAGATCCAACTGACCCTGAGGTGAGAAGGTCTCTGCGATATAGATTGCGAAGAGCATGAAACAGAGGAAGGTGATTCCGCTGACGAGGCTCTGGCGCGGATCAACCGACCACGCACAGGACAAGAGTGCGAGGACGGGTAGAGCAAGGACGGGCACCATCCTGATAGACGCCGACATGATCGCGGAGAATCTCTTGGCGATGAGCGTCGCACAGATGACGGATACGATGAGGAGACCAATTTGGTGTGCGAATGAGGCGCTCTGCGCGGAGCCCGCATCGGCAGCGCCTGGAAATCCACTACTGGTGTAATAGAGGAACGGCAGAAGGATGAACCAGGTACGCACCAACTTGCCCGTGGCGATGGGCGGGTGCGCGGCGGGAGAGGCGACGTCAGCGAGTGTCGACATAGGCGGCTCTCCTTTCCCGATGGGTTGCGGATTCAGCTTCATTAGCTCCTATTGTCCCACTCGCCCGGTCGGGGCCTGGAGCCGGAGAGGGTGCGCAGCGCGGCTTCAACCGCGGCCATTGCCTGCTTGGGACGGAACGAGTCGTCCAGAAGTCCGGGACGGTGCGGCCTTCCGTCGGCGCGATGAAACTTGGCGGGCTGCATGGAATTGAGCCAGTCCCACCGGTCGCTCGGCGTCCAGAAGATGACACGATTGGTGTTGCCGGCGGGCACAACCTGAGTGAGGTAGTCGTAGTAACACTGGGCCACGACGCGGTCCCGCTGCTGGTCGCTTCCCTGGACGTTGGTGTCGTCGGCGTCGAGTTCCGTGATGAGAACCTGGAGACCGAGAGCACGGACTTTTCTTATGAACTCGAGAAAGGCCGGGCCGCCAAAAGGCGCTGAGGCGTCAAGGTGCGACTCGATGCCGATGGCCTGAACGGGGACTCCTCGCTTGAGGAGTTGCTGGAGCAGAGCGATGGTCAGTTCGCGGGTGCGCTCAAAGTTTGGCTGGTCCTGCTCTATGTAGTAGCAATTTAAAACAAGCAGAGCCGAGGGGTCGGCAGCCCTGGCCGCGTGAAATGCTATGTCGAGATACTGCGGCCCGAGCAGATTGATCCAGACGCCGGGATAGAGGCCGTCAGGACGCTTACTCCAAAAGACTACCGGTTCGTTGACGACATCCCACGACTCAATCTTCCCGCGATATCTTCCGACCACCGTGGTGATGTAGTCCGTAAGTTGCTGCTCGGCATTCTGCTTCGTGAGCACAGAGGGGAACCAAGGCGGATTTGCGGTGGGATTATTCCAGCAAAGATTGTGACCGTGGAGCAGCATGTCGTGACTCTGACAGAAGTTGAGCATCCAGTCGGCGTCGTCAAAGGTGTAGGAGTCCGGAGTCGGACGCAGCCTGGGCCATTTGAGCTCGTTGCCCGGAGTGAGCAGGCTGAAGTTTTGTGTGACAAACTTTGCAAACTCCGGGACTTGAAGATTCGCCTTGCTGGCTTGTACTCCGAGCTTCAGGTGGGATCTGGCAGCCAATGCCTTGAGCGATGATGAGGCGTCCTCGAGAAGCATGCTGGCGGACGAGCGCGGTGAGAATAGCAGACCGGATCCAAGCCCCAGTCCATGGATAAGCATCTCTCTTCGGGTCATGAGCCTCCGGCAGTGGTGTATCAGCAGCTTCTGGCAGAGCTCGCGTACTCGCACAGGGGCTGATTGCCTGAATCAAATGTTACGGCAAAGCGATGGCCGTATCCGGTTGCGACCTTTGGCCCTGGGCATGGTCGTCGGAACTGTGCGTGAATTTCTTACGCATAGCATCCGTCGGCCTCTCAACGAAGATATGAACGAGATAAGCCAGGAGGATGGAGACAAACAATCCGAGAATGCCCACAAGGAATTGGGAAGGGATGACCTGAGCGAGTTCCAGAAGCACCGTCACATGCAGAAGATATAAGGCGTACGAAAGGATTCCGAGTGTTGCGAGAGCGCGCGTATTGAGTATGCGTCCCACCCAACTTTGAGGAGCATGGACGACGTAATAGAGGATGGGCGCGAGGGCAACTGCCTGCATGGAATATCGGATGGTCTCGCGAAAGACTTGATTGCGAATCACGAGGGTGAGCAACAAAAGCAAAGTCGAGAAGGGAAGGATTTTACGTTCGAGCATCTCTCGAGTGAATACACGAGTGATCGATGGAGTTCTCTCCCAGCTGGCAAGCGCGCATCCAAACAGGATCGAATCGGCGCGACAGTCCGTGGCATCTCGCGCCCAATCCAACCCGTTGGAGAAAGTGAAGACAACGAATGTTCGCCAGGCCAGGATCGCGCCGCAAAGGCAAAGTAACGCGATCGCAATCTGCCGATAACTCATCTTGAGTCTGGTAGTGAAGAGCAGCATCAGGAGGGGGAAGAGCAAATAGAAATGTTCCTCAACTGCGAGAGACCAGAGGACTGCCATACCCCGAATGAGACCTCTTCCGTCGTGAGAGTAATAATTCTGGAAATAGAATGCCTGCGAGCACACACCCGCTAAGGTGATGCCGCCCAGGTGATGAACAGCGGCAAGATAGATAAGAGTTGCCGCCATGATGGTATACATCGGGGGGAAGATTCGAAGCGACCGGCGGAGATAGAAGAGCTTGAGAGATATCCATCCGGTCTTTTCTCGTTCACGGATCATCAAGGTGGTGATCAGATACCCGCTGAGCAAGAAAAAGATGTTGACACCGAGACGTCCTGGAACGAATTTAGCCAGGCCAGCGTGAGAAAAAAACACGATTAGAAACGAGACTGCCCGGAGCCCATCAAGCGATGGAATCTTACCTCTGCTCAAAGCGGGATTAGCAATCGTATCTTGCACGACATGTCCCTTTGAAAAAGAGAAGACAGGAGAGGCTCTGCTATTTGACCTGAGGTGGTGTTTGGATGAGATTTGAATTACAAGTTGATTTAGCGATGAAGGTAACCGATGTAGTACGGAGGATGATAGTACACTTTGCGGCAAGTGGTAAACGTATCTGATGCCCCGGGTAGCTATGCTACGATGGGGGGTTTCCTGAATCAGCCACGCGTCAAGTACGCATACGTGCCTCGCATGAGGTCATGGACCCCAATGATCGAGCCATTTTCTATGCCGAAGTCTATCAGCGTGATCATTCCAGCCTACAACGTTGCGGGCTGTGTTAGCACAGCGATTCACTCCGCGCTTTCACAATCACTTGCGCCTGCTGAAATCGTTGTAGTGGACGACGCTTCGACAGATGACACGGCTGCGGTCGTCGCGGATATCGCAAGAGATCATCCGAGCGTGCGATTGATTCAGATGCCATTGAACCGCGGGGCCGCGACGGCGCGTAACATGGGCCTGGAAAGCTGCTGCTCGGAGTGGATTGCGATTTTGGATTCCGACGATCGTTATCTTCCGCATCGTTTGGAATACCTAGTGGCTAGGGCGGAAGAAGCGCAGTTGGACCTCGCTGCAGACAACTTCTATAACTACGATGTCGTCGCAGATAAGATTGTCGGCATAGCTATACCTCCAGAAGCAATTGGAACTTGCTTGACCTTGGATCGGTATAGCTTCGTTCGTAATTGCATGACGAACATGGCTGGGGCAGTGGACCTTGGCTTACTAAAGCCAATCCTGCGGCGTAGTTTTGTTGAGGCTGCTCGCTTGCGCTATCCCGAGGACATTCGCCACGGTGAGGACTTTATCTTCTACTTGACGGCACTTGTACGCCGGGCAAAGTTTGCAGTATTTCCCGAGGCTCACTACGTTTATACCCAGCGGCTAGGCAGTGTGAGCGGGAAGCATTCCTCCCTGACGCGGACCAAGGTCGATCTGTCCGAGGTAGAAGCTGAGAGCAGAAAAGTCGCTGCGTCCCAGTTGGTAGATGACGACCCGGAGTTGGCTGAACTACTAAATCTGCGTGCGGATCGCATGCGCGCCGCAAAGAAGTTCTTCGCATTCCGTAGTGCCGTGACGGATGGCCATTGGATCCAGGCGGCGGGTCGCATCTTTGCAGACGAAGAAGTAAGAACCTGTGCCTCGCAGGCCCTCGAATATAAATTGAAAAAGCGATGGCGCAACCTGCTCCATCCAGGTCGATAGCCATGCCGCATGAAGGAGATCGATAGCTTGCAATTCATCGCTCGACTGAAGAAAAGCGGTTTGGCCAGGGACACTATGCATCTATCCATAGGCCAGGGACTGCGACTGGTCATCCAGGCGGCCTATTTTGTTTTAATTGCAAGGTCCCTTGGCCCCACGGCCTACGGAGCCTTCGCGGCGGTGGTCGCATTAGTGTCAGTATTAGGACCGTTCTCAGGCATGGGAACCACGAATTTATTTATCAGGGATGTTCGTTCAGGGAAGCGTGATGCCGTGATCTGCTGGGGAAATGGACTGCTGATTACGGTCGTATCCGGATCGCTGCTGACCGCCGTAGTGCTTGTGGTGAACTACCTATTTCATTTGAAGACGGGCGCTTTCATTGTGCTGGTCGTCTGTATCTCTGACCTGATCTTCATGAAGATTACAGAGCTAGCTGCGTTCGGGTTTGCGGCGAGCAACCGGATGAAAGATACATCGATTCAGAGCGTGGTTGTGAGTCTACTCCGGCTGGCTGCGATCGGAATATTAGTGCTGACTCTTCATTCCGTCTCGCTCTCTGAGTGGGTCTGGGCGTATCTGGTGAGCGGGATCGTCGGAACTGCTTATGCAGTTTATCGAGGGACGAACTTGTGGGGGCGTCCGAAACTTCAGTTAAATTCTCTGCGAGAAGATTTGTCTGAGGGGCTTTTTTTTAGTATCAGCACCTCAGCGACTAGTATCTACAACGATGTCGATAAGATCATGCTCGGAAGATTATCTGACTTTGTTTCGACAGGAATATATAGTGCGGCCTACCGTCTTATCGATGTAAGCATGACGCCTGTGCGCTCCCTTGTTTCCGCTGCCTACCCTGTATTTTTCAAGAAGGGTGTTGATGGAATCACGGCGACCCATCCTTATGCGAAGTCCCTCATTGTCAAGGCTTCAATGTATGGGGTGGGGATTTCCGCAAGCTTATGGATATTTGCGCCGATATTGCCTTTGATTTTAGGGAAGCAATACATTCTTGCCGTGCCGGCGCTGCGGCTACTCGCTCCAATTCCACTGCTACGGTGCTTTCATGTCTTTCTGGCCGACTCACTTTCTGGCGCGGGATTTCAACGCGTACGAACAGGCATTCAGGTGGGCGTGGGAGTGCTGAATGTTGTAGCGAACCTTTATATACTTCCTCGTTTTTCCTGGCGTGGTGCGGCGTGGACCAGCCTGGCATGCGACGGGTTATTGGTGGTAGTGTTCTGGGCGACCTCCGATTATTTATTCCGAAGACAGGCACGCGGGATAAACGATGCGATGCAAACCTGATGTGTTCTCTCAATGATTCTGAGTAGTTCCAATTTAGTGCATTGGATTGTCGAAGGAGTAGCTTGTTGCCGCCCAGCGATTTTACGCACCTCATCCTAACTCGCTTCAATACAGCTGTTGACTTTGCTCCTTCAGCGAAGGGGCTTGATGAGGCATGGCTCAAAGAAAGACTGGAACTATTTGAACACTACTGCCTTCCTTCGGTTGCAGCTCAAAGGGGAGCTACGTTTCATTGGCTGATCTTCTGTGATGCCGCGAGCCCTGAATGGTTCAAGGAGAAGATGTCTTCTTACGGAGAATTCGTTTCGACGTTCTATGTTGAGGGTCCTGCAACAGATGAGGTGATCGCGAGGTCGGTTGGAAGGACAGGGCTAGTGTCGCGACCTTACCTGATCACTACCAGGCTGGATAATGATGATGCGATCGGCAGCGACCACCTGAGACTTGTTCAACAGGAATTCAAGCAACAAGCGCGCGAGTTTCTGGTATTTCCATTTGGGCTGCAACTCTATCGCGGCCGACTCTATAACAGCTATTGGAGATCAAACCCATTTCTCTCACTCATTGAAAAGATTCGGGAAGATGGGTCTTTCACCACCGTGATGTGTGTTGAACATAATCGCGTTCGAACGGCTGGCAAGGTAAGGAGCATTTTCTCCGCGCCGCAGTGGTTGCAGGTAATTCACGGATCTAATCTCCTGAACAGTCTCCGTGGGTGGCCACGAATTACTCGGCTTGCACCATCGGCGTTCAGCGTCGCTTTACCGGAGCAAGGGGACGATACTCTACTCACTCAGCTTAGATATTCGACTGCAGCTTTTTCGGCTCGGGGACGCAGGCTTGTGGAGAAGGTCGCCACCGTGATCCGACGACGCACCAAGTAGCGACTCTATCCGATACTGGCATCCTTGAGGGTGCGGCGAAAGGTCGCACTATTGGCGGAGAGGTGCGGAGACGCACGCCGCTGAATATATGTCTTCGAGGCTTCGCGTTTGGCTTTCGAGAGAGAATTTCTGGCGGATCCGTACAGGGCCATTTGCGCTGAAACTGGTCCACAGCGCTGCGTCGCTAAGTAGCCGAATGATAGCGGCAGCAAGGGCTTTCGCATCTCGCTCCGGCACGAGCAGCCCAGTGTTTCCATCGTCTACGGCCTCCGGAATTCCCCCGTGATGGAAGCTGACTACTGGAGTTCCCATGGCCTGTGCTTCGGCGAAGACCATGCCAAAGCCCTCGCTGTCTCCGTTGTCGGCTCGCACGCTTGGGACACAGAAGATGGAAGCGCGCGACATTGCGTCCCTCACCTCGGACGCTGGGAGCGCTCCGAGGAAACGCACAGGGATATGGAGTTGGCTCGCCTGCTCTTGCAATCGGCTTCGAAGGGGACCATCGCCTATGACGGTGAGAGATGTGCCGGGGAGAACTTCACTCACTTCGGCGATCGCATCCAGAAGAAGCTGGCATCCTTTTTTCTCAACGAGACGACCGACAAAGAGAACGCTTCTATCACGAGGGGCGTCCGACTTTGCAAAGTGATCGCAGTTCACTCCGGTGTAGTGCACGAGGAGTTTGCTCTCAGGAAAGCCTGCCTCGATTGCCTTGTCGCGAATGAAGTTCGAAACGCACAGAAACGTGTGTACTCGCTCCCAGAGCTGGCGACGTCTAAGCAGGTATAACGTGCCGGTGGTGCTGGTTCGCAAACTTCGGTCGCTGCTTGTCACATCGTAGCCATGAAGCGAGACGACAAGAGGCATGTTCAGGTGGTTGGCCAGCGGCAACGCAGCTACTCCGTCCAGTGCAAAGTGGGCATGGATGAGCGATGGACGCATCTCTTCAATGTGCGATTTGAACGCCGGAGCATAGCCGGTGATCTGGTAGATGGATCTGCGAAGGGAGGAGAAGCTGGTGCCCGATCCCTCGAGTAAGACACTCTTCGCTGAATGGGGTAAGCCCGATCGTGCCTGCTTGAGGCCGGCGTAGATGGGCTCAAAACGGCGAAGCGCTTCTGCCTGTTCTCGAATAAATGTTTCGCTTCCGGGAAGGAGCTCGGATCGGAAGATGACGACGCGGGGGAGGCTGCCGGAGAGAACGGAATCATTCATAGTTCGAGGCTCGATCCGCCAATGGATCCGGTAACGTTTTGGCTTTCGCGAAAAAGAGCCTGTCACGGAGTTGCTTTCGATATTTGGGAGGAAGGATGTAGGCTCCGCACAGGAGCACGACGAGATAGGGCGTCGCCGATCCTTGGATTACTGCTTCCTTTAATAGAGTTACGAATCCCTTCCAGCCAGCGCCATCCTGCACGGCTCGGCCTACACACGTTCCGATGATGAATCGGGAATACGCTCGCCTGCTCAATAAATGCCGGCGACTCCTTCCCCACTCCAGCCGTGCCTGCCAGTTCAAATCGCTGGTGATGCTCGTGCGCCCCGCCGGCACATGGTAGATCGATAGCGGCTCATCGATGACGACTAAGTCAAAGGCTCTATCCTGACTTACCCGAAGGAACCAGTCTATGTCCTGAAAGAAGGGTAGGGTGCCGTCGAAGGGCACTCGGAGATACAGCGATTTTGAGCATAGGAAAGTTGATGTCTGGAAGTAGCACAGATAGTCGAACATGAACTCTGAGATGGGTTCGCCTTGTTTGGGCAGTCGACGCGGACGTACGACATCCGCTGCTCCTGGTGCATGACAGATGTAGCGCGAGGTCACAAGTATTCCATTGTTCTGGCTGGACTGAACGGGGACTAGCTGCCGCTCCAGTTTATTGGGGAGCCATTCGTCATCATCATCCAGAAGTGCAATCCAGTTGCCGTTCGCGGAGCTTGCTCCTATATTGCGAGCCTCGGCTCCCCCTACCCTCTCAGGTAATTCAACGTATCTCAGCCTTGGCTCATGGAGTTGTTCGATCGCATGCCGGGAGGCAGTATCTGGCCCATCAATGACGACTACGATTTCAAGATGGGTGAAGGTCTGACGCAGGACGCTGTCGATAGCGCGCAGAAGAAACTGAGGACGATTGAAGGTTGGGATGACGACCGTAACAATTGGCGCCTGTTGATCCAATACATCCTCCCCTCAGATTCGGGACTTCACGATCATCTCTGCGAAGCCGCGAGGATCGGCATTCATTTGAAAGGGTTCAGCGCAAAGCATTTGTACACAAAGGCAAAACCTGGAGGCTCTCAGCGGATACTCCGGCGACGCAACAAACGCTGTACAGCGTAGATGATACGCCATACACTATGTGAAAAGTCTCACTGAAGGAAGAGCGAGGATTCTAGACAGTCGCCCGTCAACGAATGCGTCTGCGACCGTGACGCTTTCCTCACCACGCAATCATCCCGCGTCTGTCATTTTTGCCCTGAAGAAGGAACATGCGAGCAAGCAATACCGTGAAAAGTGCGCAGTCCAGTTCTGATCTGACCATTGGTGCAATTCTTGCGGTCTTCCGCCAGCGCAGACGTATTCTTGTCGCCACAACAGCCTCGCTTTTCGTGGTTGTAGCGCTCTATTGTGTCCTCGCGACTCCTCACTACAAATCAACTGCGGTGATTGAGGTGCAGAGGAGCAGCGAAGATCTGCTCGGTCTTGACAGCCTCATGACGTCGTCGCCCGGCGAAATGGGAGACGCTCTGAATGCCAGTCTCGATCTCCAGACGGAGGTAGAGATTCTGCAGTCCGACACACTGGCGCTGAAGGTCATCAACGACCTGGATCTTGAGAAGACGAAGGACTTTAAACCTCACTGGAGTCCTGTCGGCGCAGTGCTTGGGATCTTTTCACCGAAGGGGATTGCTGATCCATCGGGGTCTTCACTTGAAGACTCGCCGCGGAGGAGGAGTTATGTCACGAAGGTCTTCAGCAGCCACCTGAAGGTGAAGACTGTTGCAGGCACTCGGCTGATCCAGATTGATTACATTGACTCTGATCCGAAGATCGCGGCAGCAGTGGTGAATGACTTGATTCATGCTCTGGTGGACTACGGATTTAATACTCGCAACGCAGCGACCAATCAGACTTCAGAATGGCTCGGCGGCCAGATGGCTGACCTGAAGAGACAGGCCCATGACCTGCAGGCACGCGTCGTCGCACTACAGCGGTATGCCGGCGTGTACAGCATGGGAGAAGATGCTCAGGGGCGCGACCAACTCTATAGCTCGACGCTGGATCAGTTGCAGCAGGCGACCAACGCGCTGACCACCGCAACATCGAATCGCATCATGAAGGGAGCGCTGTACGAGACGATTCGCAATGGAGATCCGGACATGATTTCCGGATTAGCGGGTGCCGGCCCGGCGAACTCCACTTCGGCGCAGAGCGCCTTTGCTCTTCTCCAGAATCTGCGTACGCAGCAAGCGACGGCAGCGGCACAGTTAGCGCAGGACACCTCGAAGTTCGGCGCGGACTATCCAAAGCTTGCCGACGAACGATCCAATCTTGCCAGCCTCGACAAATCTGTGGACGCAGAGATTCGCCGCATCGGTGAGCGCGCGAAGAATGACTACGAGGCTGCGCGAGGCGCCGAAGATAAGCAGCTGGCGGTCTACAACGAGCGCAAGGAGCAGGCTGAGAAGTCTAACGACCGCGCGATTGAATATGGCATAGCCAAGCAGGAAGCCGATAACAGCCGCGCGCTCTATGAAGATCTCTCAAAACGATTGAGAGAGGCGGGCGTCATTGAAGGGCTACGATCCTCCAACATCTCAGTTGTAAGTCCTGCTCGGGTTTCGGCCAAGCCGTCGTCGCCCAATCCTCCCCTGTACCTTGCGGCCGCGATCTTCCTGGGACTCTTCCTGGGGGCCTGCGGGGCTCTCTATTCCGATTTGACCGACGACACGATTCA
The DNA here is from genome assembly GCA_027452215.1 of Granulicella sp. Taxonomy (GTDB): domain Bacteria; phylum Acidobacteriota; class Terriglobia; order Terriglobales; family Acidobacteriaceae; genus Granulicella. The sequence continues at coordinate 119,854 of DAIDGQ010000009.1, read as the reverse complement.
ATCCTTCGGCGGGGTTGAAGAGTCTATCGGGCACCGACTTTCCGCGGTGTTGCCCTCGCTGGATTCATCCGATCGCCGGTCGTTCTTTGGCCTTCCCGCGCTGGCTGGCTTTGCAGGAAGATCGACGAGGACGACCAGCCCGCTCGTCGTCCTCGAGCAGCCGATGAGCGCGTTCGCCGAGGCTTTGCGAAGGCTGCGGATGTCCATCCTCTCCTCACGTGCAATGCCTGCTCCCAAGTTGATTCTGGTGACAAGTTCTGTGCCCGGAGAGGGAAAGACAACCGTCGCTGGCAACCTCGCTGCACTGCTGGCTCAGGCCGGCAAACGAGTTCTCTTCGTCGATGGCGATCTGCGGCAAAATGAGCAGACTCGATTTACTGATCCCTCGGGGGGCTCCGTTCCAGGGCTCAGCCAGCTACTCTCGAATCCAAATCAGACGCTGCAGACCAACGAGGTTCCGGGCTGCGGGAAGATGCAGATGATTCCGGCTGGCGCAGCGACACAATTTCCCACGGAACTGCTGAGCAGCGACCGGTGCCGCGAACTTCTGAGCCAATGGAAGGATAGCTTCGACTACGTTGTCGTCGACAGTCCCTCGATTCTTGATGTAACGGATCCGCTCATCCTTGCGCAGTGGGCCGATATGACACTGCTCGTAGCGCGATACGAGTTTACGACGAAGAAGTCGCTTGATCGCGCTTACCACTTACTCGCTTCGGGTTCCGACGGCGACGTCCATGTTGTTCTGAATGGTGTCGATCGAGGTTCCGTCAGCTATGCCGATTACTTCGGCTATGCGGGTTCGACGTATTACAAAACCACATGATGGAGTCTGAGATGCTCATGTCCCGCTGGATCGCCTTCTTCTCATTGTTGGTAGTGATGGCCGTGTGCCCCGGTATATTCGCGCAGGAATCCCTGCTGATTGGGCCGGGAGATCTGCTCCACGTGCAGGTGCTCGACACACCAGAGATGGAACAGCATCCCCGCGTCACGGACTCAGGAGAGATACCGCTGGTCGGTGTCGGGACGCTGAAGGTTGCGGGGCTTACGCCGGCCGCAGCGGCGCAAAAGATTCAGGACTTTCTAATCAGCTCCCACTTCATGAACCATCCTGCGGTGACGGTTACGGTTGACCAATACGCGACGCAATCGATCTCGGTTTTAGGACAGGTGAAGCTGCCCGGAGTCTTCCCCATTACTGCGCCGCGCTCGGTACTGGATGCTGTCGCTCTCGCAGGTGGCCTGACCGATGTCGCCGACCGCCACGTGACGATCCAGCGGAGAGATCGTTCGATCAAGCCCATTACGTACGATCTGTCCAACGATGCGAACCAGGCGATGAAGGACCAGGTGGAGGTCTATCCTGGCGACATTGTGCTGGTTCCCCATGCTGCGATCGCGTACGTTCTAGGCGACGTGAATCGGCCGAGCGGAATTGTGATGCAGAACAATCACTCACAACTGACGGCGATGCAGGCGGTGTCCTTAGCGGGTGGAACCCAGCCTTCAGCGGTTCCCTCGCACGCCCGATTGATTCGGCGATTGGCTGACGGCGGGTATCAGGAGATCCCGATGAATTTCAGCCTGATACAGAAGGGCAAGAGGCCGGACGTGCCTCTCCAGCCGGATGACGTGATCTATATTCCCTTCAGCTACCTCCGGAATATTGGGGCGAATGTTGCAGGGATCCTCGCCGCGACTGCGTCGGCTTCGATTTATATCATTCCTTAGCGGGTGACCGGGCAGGCGGTTACGTTAGCGGGGATCGAGAGGGTCTTTTGAAGGGCGTGGGCCGCTTGCTAGGGCGCGCTTTGGGTGGAGGTCTTGGTCGATTCAGGCAGATTTTCTGAAGGGAGGGGCCCATGCTGAACGGGGCGGCTTGCTTGATGTAGACTAGAGGAACCCCTGCTTCTTGCTCATCGTGGTGAGAGGCAATCGTAGCAAGTCGGGACGTGGCTCAGCCTGGTAGAGCGCACCCTTGGGGTGGGTGAGGTCGCTAGTTCGAATCTAGTCGTCCCGACCATTTTTCTGCACGAGCCCTTTCGAAGATCATTTCGAGGGGCCTTGTCTTTTAAGGCGCTGCTATTGGCGCATCCCTGGAAAGCCTGAACACAGCCGTCTGACCGAGCAGGCTGGCCTGATGACGCAGGTAAGAATCTGGGCTCGAAGCAGCAGGTTCGTCTGAACTTCACGCGTGAGCACTGCGCATGTGGAAGTCTCCCGCGCCTCGTTCGCAGGTCGAGTGCGACTCCGAAGGCAACGCGAAATCCGAGTGAGTAGTATCTTATGTCGCAGTGCTAAATGGCTGTAGTGCGGCTGCCTGAAATGACGACTCCGCTCCGTTCGCCCTTAGCAGCCCGAGGTTGTTTGTGGTGACCAATCGTCTTGCGGGAGGGCCATTATGCATGAACTGAAGATGAAGCGGATTCTTTTCGCAACTGACTTTCTGGAGAACTCCCGGTTGGCTCTGGACTATGCGGTGGCATTTGCGCATCATTTCAAAGCCACCGTTGTACTCCTGCATGCACTGGAGTTGTCATCTCCTGCGGAAGAGGCAGAGCTAATGACAAGCCGACCGAGCCTGTCTCGAATGGCGGCGAGGGAGCGTCTGGATGCGTTGGCTGCGGGGCTTCGTCGCACTGGTCTTGATGTCGAGGAAGTGATCGAAGCCGGCACGCCGTGCCAGGTGATACTGAGTCAGGCGAGAGCTCATCCTCCGGACCTTTTGGTCCTCGGGGTCCACGGCGTCCATCGGGGGGTGGAACATCTTCTGATTGGATCAAATACTGAAAAGATTTTATTGGCGGTATCCTGCCCGACACTTTCCATCGGCTCGCACGTTCCCGCAGGGTTGGATTTGAGTCTCAAACTGAAAGACATACTTTACTGCTCCGACCTGACACCAGAAGCGGCGACTGCAGCGCCATACGCGAGGATGCTGGGAAGAGAGTTTCACGTTCCGGTTGAAGTATGCCATATTTCATCGCCTCCCTCTGAGCAAGATGTGAGGTCGGCGGAAGAGTATTGCAATGCTCTAGGGGACGCGATGCCGGAGGTAACCGACCCCTGGTGTACATCGGAGTTTCATCGCAACCAAATGGTCGACTTAAACCAGATACTGAGGCGAACGGAGGTTGATCCCGAAAGACTTATCGTTCTTGGGGTTCACGCGGATTCGCAGCTGGGCCGGCATCTTCATACGAGTTTTGCTTACCAGTTGCTCACCAGAGCGGCCTGCCCCGTCTTGTCTATCCGAGCAGGACGTAGCAATAATTGAGGCGGCAGATCCGGCGCGGTTTCCTGGCCACTCTATGGATCGAACGCAGGCTCCGCTGCATGTGCTGCTGAAGACAGAACAGGAGGCAGACGAAGCGCCATGGAACATTGAGCATCCGAGGAATCTCGACTGCGAATCTTAGGGATCCAGGAATTGCGATAGCACAACTCGAAAATAGGTCTTGCGCATCAGAGTTGTATTGCATTCCTGGCGTAAGTCGAGCCGGCAGCGTTACTCACCTCCAGTCGCAACCTAAGGAGGTGGAGCGGAACAGGTGCTTGTCAACCCTGCAAGTGGAGTGACTTCTAGTATGCGAACGTGGCGTATTCCAGGGTGCCTGACAGTGATGTACGTGGGGGCACTCTCTCTCTCAGGGTGTAGGGGAGGAGAATCGAACCAACCTCCTCCGACATATGCTGCGGTTGCGATTGTGCAACGTGGAAACATATCGCACTTGCTTAGTCTGGCTGGGCAGTTTCAGGCTTACCAGGTGGTGGACGTTCATGCGAAGGTGTCCGGCTATGTGCGGAGCATTAATGTCGATATAGGGGATCGAGTTCACACGGGAGAGGTATTAGCGACTTTGGAAGTTCCGGAGTTGAGTGCGCAGTATCGCAGCACTCAATCCGAAGCGCTTCGGTCCCAGACCGCGATCAACGCCGCAGAGCACGAGGTAAGCCGGGCGAGATCGCTGCATGTGGCGGTTCAGGCGAACTATGATCGCCTGGCGAAAGCGGCGGAGCAACGTCCGGGCTTGATTGCAGAACAGGAACTGGACAACGCACGTTCACAGGCAGAGGCATCACAGGAGCAGTTAGACGCCGCGCTCGCCAACCTGTCCGGAGCGAAGCAGGGCGCAAATGCCGCGGCAGCGGATCAGGAGCGCGTAGGAGCGCTCAAAGCGTATACCAATGTCATAGCCCCACTGGATGGCATCGTGGCGTGGCGGTATGCGGATACAGGAGTCTTGCTGCAACAAGGAACGAACTCGGAGACCCAGACCATGCCGCTGATCAAGCTGGCCCAAAGTGGTCTGCTCCGCCTGCGAGTGCCGGTACCGGAGGATGCCGTGCGTTACGTCCATATAGGTGACATCGTGCAGATTCGCATCGATGCTCTCGACCAGAACCTGGATGGGAAGATCGTGCGCTTTACTCGAAATCTGGATCTAAGCACTCGGACGATGCAGACCGAGGTGGATGTGCCAAACCCAACACTGGCCATCACCCCAGGCATGTATGCAAACACGTATCTGCAGTTGGAGCATCGGGAAAACATATTGACGATCCCTGTGGTCGCAGTGCAAGGTGCGGGAGCAACTGGGGTCGTGTGGGCACTGACTCCGAATAATCAAGTAGAGCAACGGACGGTCAAATTAGGTTTGCGGGGCTCTACCCTGGTGGAAGTCATCAGCGGTCTTCAGGCTGGCGATCGAGTATTACTCGGAGACGCAGCACGCTTTCACGAGAAAGAGCAGGTGATTCCGCGTATACAAGAGGAACCGGCTAGCGACATGATGCGTGAGGAAGGTGGAGTCACAGATACTCAGGGGAATGCGAGAGGTGGCCAATAGTGCCAAAGTTCGCGTTGCGCTATCCGTACACGATTCTCATGGTGTGTCTGGCGATCTTTGTGGTTGGCATCGTCAATATGACTACGATGCCTGTGGATCTATTTCCAGAGATCGATATTCCGGTGGTCGTAGTCGCGACTTTCTATTCTGGGATGCCACCGGAGCAGATTGAAGCCGATATCACGGATACGTTCGAACGATTCTTTACGCTAGGCGCGAATATAGAACATATAGAGTCACGGTCCCTCACGGGAGTGAGCCTTATCAAGGTGTATTTTCGTCCGGGAACGAATGGCGATTCGGCGCTGAGTAACATTGCCAATCTGGCGCTCGCGGATCTGAGACGCCTGCCTCCGGGGACGCTGCCTCCAGTCGTGCTGGGGATGACGGCATCTAGTCAACCCATCTGTCTGGTGACACTGGAAGGCAAAGGATTGGACGAGACCCAACTCAAGGATCTTGCGCAGTTCAGCGTTCGCGATCAGATTGCGAATGTGCAGGGAGCGTCGGTCCCCCAACCATTCGGCGGCACTTATCGACAGATTCAAGTCTTTGTAGATCCACTGAAGCTCGAAGCTCACAACATGAGCGTGATGGATGTTGTCGGGAGCGTGAACGACTCCAATCTGATTCTTCCGGCAGGTGACGTGCGGATCGGGACACTGGACTTCAATATCTATGCGAACAGTCAAATTCCGACGCCTGATCAGATTAACTCGATTCCTCTTCGTTCTGTCGGCAACGCTTCTGTGCTGGTCGGAGATATAGGACACGCTGAGGATTCGGGAGCCATTCAGACGAATATTGTTCGTATCAATGGGCAGCGCTCCGTCTATATTCCAGTGTTGAAGCAAGCAGGCAAGAGCAACACGATATCGATCGTGAATGGCATGCGTGCCGCCGTGAAGAGATTGGTCGATATCCCCTCCAGTCTCAAGACCGCAGTGGTCTTCGATCAGTCTGTATTTGTAAAAGGAGCCATCAGGAACCTGCTGAAAGAAGCGGGCATCGGGCTTCTACTAACCGGCCTGATGATCCTGGTATTCCTTGGCAGTCCGAGGGCGACGATCGCTGCATTGATTGCCATTCCTCTCGCGGTGCTGACCTGTCTCCTCATCGTGAGCGCCATGGGTGGTGCAATCAATACGATGCTCTTAGGCGGGTTGGCTCTGGTGTTGTCTCGCCTGATCGATAACTCCGTTATTGTGCTGGAGAACATTTTTCGCTTCATGGAAGAAGGTGCGTCCGCGGAAGTTGCCGCGGGAGATGGGGCCACAGAGGTCGCGCTTCCGGTGTTTGCAGCAACGGTAACAACGGCGGTCGTGTTCTTTCCAGTATTCATTCTCAACGGAGTTAGCAAATACATCTTTACTGATCTGGCGTATGGGGTTGTGTTCACGATCTTCGCGTCTTATCTATTCTCGATGACGCTGGTCCCGCTCTTTTGCGCAAAATTTATTCATCCAAAACCAAAGGATGACGCTGGCATCGAACACGAAGAGAACAGCAAAATTAATCCGACAGCCAATGCTGATGCGAAGTCAAAGGGCAATCCCAAGAGGAAGGCTTCGATATTCCAACGCGGCGTCGACCTGTTCAACCTGGGCTTCGCGGGAATGCTGGAGCGCTATGTACGCCTGGCTGACTGGACGCTCCAGTCTCCGGGACTATCCACCGCAGCGATGCTGGGTGGGACGGCACTTGTGATTTTAATATTTGTGCCGTTCCTGGGCCGCGCATATTTCCCTCGCACTGATCCGGGACAGTTCATCGTGAACGTGAAGATGCCGAGCGGCACACGTATCGAGGTGAGTAACGAAGACGTCGGTAAGGTAGAGGCCATAATACGGCAGGTCGTGGCACCTGCTGATCTTGGCATGATTGTCTCCAATATTGGGATTACGCCGGATCTCTCCGCGATCTACACTCCAAACTCCGCGATGGATACTGCGTTCGTCCAGGTGAGCCTGAATGAAGGGCATAAGATTGGGAGCTATGCCTACATTACAAAGGTGAGAGATGCGCTTGCATCGCAACTGCCGCAGTTGACTACCTACTTTCAGGTTGGCGGCCTGGTGGACTCGGTCGTGAATCAAGGGCTTCCAGCGCCAATTGATATCCAAATTGCCTCCAGTGATGAGAAGGCTGCGTTTGCAGCCGCAGAGGACCTTGCAACGAAGCTTCGCACATCGAAGAGCGTCTCCGCTGTTTTCATTCCGCAAGACCTGAAGTACCCGGGGCTGGCAATGAACATTGATCGTGAACGCGCCAGTTTGATTGGGCTGACACCTAAGGATGTTGTCGACAACGTTATAACGGCGCTCACTTCGAATGGTGTGATTGCACCGAGCTATTGGATCGATCCGAAGTCTGGAAATAACTACATGCTTACCGTGCAATACTCGAATCCGCAGATAGGTCGCATGAACATGGAGGAGCTAGGAAACATCCCTCTTCGCGGCAAAGGCAGTCAAAGCTACACGCCGCTCCGGTCTGTCGTATTTACCCAGCGAATCGACACGCCGACGGAGGTCGACCACTATCAACTGCGGCGCGTAATCGATGTGTATGTCCTGCCAAAAACAGAGGCTCTGAATGCTGTGAGCAAGCAGGTGAACCGGGCGATCAAGGACGTTCCGACGGCGAATGGCATGCGTGTGCTGATGCATGGGGCTGTGCAGAGCATGGACGCTTCGTTTTTGCGATTCGGCCTTGGAATCCTTCTGGCTGTGGTTCTGGTGTACCTGCTGCTTATGGCACAGTTCACATCGTTCATTGACCCATTCATCATATTGATGGCGATACCGCCGGGACTTGCGGGCGTAATCGTGCTGCTGGTGATTACTGGATCTACGCTGAATGTGATGTCGCTGATGGGTGTGATCATGATGGTTGGAATCGTGGTCTCAAACAGCATCCTGATTGTGGAGTTCGCAGGCATTCTGCATAGTCGAGGAATGAGCTACAGAGAGTCGGTGGTTCAGTCCTGCAAAATCCGCCTGCGTCCGATTCTGATGACCTCTCTCGCAACGCTGCTTGGGATGATCCCATTGGCACTTGGGCTGGAAGCAGGAAGCGAGCAATATGCTCCGCTTGCACGAGCAATTATCGGTGGCCTCTCGGTTTCGGTTGTTGTAACGGTGTTTCTCGTACCAGCGGTCTACCTTCTGGTATACGGTCGTCGGGACGACGAGGGTAAAACTGATCAGCAGCAGGTAATTTCTGATGGAGGGTCCGTCTAGGAATCGGCTGAAGCAGAATGAAGGAACGAGATGCGTTGGAGAGGCGATCACAAGAACGCTCCTGCGACGTCAAGGCTGATTGCAAAGTCGCGAAATATTTAATGGCACTCTGAGTGGCCTCGGCGGCCGAGATATGCGAAGCATGGGGCCAATCATTGGTTTCGTAAAGCTCCGACTCACTCGCGAATCAATCCCGCGATAGAATGATCCAACCTGCCCATGCCTCAGCATGCACGACGACCCATCTTCGCTCTTATCGCGACACTGCCCATTGCAGCGGCCGTTGCCCTGTCCTCGGCAGCTCTGCATGCGGCTTCCCCCGTTCAGAAGGCCGCCCAGATAAAGGTACTCCAGTCGCCATCGGGCCTGACTGAAGTCGGCTTTGTCGACGGCGCAGCCTACCGCATCGACATCCCCACAATCTGGAATCATTCGCTCGTCGTTTTCTACCATGGGTACTCGCTCAAGCCTGTCAGCTTCCACATCGCTGAACGCCTCGCCGGTCAACAGGAGCCCTTTTTCGATCGCCATTACGCCGTCGTCCAGAGTGCCTACTCTCAAACTGGGTGGGCTCTCCAGCAGGCGTATCCGGAGACGGAGTCACTCCGACGGTACTTCATCAAAAAGTACGGGCAGCCCCACGACACCTTTGTTGCGGGCAGTTCTATGGGTGGCGAACTCGTCGCCATTACCCTTGAACTCAGCCCCAAACCCTACGCGGGAGGTCTTGACCTCTGCGGTTCTGTCGGTCCCACATCTCAATCCTTTGGGCGTCGGTTCGCGATGCGTGCCGCCTTCGATTACTACTTCCCTGACGTCATGCGGTCGCTGGATCCGGTGCCCCCGGACTATGAAGACACACTTGCCGATCGAGACAAAGTGCTTGCAGCGTTACGCAGCAATCCTGCGTCCGCCACACTCATGCGCAACCTCACCGGTCTCCATTCCGATCTCGATCTTGCCCACGACATTGCCTACTGGACATTTGTGATCGCGGACATGCAGCGTCGTGGAGGCGGCAATCCTTTCGACAATCGAAACTATGTCTACAGCGGCACAAGCCCCACCAGCAGCTCCAGCGACTTCGAACTAAATGACAAAGTGAAGCGCTATGCCGCAGTACCTCAGGCGCGTGCGTACTTGATGCGCCATTACACCCCGAACGGCCACCTCGGCCGTCCTATGCTGGCGCTCCATACCGTTTATGATCCCATCGTGCAGATTCCTCAACTCGCGAGCTATGACCGCGTAGTCCAGGCCGCCGGCGCTGAAGAAAACTTCGTCCAGCAGATCGTTGATCGCGAGGGTCACTGCAACTTTACCCAGAACCAGATCGGCGATGCATTCGATGAAATGGTGCACTGGGCACATGGAGGCAAGCGTCCTAATCCCGGCGCACTGAAACAATGAGCACGGAACTGCATCGCCCGAACCCTCTAAATCAACCCGTCAACCCAGCGATTGACGACAGTCGCTTATGCCGCCCGTATAATAACGCATGGCAATAGTGCGGCCCGAAGCGCCTATCTCCAGCGCACCTGATCCCATCGCGCCAACCTCCACCGGTGCGACCCCATCCAGCGAAGTCGGCAAGGAGCTCCAAGCAGCTCCCCTCGCTACTTCGCTCGCTGGTACTGCGTCCACAGGTGCCGTCGTCGTCGACCAAGCCGAAAATCCCATAAGTGGCCGTCCCATTCTCGATGCTCGCTTCGAGCATCTGCTTGAGACAGTCAAGGCAAATCGTCCCGCGGATGACCTCAATCTCATTCGTTCAGCATGGGCGTTCTGTATCCAGAAACATGAAGGTCAACTGCGCGCCTCAGGTGAGCCCTACATTGGCCATCCGCTTGAGGTCGCTCAAGTGCTAGCTGAACTCAAAATGGACGCCACAGCGATTGCTGCCGGGCTGCTCCACGACGCCGTCGAAGATACCGACGTTACAGCCAACGACATTGCCCGCCGCTTTGGCGAGCAAGTCGCCCACATTGTGGAAGGGGTCACCAAGCTCGACAAGATCAAGTTCGCCAATCGCGAGGACCATCAGGCCGAGAACATCCGCAAGATGCTTCTTGCCATGGTCACCGACCTCCGGGTCGTCATCATCAAGCTTGCCGATCGTCTGCACAACATGCGCACGCTTGAGCATCTCAAGCCGGAAAAGCAGAAGCGCATCGCCCGGGAGACCCTCGATGTCTATGCCCCACTCGCCCACCGTCTTGGCATGGGTAAATTGCGAGGCGAACTCGAAGATCTAGCGTTCCGCTACATCGATCCCTTCACCTACACGCAGCTCTCCACCGAGGTCGACTCTCTCCGCAACGAGGGAGAGGCGTTTTTACAGCGGACGGTCGCTACGCTAGAAAGCAAACTGCAAGAGGCCGGGGTCAAGGCTCGCGTCGAATCGCGCATCAAGCGCCTCTACTCAATCCAGCAAAAGCTCGTTGCGCACAATATTCCTGTAGAGCAAGTCTTCGATCTTTTCGCGGTTCGCGTGATCACTGAGACTGAACCCGATTGCTACGCCGTGCTCGGGCTGCTGCACAGCATTTGGCGTCCTGTCCCTGGCCGATTCAAAGACTTCATCGCGATGCCTCGCCCCAACCTCTATCAATCTCTCCACACGACCCTGATCGCAGAGGGTGGTCATCAGTTCGAGGTACAGATCCGCACCGAAGATATGCACCGCGTTGCTGAAGAAGGCATCGCGGCGCACTGGAAATATAAGGCCACGGATACTGTCACCGCGAAGGATGAGCAGCGCCTCGCATGGGTTCGCCAGCTGATGGAATGGCAGCGCGAGATGACCGACCCGAACGAGTTCATGTCGACGCTGCGCATCGATCTGTATCCAGAAGAGGTCTACACCTTTACACCCAAGGGCAAGGTCATCGTTCTGCCCAAGGACGCCAGCCCAGTCGACTTTGCCTATGCCATCCACACGGACGTGGGGCACGCGACAACGGGCGCGAAAGTCAACGGCCGCATCGTCCCGCTTCGCTCTCGCCTACGCAATGGAGATATCGTCGAGATCACGACTCAGGCAGGCCACGCACCCTCGCGGGACTGGCTGAGTTTCACCAAAAGCTCTCGCGCTCGAAACAAGATTAAGCATTGGCTCAATGAAAATCAACGTGCACGCGCCATCGAAATCGGCACCAAGCTCCTGCAGCGTGAGGCGCGCCGTTACAAGCTATCGCTGGATAAATTCAAGACTCCCGATTACGACCGTATCGCAAATGAATATGGGCTTGGGGCCGAGCAAGACCTGCTTGCCGGCATTGGCTTTGGAAAATATTCCGCTCGACAGATATTAAACAAGCTCGAGCCCGGGAGCACTATGCCCGCCGAATCCGCGCCAAGCGAACCCGGTTCCATCGGCAACACGCTGTCGCACATGTCGGAGTCAGTCAAGCGCGTCTTCTTTGGCAAAGGTTCAGAGTCGCTGCAGGTGGAGGGGCAGGATGATCTCCTCGTCTACCGAGCACGTTGCTGTAACCCGATTCGCGGCGAAGAAATTATTGGCTATGTGACCCGTGGAAAGGGAGTGGCGGTCCACGCCCGGAGCTGTCCTAACGTGCAGAATCTTTTGTACGAGGCCGACCGCCGCATCGAAGTCGAGTGGTCTGAGACAACGGGCCCCAGTTCACCCAACTCACCCAAACCCACCACCTATCCCGTCAAGCTGGTCATCATCGTTGACGACCGCGCTGGGCTCCTCAAGGAATTCGCGGCCATCATCTCCGAGGATGGAACGAACATCAAGTCGGTTGAGACGCGCCCCGCGGATGACGATGCCGTGAACGTCGACTTCGTCATCGAGACCCTGGACCTCCGCCACTTGACGCGTCTTACCCAGAATCTGCGCAAGGTACCGGGCGTCCGCGCCATTCACCGCGTACAAAAGATCTAAGCTCCGTCTAAGCCAGCAGATCCATCCGCTTCGCCGTACTCGCTAGAATCTCCAGCGCCTTATCGATCTGCGCGCGTGTGTGCTCGCTGGTCATGATGCAGCGAACGCGGGCCTTGCCTTCAGGCACGGTGGGAAACGCAATCCCTGTCGCCATCAGTCCCTGCTCAAACAGCGCGCGGCTGTACTCCATCGTCTTGCGCCCATCACCGATGATGATCGGCGTAATCGGCGTCTCACTCTTCGGCGTCGTCCTTCCACCGATATCAAAGCCAGCACCCGTCAACTGCTCTTGAAAATACTTCGTGTTCGCCCACAGCCGTTCAATTCGCTCCGGCTCGTTCTCGAGAATGTCGAACCCAGCAATACAACTCGCAGCAACGCTCGGCGGATGCGACGTCGAAAATAGGAACGGCCTGGCGCGATGGTAAAGATAGTCAATCAAATCGCGCGAGCCGCAGACGTATCCGCCCAACGCGCCAATGGCCTTCGAGAGCGTGCCCACCTGCACATCGACGCGCTGCGTGCAATCGAAGTGGTCCACGCTGCCGCGGCCATTGCGTCCCAGCACGCCGCTCGCATGGGCATCGTCCACCATCATGATCGCGCCATACTTGTCGCACAGATCAGCCAATGCAGCCACCGGCCCAATATCGCCATCCATTGAGAACACTCCGTCGGTGATCACCAACTTCCTCCCCGGCTCGTTCTCAATCTCTTTCAGCAACTCCTCCGCGTGCGCCACATCCTTATGTCGAAACACCTTGATCTTCGCCCGCGAAAGCCTCGCACCGTCAATGATGCTCGCATGATTCAACTCATCGGAAAGAATGAAGTCTTCCTTCCCTAAAATGCTCGATACTGTGCCGGCGTTGGCCGTAAATCCCGATTGAAACACGACGCACGCTTCAACTCCTTTGAACCGCGCGATCTTCTCTTCGAGCTCCATGTGAATCCGCATCGTACCGGCAATCGTCCTGACAGCGCCTGACCCGACGCCGTACTTTTCGACTGCCGCAATCGCGGCCTCACGCAGTTTCGGGTGATTGCAAAGGCCCAGATAATTATTCGAAGCGAGGTTGATCACTTCGCGACCATCGTAATGACAGACCTGCGCCTGCTCATCATCGAGGACACGCAGCTTGAAATGCGTTCCCCGCGATCTCAGGTCATCCAGTTGTGCACTAAGGTGGGCTAACTGCGGGCGTTTCGACGATGTATCTTCAAGAAGGGTTGTTGCGCTGCTCATAGTAGTTTGATCTTAAACCTTTCTTTCCTTTTAGGCAGCGAAACGGCTCACAACTCGCATCGAATCTTAAGCCAAGATTTCGGCAGTTGAGGTCTTACATAAGCCACGTACCATCGTGGAAGGAGAACCATGGCAACTCAGAACGCACGTTTCAGTATTCTTACCGGAGCAGGCCTAATGGCTCTCGCCCTGCTTGCCGGTTGCGCAAGTAAGCAGGATAAGGCGCTCGATCAGGCCAAGAAGCAAGCCGTCGCGACAAATATTCCGCAACAGGTGCAATACATCGACAACAACGGCGACACTGTGACCAAGACCGTTGAGCCGCCTTTCGCCCCCGGCCAGAAGCCGGCCGTTTCGACCCTCATCACACCGCCGCCGCCCGGCAACCCGCCGCATAGCACCGACCCAGTCATCACGCCGCTGACCTCCGCCGCTCAGGGCCCTCCTCAACCGTACGGCAGCAACCAGCCCGGATCAGGAAACGCCCAAGGCTATGGGAATGGCCAGCCAGCTCCCAACGGCTCCGGCCAGCCAATGGGGCAGCCTAACCAGCCGAATCAGGCTCCTGCTCCAGTCTCCCTCAGTGTGCCTGCGGGAACAGAACTCGCCATCCGCATCAATCAACGCATCAGCGTGAAGACGACCCGCGCGGGCGATCGCTTCGATGGTGAAGTGGTCGAGCCGGTGGAGAGCAACGGCAACATCGTCATTCCGCGAGGGACACCCGTAAGCGGACGCATCGACGCAGCTCATCGCCGCGGCCACTTCAAGGGAGCATCCATCCTCGAACTGCGGCTCACCTCGATGACTCTCAACGGCTATCAATACCCCCTCGACACGCGTGATAATGTCAGCACCAAGCGCGGTAAGGGACGTCGTACCGCAGGCTTTATCGGCGGCATGACGGGTGCCGGCATGCTCATCGGCGGCCTCGCTACCGGCGGTGTCGGTCTCGCCATTGGCGGAGCTGCGGGCGCAGGCGCAGGCACCTTGCTCGCGGGCGCCACCGGGAATAAGGACATCGACATACCCGCAGAGTCGATCGTCCACTTCCGCCTCGCCGATCCCCTCGTCGTGCAGAACCCCTAAGCCATAACTCATCCAACAGGAAAGAGGCCCGTCGTGATGACGGGCCTCTTTCGTATTGCGTGTGAATCCTACTGCTTCACGGTCAGCAGAATCTTGCTGGCCTCACCCGACTCCAACAGATGCATCGCCTCATCGAACTGCGCCAGCGGCAACCGATGCGTAATCACCGGCGACAGATCAATTCCACGGTCGCGGATCAGAGCCTCTGCCTGAAACCACGTCTCGTACATCTTCCGCCCATTGATCCCGTGCACCGTGGCGCCTTTGAAGATCAGTGCGTTCGCCAGGTCCATCTCCACGGGACGCGAGGGAATCCCGAGCAAGGACGCGCGGCCTCCCATTCTCAGCAGTCGAAAACCCTGCTGAATGGCTGACGGGTGGCCCGACATCTCCAGCAACACGTCCACGCCATTGCCGCCGGTCGCGGCCTTGACCTGTTGTTCGACATCGTCCTTGGCTGGGTCCAGCAGATCGTCTGCGCCCAACTTCTTCGCAAGCTCGCGCCGCTGCGCATTCGGCTCAATCGCGAAGATCCGGGCGGCCCCACAAGCCTTCGCGACCGCAATCGAAAATAATCCAATCGGCCCGCAGCCCGTTACGGCAACAGTCTGCCCTGCAATCGCACCTGACAGCACCGTATGCACCGCGTTGCCAAAAGGATCGAACAGCGACCCGAAGTCCCGCGGAATTGAGGGATCGAGCTTCCATACATTGCTCGCCGGAATCCTTGCATAATCCGCGAACGCACCATCCGCATCGACGCCAAGGATCTTTACAAATTGGCAGACGTGCGCCTGTCCGCTGCGGCACTGCAGGCAATGCCCGCACGCCACATGCATCTCAGCCGAGACGAAATCCCCGACCGCAACACCATGGACCAGCTCGCCCACTGCCGCGATCGTCCCGCAAAATTCATGCCCTGGAATATACGGAGGCTTAATCCGTGCCTGAGCCCACTCGTCCCAGTGATAGATGTGCAAGTCGGTGCCGCACACCGACGCCGTTTCGACGGCGACGAGAACATCCGTCGCTCCGATCTTCGGCACCGGAACCTCGCGCATCTCCATCCCTGGAGCGGCCGCAGCCTTCACCAGTGCACGCATCGTCTTTGGTATCTGCACAATCATTCGACTAGGTCTCTTTTCTGCACCGCCCCGCTGTCTTCGTCCGGGCGAGGCAAACATCTCATGGTATCGTTTCCCCTTGCACTTTGCACCTCAATAGCCAACGACAGCGCCTCGCCTTCGTCTAATCCTGAACGCTACACTGAACTCGCAACACCCGGTCCAGCCTACCCCATGAAGCCCATCGTCCTCATTGCGCTGCTCGCAGCATCCGTCTCGCTAGCCCAGTCGCCTGCTCCCACGTCGCCCGGTCCAGACGCCCAATCTGACGCTCAGTCCAACCCTCCCGCAGCATCCATCACTGTTCGCTCCAGCCTTGTCGTTGTCCCAGCGCTTGTCCGCACCAAATCCGGCCAACTCGTTTACACCCTCAAGGCCAAAGACTTCATCCTAACCGACGACGGGATTGAGCAAACCCTCCACCTTGAGCAGGACACCGGCGACCAGCCGCTGGCCATGGTGATTGTCGTCGAAACCGGCGGCTCTGGGGCAGGTCACCTCGAACAGTATCGGAACCTGGGCCCCATGCTGAACAACCTCGTCGGCAATATCGAACATAAGGTCGCGGTCGTCGGCTTCGACAGCACGCCCGTGCTCCTCCATGGCTTCACTCCCAACCTGGAATTCATCACCCGATCCCTGAACAACCTGGATCCCGGCGACCCACAGGCCGCCGTTCTCGACGCCATCAAGTTTGCGGTCGAGATGCTCAGCAAGCAGCCCACCACCTACCGTCGCGCCATCCTGCTGCTCTCCGAAACCCTCGACCAGGGCAGCCACACCTCTCTCACCGACGCCCTCCACGCCATCAGCGACACCAACACCGCCATCTACAGCATCGGCTTCAACAGCACCAAGGCCTCGATGGCCCACGAGGCCGCAAAGTTCAACGACGTCGAGCCTGGCCCTCAACATGGCTGCTTCAGTCGCGACGTCGGTAAAGACGCCGACGGCAATCCCGTCAAGCCCGGTCAGAGTCGCTCCGCTCAAAACTTGAACTGTGTCGAAGAACTCCTCCCCCCGTTACGCCTTGCCGTGCTCGCGGAAATCGCCGCACGCAATGCCCTGCGCCGCAACATCTCCGAGTCCGTCGCTCATCTCACCGGGGGCGAGTACTTCAAATTCAAGGACGTCAAGACCCTCGACCGCGACCTCTTCACCATCTCCAACCATATCCCCAACCGCTACGTCCTCAGCTTCCAACCGCAGTCGCCCGCTCCTGGATTCCACTACATCCAGCTCAAGCTGCGAGACTATCCACAGCTGTCCATCGAAGCCCGGAATGGATATTGGGTCAATCAGGACGGTGGCGTCTCCGCCTCCCAGCCCTGACGCTGCCGGGTATCATCGCCCTCGAAACCGATTGATCTCTCGCCGATCGCGTTTCGACGGCCTTCCCACTGGCACTGGGTCCACCGCGAACATCGCCTTGCGCTCCTCTGCGACCTTCGCCCGCGCGGCCTTGCTCTCTTCCGTCTCGCGATAAAGTCCCTGCGCCACGGCTGCCGGTCCGCGCACCTCGCTCAGTGCCATGACCTCGATCACGAAATCTCCACCCTCATTTCGCACCTGCAGCAGATCCCCGACGCGCACCTCCCGCGCTGCTTTCGCCGGCAGTCCCCTTGACTGCACGCGCCCCAACTCACAGGCCTTCGAAGCGAGCGCACGTGTCTTGAAGAACCTCGCCGCCCACAACCACTTATCGATCCGAACGCCGCTCACGAAGTCACACCTCCGGTCACATGGGCCGTCGCCAAAGCCAGCGCCTGATCCTGCACTGTTTTCTCATCTCCGAAGCCCGGGAGCCAACCTATACCAGCCTCCCGACGAAACCACGTACCCTGCCGCTTTGCATAATTGCGATGCCCCTGCTGTGCCGCGGCAACCGCCTCATCCAGCGTTATCTCGCCACGCAAAACCGCCATCGCTTGCGAGTATCCCAATGCACCCAGAGCACGGCAACCGTCCCCAAACCTCTCCCGCAGCATCTCCGTCTCGACCACCAAACCACGCTCGAACATTGCCGCAGCGCGCCCATTGATCCTCGCGTATAACCGCTCCCGGTCCGGTGCCAGCCCCATCTGCAGCGCGCGATATCCTTGCAGCGGATCACGCCCCACCTGCCACTGCTCGGTCTGCGGCTGGCGCGCTGCCAGCGTCACCTCAATACTCCGAATCAACTTCGGCACATCGTTCGCATGGATCAGCTCCGCCGCCCGCGGATCAAGCCTCTGAAGCAGTTGATGCAGCCATGCAGACCCCTTGCGCTTGACTCGTTCTCTCAACCGCTCGCGCAACGAATCGTCCCGCTGCGGTGCCGGAGCGAGCCCTTCGAGCAGCGCTCGTAGATACAAACCCGTCCCGCCGGCAACAATCGGAATCCGCCCGCGGTCGCGAATCCCCGCAATCGCCTCGCGCGCATGGCGAGCGTAATCCCCTGCCGTGCACTCCTCATCTGGCCAATACAAATCAAGGCAGTGATGCGTGACCCGCGCCCGTTCCTCCAGCGTTGGTTTCGCCGTGCCGATCTCCATCAGCCGGTATACCGCAACCGAGTCGCAGCTGACGATTTCGCCACCCAATTCTTCCGCCAAACGCAGCGCCAGTGCGGTCTTTCCACTCGCCGTAGGCCCAGCCACCACCAGCAACGGATAGTCGTTCTCTCCGGGGGCAGACATTAGAATCGCCACCAGCCAGGGACAAACACCCGCTCTATTCCTCCGCGTGCGATACTCCAGCCGAGAGCTACAACCGCCAGCAAAATCAATCCTCGCACCATACTCCTGCGCCCGATTGTTTCGCGCTCGGCTCGATAAATCTCGAGCTCTGCACGCTTACGCGTAAGCCCCGGCGTCGGCTCAGGGATCTGTGGTGCGACTCCACGATGCTCGCTGTCAAAGCTCTGCATCCTAGCTACTCCGTCTGCTTATTGACCAGGTAATGAATGCGCAGTTCGAGGTTCGGTCCGTGGAACTCCTTCGGCAACGGGGGAAATTGTCCTACCCCTGTAATCGAACCCCACGCCGCACGATTCAGAGCATCATCATGTGTCGATCCATCCAGGTTCATCGCAGCAATTGTCCCATCCGCATTGATCGTGAAGCGAATCAGCGTCACTCCCTGCTTGTTTAGCGGCGGCTGCGCCTCTTCCGGAATGAGCGGTATCCATTGCTCATAAATTTCGCGCAGAATTCGCTGCAGATATGGCTGAAAGTTAACACCCTGTGTATCGGTAAGAATATCCACGCCCTGCCCCAGCGCGGCTCCCTTGCCGGTACCACCACGTATCCCCACACCTCCACCTCCGCCCGCGTGTTCAGAACCCTGCATCGCCTGCTGCATGTCCTGGCTTGCCGTGCCCGGCGTGCTGAAGCTCGGGCGGCTCGGTGCCTGAGGCAACGGCGCATCAGGAACGGAAGCGGAGGGGCGCGGCATTGGCCGTGGCGCTACGGGTAACGGCATTGCAGGAGCCGGCACTTCGGGAGTTGGCTGCATTGCCATGGGTGGAGGCTGAGTCGGAGCTACAGGCGCGGGTAAGCGCTTCGACTCCATCGTCCGCAGCTTGTCCAGCGTTCCTCGATCAATTTTCGGTGGTGCCGATGGCACATGGTGTGGAAGCCTCGGCGCGTTCAACTGCACCATCGCTTGCTGCTGCAACGCCTCCGTCGGGCTGATAATCTGCGGCGAATGCCATAGATACTTCGGTCCGTAAAACGCCACCCAAGCAATCGCCAGCCAGATAAACATCGAAATGTAAATCGACTCGCGAAACCGTCCGCGTGCTCGCTCATCTTCAATGGTATCCAGCAGCCGTATGAGCTCATGCTCTTCCAGCTCTCCATAGCGATTGGTGCGAATCCGCACCGGCGCGGTCACCACATGACCCGCCGCGTCGTGCGGCACCACCGACGTCGTCGCATTGGACGGCGCCTCAACAGCGTTCTCGGTGGTTCCACCCCGTGGGGTTTCAGCTTCGGGACGTGGCAACTCTGGATCGATCTGTTGAGGTGTTATTGGCATCGGGTCGTTAGTCTGTGACGAATCAACCGCGGCTAAGGTTGCGTGCGCCGCAGCGAATCACCAGACCAAAAGGACGCTGGCCTGTTCATTTTCTCATCTTCAACCCTATTATGCCCAGCCGCATCTATCCTTGAAGTATGCCACCCCCCACGACCCTCGCCGGACGAACCGCTATCGTCCTTACAATCAGCGACCGCTGCGCCGCGGGAACCCAGGCCGACCTCTCCGGCCCTGCCCTGGCCAAACTACTTACCGAGGCTGGCGCCGAGCTTCTCGACACGGCCATCCTGCCCGACGAACCCGCGCAACTCATCCCGGCCCTCCGATCTGCAGCCGCCCGCGTTGCCCTCGTGCTCACCACTGGCGGCACAGGCTTGGCACCCCGCGACATCACCCCCGAAGCCACGCTCGCTGTCTGCGAGCGCCTCGTCCCCGGCCTGGCCGAGCTTATCCGTCAGGACGGTGCTCGCCACACCCCCTACGCAGCCCTAAGCCGCGGCGTCTGCGGGGTTGTAGGCAGCGCTCTTATCCTGAACCTTCCCGGAAGCCCCCGCGGAGCCGAAAGTTCCCTCCGCGCCGTCCTGCCCCTACTTCCCCATGCGCTCGATCTCCTGTCAGGCCACACCGAGCATGCGACCTCCAGTGCCATTAGCGCCCCGAACGGTAGAATATAAGTTCCGTGAAACTTGCACCCATTGCACTTTTGCATAAGTTCTCTTTAGTCCTGCTGACGGTGCTTAAGCCGCTCGGCATCTGGGGCGTTGCTGGCCTCGCCATCATTGACTCCGCACTGCTTCCCATCCCAGGCGGCCTGGACGGTGTGCTCGCTTTCTATGTCAAGGCAAACCACAGCCTTTTTCTGGTGTACTGCCTGGTGGGTGCTGCCGCCGCCGCGATTGGCTCACTCGTTCCCTTCTACATCGGACGCGCCGGCGGGGAGCTTTTCCTGATGAAGCAGATTAATCGCGAACGCTACGAGCGGCTGCGCGATCGGTTCGAGCGGCAAGAGTTTCTCGCCATCATGATTCCGTCGATGGGCCCACCGCCCACGCCACTCAAGGTCTTTCAGTTTGCCGCGGGGGTCTTTGAGATGAAGCCCCTCCCCTTTGTTATGGCAACCTTTGTAGGGAAGTTCGTACAGTTTTTGATATGGTCGCTGCTGCTCATCTGGTTCGGCCCAACCCTTCTTCACTCACTTCGCCACCTCTTTCACGAGCACGTAGATCTAGTCATCGGGATCACAGCGGCTGCGCTGCTCTGGCTGGCCTTCTATATGGTCCGCAAAGTTTTTGATCGCCGCAAGGGCGTTCCCCTCCCCGTCGAAGACGACGTTTAGGCCTCATCCAACGATAACGCTTCAACGATAAAGGCCGCGATGACTGCGCGGCCTTTGTCGTCCATCGTAGATCCTGGCTGCTAAGCCATTGGCTGAGTCGTCGAATCCCTCAACTCCGCTAACCGCTCTGCCAAGACTGGAAGCCCGAAGAATACTGCCGCAAACACGCCCGTAGACATCAGGTCATTGCCATAAAAAGGCAGACCCGCCGCGTAGCAACTCGCCAGACCCGCCAGGGTGTGCGGATACATCACGCTACCTAGAGACGCTGCACTCGCCCACACCATAAAGTTGCTCAGCAAAAAGAAACTCGTCGCGGAAGCCAGGACTCCTCCACAAACTCGCAGCACCGTCACCCTCCGCAAGAGCGCGCTGCCCAGCAGACAAACCGCCGCATACCACGCCCACGTTGCCAGATAGCCGCTCAGATGGAACGCATACCCGTACACCTTGACCGTCAGGAAGACATCCATCAGCGCCATCACGGCAACGGCCAGCACCGCCTGCCAGCGAGGTCTCCGCGACCCAAAGAACAGGAGCCCTGCACCGACAGCGGTAAAGTTGTAAGCCACACCGTGAAATACATGGGGCAGAAGGCGGCTTAAAGCGGCAAGCACGAGAACGAGAATGGCAAGCATGATCAGTAGGCCTTCGAGGTAAGGGTTCGCCGTGCGCGAGGCAATCGACTGTCTCCCATTGTACGTGCTTTACTTCCCGTCAAGCGCAAAGGGAATTGGCTAATCCCTCAAAGAACATTCAGTCACCGCCGACTGCGGGAACCAAAGCCGAAAATTTACTTCTCGACCCTCCCACCCATCGTCTGCTGCACAACCTTCCCCGCAGCGTTCAGGGTGACGGTCCCCGACAGCGCCGACCGAGCCGGGCTTCCCATCCACCCACCCATAAACCGCGGATCGCGAAACGTCACCACTGTGCTCGCATCCCGATTTCCCTCAGGGTTCTCCGTCGGCAACTCGCGGTTCACCTCTACAAACGGCATCGGCGACCAGTCCATATAGGCTCGCCCCAGCTTGCTACCTTCTGCGGCCAACACCACCGAACTCCTCCCCGGCTTCGGATACGTCGTCTCGCCCATTGCCAACTCCCCGGTCCGAGTATCGGCCACACCCAACTGGTACACCGGTCCAAAATCCATTACCGTCGACCAACGAAATGGACTCAGCAAATCCGGGTTCGCCAGCGCCCTCTGGGCCGACAAATAGACCGGCGGCGGTTCGTCAGGAGCGGGCGCACTTTGATCGTTTACCGATGACTCCGGTGCAGCGATAGACTCAGACGGCCCTGCGATACTCTGCGCCATTGCCAACTGCATCGCGCGCCCATGCTCGACCTCGCGCAACCCCCACCACCCCACAACGCCCAGCAGCGCCGCAATTGACCATCCCCGCGCGTTGAATGGCTGCTTCTTAGCGCCCACCTCCGACCCGATGAGCCCAAACAACCACGGCGCCGTGAGAGCGCCCAGTAACAACACAAACATCACCGGATCGAAGATGAATGCGATCGATGCGGCATACCATCGGCCATTGAACGGGAAAAATGGCCGAATTCCATAACTATTGGTGTAGTCCAGCAGCAGGTGGCTTGTGAGCGCCAGCAGTGCCAACACGTACAGCACGCCCCAACGCACTGGCGCAGCCGTCAGCGACTTCACCCCTCCTCGAGGGCCCAGTCTGCTTTCCCCAGTGCCCCCGGCACTGCGCTTCTCTCTGGCGACCCGCCACCGGTGCCAGCAGTAGACTGCTGCAACGAGAAGGGCTGCCTCAAAGGGCAGCCCTAAAAATGCATGCGTAATACCGCGATGGTGCTGAAATTGATCGACTGGCCCCCGCAGGCCCCATAACATGTCGACATCGGGGAACTCAGCTGCCACGACCATCGTTAGCGTGGCATAGGCAGCCTTCCGATTAAGGCCAGTGCGGGACAGGCATGCGCCCGTCAGCATATGGGTTACAGGCTCCATCGGAGCCGACTACCGCTGCATCGCAATGGGCTGCATGGCTAAGGCCTGCTGCGCAGCTGCGTTCGCAGCCTCAGCCTCGCGTTGCGCAGCCTCTTCTTCCATCTTGCGCTTGTGCGCGTGCTTTGAAGCAGCCGTGAACACCGTCAACTCAGCAGGTGCCAGCATCTCTGGCTTAAACCCCGCGATCGCAACAAAACCTGGCTCATCACCCAAGGCCTCGGATATGCGGTTCCATAGGAAGAAGGGCGAAGTGGTTGGGAGCAGAATCATCTTCCGCTCCGGCTCCGGCATCGCAAAATAGGTGCCCCACGTGAGCAAAGCAGCACAAGTGCCCAGCGCGCTTACGACATAAACCGGCGAATAAACGGTTTGACCAACTCCCGTCGCATACCATGCTGATTCAACAAGGCTTACAGTCGCGAAAATGCCAAGCCCAAGGCTGACGCCGAAGATGTGGCTTCTGTAAGTAAGGCCCAAATACCTCGTGGAAAAACATACGAACAGTAGAAGGCAAAGGATGAGAATGCTTATGCCTTGCTGCATCTGGCCTGCCAGCGTTGCGATGTAGAACTGTCCTGCAATATGCGGACCCAAGGCCATAACCAGAGAAAGGGCCAATGAAACCCCACCAACCCAACGAAATATGATCTTGCCTGCCCGATGTAATCCTTCTAGCGGCTTCATCGCACGATGAAACACTCCATAGATAACCATCAGCAATAGGCTGTACTCAACGAAGAAGAGAAACCAGTGTGAGTAAAAGTAAATTTCGTAACAAAGAATCTTCGAGATACCGAGATGCTGCCGGAAAAAGAGCAGAGGGATGGAAATGCTGTTTTCAAAGCTATCAACAGCGAGAAACGCCGCGAGGAAGCCGAAGTCGCGAAGCAAACGCTTACGCATCATCAGCATTAGAATGCCGATCCCAACGAAGACCTCAGCAAACATGGCATATTCCAGAAGCAGCTTCGTATCCATGGCAAACACCTCCCTGCGCGATAATGGTATCCGCACTAGGGAGGTGAAGCAACTGCAATATGGTGGATCAGCCAATATATTTTGCGTAAAGCTAGTCCATGCCGCAGGTGCTGCCTGGTGCGCAGAGCGGAGTGGGGGAAGACACAACGCCGGTCTGTAGCTGGATGCTGGTTGCGGATGTGCTGGTGGTCTTTGCCGAGGAGGTCATGGAGGTGGCGGCGAATCCGACGAGGGCGAGGACGAGAACGAAGCTGCGCATTGCGATGTTTTTCATGGTGTATTTCTCCTTGGCAGTGGTTAAGTAGTTGGTGAAAGATTTCAAATTTTTCTCTGGACAAACCAGATAGTCACAACATAAAGTGATAAAAGTTGTAAGTCTATTCTTATCAACAACATAACTATATACTCTTCAGTTAACATTACTGAAGTAACGTTAGTCATTACTTATTCAATACTGAGCTATCTCTAAGATTTATCTAGCTTATGGGCCTGTCTTTCAGACCAATCTACTTTGGTTTAATGCTTGATTTACGCCATTTGGACCCTAATTTGAGGACGCTCAGGTTGGGGATCAAGGTCGTTTGGTGGGAGGAGATCTTGCTGGTATTGGGTTGTTGGTGCGCTTCGGATGGGATCCCGAGTATGCTCGTCGTAGGCCATGGCACGGACTCCTTATCCACGCAGTGATCACGATTTGATCGCCAGAATCAGTCGCTCGGCGGGCGGACGTGCTGGTTACAAACAACTTATCCGTGAACTGGGGCTGGGTGGGGGGCGCGAACGGCGGTTGCTGGTGGAGCAACTGACTCGGATGGTGGCGCGCGGCGACCTGGTGCGCGCTGGCGAGGATATGTGGTCGATCCCCAGGGCAGAACCCGTTGTGAATCAGGCAGTTGGAGGGTCGGGTCGGCCTGGAAGACAGGGAGGTCGATGGGATGGGATGGAGGCGGCCGTTCGTTCGGGGCGAGAGCGGCTGGTCAGTGGGCGTCTGGACCTGCACCGGGATGGGTTCGGGTTTGTTCGGCCTGAGGCAAGTACCTCACAGCAAAGGGGTAAAGGAGCCTCCGCAAGGGGAACGGGGGCTGCCGAGGGGCAGCGGCAGGAGGATATCTTTATTCCTCCCAACGAGATCAATGGGGCGATGCAGGGGGACTTAGTCCTTGTGGATGAGGCACTTCCGGGGAGGGATGGGCGACGTTCGGGGCGGATTGCGCGGGTTCTGACTCGTCGCAATCCGACTGTGGTGGGGATCTTCCACTATGCTCGACCCCACCAACGCGCTGATTCGATTACGCTTACGGGCAATTACGTGTCCCCGCTCGACGAGCGGATCGGGGGGGCGATCAGCATTGCGGAGGGGGATGAGGTGGTCGCGGAGGTGGTGGATTCGCCCCACCGGATGCTGGGTGAGGAGGCTCGGAGAACGCTGCAAGCTACTGATTCGAAAGATCCACGGTACCCCCTGGAGGGGCTGGCGGTGGACGTGGAGATCACCAGTTTTCCTTCTGCTGGGAGGCCGGCGAGGGGGAGGGTGATTGAGGTGCTGGGGCCACCGGACGCGTTCGGCGTGGATGTGGAGATCATCATCCGTAAACATCACATTCCACATACTTTCCCTGCGGCGGTGCTGGCTGAGGCGGCGGACCGGGCGCTCGAGACGGTGGAGGCTGCCGGGCCGGAAGTGCTTGAAAACAGGGAGGATTTCCGGGGTCTGCCGATTGTGACGATCGATGGAGAGACGGCTCGGGACTTCGACGATGCGGTGCTGGTACGCAGTTTGCCCAATGGAAACAGTGAGTTACAGGTGCATATTGCGGATGTCAGCTGGTATGTTCGGCCGGGGTCGGCGCTGGATACGGAGGCTCGGATGCGGGGAACGAGCGTGTATTTCCCTGACCGGGCGGTTCCGATGCTTCCTCATGCGCTCTCAAGCGGGATGTGCAGCCTGCTTCCAAATAAAGACAGGCTTGTACTTAGCTGCATCATGGAGATCGATCCGGAGGGCGAAATCGTTGGCTACCGGGTGACGGAGGGGATTATTCGCAGTGTGCGCCGGATGACGTACACGAGCGTGCAGCAGTGCATCAATGCGGGCAAAGGGGGTGAGAATGGCGCGTATTCAAGCCAGTCTGGGGTTGCAAGCGGCGTGACTGAAGGAAGGTTGGGGGACATTGTCGAGCGAGAACGGATCGAAATGGAGTTTGCCGGGCTTCCGGCGGCGTTCGACTCGATGCTGGAGCTGGCGCTGAGGCTGAATGCGAAGAGGGTACGTCGTGGGTCGATTGACTTTGACCTTCCGGAGCCGATTGTCGAGTTTGATCCGGACGGGAACATGAAGGCGATTGTGAGGTCGGAGAGGGGGTGGGCTCACCGGCTGATTGAGGAGTTCATGCTGTCGGCCAACGAGTGCGTGGCGACGTGGCTGGAGCGGCAGGGGATTTCGTCGATCTACCGGATCCACGAGATGCCGGACCCGAAGAGGATTGTGGACTTTGAGGAGACGGCGGCGGGGTTTGGGCACTCGCTGGGGCTGGGGAACCTGCCGGTGCGGAAGTTCACGATGAAGGCGGACCGGAGGGAGGGGCGGCAGAGGTCGGCGCGGGGGAAGGACTCGCGGGCGGCGCAGCAGCATGAGGTTCCGGAGAGCATTGTGGTGACTCCGCAGATGTACCAGAAGCTGGTGAAGAGGATTAGCGGGACTCCGGAGGAGAGGATCCTGTCGTACCTGATGCTGCGGTCGCTGAAGCTGGCGAGGTATGCGGAGAAGAATGAAGGACACTTTGCGCTGGCGTCTCCTTCGTATACGCACTTTACGTCGCCGATTCGGAGGTATCCGGATTTGATTGTGCATCGGCTGGTGAGGGCGATGCTGCGGGAGGGTGCGGATCCGAGAGGAGGGGCGATAAGGAGCGATGACGCGCAGCCGTGGGTCCTGCGCGGACGGCGAGAGTTGGATTCCCGGCAGCACGGAGCATCCCAACCGGGCACAACCATGCGCACGAATGTAGCACCCGGATCAGTAGAAGGGCCCATGAGTGCGGAGGAGTTGAACGATATTGCGGTGGAGAGCTCGCAGGCGGAGAGGAGGGCGGCCGATGCGGAGCGGGAGCTGATTGAGTGGAAGAAGATGAAGTTCATGGCGGACAAGGTGGGCGATGACTTCCCTGCTGTGATCCTGTCGTGTACGAAGTATGGATTTTTTGTGGAGCTGGATGACATGTTCATCGAGGGGCTGGTGCCGCTGGGGTCTCTGGTGGGCGACTTCTATAGCTTCCGCGATACGGACCGGGCGATTGTGGGATCGCGGACGGGACATGTGTTTTCGCTGGGGCAGAGAGTGCATGTGCTGCTGGACCGGATCGACCGGCAGCAGCGGCGGCTGCAGTTTGCGCTGATGCCGGGGACGGAGCCGGTGGCCAATACGGGGATCGCGAAGGGCGGGTCTTTGCGAGGCGGGAAGAGTGAGGCGAAGAGGGCGAAGTCGAAGGAGAAGAAGGTGAGTGGGAAGGCGAAAGCCCGGCAGCGGAAGAAGCGCTGAGATTGTTGCGGCGGGTGGGTGTGAGAGCTTTGGGGAGGTTTCCGGGGATGCTCGCGGTATGCTGAGGGAGTTTCTGGGGAGCGATGGGGGTTGGATGTCCGCTGCATCCAACCCGCTTTGGTCGCGTCCGGCTACTGCACGTTGAGGGTTACGGTGGAGGAGGCGGAGACTCCGGTCTTCATGTCGGTTGCTATGACCTGCACGGTGTAGCTGTGAGCGGTCGAGTTGAGTAGAGCGCTTTGACTTCCGCAACCGCTCAGGCCGAGGACCGCACCCATGGAGAGCGTCGTCAACAACATAAGGGTGAAGAGGCGCGGCCGACGGCGCAGGCGCTTGAGGCCGGCGAGGGGCAGCAGCAGGAAGCCGAGGGCGATGGCGGGAATGGAGCCGCTCGACGAGGATGTGGCGTTGGAGGAGACCTGGGTGGCGCTGGTCTGGAGGGTGAGCGCGACGGGGGTCGCCGGACTGCCCGCGGGAATGATTGCGGGAGAGAAGATGGCGGTGGCTCCCGGGGGTAGCCCGGTGGTGCTGAAGCTGAGCTCGTCGGGGAAGGTTGCCGCGCCGCCCGGGGTGAAGGTGAGGGAGAAGACTGCGGCTCCCCCGGGAGCCACGGTCGCCGTGCCGACACTGGTTCCGGCGCCCGAACTGGAGCCCGCGCCGGAGCTGACGCCGATGCTCGCGGCGACCGTGAAGGTGGCGGTGTGGGTGGAGGCGACGTAGTTGGCGTCCGCTGCCTGTGCGGCCTGGAGCGTGATGGTGCCTGCGCCGGTGATCGTTACGGTTGAGCCGGAGATGGTGGCTGGGCCGGAGAGGACCGAGTAGGTGATCGCTCCGGTGGAGTTGGAGGTGGCGGCGATGGTGAAGGGCATGTCGCCGAAGGTGTGGTTGGGGACGGTGAAGGTGAGGGTTGGGGTGGCGGAGGTGACGGTGAAGGTGGCGGTGTGGGTGGTGGCGACGTAGTTGGCGTCGGCTGCCTGGGAAGCTTGGAGGGTGATGATGCCAGTGCCCGTGATCGTTACGGTTGAGCCGGAGATTGTGGCGGGACCGGAGAGGACGGAGTAGGTGAGGGCTCCGGTGGAGTTGGAGGTAGCGAGGATGGTGAAGGGGGCGTCGCCGAAGGTGTGGGTGGGGACGGTGAAGGTGAGGGTTGGGGTGGCGGAGGTGACGACGAAGGTGGCGGTGATGGTGCCGGCGGTGTAGCTGTTGGCGGCTGCCTGAGAGGCTTGCAGGACTACGGTGCCTGCTCCGGTGAGGGTGACGGTTGAGCCGGAGATTGTGGCGGGGCCAGAGAGGACGGAGTAAGTGAGGGCTCCGGTGGAGTTGGAGGTGGCGGTGATGGTGAAGGGGGCATCGCCGAAGGTGTGGGTGGGGACTGCGAAGGTGAGGGTTGGGGCTGGAACCGCGGTCCCGATGAGAGCGATGCTCTGCGTGGTGTAGCCGGGACCGGCGGCGTTCAGGTTGTTGTCGGTGAGGAGAACGGAGCCGTTGACGGTGCCGGCGGAGGAGAGGTCCGGAGCGAAGTCCAGGCTGAGGTTGCAGCTGCCGCCGGGGTTGAGGGTGAAGGTGCTGGAGCAGTCGATGGGGGTTCCGCTGCCGCTCACCTGCGAGAAGTTGGCGGAGATACTGAGGCCGGTGGCCATGGCCGTGAGAGGTGCGTTCCCGTCGTTGATGAGGGTCGCCGAGAGCGGTGCATCCGTCGCGTCGGTGGTGCCGGCTGTGGTCGGCGTTGTGAAGGTCAGGGTCGGGGCGCTGGCGAAGGCCAGCTCCTGGACGGTGGCAAAGTGGGGCGTCGCGAGGTACACGTTCCCGCTGCTGTCGAGCGTGACGCCGGTGGAGTTGGAGAGGCTGGCATCCTGGTTGAGGGTTCCTACGGTTGTGACGACGGCGCCGCTGGAGGGGACGCTGCCATTTACTGCAAGAATCTCTTCGGGGGCTCCGGCGTAGTTGGCGACGTAGACGTTGCCTGCGGCGTCGACGGCGACTCCGGTGGGTTCGCCGAGACCTGTTGCGAGGGTATTGATTGTGGTGTAGCCGCCCGCGGCGAGGATCTCTTTGAGGGTGCCGTCGCCGAAGCTGGCGATATAGAGGTTGCCGCTGGAATCGAGGGCGACGGTGCTTCCCATGCCGTACATGCTGCTTGAGCCGAGGCCGGTGGCGAGGGTCACGACGGAGGTGTACTGGCTGGCGGCGAGGATCTCCTTGACGGCGTTGTGGCCGGCGTCGCCGACGAAGACGTTCCCGCTGCCATCGACCGCGATGCCATAGGGCTGAAGGAAGCCGCTGCCGAGGGTGAGAACGGTGGTGTAGCCTCCGGCGGCGAGGATCTCCTTCACGGCATTCGCGAGGAAATCGACTACAAAGACGTTTCCTTCGGCGTCGAGTGCTACTCCTGTGGGGTAGTTGATCCGGCCCGGAGCGAGGATGACCGGGGCACCATTTCCGGCGGGAATTTCTTTGACCGCCTGATTGCCGGAGTCGGCTCCGAAGAGGTTTCCGCTGCCGTCGACTGCGAGGCCGCCGAGATCGAAGAAGCCACTGCCGAGGCTGAGCTGCGCGGCCGGGCTGAAGGTGATCTGCGGGCCGGTTCCGACGCCGTAGAGAGAGGCGGTCGCGATCGGTCCCGAGGTGGTGTTGAGGGTGACCATTCCCTGACGAAAGCCTGGACGGGTGGGGTTGAACTGGAGAAAGAGGGTGCAGGACTGGCCGGCGGTGTAGGCGGTGTTGGGGAGGCAGGTGTCGCCGCTGCCTGCATCGGTGAAGTCAAGATTGGGTGCCCCCATGGTGAGCACGGAGATGCTGCTCAACGTGGCGGAGCCATTGAAGGTGAAGAGGAACGGAACGGCCGCCGTCATGGCGGTGCCGACCGAGGTGCTGCCGAGATTGACTCCTCCGAGCTGGATCTCTTTCACCGCGCTGTTGGAGGTATCGGCGACATAGACGGCTCCGCTGGCGCTGGCAAAGACGCCGTAGGGATGGACGATGCCGGTGCCGACGGTAATGATCGTGGAACTGACGGAGACCGATCCGTTGACGGCAATCATCTCGAAGATCACGTTGTCGCCGAGGCTGCCGACGAAGAGGTTGCCCATCTTGTCGACGGTCACATCCGCAGGGATGAGGAAGTTGCCGAGCGCAGTGACGGTCGAGGCGGAGTTGACCGTGCCTGCGGCCGCTCCTCCGGTGCCGGCCATGATCTCCTTGACCGCGTAGCCTCCCTGATCGGCGACATAGACGTTGCCGCTGGAGTCCACCGCGACTCCGGTGGGACCGACAAAGCCGCTGCCCAGGGTGTTGACGGTGGTGTAGCCTCCCGCGGCGGGAATCTCTTTCACGAGATTGTTCTGGCAATCGGCTAGGTAGAGGTTCGCGCTGGAGTCCAGGGCGGTGCTGCAGGGCCGGAAGTCGCTGCGCAGGGTGAGGACGGTGGAGGAGCTGGAGACAAGGCCGCCGACCGCGACGATCTCCTTGACCATGCTATTGCCGTAGTCGGCGACGAAGACGTTGCCGCTGGTATCCACGACGACTCCGTCGGGGAAGTTGAAGCCGCTGCCCACGATGTTGACGGTCGAGTTGGCGTTGACGGTGCCCGCGGGGGCGCCCCCGGTGCCGGCCATGATCTCCTTGATCTCATTATTAGCGCTGTCGGCGACGAAGACGTTGCCGTTGGCATCCGCACCTACGCCGTAGGGATTGAGGAAGCCGGTTCCCACCGTGCTGGTGATGCCGTTGAAGAAGGCGGTTTGCGCGAGGGTGGGAACGACGAGGCAGAGGAGAAGAGAGACTCCAGGGAGGAGCGAGATCATGCGTCGCAGGCTGCTGCGGGAACGAACGCAGGAGGACGGTTGCGCCTCGACCGAGGTGCGGCTGGTGCGGGTGGGTTTCGCGCCGCGAGGTGCGTTGATCCACGAGAGAGAAAGCCAACCGGAACGGGGAGAGGACGGATGATGAAGAGACATGGCGAGGTGTGGTTTCCTTGAGAGCGGGCTGGGTACGGGAACACAGGATGAAGCGGCTGCGGACAGAGATTGCCTTCTTGTTCGGCGTCGAGGTGCGAGGGTGTGCGTGGTTAGCGTGGATGCAAATGGAAGACGCAGGCAGGTGGGCCTGCGGGAAGAAACTTTGAAGAGCTCGTCAACATCGAGAGATACGAACCTCACACTTAAGGGATAGACAGGCGATCAACGGATACGATCCGCTCGGATCAGACGCGGGAAAAACCTTGCTGGTGTGAGACCTGCTCCCTCTATCGGCAGAAGCCGCCATAGCCTTAGCCCGCGAGCTGAGCTGGCCGAAGATAGAGTCAGCAACGGTGGTGAGCGGAGCGTCGAGATGCTGCGAGAGATTGTGCTGGAAGAAAAAATGAAGGAGGCGATGGAACGGGCACAATATTTTGCTCGTTCTACCGTTAACGCTTGTAGAGCTTCGATGGGCAGCGGAGGGAGCGCGAAGGAGGAGAATGCCGAGTCCGGATTTGACCGTTAGCGAGCAGGACCGGTTCATCGCCGAGGCGTTTGAGCGCGATGAGTCGCGGCTGCGCGGGTTCATTCGCAAGCGGGTGCTGGATACGTCCGACGCGGAGGATGTGCTGCAGGATGTGTTTTATGAGCTGATCCAGGCGTACCGGATGATGAAGCCGGCGGAGCAGATGACGGCATGGCTGTTTCGGGTGGCCCGGAATCGGATTACGGATTTGTTTCGGAGACAGAAGGCGGTGTCGCTGAACGATGCGGTGGGCGAGGACGGAGAGGCACTGGTGTTTGAGGACCTGCTGCCGTCTCCGGAGGCCGGGCCGGATGCGGTGTATGCGAGGAATGTGCTGCTGGAGGAGCTGGAAGAGGCTCTGGATGAGCTTCCGGCGAATCAGCGAGAGGTGTTTGTGGCGCACGAGATTCTGGGACGTAGTTTCAAGGAGTTGTCGGAAGAGACGGGGACGAGTGTGAATACGTTGTTATCGAGGAAGCGGTATGCGGTGCTGGCGCTGCGGGAGAGATTGCAGGAAATTCACGAAGAGTTAGGGAAATGAGGACGAATATGGTGAAGTATCGAGTTGCGAAGGTGATTAAGGTTTTGCTGGTGGTGATCGTTGCGCTGCTGGTGTTTGGGTTTGCGACGATGCATCTGTGGAACTGGCTGATGCCGGCGATCTTTGGGTTGAGGACGATTACGTTTTTGCAGGCGCTGGGACTGGTGTTGCTGGGCAAGATCTTGTTTGGCGGAATCCATCGGCATGGTGGAGGAGGGCGTGGATGGAAGCGGCATATGGAGCAGCGCTGGGCGCAGATGAGTCCGGAGGAGCAGGAGCGGTTTCGTGCTGGGATGCGGGGGCGGAGCTGGTGCCGTGGGCCGGCGGAGAGCAAGCCGGAGTCGGCGTATGCGGGGAAGGGAGAGTGACCATGACGACTCGCCTCATGTGGAACCTCACTTCTGCCGATGTACTGAATGGAGGCATCGAGCGCCGCATGCTTTCGGAGACAGAGGTCGGCACGCAGTACGTTGAGCCGGTGACCGACTTCGTGGATCACGAGAGACTTGCTGCGATGTCGCTGGAGTCGCTGCTGTATTACGTGTTGTTTGGTGAGGGGAGGCTTGTCGATGAAACTGGATAACCCGCCGGTATCGCGCTTCGGTCAGGATTGGGGCCTTTGGGTCACGATGCTTCTCATTGGGCTAACGGTGTTTTTGTAGAGCGAGAGGATTAGCGAGGCGGGGAGGTTGGATGACTCCCCCGCCTCGCACGCGCTGCTTATTTTTGCAGTGAGTAGGTGACGGTGATGGTGGTATCGACGGCGACGGGATTGCCGTTGAGGAGGTAGGGCTTGTAGGTCCACTGCTTGACGGCGTCGAGCGCGGACTTGCTGAGTTCGGCGGGGCCGGAGATGAGTTGGAGGCTTGCGATTTTGCCATCCTTGCCGATGATGGCGTGGAGCAGGACGCTGCCTTCGATGCCCGCGGCCTTGGCTTCCGGAGGGTAGGTGGGCGGAACGAAGGCTTCGCGATTGCCGGCCATGACGCTGCTGGAGACGTGCGTGGAGGCGTCGGGTGGAGACTGGGCGTCCAGCTTAGCGGGAGAGAGGATCTTGACGGTTGGCGAGGGGGTTGAGGCGTCGGCGATGTCGAGCTTGAAGGATTTTGCGGGGGCGTCTGTGGTCGAGTGGGGAACGGCGAGGAAGAATTGCGCGGGGGGCGCGGGGGTTGGGGTGACGGTTTGGGTTTGAGTTGCGGGTGCGGGGGCGGGGGCGGCTACCTGCATGCGGAGGGCGAGGGCTGAGGTGCAGGCGCAGGCTCCGAGGAGGAGGCTTAGTGCGGTTGTGGCCAGGCGTCGTGGTCCTTTTAGCTGGATGGGTTTGTGGGTCAGGTTCATGATTCTCCTCTCGAAGTTCTGAGCGTGGTTGGCATCGAAGATTCCGATGGCGTGGGGTGGGGTGGGGTGCGGGAGTTCGGAGAACTTTGACGCCAGACGCAGCAGAGAGCGGGCGTAGCGAGGGCCTCCGGCGACGGACTCGGCGGCGAGAGCGTCGCAGACGAGCTCGCGGGTCTGGGCGAGGTGGGTTCGCGTGAGCCAGAGGAGCGGATGAAAGGCGGCGGGCAGGGAGAGGGCTTCGTAGGCGAGATTGCGGGCGAAGTCGCGGCGGTGCATGTGAGCGAATTCGTGGGCGAAGATGGCGTCGAGATCTTCGGAGGGAAGGTCTGCGGGGAGCTGTGCGGTGAATTGTGCGGTGAGTTGTGCGGGGAGCAGGAGGAGGCGGTGGCGGATGCCGAGGGTGATGGGGGTGGCGATGTCGGATGAGGTGGCGACGGAGGCGTTGTGGACGGCGAAGAGGCGGGCGTAGCGCTGATAGCTTTGGCTGGCGTAGCCGGTGAGGCTGAGAGGCTGGGCGCGATGACGGAGAGCGGCGGTGCGGTAGAGGCCGACGCAGAGTCTTGCGGCAAAGTAGAGGACGGTGGTGAGGTAGAGGAGAGCGGCGGCGGTGAGGAGCGCGGGGGCGAGTTGGAGGCCTGCGGCGGCGTGCGCGGGGCCCATGCTGACGGTGACTTGCGCGCCGGGATGCAGGCTCGTTTGGCCTCGCAGGGAGAGCCAGTGCTGCAGGGTTTGGAGGGCTGGAAGAGGCTGGAGGGTGCAGGCGGGGAGAAGGGCTTCGAGGAGGAGGGCGGTGGTCCAGACGCGGTGCTCGGCTGTGGGGCCACTGCGGCGGAGGAGGCGCGCGGCGAGCCAGGCGGCGGCGAAGATGAGGGGGACTTGCCAGAGGGAGTTGAGGGCGTAGGTGAGGAGACGGGCTTCGAGGAATGGCATGGGCTAGCTCTCCTCTTCTTCGAGGCGTTTGGTTAGCTCGGCGATTTTTTTGGGGTCGATCTGGCGGTTTTTGAGCAGGCTCATGACGAGGTCTTCACTGGAGCCTCCGAACATGCGGTCGATGAGATCGCGGACGGCGTGGCTGGAGGCTTTGGCTTCGGTGACGGTGGCAGAGTAGGCGAAGGCTCGGCCGTGGAGCTCTCGCTTGAGCTTGCCCTTGCGGTGGAGGATGTTGAGCATGGTCTGGACGGTGGTGTAGGCGAGGTCCTGCGGGAGGCCTTCCTGGACGGCGGTGACGGTGCTGGCACCTTGCTTCCAGATGACCTGCATGATCTGCAGTTCAAGCTTGGTGAGGACGGGCTTTTCTCGTTTGGCCAAGGGTGTCTCCTAATTGATTAGGAGATTAGGCCGGAGAGTTTGATTTGTCAACTAAATCTTTAGGAGATGAGGAAAGAATCCTGACCTTAGAGCCGCTTGCTCTCCGTGGGAAGGGTTCGCTGGGTGGGGATTTTAGCCTTTGCCTAGGACTAATAGCTGCTCGATTTTGCCGTCGGGCTTGAGGTAGACGGTGATGAGGAGGTTGGTGCCGTTGGAGAAGGCGACGCGGTAGATGCTGAAGGTCATGCCTCCGCGGAGGGAGTTTCCTTCGGCGGTGACGGAGGTGATGGAGCCTAGCGGGGAGAGGCTGGACTGGTAGTCGGCGAGGGCGTCCTTGTTGAAGTAGGCGTTGCAGTCGGGGGTGAGGAGGGCGCGGTCGATTTCGCCTTTCTGGAGGCTGGTGAGGATGGCTTCGAGCAGGGGGGTGAAGGCGTCCGGGGCGGCGGCCGGGGCGAGGATGAGAGGGGTGATCTGCTGGGCGATCTGGCTGGCGGCTTCGGAGGCTTCCTGGTTGGTGAGGACGGCGATGGCAACGTGCTGGTCGGGATAGAGAATGTTTTCGGCGACGAAGCCGCCGACTTCACCGGAGTGCTCGATGATGCGGCGGCCGTTGCGGGTTCGGACTTCGACGCCGAGGCCGTAGTGGGAGTTGATGTCGTCCTTGAGGATGAAGGGGGTCTCCATGTCTTTGTAGCTGGCGGGGGTGAGGAGGGACTGGTTGAGGATGGTGAGGTCCCAGGTGAGGAGCTGGGCGACGGGCATGGCGAGGTCTCCGTCGCCGAAGTACCAGCCGGGGGCCTCGAGGGCGGCGGGACGGATGGGGGCGAGGGCGTTGCGCATGTAGCCGGTGACCTGGAGCTGGGACTGGTCGGTGTTGAGGTTCAGGACGTGGTCGAGGTGGGCGGGGGTGAGGACGTTGTCGGTGAGGAACCTGGCGAAGGGCTCGCCGGAGACCTTCTGGACGATGAGGGCGGCGAGGACGAAGTTGGTGTTGGAGTACTGCCACTGGGTTCCGGGATCGAAGTCGAGGGGCTTGCCGGCGAATTCGTGGACGACGGCGAGAGGGTCGCCGGGCTGGGTCCAGGCGGGGATGGTGTAGTCCTGGGGGGCGTAATCCTGATAGCCGGAGGTGTGGGTGAGGAGGTTGAGGATTTTGACTTCGGAGGAGCGGGTGAGCTCGGGGAAGAATTTGCTGACGGGGTCCTGGAGGGAGAGCTTGCCCTGCTGCTGGAGGATGAGGATGGCGGTGGCGGTGAACTGCTTGGAGATGGAGCCGATGGGGTAGGCCATGGAGGCGTCGGCGGGGAGAGGCGGGGTGAGGCGAGCGAGACCGAAGGCCTGGGTGTAGACGATGTGGCCGTCCTGAACGATGCCGACGGAGGCGGAGGGGACTCCGGAGTCGGCGAGGACTTTTTGCGCGATGGTGGCGACCCGGGCGGCGATGTCGGGGGCGAGAGCCGGGGTGGCGGCCGGGGCCGGCTGCTGGGCGGAAGCGGCGGCGGCGAGGAGGGTGGCGGCGAGGAGGAGGCGCATGATGGGGAAGGATAGCACCCTTACTGCCGTAGTAATGTGATTCCGGTCAACATCGCGGGAGGCGCGCAGGGAGCAGGTTTATGGGGTGTGGAAGAGGTTGACTTCGCTGATGTAGGCGTCGACGACGTCGTACTGGCGGTCGGTGTTGACGACTCCGTCGAGCTGGATGAGGGCGCTGAAGTTTCCGCTGTCGCTGACGCGGCCACCGCTCTGGCTGTTGGGCTTGAAGTTGATGGGAGTGGTGGTGGCGTCGAAGGTGAGGGACTGGAAGGTGACGGTGCCGTCGGGGTCGCGGAGGAAGGACCAGGCGATGTGGTGCCAGCCGGTGAAGGAGGGGTCGGTCGATCCGGACCAGGGCTGGGAGAACTGGCTGCGGTTGCAGGGTACGGAGGGAGGGGTCTGGCCGTTTTGAGGCTGGCCGTTGAGGAAGATCCAGCCTCCGGTGGAGCTGTCGAAGACCGCCCAGAAGCCGGTACCGTTGTGCAGATTAAAGGCGCACTCAGTGTAGAACTTGGTCCAGATTCCTCCGGCGGTGTACTGGGCGTCCATTTCGAAAGCCTGATGCGCGGCGGGGTTGGGGAGATAGACGTATTGGTCGAGGGTCCAGTGGGAGTCGATGGAGCCTGCGGTGGTGGTGGGGCTTTGGCCTCGGAAGAGGACGTTCGAGGGGTTGCTGGCCTGGACCTCCTGAAGATGAAGGGAGTGGCCGTTGAGGGTTAGGTTGCCTTGGTCGGGGATGGTGCCCTGGTCGGTTTTGGCTTCGATGAGAGTGCTTTGCGGGAAGACCGGGTTGACTCCCTGGACACCGGGGCCGCAGGGGTTGGCGACCCAGAGAAGCTGCTGCTGGGGGTTGCAGTCGTTCTGGACGTTGTTGACGCCGATCTGGTCGAGATTGCACTGGGCGTTGAGGGAGTTGGAACAGGTTTCGGCTACGGTGTAGTTGACGCTGGTGTTGCTGAGGACGGAACCTGCGGTGTCGATGGCCAGGACGGTGAGGACGTGGGAGCCGCTGGGAAGGACATAGACGCCGTCGACGTGGGAGGAGAAGACGTTGCCGAGCTTGTAGCCGTTGTCCCAGACCTCCATGTGGAAGGGGACGTTGAGGTTGGCGGAGGCGGCGATGGTGACGGCGCTGATGCTGGTGGAGCCGGGGGTGGGGCTGGTGATGCTGACCCCTCCGGAGGGCGCGGGGGCGGCGACGTTGTAGCTGACGCTGCTGCGGTCAAGGACGACTCCGTTGTTGGAGACGGCGAGGACGGTGGTGATGTGGGCTCCTGGCGACAGGACCGGCGTGGCGTTGACGGAGGGGGTGAAGAAGTTGCCGAGCTTCTGGCCGTTGTCCCAGATTTCGATGTGGAAGGGGACGGATTCAGTGGCAGAGGCGGCGAGGGGAACGGGTCCCGAGACAGAGGTGCCGAGGCGCGGACTGGCGATGGTGACGCTGCCGGCGAAGGCCGATTGAGCGGACAGGATGAGTAGGCAAAGCGCGAGGGAAAAGACGTGCAGGCGCGAGAGGTGAAACTTTTGCATAGGCGAGATTTCCTTCAACACTTGTTTGTGTGTCGTACGAAGGTACGGAGAGAGAGTGATGGTCCGAATCGAGAATGCGATGGGTAAGGATAGCACCGGGAGGGGCTGTGTCGATGTGCGCTGAGTGACAGTCAGATGAAGGATACAACAGCAAAGGCCGCCCGGGTGGGCGGCCTTTGCTGTTGAGCGGAGACGGCGACTATTCGTTGTCGTTGTCTTCGTTCTCGGACTGCTTCCACTTGAGGAGGTCGCCGAGGGTGGTGCTGCCGGAGTTGCTGGAGCTTCCGCTTCCCTGCCCCTGGCCCTTGCCGCCCTTGCCCTTGCTGGAGGACTCCTTGTAGTTTTCGACTTCGGCGCGGCTGGCTTCTTCGCCAACAGCCTTGATCGAGAGACCAACCTTCTTCTCTTCCTGGTTCATCTTGACGATCTTGAACTCGTGTTCCTGATCGACTTCCAGGGTGATCTGCTTGCCGGTCTCGTCGACCGCCTCGGAGACGTGGCAGAGGCCCTCGACTCCTTCGGCGATCTCGACGAAGGCACCGAACTGCGCGGTGCGCAGGACCTTGCCCTTGACGACGTCGCCGACGCGGTGCTGCGCGAAGAAGGTGTCCCAGACATCGGGCTGCATCTGCTTGACGCCGAGCGAGAGGCGGCGGTTCTCGGGTTCGACTCCGAGGACGATGGCCTTGACCTTTTCACCCTTCTTGAGAACTTCCGAGGGGTGCTTGATGCGCTTGGTCCAGCTGAGGTTGGAGACGTGGACCAGGCCGTCGATTCCGTCTTCGATCTCGATGAAGGCACCGAAGTCGGTGAGGTTGCGGACGCGGCCCTCGATGATGGCACCGATGGGGTACTTGTCTTCGAGCTGCTCCCAGGGGTTGTCCTGGAGTTGCTTCATTCCGAGCGAGATGCGGCGGTCCGTGGGGTTGACGGAGAGGATGATGGTCTCGACTTCGTCGCCCGGCTTGACCAGCTTGGAGGGATGCTTCATGCGCTTGGACCAGGTCATTTCGCTGACGTGGACGAGGCCTTCGATTCCCTGCTCGAGCTCGACGAAGGAGCCGTAGTCGGTGACGGAGAGGACGCGACCCTTGACGTGGGCGCCGACCGGGTAACGCTCGGTGGCGTCGAGCCATGGATCAGGCGAAAGCTGCTTGAAGCCCAGCGAGACGCGCTGCTTTTCCTTGTCGAACTTGAGGACCTTGACCTGGATTTCGTCCCCTACGTTGACGAGGTCGCGGGGATGGGTAAGGCGGCCCCAGCTCATGTCGGTGATGTGGAGCAGGCCGTCGAGGCCTCCCATGTCGACGAATGCGCCGTAGTCGGTGAGGTTCTTGACGACACCGGTGAAGACGGAGCCCTCTTCGAGGGTCGAGAGGGTGATAGACTTCTTCTCGTTCTGCTCCTCTTCGAGGATCTCCTTGCGGGAGATGACGACGTTGCCGCGCTTCTTGTTGAGCTTGATGACGCGGACTTCGATCTCGGTGCCGATGTAGCCGTCGAGGTTGCGGACGGGACGAACCTCAACCTGAGAGCCGGGGAGGAACGCCTTGATGCCGATGTCTACAGTCAGGCCGCCCTTGACGCGCGAGACGACCATACCCTTGACGGGAGTCTTGGTGTTGGCAGCCTCTTCGAGCTTGTCCCAGACCTTGTGACGCAGAGCCTTCTCGTAGCTGACGAGATAGCCACCCTCTTTTTCCTCACGCTCAACGACCACTTCGATGACGTCGCCGACGTTGAACTTCGGCGTGCCAGTGTGATCGAGGACCTGGTCCAGCGGAATGAGACCCTCGGACTTGAGGCCGATATCGATCACCGCATGTTTGTCGGTGATCTTGACGACGGTGCCGGTGATGACGGCCTCTTCGGTCGTCAGCGCCTGGGCGGCGTCCTTCTCGGCAGCCTGCTCGCGGTCGAAGCTCTCGAGTGCCTTGGCAAAGTCCTCGGCATCATACTCGGGCTCAGCGGAAGCGGTGTCCACGGCAGAGCGGCTGACGACAGCGGCCGAAGGCTCGGCGTGCTGGGTGGCTGCAGGGGCGTGGGTTACAGGAGTCTCGACGTGAGTGGGGGTCTCGACGGTGGCGTCGGAGTTGGGGGAAAGGTCGTGCGACGCAGTGGTGTCGTTGGTTGCGGCGTCGTTTGTAAGATCGGGGGCGGTTGATTCCAATGTCGTGTTCAGGGCTGTGCTCTCGGGATGGAAAGAATTGTGGTCGTGGTCGGCCATGTAGAGTGATACTCCGGGGTCCAGTGCTCGCTCGAACGAGACGATCAGTCAATCAGGCCAGAGAGCCTTCAGACGGCAGTGAATCCTGCCCCCCGAGAGGGTGGGTCCTAAGCGATGATGTCAGCGGGAGTGAGGTGAAGCATGGAAAATGAGAGCCTGCGACTGGATCCCGCGCGCATAGCTTCAATCAAAGTGTAGCAGTGCAACCAGTAAACTTCAATGCAAATGACCGATGATCGGACTTCGGGGGCGATCTTTCACCGTTGTTTGACCGACGTTTCATCGATCGGTTCACGGCTGGACTTTTGATGATGTTGCCCCGAGGGTCGATTCGATGTGTTTGACGCGGAATTATGGCGATCGGTTGCATACATCGAGGGATGGGGTTGGGGCAGAGCCTATACTGCTGCGATGGATCATCTTTGGACACCGTGGCGGTATTCGTATGTGACGGGCGAGGACAGGACGAGGGCGAAGCTGGGCGTCCCTGAGGAGCTGGCGGCGTGGCCGGGAGACCAGCACTGCGTGTTTTGCAACCTGATTACAGCGGCGGATTATGGGATTGCGCACGGGATGGACCGGGAGGCGGTGGAGGCTTCGATCTACGTGCTGGAGCGGGGGAAGAGCTGCTACCTGGTGCTAAATGCCTTTCCTTACAACAGCGGACACCTGATGGTGGTGCCGTACCGGCATGAGGCTTCGCTGGCGGAACTGCCGCTGGAGGAGGCGGAGGAGCTGCTGCGGATGTCGCGGAGGGCGGAGAGGGTGCTGAAGGAGGTTTATGGGCCGCATGGGCTGAACTTTGGGCTGAACCTGGGAAAGGCGGCGGGGGCGGGCGTGACGGAGCATCTGCATCTGCAT
The DNA here is from genome assembly GCA_027452215.1 of Granulicella sp. Lineage (GTDB taxonomy): Bacteria > Acidobacteriota > Terriglobia > Terriglobales > Acidobacteriaceae > Granulicella. Next base: position 78,714 of record DAIDGQ010000009.1, on the reverse strand, counting down.
GCGGTTCCGCGGTGGCTGGGGGACGGAAACTTCATGAGCGTGATCTCGGAGACGAGGGTTTTGCCAGAGATGCTGGGAGACAGCTGGCGGAGGCTGCGGGCGGCGCTGGCGGCGGACGCGATGGAGCCGGCGACGGGCACGAGCGCGGGCTGAGGAATGTGGGCGCGGCGTGTGGGTGCAGAGCCTGAGGGTGTGCGGTTATAGCTCGAGATCTACGGGGGCGACGTGCAACCTGTGGGGTGGCGGTGTCGTCGTAATAGAAGACGACAGTTTGCGCACGCTGGCGACAGTCCTCTGGAGGCGCCATGACAAACACTCCGCTTACGCCTATCACCATAGGAAACAGAAAGATGACGGCTCCTTTGCTGCCCACGCTTGGGGAGACGCGGCATGGAAAACATGGTGGGACAGCATGGTCTGTTCCGTTTTCGGAAAGAAGCTTGAGCCAGCCACAGGATGGGGCGGCCGCGCGACGAAAGAGCCTTGCAATGATTAATGCGCACCTGCTGACGAACATGCTGGATGAGCCGGAAGATGCTCGGCTGACAGGTGGGACTCGGTCGCTGACGCGGCGCTTGCTGGGGCTGAATGTGATTTCAACGGGCCGAAGCAAGAGCGTTGCGTCGGCTGCGAAACCTGTTCCCCGCGTCGATGTTGCGTGATTTGGCTGCCGAAACTGACGGCTGACGGTGGCGAGGCTACGGTTTAACCGAACTTCGAAGATGTGCAGAGACCCGGGCAAATAAGCTCGGGTTTTCTGTTGGTGTGGGGACTATTGCGTGGGAACTATTGCGGAGGGGTGGAGTGGGCTGGCTGGGGTGAGTCGGGGTGGAGGCGGGTGGTGGGTGTGACCTCGAAGTTGGTGATCTTCCAGGAGCCGTTGGCGAGGCGCTGATAGACGCGGGTGTAGCGGTAGGCTCCCTGCAGCCGCTCTCCATCGGAGGTGCCCTGAACATGGGCGAGGGAGGTGACGATGGCGATGTTGCCGATGAGCTTGATTTTGAGCTCGGAGGTATCGAGACTGGTGAGGACAAGCTCGCGGTCTCGCATGTGGTCGAGCTGCTGGGCCTTGGTGAGGACTTCGCCGGTGGCGGTGATGCCGAGATAGTCGTCGGAGAGGAGCTTGTCCATGGTGGCGACGTCGTTGGCGAGGGCGGCGGTCTGCCACTCTTTTTCGAGCTCAACGATCTGTTCCCTCTCGAGATGCTTGTGCTGGTGGTGCGGATGAGGCACCTGCGCAGGGACAAGCATGGCCGGCACCCCGAGGAGAGTGGCGAAGAGCAAAGGTGCAACTCGCATTGGGAGACGGCCGACCGTTGGAGAGAACATGGGTGTACCGGATGTTAGACCGGAATTCGAAGCCACGTCAAAGTGTTGTGTAACGATCGCGTGAATTGACATCGTTTTCGCGCGCTCCCATGAAAGATTGGATGCGATTCCGGGAGCGGGCGAAACGAGTGGAAGGGTTAGGCGATGGCGACGAGGGTTTCGAGCGAGCGGTCGAGCATCTTCTGGTAGAGGCCTCCGACGGCGTATTTGGCGAAGTGCGGGGTGGCGCGGTGGTGCTCGGCGGCGGCCTCGTCACGATACTGCTCGTAGATGACGATGGTGTCGGGATTGCCGTCGACGGAGTGCGGGATGTAGCTGACACAGCCTTCTTCCTGGCGCGAGAGGCGGGTAAGCTCGCGGAGGATTTGAATAATCTCTTCGCGATCATCACTGCGGAAGGTCATGCGTACGGTGAAGCTGATCATAAATTCCTTTTATTCGGTTGGGTGCCGCTGGTTGCTCGCTGCCGCTTTTAGCTTCTAGCTTCTAGCTTCTAGCTTCTAGCTTCTAGCTTCTAGCTTCTAGCTTCTAGCTTCTAGCTTCTAGCTTCTAGCTGATTGTTGCTTGCTTGTTGCTGGTTGCCTGGGCTGTCGGGGTTCGGTGGTGACTCAAATGGTTTGCTTTGGGGCTTGAGCTAGGAGCTAGAAGCTAGAAGCTAAGAGCTGGAAGCTCGTCGATCGTTTTGCTTCTAACCGAACATCTGGTCGAAGCCGGGCATGGTCATGGTCTGGACGCGGTCGGGGCCGGTGGAGATCATACCGATCTTGGCGCCGCTTTCGCGCTGGATGAATTCAAGATACTCCTGCGCAAGCCTGGGAAGCTTGTCGTACTCGGTGATGCCTTCAGTGGAACACTTCCAGCCCTTCAGGGTTGTGTAGATGGGATGAATTGACTTGAAGCCGCGGACGTCGGCGGGGATGATGTCGGTGACTTTGCCGTCGATTTCGTAGGCGGTGCAGATGGGGATCTCGTCGCATTCGTCGAGGACGTCCATCTTGGTGACGACGAGCCACTCGGTGGCGTTGATCATGTTGGAGTAGCGGAGGAGGGGGATATCGAGCCAGCCGCAGCGGCGGGGACGGCCGGTGACGGCTCCGTACTCCTGGCCGCGAGCGCGGAGGAGGTCAGCGGAATAGCCGTCGATTTGGGTGGGGAACGGACCTTCTCCGACGCGGGTGACGTAGGCCTTGGTGACTCCGATGACGGTGCCGATGCGAGTGGGGCCGACTCCGGTTCCGGTGACGGCTCCTCCGGAGGTGGAGGAGGAGCTGGTGACGAAGGGATAGGTGCCGTGGTCGATGTCGAGGAGAGCTCCCTGGGCGCCTTCGAACATGACGTTCTTGCCGGCGTCGAGGGCGTTGTTGAGCATGTAGGCGGTGTCGGTGACGAAGGGAGCGATCTGCTCGGCGGCGCGGACGTAGTCTTCGTACATCTGCTTGGGGTCGAGGGGCTCGGTGCCGAAGAGGGCGTGGGCGATGGTGTTCTTTTCGTGGCAGGCGTTGTTGATGTGCGTGCGCAGGAGCGAGGTGTTGAGGAGGTCGACGACGCGGAGGCCGTTGCGGTGGATCTTGTCCTCGTAGGCGGGGCCGATGCCGCGGCGGGTGGTGCCGATGGTCTGGCGGCCGGGGGCGGTTTCGGCGGCGAGCTCGATCATGCGGTGATAGGGCAGGATGACCTGGGCGCGGTTGGAGATGAAGAGATTGCCGTCGACGTCGACTCCGGCGTCGCGAAGCTTCTGGACTTCGCCGAGGAAGGCCATGGGATCGAGGACGACTCCGTTGCCGATGACTCCTTTGCAACCGGGGCGGAGGACTCCGCAGGGGATGAGCTGGAGGACGAACTTTTTGCCGTGGATGATGACGGTGTGGCCGGCGTTGTGCCCCCCGGCGTAGCGGGCGACGATGTCGAACTTTTCGCTGAGGACGTCGACGATCTTGCCCTTGCCCTCATCGCCCCACTGGGCTCCCAGGATGACGGCAGACGGGCGGACGGCGGAAGGGCGGCTCTCTGCGCGCGGCGAGGTGGTGGATTCAGTGTGGCTCACGAGGAAGTTTGCTCCGGGGTGGTGCTCGGGGGAAGTGCGCGCAGCGGGATTCCAAGATGGAATGCTCGCGCCCATGATTCATTTTATACTGGGGGGATGTGGAGCACTCGGACGCGGCGTTAACGCTTGCGGGGGAGGGTTAGATCGAGGTCGGAGGCGGTTAGCTGCTTGGTGAGGAGGATGATCTGGCCGGTGTGCATTTCTACGTGGCCGACGATCTTGAAGATGGCTTCGAGGATGGTGACGTGACGCGCGATGCCGGTGGGTTGCGGGTCGATGATGGTGAGGAGACGCGCGGGGTCGAGGGCGGCGATGACGCGGGCGGATTCGTCGAGGGTGCGGTTGAAGCGGGCGAGGGCTTCGGCACCGGGGAGGGAGAGCGTGAGGTCGAATTCGGCGTCGCGCTGGCGGATGTCGGGCTGGTCGTCGATGCCGTGGAGGATCCACTGGCGCAGGTTGCCTTCGAGATGGATCAGAAGGTTGGCGATGGAGTTTTCATGGTCGCCGCCGCGGTGATGGATCTGGGTGTCGGATAGCTTGTCGAGGCAGCGGGCGATGTCCCTTTGCAGGAGTTGCAGGCGGCTGGCGGCGTAGGCGAGGAAGTTGTCGGCGACAGTGTTCGAGGACATGAGAGCAGTGTACGTGCGAGTGAGTATGCTGGTGAATGATGCCTGTCTCTTTCGAACGAATGCGCAGCTTCGAGAATCGACGCGTGGTCATGAGGTTTGATGACGATCACGAAGTGATGGCACGGCTGCTCAGTGCGACCGAGGATATGGATGGCAGTCATCATCTGATCTATGACAACGTGGAATGGGCGAATGATCCGCGTGAGATGGCGTCTGCAAAGGACTCGACTGTTTATGCGGAAGGCGAGTCGCTCGTGAGCATCGAAGATGCAGAAGGATATGAGGATTAGGACGACGCGATGCCGGAGTTGCCAGAGGTTGAGACGGTTGCGAATGGGGTGGATGCTCGGGTGCGCGGGCAGAGGATCGAGCGGGTGTGGACCAGCGGGAAGCCGCAGACGTTCAAGTCCAGCGAAGAGGAGATTGCCGCGACGCTGACGGGGGCTCGGATTGAGCGCGTGCGGAGGGTGGGTAAGACGATTGTGATGGATCTCGCGCGCGGCAGTGGTAGAGAAGCAGATTCCTCCGCTGCGCTGCGGAATGACAGCCAGAAAAGCAAGGACGACGACACGCGCCACCTCCGCGACGCGGTTGGGGCGCAGTTCCTGGTGCATTTGGGGATGACGGGGAGGCTGCTGGTGTCGCAGGCGGAGGTGGCGCTGCCGCTGCATACGCACGCGGTGCTGTCGCTGGGAGATGGACGGGAGGTTCGGTTTGTCGATCCGCGACGGTTTGGGAGGCTGTCGGTGGTGACCGAGGCGGGAGGGTATGCCGGGCCGGGGGCGGAGCCTACGACGATTTCTGTGGAGGATTTTTCGGGGTTGTTCAAGGGGCGGAAGCTGGCGATCAAGGCGGCGCTGCTGAACCAGTCGATCCTGCATGGGGTGGGAAATATTTATGCGGACGAGAGCTTGTTTCGGGCGGGGATTCGGCCACGGAAGCAGGCGGGCAAGCTGACGAAGGCGGAGCTGGCGAGACTGCACTCGTCGCTGCAGACGGTGCTGGCGCATGCGATCAAGCTGGGTGGATCGTCGGTGTCGGATTATGTGGACGCGGATGGGATTCGCGGGTTCTTTCAGCTGGAGCACAAGGTGTACGGACGCGCGGGGGAGAGCTGCCACGACTGCGGGGCTGGGTTGAAGAAGATTGTGGTGGGTGGGCGGACGACGGTCTATTGCCCTGCGTGCCAGAGGTAGATTGCGAGGTGCCAGCGCTAGGCGGCTCTGGCACGGCGGCTTCTGGCATCGATAGGTAGGGCGCGGGCGATGCGTTCAGCCCTCCGTGGCGTGTTCAGGGCCTCCCACAGGTCGGTGCGCCGCTGCGTATTCAGCCAGAAGTCGGCGGAGTTGCGGAAGACACGGGCGAGGATCAGCGCGGTGTCGGCGGTCACGGCTCGCCGGTCGCGGCAGAGTTCGTTGACGTGCTTGCGCGGCAACCCGGAGCGCTCGGCGAGGTCGGTCTGAGTCAGGCCCATGGGTTCGAGGAACTCCTCGACCAGGATCGTACCTACCGTTACGGGTTTTCTTTTCGTCAGCAACATTTGTCTCCTCCGCACTCATCGATAGGAATGATCGTCGAGATAGATCTCCTGCGCGTTGCCTTCGCTCCAACGAAAGATTAATCGCCAGCGCTCATTCACACGGATCGAACAAAAGCCTTCCAGAGCTCCACTCAATCTCTCAAAGTGGTTGCTGGGGGGAACGCGAAGATCGGCGTCGCAGGAGGCGTCGTCGATCATCTGCAGTTTGCGAAAGACGCGATCACGCAGCTCGGAAGGAATCTTCTTTGCGTAGCTATCGTTGACGAAGAATTCTCTCAGCCAAGCGTCGCGCCAGCCTTCAATCATCGAAGGTAGTGTACCACGGAGCGGTACAGTGCCTACCGCTTGATGATATGTTCGGCGGCTACGGCGGCTCCGATGATGCGGTCGGTTTCGTCGTCGGGGACTACTTCGAGCATGTAGCTCTGGAGGGGGCTCATTTTGACCATCTGGTGGAGATAGTCCTTGAGCATGTTGAGGTCGAGGAAGTGGATGTTGTGGCCGGTGAGATAGAACTTTCCGGCGCCTCGGAGGTGGATGGAGGTGGCGGTGGCGGCGGCCAGGGCCTTGTGCCAGAGATGCTTGAACTCAAGGCAGCGGGGGTCGGGATTGTGGCGGCGGTTGGCGGCTTCGAAGACCTCTTCGGGCTCCATGTCGAGGAAGCGGAGGCGCATGGAGCGGTGGCCCATGATGCCTTCGAGATGGCCTCGGCCACCGCAGCCGCAGAAGTTCTCTTTGTCGTCGAGTGAGACGACGACGTGGCCGCCCTCCCAGACTCCGTCCTCAGAGGGATAGACGCCGTAGCCGATGCCGGTGCCGAGGGTCCAGACGCGGATGATGCTGTCGAGTTTGCCGTGGCGGGAGGCGAGGCCGGCGGCCATGGCGTCGGCGTCGTTGACGATGACGATGGGAGCGTGGATGCCGTGGGCGGCGAGGCCTCGGGAGACGAACTCCTGGATGCGGGCTCCCTTGAGCTGCTGGAGGTTGGGAGCCTCTTCGACGACTCCCTGACGGACGAGGCCGGGGATGGCGATGCCGACGGCGGCGACGGATTCTTTGTCGTCGGCGGCGACTTCGAGGATGAGTTCGCAGATGGCGTCGACGACGGCTTCGGTGGGCATCTCGATCATGGAGCTGCTCTCTTCGGTGTCGAGCGGATCGCTGTCGCGGGGCGACCTGTGGAGGCTTCCCTGCAGGGCGTGGCCGATGAGGAGGCCGGCGTAGATGTGGTCGGACAGCACGACTCCGATGGTCTTGGGGTGGCCTGCCGCTGCCGTGGATGTGTTCTCTTTCACCCTTCTGCTCCTTGGAGTGAACGCTGGATGCATGCCCTGCATCGTTTGGACGTACAACCCGTGATCCGGTCTGAAAAGTAGCCTGCTTAACCTATCGTCGTCAAACACGGCGGTGGAGTGTTTGCGGACGAATGATCACTCTACCCGGACGCGATTGAGGCCATTGAAGGCGGCGACCTTGTAGCACTCGGCAAGGGTTGGATAGTTGAAGACGGTTTCGACGAAGTAGTCGAGCTTACCTCCGAGGGCCATGACGGCCTGGCCGATGTGGACGAGTTCGCTGGCTCCTTCGCCGATGATGTGGACGCCGAGCAGCGCGCGGGTTTCGCGGTGGAAGATGAGCTTGAGGCGGCCGGTGGTGTCGCCTCGAATCTGGCCTCGAGCGATCTCGCGATAGTAGGCGACTCCGACCTCGTAGGGAACGTCTTCTTCAGTGAGCTGCTCTTCGGTTTTGCCGAGGAAGCTGATCTCGGAGATGGTCCAGATGCCATAGGGATAGAAGCTGGGGTTGGAGACGATGCTCTCGTCTCCGAAGGCACGGGCGGCGGCGATGCGGCCCTGCTCCATGGAGACAGAGGCGAGCGAGGGGAAGCCGATGACGTCGCCGACGGCGAAGACGTTGGGGGTCCGGGTGCGGAAGTTTTTGTCGACGGGGATGCGGCCTCGCTGATCGGCTTCGATTCCGGCGTTGGCGAGGTCGAGCTCGTCGACGTTGCCCTGGCGGCCGACGGCGTAGAGGAGGGTGTCGCCCTGAACCTTTTTGTTGGACTCGAGGTAGGCGGTGACGCTTCCTTCGGACTCTTCGACGGACTGAACCTCTTCGTTGAGGCGCATGGTGACGCGGGCGTCGCGGAGGTGATAGCTGAGGGCCTCGACGATCTCCTGGTCGGCGAACTCGAGGAGGCGGGGGCGGCGCTCGATGAGGGTGACGCGGACGCCGAGGGCGGCGAACATGCAGCAGTACTCGACGCCGATGACGCCTCCTCCGACGATGATCATGGTCTTAGGGAGGTTGGTGAGCTCGAGGACGAGGTCGGAGTTGATGATGGTGGTGCCGTTGATGGGGACTTTGGGGGAGCTGGCGGGCTTGGTTCCGGTGGCGATGAGGACGCTGGCGGTTTCGTAGACGCTGGAGCCCTTGGAGTTGGTGACCTTGATGTGGGTGGGGTCGACGAAGCTGGCGACTCCGGTGAGCATTTCGATGTTGTTGCGCGAGAGCTGGGCTTCGGTGACGTCGATTTCGGTCTTGATGACGTGCTGGACACGGAAGGCGAGGTCGGCCATCGTGATGCGCTCTTTGACGCGGTAGTTCATGCCATAGATGGACTTGTAGTTGTAGCCGGAGAGGTGGAGGACGGCCTCTCGCATGGTCTTGGAGGGGATGGTTCCAGTGTTGATGCAGGCACCACCGACGACCTCTCGCATCTCGACGAGGGCTACTTTTTTACCTAACTTGGCTCCGTAGATGGCCGCGCGCTGACCGGCGGGGCCGGAGCCGATCACGATGAGGTCGTAGACACTGGGCATAGGCGTATGGGAGTACGTCTCCGTGAGGGTAAGTGATAGGTGGAGCAGGGCGGTTCGGGCTCGTCGAGACAGCCGAATCTCATCATAGACCTATTTGACGCGGTAATTTGCCGGGTCGACTACGGCGTTCTGAGGAGATGAGGGTGGGACTACACTGGCGGCATGCTGCGGTATGCCATTACGAGTGGGACGGATGCGGGGTTGGGCGAGGGGAACGTGTCCCGGGCCAGGGTGTGGGCGTTTGAAGGCATTGAGTATGTGCAACTTCGGGAGAAGCGGCTGGAGGTGCGAGAGCTGGTTCGGGTGGCGCGGGCGATGGTCGGGGTGTTTCGGGAAGAGGATGCCCGGACCAGGCTGCTGGTGAATAGCCGGGCGGATGTGGCGGTCGCGGCGGGGGCGGCGGGGGTTCATCTGACGTCGCGGCCGGGGGAGCTGACGGCGAAGCAGGTGCGGAGGGTGTTTGCGGCGGCGGGGAGGGCGGCGGTGGTGAGCTCGTCGTGCCACTCGGTGCTGGACGTGCGGAGGGCGGTGGATCAGGGCGTGGATCTGGTGCTGTTTGGGCCGGTGTTTGAGAAGCGCTTGGAGGGGACGGTGGTGGTGGCCGGAGTGGGGATGGAGGCGCTGCGGGAGGCTTGCGAGGTGGCGGGAGGAACTCCTGTGCTGGCGCTGGGGGGTGTGACGGAGGGCAATGCGGCGGGGTGCATGGAGGCGGGAGCGGCAGGGGTGGCGGGGATTCGGCTGTTTGGGTGAGGCGATGGAATTGCCTCTGATTCCCTGCTGTGCGGTGGTTGATTGACGCGGGGTCCGCATCGTCCTACGGTTAAGGGATGTTGATTACGCCCGCACAGTTAGTGGATGAGCCGTTAAAGCTGGATGAATCGTTGGCCGCAGGGGCGATTGAGTATGCGCCGGATATTCGGCAGGTGGGGCCGCTGAAGCTGAAAGGGCAGGCGGAGTTGATCGTGGAACACCGCGGGCCGAAGGAGTTTGTGCAGGATATCCGGCTGCGGGCGAGCTATTCGGGAGACTTTGAGCAGCTGTGTGCGAGGTGCCTGGAGCCGGTGCAGCAGCCGCTGAATGGGACGTTTGACCTGATCTTCCGGCCCGGAGGTGTGGATGCGGAGTCGGGAGAACGCGCGATTACGGAAGATGAGACGGAAATCGGGTATTATGAAGAGAGCGGCCTGCTGCTGGAGGACGCCGTGCGTGAGCAGGTGCTCCTTACCCTGCCCGGACGGACGCTCTGCCGGGAGGACTGCAAGGGACTTTGCCCGCATTGCGGCATCAATCGCAACCTCGCAAGCTGTGAGTGTGTAGAGAAGCCGACCGATCCACGGTTAGCCGTTTTGGCCGGAATCTCGGTTGCGCCTAAGTCCTGAGGCGGCAAACGTTTGAAGGTAAACGACCGCAAGTTTTGAGTTTTCACAGATTTCGGCCGCAGAGCTTCGAGCTGGCTGGCCAATTTTAGAAGAGGGTTTACCATGCCTAATCCAAAGCGCCGGCACTCCAAGCAGCGCACTGCAAAACGCCGTAGCCACGATTTTCTGACGCCCGTGGGCGTCTCCAACTGCCCGAACTGCGGAGAGAAGAAGCTTCCTCACCGGGTGTGCAAGAAGTGCGGCGAGTACAAGGGCCGCGCGATCGAAGCGGTCAAGGGAACGGTCTAGTTTATTTGGCTCGGCGGCGTCGAATGGCGCTGCCGGGGCTAACTTTCCACTCAACCTTTCCACTCAACCTGAAAGATTCTTGAGTCGACCGGAACCATGCCGATAGACATCGTCCTCGATGCCATGGGGACCGACAAGTCCCCGGAGCCTGAGATTCGTGGGGCGATACTGGCCTGCCGCCTGCTGGACGTTCGCGTCCACCTGGTGGGGCCGGAGGATTTGCTGCGTCCGAAATTGCGGGAGGCTCTGAAGGCCCACGCAAGCCAGGGATTTGGACGCAATAAAGAGCGGCTGCCGATCTTTATTGCGCAGGCGAGCGAGTGGATCAGCATGGAGGACAAGGCGGCGCAGGCCGTGCGGTCCAAGCGCGATTCGTCCATGCGGGTGGGGCTGAAGATGGTGCGCGAGGGGCGCGCGGCCGGGTTCATTACGGCGGGCAATACGGGCGCGGCGATGGCTACGGCGAAGATGGTGCTGGGATCGCTGGCCGGAGTGGATCGTCCGGCGCTGGCGGCGCTGCTGCCGACGAGTACGGGACAGCCGTGCGTGCTGCTCGACGTGGGAGCGAATGTGGATTGCGACCCGGAAAACCTTGTGCAATTCGCTGTGATGGGGCACATGTATGCGAAGAACGTGCTGCGGGTGGCGCATCCGAGGGTGGGGCTGCTGTCGATTGGCGAAGAGGATTCGAAGGGCAACTCGTTGACTCGAGACACGTTTCCCCTGCTGCGCGAGTTGAAGCTGAACTTTGTGGGCAATGTGGAGGGGCGGGACCTGTATAACGGCGCTACGGACGTGGCGGTGTGCGATGGGTTTGTGGGAAACGTGGCGCTGAAGACGAGCGAGGGGTTGGCGAAGCTGGTGAGTTCGTCGCTGCGCGAGAGTTTGAAGTCGACGGTGACGTCGCAGGTGGGAGCGATGCTGTCGCAGAAGGCGTTCAAGGCTTTCAAGAAGCGGCTGGATTATTCGGAGTACGGCGGGGCGCCGCTGCTGGGGGTGCGTGGCGTTTGTATTGTGGGACATGGCTCGTCGAATGAGCGCGCGGTGATGAACGCGATCCGGGTGGCGGCGGAGTTTGCCGAAGCCGAGGTGAATCCCGGGATTGAGGCCATGCTTGCGACGCGATAACGCGTAAGCTCGATGGAAGGCATAAGCTCAAAGAGAAGTGTTTGTGTCCCGGCAGAGATACAGGAGCGTCGTATGGCATCCAATAAGTTTTTAGATCCACCTCCCGCGGCTACTCGCGATAAGGCCTCGTTTGAGCTGCTCCGCGTGTGGGTGGCGGAGCAGGGGCAGCATGTCAGTCTGCGGTCGGGCGCGTGGGAAGACCCGTTTGCGTGGGGGATTGTTCTGGCTGACCTGGCGCGGCACATCGTGAATGCAGAGTTGCTGCACCACAAAGACCTGGATGAAGGGGCATTCCTGGAGCGGATGCTGGAGGGATTTCAGGCAGAGATCGATTCGCCCACCGATGAGCCTGAGGGCGAGATCACACAGTAAGGGTAGAACTACATCGCGAGGGCGACTCGTTCGAGTTCAGCCTGGATGTGAGCGGCGGTGCAGCCGGCTCCTTCAATGCGGGAGGCGGCGGTGCGAGCCTCATGCTTGGAGACGCCGTAGCCACGGCCACTGAGGAAATTGGTGACGATTTCGGCGGCCTGGAAGGAGTCGACTCCGGACTGCAATAGTTCGTTGCGCAACGTCATAAGGTCGGTGGGGGTGAATTGTTCAACATACGTCCGGTCATCGGAAACACTCACTATCGGCCTCCTTCGGACCGCGGCTCTGGGCTGCGGCTATGTCAGTTAGAAGACATAAGAAACGATTTGGTTGCAATAATGCGAAGTATCTTTATGCTGAAATCAACAATTTCACTTCTCATTACGATTACACTCATCGGCTGAAACTGGTTCGAGGACGATATTCTGGATTTCATGTCTTCTATCGCGTCAGCGCCGATGATGTTGGACGGCAACATTCTTGCCTCGGCGATCAAGTCAGAGGTGTCCACAGCAGTTGCGGCGGCGCGAGATCATGGGTACCGGCCGGGGCTTGCGGTGATTCTGGTTGGTGAAGTTCCTGCCTCCGAGATTTATGTTCGCAGCAAGGTAAAAGCGTGCGCCGAGCTGGGGATTTACTCCGAAATGCACACGCCCGAGGCGAGTGCGACGACGGACGAACTGCTGGAACTGGTGGGGTCACTCAACGCGCGCGAGGAGATTGATGGCATTTTGATTCAACTGCCTCTCCCCGCGCATGTCGATACGGCCCGACTGCTGGAAGCTGTCGATCCTGCCAAGGACGTCGACGGCTTTCATCCGATTAACGTGGGAAGGCTGCTGAATGGATTTCCGATGGAGCAGATTCTTGCGCCGTGCACTCCGGCGGGGATTATGGAGATGCTGCGGAGGAGCGGGATTTCGGTTGCGGGACGGCGGGCGGTGGTGCTGGGGCGGTCGAATATTGTGGGCAAGCCTGTGGCGGCGATGCTGTTGAACGCGTCGGCGACGGTGACGATCTGCCACTCGCAGACGCGGGACCTGGGGGCGATTACGCGGGAGGCGGATATCCTGGTGGCGGCAATTGGGCGGCCGGGATTTGTGACTCCGGAGATGGTGCGGCCGGGGGCGACGATCGTTGACGTGGGGATCAACCGGCTGACGGGCGAGGCGGAGCTGGAGCGATTCTTCCCTGGCGATGCGGTGCGGCGGGCTGGATTTGCGAAGCGAGGATCGACGCTGGTGGGAGACGTGGACCCGGCAGCTTTCGCGCTGTCGAGCTCGTATACCCCTGTTCCGGGAGGAGTTGGGGCGCTGACGATTGCGATGCTGATGTCGAATACGGTGAAGGCAGCGCGGCTGCGGAGAGGGTAGACGACGATGCTGAGAGTAGGACTGACGGGAGACCTGGGGAGCGGCAAGTCGACGGTGGCGCGGATGCTGGCGGAGCGCGGGGCGGTGGTGCTGTCGTCGGATGAGATGGGACGGGCGCTGATGCAGCCGGGGCAGCCGGTGTTTGCCGCGATTGTGGCGAGGTTTGGCGAAGGAGTGGTTGCGGGGGACGGAACTCTGGATCGCCACAGGCTGGCGGCGCTGGCGTTCGATGCGGCGCATCCGCGGGTGGACGAGCTGAACGAGATTGTTCATCCGGCGGTGCTGGAGGAGCAGGCGAAACAGGTGGCGGAGCTGAGCTCGACGAATCCGCACGCGATTGTGGTGGTGGAATCAGCACTGATTTTTTCGACCACGCACGCTCCTGAAGGGACGTGGCGAGGGCGCTTTGATCGCATTCTGCTGGTGGAGGCTCCGGAGGAGGAGAAGGTCGCTCGGTTTGTGGATCGCATTGCGGCGGGCCGGACGCTGACGGCTGAAGAGCGCGAAGGATTTGAGGCGGATGCGCGGCGGCGGCTTCGGGTGCAGCATTTGACCGGGTATGCGGGAGACTGCGTGGTGCTGCACAACGATGGCGACATTGAGCAGCTGGAGCAGCAGGTGGACGCGGTGTGGAAAGAGCTTAAGGTGGCGGAGGCGGCAGGCGGGGGGCGCTGAGGTGAGATTCAGTGCATCGAATGTGCGGAATCGGACGTGCTACCCCATGAATCCCGGGGGCCTTGGGGGGCATGCGGCGAGCAGATAAAGCCACCGCATCGACAAACAGTTTGATACTGTTAAAGCTGGATTTTCAAGGAGAACTCATGGCGACAGCGACATTGGAACAGGTGAAGGCAACGTACAAGGTAGCCGATATTGGCCTTGCGGAGTGGGGGCGCAAAGAGATCAGCATCGCGGAGCAGGAGATGCCCGGCCTGATGTCGATTCGGCACAAGTATGCCGCGGGCAAGCCACTGGCTGGCGTTCGCGTGACGGGATCGCTGCACATGACGATCCAGACGGCAGTGCTGATTGAGACGATGGTCGACCTGGGCGCCGATGTGCGCTGGGCGAGCTGCAATATCTTCTCGACGCAGGATCATGCAGCGGCGGCGATTGCGGCGGCGGGCGTTCCGGTGTTTGCGTGGAAGGGCGAGTCGCTGGAGGAGTTCTGGTGGTGCACGAATGAGGCGCTGAGCTTCCCGGATGGCAAGGGTGGGCTGCTTGGACCGCAGTTGGTGATTGACGATGGCGGCGATGTGACGCTGCTGATTCACAAGGGCGTCGAGATGGAGAAGGGCGACAAGTGGGTGGATTCGCCGTCGGGTTCGCAGGAAGAGGGCGTGATCAAGGACCTGCTGAAGAAGGTTCATGCAGAGTATCCGACTCGCTGGAGCGATGTTGCGAAGGAGTGGCGCGGCGTGTCGGAAGAGACGACGACGGGCGTACACCGGCTGTACAAGATGATGGAGAAGGGCACGCTGCTGGTTCCGGCGATCAACGTCAACGACTCGGTGACGAAGAGCAAGTTCGACAACCTGTATGGCTGCCGTGAATCGCTGGTGGACGGGATCAAGCGCGCGACCGATGTGATGATTGCAGGCAAGGTCGCGGTGGTGTGCGGCTATGGCGATGTGGGCAAGGGTTCGGCGGCGAGCCTGCGCGGACTTGGCGCTCGCGTGATTGTGACCGAGGTGGACCCGATCAATGCTCTGCAGGCGGCGATCGAGGGCTACGAGGTGACGACGCTCGAGGAGACGCTGGGTCGCGGCGACATCTATGTGACCTGCACGGGCAATGTCGACATCATTACGCTCGAGCACATGAAGAAGATGAAGGACCAGGCGATTGTCTGCAACATCGGACACTTCGACAATGAGATCCAGATGGAGCCGCTCAATGCCTACAAGGGTGCTGTGCGCGAGAACATCAAGCCGCAGGTGGACAAGTACACATTCGAGAACGGCAATGCAATCTTTGTGCTGGCAGAGGGACGGCTGGTGAACCTGGGCTGCGCGACGGGTCATCCGAGCTTCGTGATGTCGGCCAGCTTCAGCAATCAGACGCTGGCGCAGCTCGACCTGTGGAAGAACAAGGACGTATACAAGGTCGGGATTTATATTTTGCCGAAGCATCTGGACGAAGAGGTTGCTCGCTTGCACCTGGAGAAGATCGGCGTGAAGCTGACGACGCTCACGGCCAAGCAGGCGGCGTATCTGAGCGTTCCGGTTGAAGGGCCGTACAAGCCGGACCACTACCGCTACTAGCGTTGGATTGGGTCTGCGTGACGGGCACGGCTTCGGCTGTGCCCGTTGCTCTTTGGGGCCATGCGGGGGCAAATTATGGTAGTTTGGCCGCATGCTTCGCGCACGACTTTCGCCACTGTTCGCAGCTTTGTTGGTTGTCACCGCGGCTTCGGCGCAGACCGCTGCACCGCTGTCTGCGCCGAAGATAGCGCAGGCCTATACGGCTTCGCGGCATGACCAGTTGACGGCGCAGTTTGAAGAGTTTCTGAGGATTCCGAACGTGGCGGCAGACCCTGCCGGGCTGCGGCGCAATGCCGCTTACCTGCTGCAGCAACTTCGGGCGCATGGTATTCCGGCGGTGCTGCTTGCGGCTCCGGAGCTTCCTGAGAATGTTCCTCCGGTGGTGTACGGAGAGCTGAAGGTGGAGGGAGCTACGCGGACGATTGTGTTTTATGCGCACTATGATGGGCAGCCCGTGGTGGCGTCGGATTGGGCTACTCCTCCGTTTGCTCCGGTGGTGAAGGAGGTGGACGGCGAGGCTCGGGTGTATGCTCGCGGCGCGGGCGATGACAAGGCCGCGATCTTTGCGCAGTTGACGGCGTTGACTGCGCTGCAGGCAGCGAATTTTCCTCTGAAGGCGAACCTGCGATTCATCTGGGAGGGAGAGGAAGAGGCTGGATCTCCGCACCTGGAACAAATTCTCGATGAGCATCGCAAGCTTATTACGGGGGACGTCTGGCTGGTGTGCGATGGGCCGGTCGATCAGACGCGGAAACAGGTGATTCTGTTTGGCGCTCGCGGCGATGCGCACATTGAGCTGACGGTGTATGGACCGGAGCATCCTCTGCACAGCGGGCATTATGGGAACTGGGCTCCGAACCCGGCGATGATGCTGGCACAACTTCTGGCGGGGATGAAAGACGCAGAGGGGCATGTGCTGATTCCGCATTTTTATGACGGCGTTGCTCCGCTGGGGACGCTGGAGCAGAGCGCACTGGCGGCGGCTCCGGTGAATGACGAGAGGCTGCGCAGGGAGTTTGCGCTGGGCAGCTCGATGGGAGGGGGTGAACACCTGCTGACGCTGCTGAATCAGCCGTCGCTGGAGGTGACTGGCGTGACGGCGGGGAAGACGGGGGCGCAGGCTACGAACTCGATTCCGGCGACGGCGACGGCGAGCCTCGATCTGCGGCTGGTGGTCGGGGAACAGGCTCGGATACAGCAGGAGCGGGTGGTGGATTATGTTCGGTCGCAGGGATACTTTGTGACCTCGGGCGAGCCGACGGTGGAGGAGCGGACGACGCATGCTCGGGTGGCGAGAATGGTGCTGGATGAGGGGGAGGCTCCGCTGCGGACGGCGATGAGTCTGCCGATAGCGCAGGAGGTGGTGAAGGCGGTCGAGAGCGCGAGGGGAAGTGTGATTCTGCTGCCGACGTCGGGGGGGACGGTTCCGCTGGATGCGATGGAGCGGGCTTCGGGTTCGCCGACGCTATCGATTCCGATTGCGAATCACGACGATAACCAGCATGCGGCGAATGAGAATCTTCGGCTGCAGAATCTGTGGGACGGGATTGAGACGATGGCCGCGCTGATGGCGATGAACTAGCTCGCCTCGGAACAAGGAGCGGGGGTTGCCTCGGCACGCTACTGGGCGTCGGCGTCGTCGGCGATGATGGCCTGCACACCGGGGGTGAGGGCGGCATGCTGGTTGCCGGGAACCTCCTGGTCGATCAAGACCACCGTACGGACAGCTCCTGAGGCGTAGGAGGTCTCGGCCCCGTTCAGCAGCGTGACGGTGGAGGAGGCGAGGCCGGTTCCGGTGGGAACGACGTCGATGGCGTAGGTTCCTTCGGGAACGTTGATGTAGCCGGAGTTGGCGCCGAAGCTGAGGTTGGTGGCGAGGGGCGAGGGGTTGGCGGAGCGGCCGAGAGTCGGCACGAGGTAGACGTCGACGGCCCCGGAGTGCGTGGCCTCATGGATGAGGCGCATGGCGATCTGGCCGGAGGGCGCGGGGACGGACTGGTCGAGAAAGATGGTCTGCTGCAGGTTGACGAGGCTATTGCCGACGATCTCGGTGTACTGCTTGCCGGCAAGGAGGTGGGCAGAGCTTTCGGCGAGGGTCTGGCGGGTTCCGACCCGGTCGGCGGCGAGGGTGTAGGTGCCGGGGGACATGGGGACGTAGCTGGTCATGGTGCCGAAGCCGAGGTTGTAGGCGAGCGCGGAGTTGTTCTGGTAGGAGTCGATTACTCCGGAGTCGGCGGAGGTGTCGATGACTCTCATCTGAGCGTAGTTGGTGGTGAAGCTCTGGCAGCCGACCAGGGCGATGGAGAGCAGCATCGCGGCAGCGCGGAGGGCGCTGTGCCGGAGCGGTCTGCGGGAGGTGCCGGGTTGGGTGGCGGACAAGAACATTCGCTGGATAGAGTGCTCTCGAGCCGGGATGGGAACTGCTCCCGCTCGGGAGTTATAGACGATACTGCTCACTTTATCTGAATTGGGGGAGGGCTGTCGCTGCGGCTGAGAGCGGGGAGGCTTGGTGGAGAGAGCCTTTGGGTCGCGGCGTGCGGACAAAAATCAGCCCCGCGGAGGGAAACGCTCAGGGTCACCTCCAACGGGGCTAGCTCTCTTTCTTTGCTGCGTTCGCAATATTACTCCCCGGCCTGTGGAAGACGCTACCCCGTTGCAGGGGGCGGATGGGCTATTTGGGGGGACGGTGGGCGACGATGCTGGAGGAGATTTTGTCGTAGGCAGATTGGGGGAGGACTCCTCGGGTAACGAGCTGATTTTTGGCGGAGTAGGGGCGTCCGGCGATGACGCGGCGGACGTAGGCGTCGCCGAAGCCGGGGAGAGCTTTCAGCTGCTGGGGCGTGGCGGTGTTGATGTCGAGGAGGTCGCGGGACTCGCGGGAGGATTGGGTGCGGGGCAGGGGTTGACCGGCAGCAGGCGGAGTGGACTGCGCGGCGGCGAGGCTGGCGGCGAGGGCCAAGACTGCGGCGGCGAGAGGGCGTATGGCTCGCATAGGGAGGTTGGGCGTCGCGGGTTAGACCAGGACGGGAACCCTGCGGCTGCCGGGTTCGATGCTGACGATCTGGCCGTCGCGCATGTGGAGGACGCGGTCGGCGATCTGGGCGGCTTCAGGGTTGTGGGTGATCATGAGGACGGTCTGATTGAGCTCGCGGCTGGAGGCGTGGAGCATGTTGAGGACGGCGTCGGCGTTCTGGGTGTCGAGGTTGCCGGTGGGCTCGTCGGCCAGCAGGATGGCGGGGCGGGTGATGAGAGCACGGGCGATGGCGACGCGCTGCTGTTCTCCTCCGGAGAGCTCGTTGGGACGGTGCTGGAGGCGACCCTCGATCTTGAGCAGGTCGGCGAGGTGGCGGAGGAGCTCGTTGTCGAAGGGCTTGCCGGTGGCGGCGATGTCGTGGGCGAGCTCGATGTTGGCCTTCGCGGAGATGGTGGGAAGAAGGTTGAAGCGCTGGAAGACGAAGCCGATCTGGGAACGGCGCAGGCTGGTTCGCTGGGGGTCGGAGAGACGGGAGAAGTCCTTACCCTGGATGACGAGCGAGCCGGCAGTGGCGGAGGTGAGGCCACCGAGGACGTAGAAGAGCGTGGACTTGCCGGAGCCGGAGGGTCCGACGATGGCAACGAACTCGCCGGGATCGACGTTGAACGTGACATCGCGGAGGGCGGCTACCGTGAGCTTGCCGGAGCGATAGGTTTTGCCGAGGTGCGTGGCGGAGATGATGGGCTGCACGGCGGAGGGAGATGCTACTGCGTTGACTGATTCCATAGACTGCTCAAGTCTATCGCAGCAGGGGTGGTCTGCCGGTTGGGTCAGGCGCGTCCGACGGAGACTTTTCCGAGTTCGGGGCTTCCCTGCTCGAGGAAGCTGAGCTCGAGGCGGACGGTGATGATGCGGCGGCGTTTGGCCTGACGGGGGTTATGGTCTCTGACGGTGCAGAGGCCGGACATGCGGGTGTGGCTGTCGCGGGTGAGCTCGACTCCGGCGGCGATGAGGCTGCTGTAGAGCTCGAAGACGGAACGAAGCTGGACCTCGAGGCGCAATTCGGTCATGGTGGGCGAGGTGGCTCGCTGCTCGAGGACCCAGCAGCCGCAGGCAGCGACGGCGTCGAGGAGCGAGGGCACAACCTGACGATGGTCCGCATAGCTGTGGCCTCGCAGTTCGACGATGAGCGACTCTGCTGGCAGAGGTTCCGGCATAGCCGCAGATACAGACTTCATGGTCATGGCGAGTCACAAGCTCCATCTCGTATATCGGTAAGGGACGGCAGATCATCAGTGCTGTCGCAGGGTGCTACGCGGAGGGTACTGGTTAAGGGGCACCGGTGAGGCTTCTCGCGGCGATGAAGGACTGCGTACACTCAGAGCAAGGAGACTCTCTCTTGATCCTTGGACTGGGTACGGACCTGATTGAAATTGAGCGCATCGAGCGCAGCGTGGAGCGGTTTGGCGAAGCATTTCTGCAGCGCGTCTTTACACCCGGAGAGATTGCGTACTGCCAGAGCAAGAAGAACTCGGCGGAGAGCCTGGCGGCACGATTTGCGGCGAAGGAAGCGGGAGCGAAGGCTCTTGGAACCGGGATCAGCCGGGGCGTGGGCTGGAGGGAGTTTGAGGTGCGACGGCTGCCGGGACAGCGGCCGGAGCTGCATCTGAGCGGACGTGCGGCGGAGATCGCGGCAGGGCTGGGAGTTCGCAGGCTGGCGCTGAGTCTGACGCACTCGCGCAGCGTGGCCATGGCCGTGGTGGTGGCGGAGGACTAGGGGCCTGGATCGTCGAGGCTGTGAGGCGCATCCAAATCTGGAAGCACTGAAACGATCGCTGTTTTTGATGGCGCACTGATACGATGGATCAACCAGCGTGAACAGCCCGCCGTGCTGCGACCGTCGAGAGACCTTCGAGGAGTATTATGCCCAGCCAGCAGGAAGTGAAGTGGTCGCAGCTTAAGGTTGGAGTGATTGTGCTGGTCGCGATCGCACTTCTGAGCGGACTGATGTTCCTGATGACCAGCGCCTCGGGTATGAGCGTTTTCAGCCACAAGATCATCCTCACAACCTACTTTCAAAACTCCGGGGGGCTGACGGTGGGAGCTCCCGTGGATCTGGAGGGAGTGACGATCGGGCAGGTAAAAGCGGTGGAGATTTCGAACGATCCGGCTCGTAAGAAGACCCCGGTCCGAGTGGTGATGAAGATTGAGCCAAAGTACGGGCGGAGCCTGCACACGGATTCGACGGCGTCGCTGTCAACGGTGGGGGTACTGGGCGATACGGTGGTGGATATCAACAGCCAGGTTGCGGCGGGGCCGGAGCTACAGAGTGGGGCCGAGCTTCGGACGCTTGAGACTCCGAACCTGAACGACATCATCAAATCAAGCCAGGGAACGGTGGAGAGTCTGAATGTGGTTCTGGCCAAGCTGAATGCGGTTGTGGACACGATTCAGGCAGGACAAGGCACGGTGGGCAAGCTGATCAACGACCCCGCCCTCTACGACCAAGCCAGAGCGACGGTGACCGAACTGCAGCGGATGACCAAGGACCTGAACGGAGGGAAGGGGACGCTGGGCAAACTGCTACAGGATCCTCAGCTGTATGAGCGGTTGAACGATACGGCGACCAAGCTGGACGACATCGCGACGGGGCTGGACGCAGGCAAAGGCACGGCGGGCAAGCTGCTGAAGGACGATTCGCTGTATGACAACCTGAACTCTACCGCGAAGCATGCGAACTCTCTGCTGGCGGAGGCGGATGAGGGCAAGGGAGCGCTGGGGCTGATGGTCAAGGACCCTGCGTTTGCCACTAAGCTGGATCATACGGTGACGGAGCTGAATACGATCCTGACCCAGGTGAATCAGGGCAAGGGATCGCTGGGCAAGCTGGTGACCGACGACGCGGCGTATACGAATCTGAACACCCTGCTGACCTCGAGCAACGACCTGGTGGGAGCGATTCGCAAGGATCCGAAGAAGTACCTGACGATCCGCCTGAAGATCTTCTAGGAAAGATTCAGCGACCTTATATTTTTGTCGAAACTTTAGCGCGGGTGCCAGCGTCTTGTCTGGCATCGCCTGACTGCCGCGCGTTTTCGCAACCGCCTCGATTTGACTATGCTGGCTGCGAAAGCGCGTTCTGCTGTCTTTCAAAGGAGCTTCATGCGCACCCTCGTTCGAATCGCCCTGCTGGCTGCTGCCACTCCCCTGTGTTTAGCCCAATCCTTTACCACACCGGCCGACAACGGCCCCACGACGGCACCGAAGAAGCCGATCAGCTTCGACGTAACGGCGATCGATAAGACTGCCGACCCATGCACCGATTTTTACCAGTACGCCTGCGGTAACTGGATGAAGGCGAACCCAATTCCCGCGGACCAGGTTCGCTGGGGACGGTTCAATGAACTGAGCGAGCGTAATAACTATTTGCTGTATACCGAGCTGAAGGCCGCCGCCGATGCTCCGAAGACACCACTGCAGAAGCAGTATGGCGATTTCTTTGCTGCCTGCATGAATACTGAGGTCGTAGACAAGCTGGGGGCGAAGCCGCTGGAGCCGGAACTGAGTGCGATTGCGGCGCTGAGCTCGACCAGCGAGCTGGCGGCATTCAACGCCAAGCAGGAGAAGCGAGGGGGAGGAGGGTTCTTCAGCGTCCGCGTAACCCAGGACCAGAAGGACAGCTCACAGCAGATTGCGGCGACCGGGCAGGGAGGATTGACGCTGCCGGACCGGGACTACTATCTCAACCCGGATGCGCGGTATGTGAAGATTCGCTCGCAGTATGTGGACCACATGCGGAAGATGTTTGCGCTGCTGGGCGATACGGGAGACAAGGCGATTGCCGAGGCCGCCGACGTGATGACGATTGAGACGGCGCTGGCGAAGGGGTCGATGGACCGGGTGGAGATGCGAGATCCGGCCAAGCGGTACCACGTGATGACGATCGACGAGGTGCAGAAGCTAAGCCCGAAGTATGACTGGCAGACCTACCTGAACGACATGGGTATGACGCAGGTGAAGACGATCGACGTGATGAGCCCGCAGTACGTGACGACGGTCAACGAGCAGCTCAGCACCGAACCGCTGGGGGCGATCAAGAGCTATCTGCGCTGGCATGCGCTGCACGACGCGGCACCGCTGCTGTCCAAGCCGTTCGAGGAGGAGAACTTTGACTTCTTCTCGGCGACGCTGCAGGGCCAGAAGGAAGAGCAGCCCCGCTGGAAGCGCTGCACACGGCTGACCGACCGCGCGTTGGGCGAGGCGGTTGGGCAGGATTGGGTGAAGCAGAACTTTCCTCCTGACGCGAAGGCGAACATGGAGAAGCTGGTGCATGCGCTCGAGGCGTCGATGGCGGCTGACCTGAAGACGCTGCCGTGGATGAGCGAGGAGACCAAGGTGGAGGCACGCAAGAAGCTCGACGCCATCACCGACAAGATCGGGTACCCGACGCACTGGAGGGATTATTCGAGCATCGTGGTGAAGCGCGACGACCTGCTGGGGAACGTGGAGCGAGCGGACAACTTCGAGCGGAAGCGGAACCTGGATAAGTTCGGCAAGCCGGTCGATCCGTCGGAGTGGGGCATGACGCCTCCGACGGTGAACGCGTACTACAACCCTCCGCAGAACAATATCAACTTCCCTGCCGGAATTCTGCAGCCTCCGTTCTATGACAACTCAAAGGACCCGGCGGTGAACTTCGGCGGGATCGGCGTGGTGATTGGCCATGAGATGACGCATGGCTTCGACGACCAGGGATCGAAGTATGACCTGCATGGCAACGTGAAGGTGTGGTGGACTCCGGAGGACCTGGCGAAGTTCAAGGAGCGCACCGAGTGCACGGCGAAGGAGTATGACGGGTTCGAGGTCGCTCCCGGGCAAAAGCTGAACGGGCACCTGACGTTGGGCGAAAATACGGCGGACAATGGCGGAATCCGCATCGCCTACCAGGCACTGATGGACACGCTGGAGAAAGAAGGCGCGGCGGCCGAGCCGGGATATGTGGACGGCAAGCGCGACGGATTTACTCCGGCACAGAGGTTCTTCATCTCCTTCGGGCAGGTGTGGTGCCAGAACCAGACGGAGCAGTCGGCGCGGGTTTCGGCGAAGACCGATCCGCACAGCTCGGGGGAGTGGCGCACGAATGGAACGGTGCAGAACTTCGACGAGTTCGGCAAGGCATTCGGCTGTAAAGTAGGCCAGCCGATGATGCCCGCGAGCGGTGGCTGCCGTACCTGGTAGCTGAGATGCAGGCAGTGGATACAAGAGCCCCGGACTTCGGTCCGGGGCTTTTTTGTGGCGGTGCTGGTGGGCGGAACGACGGCGGGCAATGAGTGGGGGAGGCGGTTTCGGCGGCGCAAAGTTTGCATCTGTAGGAAGTTTCGAGTGCGGTGAGGCGGGAATCGGGGGTTTAGAGGAGGATTCGACTGGACAAAATTGGCGTAAAGTCGCTCTACCTTCTACAATCAGGTCAAGGTTTGTACTCCCCTGAGACAGGTTTCCCCGTTCGCACAAGCCATGTCGGCTAATCCCGAGCGGGTGATGAAGGAAACGCATGAAGTTGAGTTTGGTTGGCCGGTGGTCGATGGCCTTGTTCGCGTCGTTGGCATTGGGTCTTGGCATGACGGCTTGTGGTGGCGGCACCATAGGTTACATGTGGGTATTAGGGCAGCAATACAACCAGATCGTCGGCTTCAAGGTTGACGAGTATTCCGGCAACTTGACGGAGGCGATTGATTCGCCGTTCTCAAGCAATGGCGCGGTTCCTGTATCGATCGTGGTGAAGACGGGCGGACGGTATATCTACGTCATCAACCAGGGAACGGGCGGCGACAGCACCAAACGCGGAACAGGCCAGACGATTGCCCTGTACAGCGCTGGCGGCGACGGCACGCTCACCTTCCAGCAGTCTTATCAGAGCCAGGGATATGTTAGCGAGTGGGCCCAGATGGACCCCAGCGGAACGTATCTCTATGTCGTGGACAAGTGGGCTCCGAGCCAGGACGCCAACGGGATCTATGATGGCCCGAATATGGACGGGAATGGCGCAATTTCGGTCTATGCGACCGATCCAAATACGGGTCGCCTGTCGTTGGTGACGAACACGCAGACACAGGTGAAGGGCGTCAACACTCCGTTCTGGGAAGTAGGCCCGTCGCCGATCATGGCAAAGGCGCAAGGCGGTTGCATGTTTACCCTGAACAGCGGCCTAACGAATAACGTCCAGACCATTACTCCTTATTCGATTGGAGCGAACGGTCAACTGGTCAACACGACGACCGGAAACATCGTGGTGACGTCGCCCACGGGCACGACGACCAACCTCACGTCGATCAACGGCTCGGGAAGCTTTATGTTCCTGACCGACGCAGCGAATAACCTGCTGTTTGGTTACAGCATGGGTGGAAACTGCGCCCTGAGTGCGCTGAATGGCGGCACGACCAACCTTGCCAGCTACTTCCCTACCACCAACCCGACATATTCCCTGATCGACAGCTCGGGCAAGTATCTTTATGTGCTGAACAAGACGACGACGAGCACGATTACCACGACGCCGTACAGCTCGATCTCGCCGTTCTCCATCAACCC
Source organism: Granulicella sp. (assembly GCA_027452215.1). Taxonomy (GTDB): domain Bacteria; phylum Acidobacteriota; class Terriglobia; order Terriglobales; family Acidobacteriaceae; genus Granulicella. Next base: position 53,987 of record DAIDGQ010000009.1, on the reverse strand, counting down.
GTCCAACCATGAGCTTGCGGCGATCGGAAACACGCCGTATTCCGTCGGCTCAGGTCCTACGTGCATGGTGGAAGACCCGACGAACCAGTACATGTACACGTCCAACTTCAACGATGGAACGGTTACGGGCAAGTTCTTCAATCAATCCACGGGCGAGCTCTCGCAACTGTCGAGGGGGTCAACGTTCACAGCCACCGGGCTGTCTTCGTGCCTGATCATCAGCGGCACGATTGACTAAAGGACTAGCGATTTCCCGGCAGGGCCAGCACTGGCTCTGCCGGCAGACTTCACTCTCCGGCCTTCGGGCCGGCATTCAAAGACGGGCCGATCTCGACGCCCGATGCAAGGGAAGCGCATGAAGTTCAACATGATCATCCGCACTGCTAAAGCCGCGGTGTTATCTTTGGCAATTGGGCTCGGCACCACAGCCTGCTACCGTGACTATACTGCGGCCTATGTGTTTTCCGTGTCCAACTCAAATGGCCAGGTAAACGCGTTCGGTGTCGACTACCAGACCGGCATTCTGATCCAGATCAACGGCTCTCCCTTCTCCAGCAACCTGACGAATCCTTCGACAGCGATCGCTGCACCGAATGGCAAGACGCTGTACGTGATCGGCGGAAGCCAGAATGCGAATGTCTCCGTGATGTCGATCGGCACGGACGGCAAGCTGTACGCCCAGGCAACCCCGAACATTACGGGAACCTACCCCACGGCAGCTGCGATCGACTCCACGGGGTCGTACCTGTACGTTGCGTACACCTACCAGAGCGGCTACTCACCGGTTTCGCCGGGGCCCGGCGGAGTGACAATCTTCCCGATCCATTCGGACGGAACCCTCGGCACACCGTCGAATATGAACGTCGGTAACAATCCGGTGGCGATCGTAGCGTCGCCTCCTACCTGCACGGCCACCCCGGTGTTGCCGAGCACGGTAAGCAAGATCACCTCTCCGAATTGCATCATTCTGAGCTCGAGCGCGACGAGCAACAATGGCTACACGAACTCCTTCGTCTACGTTGTGGACGCCGAAGTTACGGCGGCCGCTCCGACGATTCTCGGCTTTGCGGAGAACTTGAGCGATGGCAGCCTGACTCCGCTCTCGGGCACGAATATGACCACGTTCCAGGGAACCTCTGCTGGAGTATCGCCGAGTGCCGCCGCTGTCGATCCGACGGGTAAGTATCTGTACGTCACCGACAAGCAGCAGAACGAGGTCTTCGGGTATCAGATTGCAGGCGCGACCACTGGGAACCTTACACCGCTGGTTTCGAGCCCCTTTGCAACTGGAGGCTTCCCCGTGGCGATCACCATCGATCCTCGTGGCAAGTATGTGTACGTGGCAAACTACAACACGAGCACGGTGAGTTCCTACTCTCTGAACCTATCAAATGGTTCGCTTGGGGCATCTGCGGGATCGGGTTTCACGACCACGACCGGTCCCACCTGCGTAACCATTGAGCCAGCCCTTGGTATTTATCTGTACACCTCGGACTACCTGAACGCTTCCATCTCAGGCGGCCAGCTCAGCCCCGACACAGGCCAACTGACTGCGATTTCGAACTCCTTCTTCCCGACCAGCAGCCAACCGGTCTGCGTCGTTTCGGTCGCGAACGGACCTCACTCAATCCAGTTGACCATCCCGTAAGAATCACGCTGCAAAACAGAGATGCCCGGCTACTGGCCGGGCATTTTTGTTTCTACTCACCAGGCCAACTTCCATCCAGACCCGTTCGCAGGTGACTGTACGCAGGTCGGCTATCCTAGACTTATGCTTCCTTCTTCCACCTTCACCCTTGGCAACGTCACGGCGGGTAACGGCAGACTCTTTCTGATCGCCGGCCCCTGCGTGCTCGAGTCCGAACCGCATGCCCGCAAGCTCGCCGACGCGATTCAGCGCATCACCACCGACCTCGGCGTACCGTACATCTTCAAGGCCAGCTATGACAAAGCGAATCGTACGTCGATTCGCAGCTTCCGCGGCCCCGGTCTCACGGAAGGCTGCCGCATCCTGCGAGCCATTGGCGAGAGCAACGGGCTGCCTGTCCTGACCGACATCCATACTCCGGAGCAGACGACCGCGGCGAGCGATGCGCTTGGCCCCATCGACGCGATGCTGCAGATCCCAGCGTTCCTTTGCAGGCAGACGGACCTGCTGATCGCAGCCGCACAGACGGGGCGGGCCATCAACGTGAAGAAGGGGCAGTTCGTCGCGCCCTGGGACATGCGGCACGCCGTGGAGAAGGTTCGTGAATCCGGCAATCAGCGCGTGTCGTTGACGGAACGCGGTGCCAGCTTCGGCTACAACAACCTGGTGGTGGACATGCGTTCACTGGCGATTATGCGAGAGTTTGCGCCAGTGATCTTCGACGCGACCCACTCGGTGCAGATGCCGAGCGGAGGCAATGGCGTGTCGGGAGGTCAGCCGGAGTTTATTCCGGTGTTGGCTCGGGCTGCGGTCGCGGCGGGGATCGACGGCCTCTTTCTGGAGGTCCACGACAATCCCGCTGAAGCGAAGTCGGATGGAGCCAATGCGCTCCACCTCGACCTGCTTAAGCCCCTGCTGGAGAGGCTGCTGGCGATTCATGCGGCGGCGCACGCCTAGGGGGCCAAGGGTGTCGGGCAAAAAAGGGGCCCCCATCGCTGGGGGCCAATCTGCCTTGGTTCTCTCTTTTAGGAGAGGTTGAGGGTATCCGAATTCTGATCCGCGCGGATACCGATGTTGTAGCGATGGGTTGCTACTTACAGAACGCGCTGGATCACGAACCAGATGTATTTATTGTGTAGGATTTTGGGGCGTGGCCAGGAGCTTATCGTGTGGCTACCTTGGTGATGTGTATCTGCGGTAGTTGCTGGTTCCAGTTTTCGTTGACGTCATCAAAAATGAGCCGGAAGTCGCCCTCTGCGCCCGGCGCAAGGGGCGAGGCGCTGACCGGTCGCGTGTCGACGTAAGGGTCTCGCATGTAAATCATGTTGAGCGGACCAGTCTCAATCTGCGGAGGCATTTTGACGTCGTTGGCGAAGATGACCTGGACGGTAATGCCGGTCACCGTGGCAGGGCCGTGGTTGACGATGTGGCCCTCAACGTACGTCTGCTTGCCGCCCGACATGCTGGAAGACTCGCTCATCTGCAGATGGCTGAGCGTGAGATTGGACGCGTAGGGCGCCTGGGGCAGCAGACTGTTTGGCGGAGGGCCTCCCTCTGGCCGCCTGCCCAGAAGCACCAGTACCGACACCAGAATCGCGATCGCCACGGCCGCAATGGTCACGGCCGTCGTGGGGAAGTTGCGCGCCGGGGTCGGCTCTTTGAACATAGGCGCGGGCGGCGACGAAGGCGACGGGTTGGGATCAAGCTGCTGCATGATTGCCGATTCTATACCGCGCGCCGTTCACCGTTGGTGACCGAGCGCATTTAAGAAAACGTCGCGCGCATGACCTTCTGCCGAAAGTCCGCTCCGTTCATCTCCACGACGACGCACATCTCCTGCAGCCGCGAGCGCATGCGCTCGGTGATGCGATCCCCGAGGGTATCTCCGCTCATCGCCATCTTCGCTTCCTTTTCCTTTTTCGGAAGATGGTCCCATTGCCCCGTGGCGGTCTCTTTGCTGTTGTGATAATTCGTGGTGATGATCGTCGTACGGCGGTCGTTATAGCGAGTATTCAAGATGTGTGCAACGGTGTCCCAGACCCAGTCGGTGGGCTTGGCCGCGCCTAGTTCGTCAATCACCAGCACCTCCGCTTCAAACACCGGCAGGAGAATATCCCGTTCCGAAAGATCGTTGCGCCCGTATGAGTTTTGCACCTGCTTCAGCAGGTCGCGGTAGTCGACGAACAGCCCTTTGGCTCCCCGCTCCACGATGAGTTCCTTCAGTATGCCGACGGCCAGATGCGTCTTTCCGACTCCAATCGGTCCGACCAGCAGAAGCCCTTTGCCGTCGGTCTCAAGCGGAAATGCTTTCACGAAATTCCTAGCCTGCAGGAGCGCGGCCCCGAGGGAGCGGTCGGCTAGATTGAACTGAGCATCGTAGCTCTCGAGCGAACAATGGGCGTAGCGCTGAGGGATGCGCGCGTGCTCGATCATGCGCGCAGAGCGCCGTGCGACCCGGCACTCGCAGGGCCGGGCGACGCGCGTTCCGTCGGCGCGCTCGACTACTCGCAAACCAGCGCCTTCACATATGGGGCAGAGCTCTTCGGGCATCTACGTCTCTCTCCGCGCCTAAACGCCGCGGCTGACTCCAGTATCGCAGCCCAACCAGCCGTCGTGCACCTGTGACAATCCGGGAGCCTATGAGGAAAGCTCCCTGGCTTTCTGTAGCGGGATCCCGGTTGATCGCCGCGGCCAGATACAATCGGCGCAAGCCATCATGGTCTACAGCCACACAGTTCGCGGTATCACCCACAGCTTCGCCGACCTGCGAACGCTGCTCGCGAAGGCGTCTCCGCAGAGGTCCGGAGATGAGCTAGCAGGCATCGCTGCGTCGGGCTCGGAGGAGCGAGCCATCGCGCAGATGACGCTGGCCGAACTGCCGCTGAGAACCTTCCTGAACGAGGCTGTTGTTCCCTACGAGAGCGACGATGTCACGCGCCTCATCGTCGACACGCACGATGCGGAGGCGTTCGCTCCGGTATCGGGGCTAAGCGTCGGCGAGCTGCGCGACTGGCTGCTCTCCGATGAGGCCACGCCTATACGCCTCGCCTCGCTCGCTCCCGGCCTCACGCCGGAGATGGCCGCGGCCGTATCCAAGCTGATGCGAGCGCAGGATCTGATCTACGTCGCGCGCAAGATTTCTGTGGTCACGCGCTTTCGCACGACGGTCGGATTGCCGGGACGACTCGCCACACGGCTGCAACCGAATCACCCAACAGACGACACTCTGGGTATCGCTGCGAGTATTCTCGACGGGCTGCTGCTGGGCTCCGGCGATGCGGTCATCGGCATCAATCCGGTGTCGGACAATCCGCAGACCGTCACGACGCTGCTGCGCATGCTGGATCATATTCGCCAGCGCTACGCGATCCCGACGCAGTCCTGCGTACTCGCGCACATCACCACGCAGATGCAGGCGATGAAGGCTGGCGCACCGCTCGACTTGCTCTTCCAGTCCATTGCCGGAACCGAGGCTGCAAATAAATCGTTCGGCATCACGCTGGATCTGCTCGCGGAAGGGCATGCGATGGCGCGAGAGCTGCGTCGCGGAGGGATTGAGAACGAGTGCGGCGGAGAGAATCTTTACTACTTCGAGACCGGCCAGGGCAGCGCGCTCTCCGCAAATGCGCACCTTGGTTCAGGAGGAGGCGGTGTCGATCAGCAGACGCTCGAGGCCCGCGCCTATGCGGTCGCGCGCCACTTTCAGCCGTTCCTCGTCAACACCGTTGTCGGCTTCATCGGACCTGAGTATCTCTATGATGGCAAGCAGATTCAGCGTGCCGGATTAGAGGATCACTTCTGCGGCAAGCTGCTGGGGCTGCCGATGGGCTGCGACATCTGCTACACGAATCACGCCGAAGCCGATCAGGATGATATGGACGCGTTGCTGACGATGCTCGGTGCCGCGGGCGTGAACTACATCATGGGCGTGCCGGGCGCCGACGACATCATGCTGAACTACCAGAGCACCAGCTTTCACGATGCGCTGTACCTGCGCCGGCTGCTCGGCCTGCGGCATGCACCGGAGTTCGAAGCCTGGCTCGCCGGAGATACCTACTGCGAGTTGAAACGCATTGGCCAGCCGTCGGCGTTGCTGTTGGGTGGTGCGCTTTGAACAAGCTGGAAAGATCACAGCCGCTGCCGACGTCCGCTCGCATTTCGCTTGGGCAGACCGGGCCGTCGATCCCGACGCGCGAGCAACTGAGCTTTCAACTCGATCACGCACTCGCCCGCGACGCGGTGCATGCGCAACTCGAGGTCACGACGATTCTGCGCGGGCTGGAGCAGCGTGGTCTCCGCGCGCTCGCGCTCGAGAGCGCAGCCGGCGACCGCCGCACCTACCTGCGTCGCCCCGACCTTGGCCGCATGCTGCATCCGGACTCCGCACAGATTCTGCAGCACCATGCCTGCGATCTCGCGCCGTCGCCTGAGGTCGTCTTCATCCTCGCCGACGGCCTCTCCGCGCTCGCCGTCGATCGCCACGCTCTTCCCCTGCTTGACGCGACACTAAGCCTTCTGAGCCCTCTGCCCTACCCCCAGGGCCCTGTCGTCATCGTCACGCAGGGGCGCGTAGCGATCGGTGACGAGATCGGGCAACGGCTCGGCGCAAAGCTCTCCGTGCTGCTGATTGGCGAACGCCCGGGCCTGAGCTCGCCTGACTCGCTCGGCGTCTACATTACGTGGGAGCCTCGCGCTGGCCGCACCGACGCTGAGCGCAACTGCATCTCGAACATCCGCGCCGAGGGCCTCAGCTACAGCGATGCCGCGGCCCGCATCGCCTACTACCTGCACGAGGCGCAGCGGCTCCAGGCCACCGGCATCGCACTGAAAGACCCTGCACATCCCCTGCTTTCCACCGGTCGGTGATAAACTAGTGGGAGCGCCTGAAGCCCCGGGAGTCGGGGCCCAAGCTCGCAGCGCGACAGGAACATCGATGTGAGGAGCCATTGGGACTTCGCAAGCGAACCGTTCTGCGGCGGGAATGCTAGAAAGAAATATCATGCCAAAGACAGGAATTCATCCCACCTACGAAGCGACGCACGTGAAGTGCGCCTGCGGTAACGAGTTCGATACGCGTTCCACGCACAAGGGCGCCATCGTCGTCGAAATCTGCTCTGCCTGCCACCCGTTCTTCACCGGCAAGCAGAAGCTGGTCGACACGGCCGGACGCATCGAGCGCTTCCGCCGCAAGTTTGCCGCGACCGACGCCAAGAAGGCCGAGATCGCTGCGAACGACGCGAAGTAAACTCTCGCAGTAACCAGATCGAGAGGCCTCTGCAAAACGCGGAGGCCTTTCTTCTTGCACCGCACCTCACCTCCCGCAACACAAGATCAGACAGATCGCTGGCAGCTTGAAACGCGACACCTACATGAAGAAGGAATGGGACAACTCGACGATCCTCTCTTCGGCACGCACGATGCCGCATGAGGCGCGCGTGCCCGCGGAGTTGCACATCGGCGGAGTGCGTATCGCTCCCGCCACGGTGCTCGCTCCCATGGCCGGCGTTACCGATACGGTCTTCCGCCGCTTCATCAAAAACGCGTCGATGTTTACGGACCCAACCGCTGCCCCCGATGTCGATGCCACCACCACGAATGAGGTCTCGGGCTGCGGTCTCATCATGACGGAGTTCACCTCTGCCGACGGCCTTTCGCGTATGCGCGAGACCAAGCGCAAGCGCTACCTGACCTACTACGAGGACGAGCATCCGATCTCTGCGCAGCTCTTCGGCTCGAACCCCGAGACGCTTGCCGACTCCGCGCGCATCTGCCAGGATGCAGGCTTCGATCTCGTCGACCTCAACCTCGGCTGCCCGGCCAAACGCGTGGTCGCCTGCAATGGCGGTAGCGGCCTGCTGCGCGATCTGCCTCGCATTCGCGAGATCTTCGACGAGGTGCGCAAGGCGGTCTCGATCCCCTTCACCGTGAAGTTCCGCATGGGCTGGAATGACACCAACATTGTCTGCGTCGAGCTGGCAAAGATGGCCGAGGACTGCGGCTTGAACGCCGTCGCGCTGCACGCCCGCACGCGCGAGCAGGGCTACTCGGGCGACGCACGCTGGGAGTGGATCGCCGCGGTAAAAGACGCGGTCAGCATTCCCGTCATCGGCAACGGCGACATTCGCACACCCGAAGATGCGGCCGCGATGATAGAAGTCACCGGTTGCGATGCGGTGATGATTGGCCGCGCTGCTCCTGCGAATCCGTGGATCTTTCGGCAGATCGCGCAGTACACTGCGTCGAAGCAGAACACCGGCATTGGCGTCTACGATAAGCCATCGGACATGGACCGCTACCGCATGATCCGCGACTACTTCGAGCGGTTGATGGCCGAGGTCGCGGAGCACCCTGAGGTCACCGTACCAGAGGATGGAGACCTTGCTTCCATCGAAAAGGCCAAGCGCCTGAGGCGCAATCATGAGAGTGCGCAGCGCGATGCCATCGGACGCATGAAGCAGTTCGCCAGCTGGTTCACCCACGGCGTTCCCGGTGGCGCTACACTGCGCCGCGAAATATTCGAAGCCAAACGCGGCGCACAGGTGATCGACAAAGTCGAGGCGTTCTTCACGCAGCGAAATGCGCCTCCAGAGAGCGTCGCGCTCGAGCTCGACACTGAGCTGGATGCCGCACCCGCAGCATGGGGTTGATCGGCCTTCGCTCTGCACGCTAGTCGTCTTGCTCGATGAACTTCGAATGCAATGAAGAGGGCCGCGAATCGCGGCCCTTTCTCCCTTATGCAAGCGACAAACTACTTCGCAGCGGCCTCGAGCGACTTCCACTCCTCGTCGCTCAGAGCCACGTCCGCGGACTTCAAATTCTCTTCGAGATGCTCCACCGACGACGTTCCCGGAATCGGAAGCATCACCGGCGAACGATGCAGCAGCCATGCGAGCGATAGTTGCGAGACCGTCGCATCGTGCTTTTTTGCGAGCTCGTCGAGCTTGCCGCCCGGTTGCGCCAGCTTGCCTGCCGCGACGGGGAACCATGGAATAAACGCGATCCCCTCGCGCTCGCAATACTCCAGCACGGCCTCGCTCTTGCGGTTGCCGAGGTTGTACTCGTTCTGCACACTGACGATCTCAACGATCTTGCGTGCTTGCTTAATCTGCTCAACGGAAACCTCGCTTAGACCGACGAAGCGAATCTTCCCAGCCTCCTGCAATTTCTTGATCGCTCCCAACGATTCTTCAACTGGAACCTTCGCGTCGATGCGATGCAGTTGCCACAGATCCAGACGGTCGCGCTTCAGCCAGCGCAGACTCATCTCCACCTGCTGTGTTAAATACTCGGGACGTCCGACGGGAAGCCATTTGTTCGGCCCCTGCCTGGTGAGGCCGGCCTTGGTCGCGATGACAGTACCTTTCGTATACGGGGCAAGCGCCTCTCCAATCAGTGGCTCGCTGACCGTCGGACCATAGCTATCGGCCGTGTCGATGAATTCCACGCCGAGCTCCACCGCTCGCCGCAGCACCTTCTTTGCGTTTTCGCGGTCAGCAGGTTCGCCCCAGATGCCGTTCCCTGTGATGCGCATCGCGCCATAGCCCAAGCGGTGAATCTCGAGCTCTCCACCCAATTTAAACTTCTTCGCTACTGTAGTCGTTGTCGCCATCGTAAGTTTCCTCTGGGTACTTGGATGGCTGTGGCGGACCTCACGATTCAGCAGAGCTTCAGCGATTATTTTGCTTACGCCAGACAACCCTTATCTGTTGTCGCCAACGCTCATCGAGCGCCAAAAGACTCCACTCCACACGCGGCGACACATAGCGAAGAATCGTCTCGGTTGCAGGGTGGATATGCAGCGACGGAGCCACCAGATACAGCCTCGGAGGCAGCGGCGAAAGCTGCACTCCGCGAAAATATCCGTGGCGCTGAAACTCACCCAGGCCCGTCGCCGTGTCGATGGTCTGCAGGTGATGATGCCGCACCCGAATCCAATAGTCCAAACCCTGCAGTGCAAAGTGCAGATCGTCATCGACCTTCAACTCGATGACGGCGAGACGGCCATCGGCTGTCACTCCCAGCAGATCAAGCAGACCTCGGTCGCTGGCACCAGCAATCGCGGGGACCTGCGCGTACACATGCTGCGGGTCCAGTCGAGGAATCACGCGACTCTCTTGTCCGTCACCGCCGCCGGAATTCCCGTCCACTTCCCGCTGCCGTGTATCGACAACGTCCGCGCGATTGCCAATCGTATCCGGATCAAGGTCGTTCGCGAACCCTTCGCCACGAGTACCTGCGATGTTCGGTGCAGGCGCGAGGCTTCGCGTGAGCGGCGCAAGATCGCGCCTCAGCATCGACTCCAGCCAACGTTCCGGTGCTGCTCGATATAGCGGGTCCTGAACCGCGCTTCCACCGCGACGCGATCGGACCTGCATGCGGGCATGGGCCGGAGCCATGGACGCTTCACCGATCCGGCGTGCAGGCGACGCTCCTCGTCGCGCAAATATTCCAGTCGGCTCCATCGCACGACGGCGTTCAAAGAGTTCAGCCACCGTCGCCGCAAGCTCGGCGCGATTGTCGTCGGTCAATGGAGTCTCACGCACGCCTACACCCACGGTGACCTCGAGCGACTGCACGAAACTGTTCGGCGCGAACCCGATCCGCACCCTCGCGAACTCCATGCCGTGCAGCAGAAATGCGAGCTCGCCGGCGCTCCGCAGCCGCTGCTCCACACGATGCCGTTCGCCAGCAGGGACGAGTTGCAGCACCTGCTCCGCGCCCGATGCAAAGCGCTCGCTCGCGGCCTGCTCGTCGGGAAGATGCACCAGCCTCGTGCGGAGATTGCCCTGGTCCGCGGCGTCGCGCTGCGTCAGCTCTTCGCTGCTTTGTTGGAGCTCCCACAGCTCCCATTGCGCGGCCTCCTCGTTGAGCCACGCCATGCGAGAGAGCGTCAGCATGGCAGACCCGCGCGGAACAATCACCTTCAATCCCTGGTACAGCCGCCGTCCGCTCGACTGCTCGCGGCAGGCTTGTAGCCACAGAATTCCGAGTGTGAGAATACCGTCGATCGTGGTCGCGCTCTCTTGCTCATTCGCTCCGATGACTGCCCACGCAGCGTTACCGCGCACCAGGGATCCGCGAGCGTAGGCTGGCCCAAAGCTGCGTTCCAGATCCATCGCGGTGCGGAAGCCTTCGCACGTCCAATCCGGAAACTCCCTGGCCAGCACGCGTTCCAGCACCGGCAGGTAGCGTTGACGTGCGGCATCGCTGGTCGTCGGTGTTCGCCGGTCTCGCGAGCTCACCAGTTCGAGCAGCTTGGTCTGCGCCTGGCCAAAACGCTTCGTCGCGAGCCGCAGTGAACCCCCACGCTCAACGACGGAGACGATCTGCCTCACGAGGTTCCGGTCTTCGCTCCACAGGTGCAGCGTGCAGCGATCGTGCTCGGTGTTGAGGGACGCCTTCGCCGAGCGCAGATCGAACACGACCTTGCCGTCTTCAAGCACGGCGGCCTCAGCATGGTGCGAGAGGAACTCCTCAATGGTTGTGGCGATGTGGGCAGCCGTCTGTGGTTCGACAGGCTTGTCCGCGGAAGAAGCTCGGGGCGGCGACATAGACCGAAGGGTAACACCACCGCCTGCGCCGCGGCACCTGCTACTTCAGCGACAGCATGAAGTGAAAGCTCGAGATGCGCATATCTTCGCGAAAGTAGAACGCGTGCGCCTCACGCCGCTGCGTTCCGGAGTCCAGGGAAAAGGTATCGCAACCGTGCTCGCGCGCATACGCAATCAGCCAGTCCAGCATGCGCTTGCCATTGCCCTGCGAGCGATAGGCCTCGCCTGTCACAAGGTCATCGACATACAGGGTGAGGTCGGACGCCAGCATGTGCTGCACTCGAAAGCCGGCGACGGTGACGACCTCGCCTTCCTTCTCAAGGAACGCAAGCCTGAAGCCCTCGACCTGCTGCTCCTGTACGCGCGCGACGAACTCCTCCACGCTCGCAAGCAATGGCCGCAGCTCCCGCATCACGGCGAAGCAGCGAGCGATCGCCTCGGGAGAATCTGCAAGCTGGATATCCTGCTGAAGCAAGGGCTCCATCGCTTACCAGCCCATCCGAGCTCGAAGCTCTGTGATGTGCGCAACGTGGTGCAGGGAGTGCCACGCATACAGCGGAGTCACTGCATCCACGGTGCTCGGGCCTCGCTCCAGATGGGTGAACCCGCGCTGCCACTGCTCATCCGTCAACGCCTGCAGCAGCATGGCCCATCGCGCATGCAACCCCTCCAATGTATTGAGTGACCATTCGACGGGAGCTTGCTTATCCGGCAGCTCAGCAAAGGCCTTTTCGTCGTAGCCAGCGACCACGGGCAAGTCCTCCGTCAGGGCGCGGCGCAGGCGATGAAACGCAGTCATGTGAGAGTCTCCGAGATGATGCACGACCTGCCGCACCGTCCATCCGCCCTCGCGATACGGCGTATCCAACTGCGTCGCATCGAGACCGCGAACGGCCTCGCGCAGCTTTGCGGGCATCTGTTCAATGGTGAGAATCGAAGCTCGGCGATCCTCGCGTGAGATGGTCGCGGGTGGTGCGAATTTGCCAATCGGATAACGAAGATCTGGAGTGAGCGACATGGACGAGCCCTCGAGTTCGGTATAGACGCGAGCGAGACCGTCCCGCTGCGACACTGCGATTGTAGAACGACCCGGCTGCATCCAATTGAAAGAAGAAGGCGGTAAGCTGGCGTGGAGGGTACAGGCAAATGCGTCTCGATATTCTGGGTCTCGGACTTGCAACTCTGATGATCGGCGGCTGCTCGCATGGCAGCAGTTCGAGTGCCGCGAGCACTGCGGGTGCGGCTCAGCCAGTAGCCAGCGCAATGCTCGACACCCCCACCGGTGCCGTCGCAGGAGGGTATCTCGGCTTCGATCGCAACGACTATCCTGGCGACGAGACGATGTCCGGCCTGCACAAGACGTTTGCCTTCACCGGGTACTGGCTGACCAACCCTCCGGGCGAGAATGCGAACTCCTGGCAAGGCAAGCGGGGCGTCCTCAAGCAGCAGGGGTGGGGCTTCCTCGTCCTCGCCAACGGTCGCCTCGACGCAGAGATTCTCAAGGCCCAGAAGCACGGCACATCGCCCTCAGAACTCGCTCGCAAAGACGCTGCGATCGCCGTAGCCGCGGCGCGCAGCGAGGGCTTTCCTGCGCACACTATCCTCTTCCTTGACCAGGAGGAGGGAGGGCTTCTGCTCGAGGAGCAGGCCGCTTACCTACTCGCCTGGACCGAGGCCGTCGCTGCCAGCGACTACCTCGCGGGAGTCTATGCCAGCGGCCAGCCCGTCCCCAACGGCCCCGGGCAAACCATCACGACGGTTCAAGATATTCGCTCCCGCGTGAAGGCGAAGCACCTGCACGAGATCGCCATCTTCGACGCGCAGGACACGTGCCCGCCCGCTCCCGGCTGCACCGTGCAGGCGAAGCCTCTCTCCACCAGCGGCGAGCCGAATTTAACGGCGTGGCAGTACTCGCAATCGCCGCGCCGTCCCGAGCTCACTCGCTCCTGCGCGAAGACCTACGCCGCCGACGGCAACTGCTACGCTCCCGGCTTCCCGGACACGTTCCTCGACATGGACCTCGGCAGCAGTCCGGATCCATCGCACGGCCGTTAGCTAACGCGCTGGGCTGCGTCCGCTAGAGCGCAGGCTCGGCGCGAGCCTCCAGATCGACGCTCCCGGCTCTGCGCCCTGCTCGCCGATCTCGCAGCACCAGGAACGGCCTCTCCACCGCGAAGTAAAGCACCGCAGCAGCCACAAGACAGCTTGCAGCAATCAATGCCGTCGCGCCTGCACCGCGAGCGGCCATCACCTGCGGCAGCCAGAGTTCATCCAGATGCGCGATCTCCTTGTGCGTGAGGTAGAGGCTGTAGGCGAGCATCGCGACAACCTTCGCACCCGGCACCCGCAGCCTCCCAAACCAGCAACGAGTGTCCGCGGCGGCCGCGACCAGCATGGCAAACCCGAGCGCCGTCAGAGGGAAGCCAATCACCGTTCCCACCGGCCCGAAGCGGTCCACAAAGATCCAGACCGCTGCGCCGAGCGCGACAACACCCGCCCCGAGCAACCAGTTAGCACGGCGCACAATCGCCGACCACCCTATGGGCCTGAACACTTTCACCAACGCCAGCCCCACACCCGCGAGCAATCCGTCGAGCCGCGTGTAGGTCGGATAGTAGATGCGCTCGATATACTGCACGCCGAAGCCATCGCTGTCTCTCCCTATCGGCAGCAGCCCATGGAAATATTCGTAGCTGCGCGTCGCCAGGCCGAGAGCGAAGAAGAACGCCAGCACGGCCACCGTCTTCCATGGCGCGGACCGGCGGGACATCACCAAAACGATCAGTGGCAGTAAGAGATAGAAGTGCTCTTCCACACACAGCGACCAAACATGCGAGAACGCCTGGTTCTTCCCGTAGTCGACGAAGAAGTTTTGCGTGAACGTCAGGTATTGCCACAGCGGCGGCAGGCCCGGCGCCTCGCGCCACGCTGGCCACAAAGCATACAGAGCAAGCACCACCAGGTACACCGGAAGAATTCGGTACGCTCGGTTGCGATAGAACCCCGGAAGCGAGACGCCGAGTCCAGCACGCACAGGCTTGAGCAGTTGCGAACCGATCAGATAGCCGCTCAGCACAAAGAAGAGGTCGACACCCATCCATCCAAACCTCGCCACCGGCGCAAAGCTTTCCGGCAACCTCCGGCCGAGGTGGAACACCATGACCAGCAAAATCGCCAGCGCACGAAGTGTATCGAGGCCCGCAAGCCGGTCGTTAGAAGCTTTTTTTGATGCCATGACGGAGTTGCTTCCACTGCGATGAGGGGTTCGAGGTGATATAAGACTACAATTAGGTTAATGGCAGCCGCTCCAAACCTTCTCCATTCCGATGTCCCGGACCACAAACGATACTTCTTCACCCACCTCGGCCTGACCGAGCGGCTCCTCGAGCGTTGCCTCGGAGAGGCCCTTTCAGCTGGTGGCGAGTTCGCCGATCTCTACTTCGAAGCGGTCACGTCGATGTCTCTTGGCATGGATGAAGGCATCGTCAAGACAGCGGCGCAGGGCATCAGCGTGGGCTGCGGCATTCGCGTTCTGTCGGGCGAACGCACCGGCTTTGCCTACACCGATGACCTCTCGCCGGACCGCCTGCTCAAAGCCGCACGTACCGCCGCGCTGATCGCCAACGGCCCGCAGACCCAGCGAGTGCAGGGCTTTACGGAGACCGCAACGCCTTCACTCTATCCCGTCGCCGGAGGCACGGCCGACGCTGAAGTTGCGGCAAAGCTGAAGCTCATCGAGCGAGCAAACAAGGCCGCCCGCGACTTCGATCCTCGCATCACGCAGGTTCGCGCCAGCATCAACGACGAGCTCCGCCGCATCCTCATCGCCGCCTCCGACGGCACATTCGCATCCGATACGCAGCCGCTCGCTCGCCTCAACGTTTCGGTCATTGCGAAGGACGAAATCAACACCGCGCGAGGGACCTCCGGAGGTGGAGGACGCATCACGCTCGACTTCTTCACCGGCGAGAAATCGCCCGAGCACTATGCTCGCGAGGCGGCGCGGACCGCCATCCTGCAGCTTGGCGCCATCGCCGCTCCGGCCGGCGAGATGGAGGTCGTTCTCGGCCCCGGCTGGCCTGGCGTTCTGCTTCACGAAGCTGTAGGGCATGGCCTCGAAGCCGACTTCAACCGCAAGAAAACTTCTGCCTTCGCCGGTCTCATCGGCCAGAAGGTCGCGTCGCCGAAGGTCACAGTCGTCGACAACGGCAAGATGCCCGGCCGCCGCGGTTCGCTCAACGTCGACGACGAGGGCAACGCAACGCAAGAGACCGTGCTGATCGAAAACGGCATCCTCCGCGGCTACCTCTCCGACAAGCTCAGTTCGCGCCTGATGAACATGCCCAACACCGGCAGCGGACGTCGCGAAAGCTATCAAGCTATCCCGATGCCGCGCATGACCAACACCTACATGCTCAACGGCGACGACCTTCCCTCCGACATCATCAGAAGCGTCAAGCGAGGCCTCTATGCCGTCAACTTCGGAGGCGGCCAGGTCGACATCACCAGCGGCAAATTCGTCTTCACCGCCAGCGAGGCCTACCTCATCGAGGACGGTGTCGTCACCGCTCCGGTAAAGGGAGCAACGTTGATCGGCAACGGGCCCGAAGCGCTTAAGTATGTCTCGATGGTAGGCAACGATCTGGCCCTGGACGAGGGCGTTGGCACGTGTGGCAAGGCCGGCCAGAGCGTCCCCGTGGGTGTCGGCATGCCCACCACCAAGCTCGATCGCATGACCGTCGGTGGTACCGGCCACTAACCAGCTCTTCGACTCGGATTAGAACCGCTCACGCATCTCCAACCGCACGAGGAAAGAAGACCATGGCTACCAAAGTTGCAGCAATCCCTGAGAAGCTTTTCGAGTGTGAAGTGAAACGTCGCCGCGTGCGGGCCAGTGGTGGATATGAGCCCTTCTGGAAGCTCAAGAGCGTTGCCGACGCCATCCTCGATGGCGATACGGAGTTCCGCTGCAAGGAGTGCCATGGCGCTCTGAAACTGCACAAGCGCCACACTCCCGGCGCGGTCTCGCACGTCGAGCACAAGCTCAAGAGCGACTCCGAACATTGCCCCATGGGAGCTCGCTTTCACGCCGCGACCGATGGCCGCGAGACTCGGCTCTCCGGCACTCCCGTAGCCTAACGCACGCAGGAGATCTCCGTTGAGCACAACAACTACGCACGCCACTGATCTCAAGCAGCTCGCCGCAGAGGCCGTCTCGCGAGCGCTCGATCTCGGAGCAACGGATGCCGAAGCCGTCGCCGTCGAGAGCGAAGACTTCGGTGTCAACGTGCGTCTCGGCCAGGTCGAGCAGCTCACCGAGTCCGGCTCCCGCGCCCTTGGTCTGCGGGTCTTCTTCGCGGACGGCGACGGCCAACGAACCTCCAGTACCTCCACCAGCGATCTCTCGCCCGAGGGCGTCACGCGCATCATCGAGTCCGCCGTTGAGCTCGCGAAGGTCACCGGCGCCGATCCCTTCGCCGGCCTGCCCGACCGCGCTGCGTTCGGCTTGAACGACGTCGCCAGCCTCGCTCTCCACTTCAACGACGTTGACGCCATCCCTCCCGCCGAACGCATCGACATCGCCCGCCGCTGCGAGGCCGCAGCCATGGCCTTCGACACGCGCATTCAGAACTCTTCCGGTGCAGACTTCGACGCCAGCAGCCTGCATCGCGTCATGGTCAACTCGCGCGGCTTCTCTGGCGAGTACCGCAGCAGCTATTGCGGCTTCTCTGTCACGCCCATCGCGCAGGACGCCAGCGGCGCCATGCAGCGCGACTTCTGGTACTCGAGCGCACGCTCGGCGAAGCTCCTTGTCACTCCTGAAGAGGTTGGCCGCAAGGCCGCCGAACGAGCCCTTCGCCGCCTTGGCGCGCGCCCCGTCGCCACGCAGCGCTGCCCTGTCGTCTTCGCTCCGGAGATCGCGCGAGGCCTCATGGGCAACCTTCTCTCCGCAGCCGACGGCGACTCGATCTACCGCAACGCGTCCATGTTCTCCGGTAAATTAGGGGAGCAGGTCGCCGGCGAAAACATCACCATGATCGACGACGGCACGATGGTGTTCGACCACACGTTGCCAAACGGCGAGACCCTCCGCGTAGGAGGCTTCGGCACCAGCCCCTTCGATGGCGACGGCCTCCGTACCCGCCGCACCGTGGTCATCGAGCGAGGCATCCTCAAAGAGCTGATGCTCAATACCTACACCGCCCGCAAGCTCTCCATGGAGTCGACGGGCAAGGCCTCACGCGGCCTCGCAGGAGCTCCCGGCATCGGCGGCGGCAACTACTTTCTCGAGCCCGGCGCGCTCACACCCGAGCAGATCATTGGCGGCGTTCCCTCCGGCCTCTACGTGCTGCAGACTATGGGCCACGGCGTGAACCTCGTCACAGGAGACTACTCGGTCGGCGCCAGCGGCCTCTGGATCGAGAACGGCGAACTTGCCTACCCGGTCGAACAAATCACGATTGCCGGAAATCTCAAGGACATCTTCCGCAACGTCGTAGCCATTGGCAACGACCTCGAATTCCGCAGCTCCGGCGCCGTCCCCACGATCCGCGTCGAAGGCCTCACCATCGCGGGAAGCTGACCGCCCCTCCGCGGCAGTCTAAAATCCATCCTGTGGCCGCGCCCTCTTCTCAATTCTCATTCGACCATCGCATCGAGTTCCTCCCGGAGAACTCCGACGAACTTCTGCGCGCGATCCCCGCCTCCCCCGGCGTCTTCGCTCTGCGCGGAGAAGCCGGAGAGCCCTACCTGACTCGCACCGCCGACCTTCGCCGCCGCCTGCGCCGGTTGCTCGCGCCGCCCGAAGCTGTCGACGAACAGGGTCGCCCCATCCTCTCCAGGCGCCTCAACCTTCGCGAGCGCGTCCGCTTCATCGAGTACACCCGCACCGGTTCGGACTTTGAATCCACGCTCCTCCTCTACCGTGCGTCCTGCTCCGCCTTCGGCTCCGACGAAGCTCGCCGCCGTCTGCGCCTGCACGCTCCCTACGTGCTGCGCGTAACACTGTCGCACACGCATCCGCGCGTCTACTCCACCAATCGCCTGAGCAAGAAATCTCTGCCCGAATCCTTCGGCCCCTTCCCCTCGCGAGCCGCGGCCGATCGCTACTGCGACGCCGTGCTCGACCTCTTTCTCCTGCGCCGCTGTTACGAAGATCTCGAGCCCTATCCCGACCATCCGGGCTGCGTGTACGGTGAGATGAAGAAGTGCCTGCAGCCCTGCAAGGAGGGCAATCCGCAGGCCTGCACCCCCGACCAATACGCGGACGAAGCGCAGCGCGTCTTCGCCTTCTTCATGACCCGCGGTCAATCTCTGCTCGACGAGGTTGCAGCCCAGCGCGAGGCCGCCAGCGAGGCCATGGACTTCGAAGCCGCCGCCGCGCTCCACAAGCAGTGGGAGAAGGTTCGCACCGCCGCTCTGCTGGCCGACGAACTCGTTCGCCCCGTCGCCGATCTTCGCGCCCTCATCCTCCAGGAGGCCGCTCCGCGAGAGGATGCCGCAAGCACCGAGGACGCCGCCGTCTTCCTCTTCGAGCACGGCCAGATCGTCGGCCCCGAGCGCCTCTCCACGCTCGGCGTCCGCGCCGTCCGCGAGCAGACCGCCGTCGGCAGCAGCCTCTTCGCACAGCCGCTGATGCTCGCTGCCGTTCCTCTCGACGAGCCAGCCCAGGTCGACGCGCCCACACCTGAAGCGCCTCCCTTTACACCCACGCTCACTCCTGAAGACCGAGCCCGCGCCGCCATCGACGCCCTCACCGCCCGCGCTCAGTCCCCCGCCGACCTCGCCGAACTCTGCGACAATCTATCGCTCTTCCGCCGCTGGTACTATCGCCCGGAGAAGCAGCGCGCGGGCGAAGTCTTCCTGCCGGTCGTCTCTCCGAGCAGCTCCGGCAGCGACCCACAATGGCCCATCCGCCGCATCCTCAACGGAGCCGCGCGCGTCGTCCTCGGCCCACCCGCGCCGGTCTCCGCAGTTGATCGCGAAGCAGCCAAAGCTCTCAAAACCAAGATCATCCACCCCGGCCGCGAGGGCGTCGAGCGCGAAGTCCCCGTCCTCCCCAAACGCCCCCGCACCCGCAAAGCCATCACGCCCTCCGACATCACGGACTAGCTCTCCCGCGCTGCTAAACTGAAGCTCATGATTGAACTAGCCTTTTCGATCCTCGCTGCCGACTTCGCGCATCTCGCCGACGAGATTGCCACAGCCGAGCGCGGCGGCGGCACCATCGTCCACGTCGATGTCATGGACGGCCACTTCGTCCCCAACATCACCTTCGGTCCTCCTGTCGTCAAGGCCATCCGTCCCGTCACCAAACTCCCTCTCGACTGCCATCTCATGATCGAGAACCCCGACAACTTCATCCCCGCCTTCGCCGAGGCAGGCGCCGACATGGTCTCGGTCCAGGTCGAGGCCTGCCGCCACCTCAACCGCACGCTGCAACTCATCACCGACCATGGCATGCTCGCGGGCGTCGTCCTCAATCCCGCCACGCCGGTCGAGATGCTCTCCGAAGTCCTTTCGATGGTGCATCATGTCCTCGTCATGAGCGTGAACCCGGGCTTCGGGGGGCAGAAATTTCTTCCCCGCTCTATCGAACGCGTCGCCCTCCTTCGCGACATGCGCACAGCGCTCGGCCTCAACTTCCGCATCGAGGTCGACGGCGGTGTTGCTCACGATACGGTGGCCTCGGTCGTCGAAGCTGGAGCGGACATGCTCGTCGCAGGCTCCGCCATCTTCCAACCGGGCAGGACTGAAGACAACGCACGCGAGTTTCTCAGGATTGCCCGCGCCGCCAGCTGAGTCTCCCGGAAAACAGGCTGCCCGGTGCGATTTTCCTCCCCGGGCAGATAGAATAGATGTAGCTCGTCGCGGCCTGGCTGCAGAGCGGATGGAGTTGTAGATGCGCATGAAGATTCGCAGTTTTTTCCCCAGCGATCGCAAGGGTTTCCTCGCTGGCTTAGCTGTAGCCGCACTTCTCGCTGGAGCCCTTGGGCTCCGTGCGCAGGATGCACCGGCAACGCCGCCCGCAGCGCAGACAACCCAGCCCTCCGATGCAACCGCTCCGCCCGCCGCCGCCCCCGCGAAGGCTGAGGCGACGCTGAGCAACACTCCTGCCGGCAAAACGAAGAAGCAAAAAGTCGCGAAGGAAGACCGTGTCCAGGAGACCAAGGACACCAAGAAAGAGCTGAAGAAGGAGGCTAAGTACAACCCGCTCATCGGCAAGGATGATCAACTCCCCGACAAGCAGCTCTACGATAAGGCCATGGCCCAGATCCATAGCGGCCACTACGATATCGGCCGCCTCGACCTCCAAACCCTACTCGACACCTATCCTGACTCGCAGTACATGATGCGAGCCAAGCTCGCCGTAGCGGACGCCTGGTACAAGGAGGGTGGCAGCGCCGCGCTCACCGAGGCAGAGCAGGAATATAAGGACTTTATTACCTTCTTCCCGAACGTCCCTGAAGCCGCCGAAGCCCAGCTCCGCGTCGGCGATATCTACTTCAAGCAGATGGACGTTCCTGACCGCGACTACGCGAAGGGAACGCACGCAGAAGAAGAGTACCGCACCATGTTGAAGCAGTATCCTGACGCTCCTGCGAAGCTCGTGGATGAGGCTCGGCAGAAACTCCGCGAGGTGCAGGAGGTAATGGCCGAGCGCGAGGCCGAACTTGGTGCCTTCTATGCAAGCCACGCGAACTGGCCCGCCAGCATCGCTCGCTATCAGACCGTCATCGACACCTATCCTCTGTACAGCCACATGGATGACACGCTGATCGGTATGGGCGATGACTACGCCGCGGAAGCAGCCATGGTCCGTGCTCAAGCCGTCTGCACGACCAAGCCCACGCCTGGAGTCCCCTGTCTCCCCGAGGGCGTCAAATCGAAGCTCCTGCAGGAGTACGACGGCAAGGCAGCAGACAACTATCGCAAGGTGGTGCTCGAGCACTCTGCAGCCCCACACGCCGAGGACGCCAAGGAACGCCTCACAGGAATGCATCTGCCCGTTCCGACTCCCACTCCGGAGCAGCGCGCAGCCAGCGAAGAGCTCGAGGGCAGCCGCGCTCAATACAATCTGCAGAAGCGCATTGAGCTGTTCTTCATGCACCGGCCTGATACCGTCACTTCGGCCCAGACCGGTATTCCGACGCTCGAGGATCCACCTCCGACGCTCGCTCCCACCGTCGTCCGTAGCCTGATGGCAGACTACAAGGCCGCCTACGCTCCCAATGACTCGAGTCATCCTGAGCCAGTCGCCGCAGGAGCAGCTCCCGCCGACAGCACTGCTGCACCAGCGGCTGACACACCGGCTACACCGGTTGCTGCAGCTCCGCCGACGCTTTCTGACGTTCCCTCTGAATCTGCAGCAGACGCGGATAGCTCCACGAAGACGGTCACGGTTGAGGGAGCCACGACGCCCGTAAGCAGCGGCGACAGCACGGGTGGCGGCGGAGCTTCCATGGGGGTTGAGGTCCTTACGCCCACCGGCACTCCCTCTACCACTCCAGGTAGCACGCTCACACCCAACGGTACACCCGCGAGCAGCCTGCCAGCCGCCACCGGCGCTCAGGATCCCAACTATGGCCTTCCCGCACCGGCACCGAAGTTCTCCGCCCTGCCACCAGTCGAGAAAGCTGCGCCCGCTCCCGACCAGGTGAACGATGCGGAAGGCAAGCCTATTCCCGCAGCGGAGACTCGCGATCCGAACTTGAGCAAGAAGAAAAAGATCAAGGCTCCCAAGCAGGACAAGGCCGACGAGAGCTCCAGCAAGAACAAGCCGAAGAAGGGCCTCGATAAACTCAACCCGTTCTAGTCAATACCGTAAGACGTTCTGTTGCCTCTTGCGAAAAGCCCTCTGTATAGAGGGCTTTTCGCTTTTGGATGGATCGGAACGGATCGCCCACGGAGGTCTACGGATGGCCAACGCGGACTGTATGATTCTTGCGTGCGAAGAAGATTGTCACGAAGGCTACGGTGGCTGGTGCTCGCGACAGGGAGCATGGCCGCGTTCTCGCAGACTCCCGTGAAGCAGGCCGACGAGGTGTGCGCAACCTGCCATGCGGAGTTATACCGAGGATACCTCGCCACGCCCATGGCCAACGCCAGTGGCATGGCGATGGACAAGCTCATCCCCGGCACCTTGGGCCATGCCCCCTCAGGCGTGACCTACCGTGTCTACAAAGAGAACGGCGCTGCATGGCTGAGCTATGACGAACCGAAGAACGCTTCGCTGCAAGGACGCAGGAAGCTCGAATACTTTCTGGGCTCCGGCCACCTCGGCGTCACGTACCTTTACTCCGTCAATAACTATCTGCTGGAGTCGCCGGTGGCGTACTACACGGCTACAAACCACTACGATATGAAGCCAGGGCTGGAAGATCTGCATGAAATGCCTCCAGCCCTGCCGATGGAAGCCGACTGCCTGCGCTGCCACATGAGCGGTGTCCAACACAGCGACCCCGGAACCATGAACCGCTATTCGGGACTGCCCTTTCTCCATGGGGGCATCACCTGCGAGAGCTGTCACGGAGACACGAAGGCCCACGTAGCGAGCGGCGGCAAGGCGGCAGTCCTGAATCCGTCAAAGCTGAATCCGGACCGGCGCGATTCCGTGTGCATCAGTTGCCATCTGGAAGGCGATGTCTCCGTCGAAAAGAATGGCCGCTCAGCAGTCGATTTCAAGCCTGGCGACTCCATCTCGGACTACCTCTCCTATTTCGTCTACGCGAGCGCTGGCGCAACGGCGCGGGGAGTAAGTGAAGTGGAGCAGTTCAGCACCAGCATGTGCAGGCGCACCAGTGGCGATAAGATGTCCTGCACCAGTTGTCACGACCTGCACTATTCGCCTCCAGCCTCTGAACGCGATGCGTTCTATCGAGGAAAATGCCTGGCCTGCCATAGCGTGCCAAATTTCGCCGCGAAGCATCATCCTGAAAACCCCGACTGCACCAGCTGCCACATGCCGCGCAGCACAGCTCAAAACATTCCGCACGTGGCATGGACGGACCATCGCATTCTCCGCCAGCCCGGGACGGAGAGCCTGGCTGACCCGCCTGTCCATGGCGACACGCTCACGCCCATCTTTTCGCCTGCGGCCACGTCTCGGGATCTGGCGCTGGCCTACTACTCGGCCGCCGTGCAGGGAAAGCCCGAAGACCGGGAGAAGGCTTATCAACTACTAACCCAGGCTCGCCAGGCAAACCCCAATGATCTGCAGGTGTTGGGATCGCTCGGCATCCTCACAGAAACTGGCGGCGACTATTCGCAGGCCGAATCGATCTTTCGCGAGATGTTGAAGTTGGATCCGTCCAACGTTACAGCCGCTTCCAATCTGAGCGTGCTGTTAGCCAGGACCAACGATCTGCAAGGCGCGCTGGCGCTCCTCCGCCCTGCGTTCAACCGGAATGAAGACGTGATCGGGCTGGCAAAAGATCTGACTGCGGTCGAATGCCTGCTCGGCGATGGAGCTGCGGCCAGAGCAACGCTCGAGACGACGCTCGTCTACAGCCCCGGTTCGAAGGACGTGCTGGATCGACTACAGCAAACTGCTTCGTGCTCGACTGGGAAGAAGTAGGCCCTACAACCCCTGAGGCATCACGCTACGCAGCAATCAAGAAACTTCGCAAGCGCCCTGGCTGCTCCCCTTCCTCTTTCCAGGCCTTCCACTCGCATCCTTGTCCTCTATCCACTCCCTTCCTGCTACCCTTAATACTTATGAGTCAGGAATTACCCAAGGCATACGATCCATCGTTGATTGAAGAGAAGTGGTCCAAGTTCTGGGTCGACGAGCGCATCTTCGCCGTCCCCACTCTCACCGACGCGAGCGCCATCAAACCGTTCGTCCAGCTACTCCCTCCGCCCAACGTCACCGGCCGTCTGCACATCGGGCACATGCTCGAGCACACCCAGATGGACATTCTCACCCGCTGGCACCGCATGACGGGCGACACCTCCGTCTGGGTTCCCGGCACCGACCACGCCGGCATCGCCACCCAGATGATGGTCGAGCGCCAACTCGCCGCCGAAGGAACCACCACGCGCAGGCAGATGGGCCGCGAAGCCTTCACCGCTCGCGTCTGGGAGTGGAAACAGCAGTACGGCTCCGCCATCACCGAGCAGATGAAGCGCCTCGGCACCTCCGTCGACTGGTCCCGCGAATACTTCACCATGGACGACCGCCTCAGCGTGGCCGTCAAAGAAGCCTTCGTCCGCCTCTACGAGCAGGGCCTCATCTATCGCGGCGCCTACATCGTCAACTGGGATCCGCAAATCCAGACCGCCGTCTCCGATCTCGAAGTCGACTCCGAAGAGCGCATCGGCAAGCTCTACACCATCCGCTACCCGCTCGCCGACGGAACCGGCTCCATCACCATCGCCACCACCCGCCCCGAGACCATGCTTGGAGACGTCGCCGTCGCCGTCAATCCCACCGATGACCGCTACCTCCATCTCATCGGCAAGACCCTCAAGCTTCCTCTAGCCGGTCGCGAGATCCCCATCCTCGCAGACGATTGGGCCAACCCCGAGTTCGGCACCGGAGCCGTCAAAGTGACTCCCGCGCACGATCCGAACGACTTCGCCATCGGCCAGCGTCACCAGCTGCCCAACATCGTCATCTTCGATCAGACCGCGCACATCGATCTGCCCGGCTCGCCGTTCCACGGCCTCGATCGCTTTGAAGCCCGCGAGCGCATCGTCGCCGAGCTCGAAGCCCTCGGCGCCCTCGTCGAGATCAAGGACCATCCCATGACGGTCCCCATCTCCCAGAGAACCGGAGTCATCATCGAGCCGCGCCTCTCCATGCAGTGGTTCATCAAGATCCAGCCCCTCGCCGACAAGGCCATCGCCGCCGTCGAGCAGGGCCACATTACCTTCACCCCCGACAATAATCGCAAGACCTACATGGAGTGGATGACCAACATCCACGACTGGTGCATCTCCCGCCAGCTCTGGTGGGGTCATCGCATCCCCGCCTGGCATTGCGGAACCTGCAGCGAGATCATCGTTGCCCGCAACCCGCCCTCCGCCTGCACCCGGTGCTCCGGCACCAACCTCACCCAGGAGACCGATGTCCTCGACACCTGGTTCTCCTCCGGCCTCCTTCCCTTCACCGTCTTCGGCTGGGATGGCACGAACGAGCTCACCCCCGACCTCGCCGCATTCTATCCAACGCAGCAGCTCGTCACCGGCTTCGACATCCTCTTCTTCTGGGTCGCCCGCATGATCATGCTCAGCTGCCACTTCATGCTCGATGTCCCCATGCCCGACGGCAGCCCCCGCACCCTCACCGACGCCGTCCCCTTCCGCAACGTCTACATCCACGCCCTCGTCCGCGACGCCGACCGGCAGAAGATCTCGAAGACCAAGGGCAACGTCATCGACCCCATCGAGATCATCACCAGATACGGCACCGACGCGGTCCGTTTCACGCTCGCCGCGCAAGCCTCGCCCGGCACCGACATCGCCTTCAACGAAGCCCGCACCGAAGGCTACCGCGCCTTCGCCAATAAGATCTGGAACGCCGCTCGCTTCCTCCAGATGAACATCGACCGCGGCCGTGAGGCCGGCTACAAGGTCTCGCTCAGCGGCCACGACTCCGTCTCACTCGAGCTCCCCGAGCACACACCGCTTGAAACCCGCTGGATCTTCTCTCGTCTCAGCTCCGTCTCCGATGACGTCGCGCACTCCCTCACTGCTTATCGTTTTGACGAAGCCGCCAACGCCGTCTACCAGTTTTTCTGGGGAGAGTTCTGCGACTGGTACCTCGAACTCGTCAAGCTCCGCCTCAACTTCCCCACCCCCGAGGAATTGTCATCCTTCGCCGCAGGCGGAGGACCTGCTTCTAGCCGGACGCACTCCGACGCCGCCGCCATCACCCTCAACGCACTCGTCGCCGTCTTCGAGGCCGCACTCCGCCTGCTCTCGCCCTTCATGCCCTTCCTCACCGAAGAGCTCTGGCACGCCCTCTACGCCAGTGTCGGAACCCCATCGCCCGCCAGGTCCATCGCCCTCACCCGCTACCCGCAGCGCGAAGACTTCGCCTCCAGCCAAGCCTCTGTCGACGCCATGGACTCCCTGCAGGAGCTCATCGTCACCATCCGGGGTCTGCGTAAGGAACTCGGCATACCCGAGAAGGAATCCACCCCCATCCACATCTTCTCAACAGGAGATGCAGCCAGTCTTGCACAGACACACGCGGACATGCTCGCCAAACTCTGCCGCGTCAGCGCAGTCGAGATCGTCGCAGCGGCTCCTACCGGAAACAACGCCCGCTCGACCGCAACCTTCGACGTTTCCGTCGTTTACGAGCGCGAGATCGACGTCTCTGCCGAGCGCGAGCGCCTCACCAAAGAGCTCGCCAAATTCAACAAGGGCCTCGAAGCCGCTGACAAGCAACTCGGCAACGAGGGCTTCATCGCCCGCGCGCCCGCGCACATCGTCGAAGGTCTGAAGAAACAGCACGCCGAGACCCTCGCCCTCAAACAAAAAGCCGAAGCAGCACTCGCCGCTCTACCCGCCGAGTAGCTTCCCTTCTTCCACCAGACGCGTCTTATCAAGCGTCGCTCCAGGAGTCCTGCCATGCCCTTTCCCATCAAGACCTGCATCATCTGCGAAGAGGAGTTCGAACTCAAACCCGACAAGCCCGGCTACGCCAACCGCTGCCCCGAGTGCTCCACCCCCGAGGCCGCCGAACTCATCGCCCAGCACCCCACCGCCAGCACCGACCGCGAAGCCAACGCCGCCCGCCGCGACGCCATGCGCAACCTCCTCTACCGCAAAGACAGCTAGCCGCGGCTACTTCTTTGTGGTCACCGCCGGCATCTCCGCCTGCTCTACCGCAATTGTCACGTTCTCATGCTTGATGTCCAGCCGCAGCAGGTTGAACACGCTCATGTACACGTTCGCAATCCAGACCACCGCGAACCACGCAATCAAGTAGCCGCGCCATCCCGCATACAGCAGCTGATATCGAAACACCAGCAGCCCCAACGCCGAAACATAATGCGAGAAGCAATACTCGCACGTAAACAAATAAAAAAACTTTCTCTGCGGCAGAGCCTTGCAGTCCTGGCTCATGCGTTTGCAAAACTCTCGCGGCTCGCGAAACACCTCTTCATGCGTCACCGTCCACGATGCGCAAGCCACCGGAATCGCAATCAACAACAGCATCGCAAACTGGTGCACCAGCGGCACCGCCAACTCAATAGGCATAAGGGAACCCCGCTCGGCAGTGATCAGTGTCCTTCATCACAACGGTCATGGGAGTTAAGATGCAAACATGAGTTCTCGTGAAGAGTTCAACCCGGCGGCGCTCCGTGCGGCGCTCGTCGGCACCCGCTTTCCCGCCCGCCTGCACCACTTCCCCACCGCCGATTCCACCAATACCCTGCTGCTCGAAGCAGCCGCCAACGGCGCCCCCGAAGGCACCCTCTACCTCGCCGACGAGCAGACCGTAGGCCGCGGCCGAGGAGGTCACGCGTGGCACTCCGAGCCCGGCTCCGGTCTCTACCTCAGCGTCCTCGCCAAGCCCTCCCTGCAGCTTCGCGAAGCCCTCTGGATCTCCCTCGCCACCGGCCTCGCCGCGCAGTCCGCCATCCAAACCACCACCGGCCTCCACATCGATCTCCGCTGGCCCAACGACCTCCTCTTCGACCAGAAGAAACTCGGCGGCATCCTCGTCGAAGCCGCCGTCGAGCCCGACGCCAACGCCACTCTCCGCTACGCCGTCATCGGCATCGGCATCAACATCAACCACGAGGCTTTCCCCACCGAACTCTCTGCCCTCGCCACCTCGCTCCGCATCGCCAGCGGCCAGGAGCAAAGTCGCAACGCCCTCATCATCGCGCTCCTTCGCGCCCTCGACTTCGAGCTCACCCAACTTGAATCCAACGCCCCCGGCCTGCTCGCCCGCTTCACCGCCGCCTCCACCTGGGTCCGGGGCAAACGAGTCCGCGTCCCCGAACAAGGCGGCTACACCGGTACCACCGCCGGCCTCGACCCTCATGGCTATCTCCTCGTCGACGCCGACGACCACACCCGGCGCACCGTCCTCTCCGGAGGAGTCCGCGAAGAAAATTAGCCCCGCCATCCCTGTACACTGGTCATCAGACCAAAGCTCCACGTCTCCACAAATCCCTAGTCCCTAATCCCTAATCCCTAATCCCTAATCAAATGCTATTAGCACTCGACGTCGGCAACTCCAACACGGTCCTCGGTCTCTTCACGCTCGCCACCGCCGATGAGCCCTCGCGCATGGTCGCCGACTGGCGCATCACTACGCCCTACAAGCAGACGGCCGACGAACTCGGCGTCCTCTTCAACACCCTCTTCAGCATGCGAGGCCTCGCTCCCAACATCGTCACCGGAGTCGCCGTCTCCTCCGTCGTCCCGCCTCTTGACCCCACGCTCCGCCGCACTTGCGAGACCTACTTCCGCACCAAGCCGCTCTTCGTCGAACCCGGAGTCCGCACCGGCCTCCCCGTGCTCACCGACAACCCCAGCGAAGCCGGCGCGGACCGCATCGTCAACTGCGTCGCTGCCTTCGACCTCTTTGGTGGCCCCACCATCGTCGTCGACATGGGCACCGCCACCACCTTCGATGTGGTCTCCGCCAAGGGCGAATTCCTCGGCGGAGCCATCGCTCCCGGCATCGGCATCTCGGCCGACGCGCTCTTCGCCCGCGCCGCCCGCCTTACTCGCGTCGAAATTAAAAAGCCCGCCAAGATCATCGGCACCAACACCACCGACAACATCCAGATCGGCCTCTACTATGGTGCCATCGGACAGATCGACGGCATCCTCGCTCGGATGATCGCCGAGCTTGGCCCCGAAACCAAAACCGTCGCCACCGGAGGCCTCGCCAAGCTCATCTCCGCCGACTCTAAATACATCCAGCACGTCGACGACAACCTCACCCTCAATGGCCTCCGCCTCATCTGGGAGCGCAACCAGGACCGCCATCGCCGCAGATAAAACAGGGATTAGGGAACAGGGATTAGGGATGAAGACTCAACGTCCCTAATCCCTAATCCCTGTTCCCTAATCCCTGCCCTTATGAACTACTTTGAATACTTTTCCGAGATCGAAGAACGCTTCAGCCAGCGCCGCGGCTCCATCCTCCTGCTCAACACGCTCGACTGGGCGTTGATCGAAACCTGGCGCGAGGCCGGCATCCCGCTAGAGGCCGTTCTGCGCGGCATCGACGCCGCCTTCGACAAGCACGACGCCCGCGCCCACAAAGTCCGCCAGCGCAAGATCAACGGCCTCGCCTGGTGCGCGCAAGCCGTCATGCAATCCGCCGAACAGCTCGTCGAAGCCTCCACTGGCCTCGCGCCCACTACCGCCCGCGAACCCCGCGAATCCGGCTTCGAGTCCGAACGAGTAGCCGCCTACCTCGATCGCAACGCCGCCGCCCTCGAAGCAGCCACCACTCAGGGTGCCGCATTCATGGCGCAGTCTCATCGCGACATAGGTGGGGTAGCGGACACCACCATCACCACCACCGCCGCCCGTCTCCGCGAGCTCGCCGCCTCCATGCGCAGCCCCACGCCCCTCCCGCTCGACGACCTCGACCGCACCCTCACCGTCCTCGAAGAAAAACTCTTCGCCGCCCTCCAATCCAGCGCCACCGAACAAGAGCTCGTCGACCTGAAATCTCAGGCCGACCGCGAGCTATCCCCCTACCGCGCCAAGATGTCCACCGTCCAACTCCGCCAGGTGCAGCAGCAATTCCTGCACAAGCGTCTCCTCGAACTCCGCGCCCTCCCGCGCCTCAGCCTCTTCTACATGGGCCACGAAGAATGATTGGATCCGCCGAATGACCGAAGCCACAACCACCGCCACGCCTCTCTGCCCCCACTTCGGCACCTGCGGCGGCTGCCAATATCAAGACCTCGCCTACCCCGAACAGCTTCTCCGCAAGCGAGCGAACCTCGTCGACCTCCTCCGCCAATCCAACGTCGAAGCCCCAACCGAAATCACCATCCACTCCGCCGAACCCTACGGCTATCGCAACCGCATCCGCGTCCGCATCGAAACGATCGACGGCACCCTCCGCTTCGGCTACAACCTCCGCACCACCACCGACTTCCTCCCCATCATCACCTGTCCCATCGCCGCGCCCATTCTCATCCAGACCATCGAATCCATCCTCGCCACCGCCGCCACG
Organism: Granulicella sp.; assembly: GCA_027452215.1. GTDB lineage: Bacteria > Acidobacteriota > Terriglobia > Terriglobales > Acidobacteriaceae > Granulicella. The sequence continues at coordinate 23,617 of DAIDGQ010000009.1, read as the reverse complement.
AGCCGCGACGCAGCCTACTGGCTCAACGCCACCTCCGAGATCGAGCTCTTCGCCAACGACGACCTCACCCGCGTCCAGCTCACGCTCTTCTGCGCGCCCCGCACCAAGACCCCTCCCCGCAGCCAGCCCGGCCACTTCGCCAACGCCTTCGACGCCCTCCAATCCAACGCACCACAGATCACCGGAGCCGCCGCCGTAGCCTTCGACCCTCGCACCGGCCCCACCGGTCGCACCCTAGCCGAAGCCGGAGCCGCCGGCCTCAACTACCGCGTCCCCCTCTCGCCCTCACCGGACGAGACCTACTGGATCACCCGCGGAGCCTTCTTCCAGGTCAACCGCTTCCTCCTCCACACCCTCGTCGACCTCGTCACCCTGCACGATGGCCAGCCCCGCTCCGGCTCGCTCGCCTGGGATCTCTACGCCGGAGTCGGCCTCTTCTCCCGCATCCTTGCTCGAAAGGGACCGGCCCCAGCCTTTACCCGCATCACCGCAGTCGAGTCCAACCCCACCGCCGCCGCCGACCTCCGCACCTATCTCGCCAAGCAGTCCCCTGCCAGCACCGTAGCCGAGTCCACCACGCTCGACTTCCTCCATCGCGCCATCCTCGACCGCGACCGGCCCGACCTCATCGTCCTCGACCCGCCGCGCGCCGGAGCCGGCCTCGAAGCCTGCGACCTCCTTAACCGCATCGCCGCCCCCACCCTCGTCTACGTCTCCTGCGACCCCACCACCCTCGCCCGCGACCTCGCCGCACTCCAAGCCGTCTACCGCATCACCGCCCTCCACCTCGTCGACCTCTTCCCCCAAACCTCCCACCAGGAAACCGTAGTGGTGCTGAACCACCGCGCATGACAAACTAACAGCAACGTTCGAACAGCAATGTCCGAACACCGAATCCCTGTTCCCTAATCCCTAATCCCTGCACCTCAGGTAGCGCTTCCCATGCCGGCAGTCGGCGCGACCAAATTCTGGATGAACGACGCACCCCCCGTCGAGCCTCTGCGACTTCGCCGAGTCCCCCTGATGGCCGCCGTCGTATGCTTCGCCGCCGGCGACCTCATCGCCCTCCGCTGGCAGCCGCCGCTCCTCCTCGTCGCCTCCACCGCAGTTCTCCTCGCGCTCTCTCTCTTCAGCCTGCGCGGAGCTCTCCGCGTCGCCATCGTCCCCACCTGCGCTCTCTGGATCGCTCTCGGCTGCTGGTCCGCGCAGATCCAGCCGCCCATCCCCCAGCAACAATCCCTCCAGCACGCAGCCGACGGCCTCAGCCGCACCGTCCGCGGAACCGTCGTCCGCGTCCGCACCCTCCCCGCACCATCCCAAGCCTCCGCCCAATCCGCACCCCAGCCTGAGTTCGAACCCGGCGAATGGGACATCGACCCCGACCCCGGCATCCAGTCCGTCGACCTCGACGTCCAGTCCGTCGAGCAGCTCACCCCCGACACCTCCACCCAGCAGCCCACCACCGGCGGCATCCGCATCACCCTCGGCGGAGCCCCGCTCAGTCTCCATTGCGGCGACACCCTCCAGCTCCCTCTCCGCCTCCGCACCCCCGACATCTACCGCGACCCCGGCGCCTGGTCCTACTCCGACTACCTCCTCAGCGAAGGCATCGGAGCCACCTCCAGCGCCAAATCCTCCCGCGTCCAGATCCTCAGCACCGCCTCCCCCACCCTGCGCTGCCGCGTCTTCGCAGCGCAGGCCTGGGCCGCCAACCGCATGCAATCCTTCGTCGACTCCCGCGCCAACCGGCTCCTCCCCCGCGCCGCTCGCCTCACCCCCGAAGACGCCTCCATGCTCAACGCCATGCTCTTCGGCGACCGCACCCACCTCACCCGGGCCCTCCGCAGCGCCTTCGAGCGAACCGGAACCTTCCACCTCTTCGTCGTCTCCGGCCTGCACGTCGCCCTGCTGGCAGGAGCGCTGTTTTGGCTCCTGAAACGCTTCCGCCTCCCCGAAGGCCCCGCCGTCCTCCTCACCCTCCTCGCCGCCTTCGCCTATGCCGAACTCACCGGCTTCGGCATCCCCGCCCAGCGCGCCCTCACCATGACCGCCATCTACCTCATCGCCCGCTGGCTCAACCGCGAAATCACCGCCCTCAACGCGCTCGGAGCCTCCGCCCTCGGCGTCCTAGTCTTCGATCCCCGAGCGCTCTTCGAAGCCAGCTTCCAGATGACCTTCCTCGTCATCGTCGCCATCGCCGGCCTCGCCATCCCGCTCAGCCAGCGCCTCATCCACCCCCATCTCCGCGCCCTCGATCACCTCGAGATCCTCCGCCTCGACGCCTTCCTCCACCCCTCCCTCGCCCAATTCCGTGTCAAAGTTCGCCTTGCCTCCGCCCTCTCCGCAGACCTCTTCGGCCCCCGTCTCCGCAACCTCCCCGTCTGGCTCCTTCGCCTCGTCTACGTTGCTCTCGATGCCGTCCTCTTCTCCCTCGCCGCCGAAGTCTGCATGGTCCTACCCATGGCCATCTACTTCCACCGCGCCACCCTGCTCGCCCTCCCTCTCAACTTCATCGACATCCCCCTACTCTCCGTCCTCCTCTGCATAGCGATCCTCATGTTCCTCGCCTCGCTCCTCAGCTCGTGGATAGCCATGCTCCCCGCCGCCCTCACCGCGCTCCTGCTCCACCTCATGCGCTTCACCGTCGACAGCGTCCAGCACACCCTGCTCGCCGACCTCCGCACCCCCGGCCCCGCACCCCTCGCCATCGCGCTCGCCGCCGTCGGCATCGCCTTCTGCATCGTCGCCCTCCGAGCCCGCCGCCGCCTCATCTTCGCCGCCGGAATCCTCGTCGCGGTCCTCGTCCCGCTCGCCGTCCTCTATCCCTCGCCCCCCACCTTCCACCCCGGCAAGTTAGAGGTCACCGCCATCGACGTCGGCCAGGGCGACTCCCTGCTCATCGTCAGCCCCGCCGGCCAGACCCTGCTCGTCGACGCCGGAGGCCCCACCGGCCGCGGAGCCAACGCCCCTGCCAGCTCCTGGGACGTCGGCGAAGAGGTCGTTGCCCCCTACCTCTGGTCCCGCCACATCCGCCGCCTCGACGTCGTCCTCCTCACCCACGCCCACTCCGACCACATGGGAGGCATGCCCGCCATCCTCCGCGACTTCCACCCCCGCGAGCTCTGGATCAGCATTGACCCCGGCGACTCTCCGCTCTTCCGCGCCCTCCTCGCCCAGGCCGCCGCCCAGCACATCCTCGTCCGCCACTTCCACGCCGGTGAAGCCTTCCCCTGGTCCGGCCTCCGCGCCACCATCCTCGCCCCCGAGCTCTCCTACGCCAACACCGGAACCCCCGTAAACAACGACTCCCTCGTCCTCCGTCTCGACTACGACCGCGCCAGCGTCCTGCTCGAAGGCGACGCCGAAGCCCCCAGCGAAACCTCCATGCTCGAACACGGACGCATCGCGCCCGCAACGCTCCTCAAGGTCGGCCACCACGGCAGCCGAACCTCCTCCACGCCCGACTTCCTCGCCGCCGTCCACCCCCACGACGCGGTCATCAGCGTAGGCCGCCACAACACCTTCGGCCACCCCCGCCCCGAGGTCCTCGGCCGCCTCGAAGCCGCCCACATCCAAACCTTCCGCACCGACCGCGGAGGCCCCGAAACCTTCCTCCTCACCCCCGACGGCCGAATCTCCACAATCTCCGCCGCGTCTAAGTGATAGAACTACTGCAACACAAAGCGCACCCGTAACCGCTGATTTGTCGTTGCCGCACCCGCAGTTGCCATTGCCATTGCAGTTGGTCTTGCTGTCGCCTGTTTTTGCCGTGGTAGTTGTTTGTTTTCGCCGTGGTAGTCGCCTGTTTTTGTCGTGGCAGTTGTTGTTTTCGCCGTGGTAGTTGTTTGTTTTTGCAGTTGCAGTTGCTTGTTTTTCGCCGTCATCCTGAGCGAAGCGAAGGACCCCTGTATTGGCCTTTGTCGTTGCTCGTTCTTGCACTTGCTGTTGCTGTTGCTGTTGCATTTGCTCTTGCCTTTCTTTCTGTCATTCCCGCAGGGAATCTGCTGTCCGCGAACGCCACCCACGCTTCCCAAACAGAACAGGAGCCGCGATTGCCCAAGCCCGACACCACCCCAGCCCCCACTACTCCAGCCGCCACTCTCTCCCCCGAAGCCCAGGAAGAAGCCCGCCTCCTCCGCCGCCTTCAGATGATGATGAACCTCGTCATGCAGACCATCGCGCAAGACAGCTCCCTCTCCATCGACGAAGCCTCCCAGATGATCGCCGACGCCCGCCTCGCCGCGCTCAACATGTTCCCCGGCAAGGAGCTCGCCTACGACCTCATCTGGCGCCCCCGCTTCCAGCGCCTCATGCGTGAACGCTTCCGCATCATGTAGCGAAATCCAACCCCTCGCGACCACCAGGTGCCCCACACATGGCGCGCTCCTCGCGACACGTGCGGTATCGCGCATCAAGTCGCACGACCACTATCCACCACCCCGCATCAACTCGCACGGTCCGCGCAGCACCAACTGTCTTACTCTCGCCGTCCGCGCAGGACCGTAGGACCTACGAGGCCGCGCGCTCCGACCGCCCCGAGATCTCCGCCGCCCTCGCCTCAGCAAACGCCGCCGCTCCCAGCAGAGCGCACGTATCGTCCAGAATAATCCGCACCGGCACCGCCTCCAACAGTGGCGACAGCCGTCCCTTATCCCTGAACGCCTGCATGAATGCGCCATTCTCCATCGTCTTCAGGATCTTCGGAGCAATCCCCCCGCCCAGATAAATTCCACCCATCGCCAGCACCTTCAGCGCCACGTTCCCCGCCTCCGCGCCAAACGCCGACGCAAAAATCTGCAGCGTCTCAAAGCAAATCTCACTCGACCCATCCTCGCCGCACTGCCCAATCACAGCGTTCGGATCCTCGTTCTCCATGCGCTCTCGCAGCCACGCCGGCTCGTCCATCTTCCGGTCGTCGCGCAAAAACGCGTACACATTCTTGATCCCAATCCCCGACACCACGCGCTCAAAACTCACGCGCCCATTCAGCGTCCTGCGAAGATAATTCAGCAGCTCAATCTCACGATCCGTCCGGGGAGCAAAGTCGCAGTGCCCACCCTCCGACGGCAGCGGGGTGTGCCGCTGCTTTTTCGCGTCCCATATCAGCAGCGCCTCGCCCAGCCCCGTTCCCGCTGACACTAGCCCGCGATGCCCCCCAAACTCCTCATCCCCCGCATGCAGCGTAAACACCTTCTCCGGCGCCAGCTCCGGAATCCCGTACCCGTTCGCCTCCAGGTCGTTGATCAGGAAAATATGCTGTATCCCCAACGACTTCACCAGCTCGCGTTCATCCAGCGTCCACGGCAGATTCGTCAGCTTCAAACGTCCATCGCGCACCGGCCCCGGACACCCAAAGCACGCCGCAACAATCTCTTCCTTCGACTCTCCGGCCTGCGCCAGAAACGCCTTCACCACCTCATCCAGCGTCGCAAACTCCGTGGCCGGAAACTTGTGGTCCCGCACCGCCGACAACCGTCCGCCAGCAAAACTATACAGCGCCAGATGGACCTTAGTCCCGCCAACATCACCCGCAAGAATCATGCTCTCTCAAGGAGTAGAGCGTAAGGGGTAAGGAGTAGTCAAAGCCGGTCTCTACTCCTTACTCCTTACTCCTTACTCACTTCCTCTCTTAGATCTCAATCACGCCCACGCGATGTCCCTCACCTTCGGACACCTCGCTCGCCGCCGGCAGCATCGCCGCCGCAGCCTCATCCAGCAAGAAGAGAAGCTTACCATTTGCAGGCCGGATCAGTTGCGCCGGTAGACGTTCCGGATCGCGTGGCCCGGTCAGCACCTCCGCCAGCACCTCCGTCTTGGCCTTCCCTTCCACCTCGAACACCACCTCCGCCGCCTGGTTAATCACCGGCCACGTCAGCGTAATCCTCCACGCTTCTTTCTTCTCCACGTGGTTCGCCACCACCAGCCTGCCCAGCTCGTCAATCGCCGCCGTATGAGGAAACAGCGACGCCGTATGTCCATCCGGCCCCATCCCCAGCGTCAGCAAATCAAACCGGGGAGACTCCGCCCCCTCCAGCTTCATTACATTCCGCAGAGTGCTCTCATACCGGCTCGCCGCCACCTCCGGGTCCAGCTCGCCCTCCATCCGGAACACATTCGCCTCGGGAATCGCCACCTTGCTCAGCAGCAAATTGCGGCAGACTCCATAATTCGACTCCGGATGATCCGGCCCCACGCACCGCTCATCCACCCAGAAAAGCTGCACCTTGTCCCACGGCACAGTCGCCGCAAACGGCCCCGCCGGATCGGCCAGCAGCTTGAACGTAGCCTGCGGAGTGCTGCCGCCCGACAGCGCCACCCGCGCAATCCCACGCGTCGCCACAGCCTGCTCCACCCTCGCCGCAAACATCTGCGCCGAAGCCATCGCCATCTCGGCCGCGCCCGGCCATACCTGGTACGTCACCCTCACCGAACGAGCCATAACCCTCTCAAATCTGCAACCATCGCACCATCTAACGCGCAATGTGCGACGCCTCTTCGCGTCGCACACTGCTCTTCCTGTCTACCCTCTACTGTCTACTGCCTGCCTTACAGCTTGTACCACTTCCGCCGGTCTCTCTTCATCAGAGCATCGGCAGCCGCCGGTCCCCAGCTTCCCGCCTCGTAGTTCGGAAAGTCGCTCGGTGGCCGCTTCGCCCATGCCTCGAGGATCGGTGTCATCAGTGCCCACGTCGCTTCCACGCCATCACGATGCGCAAACAACGTACCATCGCCCAGCATCGCGTCCAGCAGCAGCCGCTCGTACCCATTCGCAGAGCTCTTACCAAAGCTCTCCGCATAGCTGAAGTGCATCTCCACCGGCATCACATTCGTCGTCGGCCCCGGAACCTTCGCTCCAAACGTCAGCGAAATCCCCTCGTCCGGCTGAATCCGCATCTTCAAAACATTCGGCTGCACATGCTTCGTATCGTCGGACTTGAACATATGCATCGGAGGCTGCTTGAAGCACACCGTCACCTCGGTCACGCGCTTCGCCAGCCGCTTGCCCGCGCGAATATAAATCGGAACTCCAGCCCAGCGCCAGTTCTCGATCTGCAGTCTCATCGCCACAAACGTCTCTGTCTCCGACTCTGAATCCACGCGATCTTCCTCGCGATAGCCAATCACCTTCTCGCCATCCACGCGGCCCGGCCCATACTGTCCGCGCACCGTGTCCTCTACCTGGATCGGATCGATCGCATGCCAGACCTTCAGCTTCTCGGTCCGCACCGCGCTCGATTCAAAGCTGTCAGGTGGCTCCATTGCAACAAAGCTCAACACTTCCATCACGTGGTTCTGCAGCACGTCGCGCAACGCTCCCGCGCTCTCATAGAACGGTCCGCGTCCCTCAATGCCAATCGACTCCGCCGCCGTAATCTCCACGTGGTCGATATAATTCCGGTTCCAGATCGGCTCGAAGATTCCATTGCCAAACCGGAACACCAAAATATTCTGCACCGTCTCTTTGCCCAGGTAGTGGTCGATGCGGTAAATCTGGTCCTCCGTCAGCACCCGATTGATCTCATCGTTCAGCTTGCGAGCCGACGCCAGATCCGTGCCAAACGGCTTCTCGATAATCACATGCATCCACTGCCCCGGAACCGTGGCCTTGGTCATCCCATGCTTACCCAGCCGGTCCGTAATATCGGCAAAGTACTCCGGCGCAACGGCCAGATAAAACAGCCGGTTGCCCTTGGTTCCCATCTTCGCGTCAATGTCCGCAAGAAAATTCTTCAGCTTCTCAAAGCCAGCGTCGTCATCGAAGTTCGTCGTGAAATACTTCACGCGATCCATGAACTTCTTCAGCTCCGGATCATCCTGCTCAACTCCTCCGCCCTTCAAAATACCGTCCTGCATATCAGCCGAAAACGTCGCAGAGATATCCCGCCGCGCCACGCCCACCACCGCAAACGACTCCGGCAGCATGCCTTCCTGCTCCAGGTGATACAGCGCCGGCAGCAGCTTGCGCTTGGTCAGGTCGCCAGACGCTCCAAAGATCACAACCACACAGGGGTCCGGAATCCGTTCCGGCTTCTTCCCGTCTTCATATCCCGAATGCACGACCGTATGCTTCACTTCATTTGCCATCTACTACTCCTTACCAAGCTTGACTGCACGTTATATCGCATCTCAAAATCGAATCGCACCTCAAAACCCAGCGCGATAGTTGCTCGAATCTCTGCTTCCAAATCTCTGCTTCAGCTTTTCTTCTTCACCGCATGTCCGCCGAACTCGTGGCGCATTCGCGGTTGTTGCACAGATCTGGTTAAGACTTCTTTACTGCGTGTCCGCCGAACTCGTGGCGCATGACCGAAAGCATACGGTCAGAAAAATTGTCATCCTCGCGCGACCGCACCCGCCGAATCAGCGACTCCGTAATCACCGGCGCCGACACATTCAGATCGATCGCCTCGAACACCGTCCACCGGCCTTCGCCCGAGTCCGGAACATACGGCTCCAGCCCATCCAGCGACGGATTCTTCTTCAGCGCATCCGCCGTCAGGTCCAGCAACCAGGACCGAACCACCGAACCATACCGCCAGATATTCGCAATCTGTGTCAAATCCAATCCGAGCGGCTCCTTCGCATGCATAATCGAAAAGCCCTCTGCATACGACTGCATCAGGCCATACTCAATCCCGTTGTGGACCATCTTCACAAAGTGTCCCGCGCCGCTCGGCCCCACCCGGCCCCAGCCCGTGTCTGCGGTCGGTGCCAGCGCCTCAAAGATCGGCCGCAGCGTCTCCACCACCGCTTCATCGCCGCCAATCATCATCGAGTACCCCTCGGTGATTCCCCAGATCCCGCCCGACGTTCCAACGTCGACGTACCCAAAGCCCTCCGGAACCAGCGCGTCATGACGTCGCTGCGAATCCTTGTAGTTCGAATTGCCGCCGTCGATAAAAATATCGCCCTTCTGCATCAGCGGCTTTAGCTTTGCAATCGTCTGGTCCACCGGATCGCCCGCCGGAACCATGATCCAGATCGCGCGAGGAGCCTGCAGATTCTTCACCAGGTCTTCCAGCGTGTGCACACCCACAGATCCAGCGTCGTTGAGCCGTTGCACAGCTTCGGCTGAGAAATCAAATCCCACAACCTTATGCCCGGCAAGGCGCAAGCGCTCCGCCATGTTGCCGCCCATCTTTCCCAACCCAATCAATCCAAGTTCCATATCAACCTGTCCCTTTGCGTAAAGTGCCTCTTAGAGAGTAATCGGAATCGCTGTCAATGCCCAGCGTCACGTCATGCTTAATTTGGTATGAGATTCGATACCTTAATAAAGCCGCTTGAAAGTCTTTGCTTTACAGGTTCACTCGCCCTCAGGAAAATCTGCTCCCAGCGTGGTCGCCTGCCACATCGCCACTTCCTTTTCCCAGGCCTCCAGCTTGCCCTTCAGTCGCGGAATCGTGCTCGCTCCCAGCAATAACCTCAGAGGAGGATGTTCCGATTCCACCGCCTTCACCATCGCGGCCGCAGCCCGCTTCGGATCGCCGCGCTGCTTGCCGTCCTGTTCACTAAAATACGCCCGCATCTTCCCCGCAGTCTGCTCATACTCGGGAATCCTGCGCTCCGCCACCAGTCCCGATCTGCCCAGAAAATCCGTCCGGAACGGCCCCGGCTCCACAATCGTCACACCGATCCCCAGCGGCTTCAACTCCTGTGCCAGCGCCTCGCTCAGCCCCTCCACCGCAAACTTCGTCGCGTTGTACATCCCGAATCCCGGCGTCGCCACCAGCCCTCCAATCGACGACAGATTCACCACATGCCCCGACCGCTGCTTCCGCATCTGCGGCAGCACCGCCTGCGTCACCCGGATCAGCCCAAACACATTCGTCTCAAACATCGGCCGAAACTCCCCCTCAGCCGACTCCTCCACCGCCCCCACCATCCCAAACCCCGCATTATTCACCAGCACATCGATCCGCCCAAACCTCTCCACCGTCGCCGCCACCGCCGCATCCACCGACTCCTGCCGCGTCACATCCAGCCCCAGCGTAAGCGCCGTCTCAGGATACTTCTCCCCTAACTCCCTCAGCTGCTCCACCTTGCGAGCCGTCGCCACCACCCTCGCACCCACACCCAACAGATACTCCGCCAGCACCCGCCCTAATCCAGTCGAGGCCCCCGTAATCAGCCAAACCTTACCGCCCTGCGTCGCCTTCACCGAAGTTTCCATACTTAATCAGACGTTCCCCCGAGCCCCCACGATGCAGCCTTCCCCCACATTTGAGCCCATCGTCGCGAACCTTGCCGCCTCTCTTCGCGCCCTTTGCGTCAAAGCTTCGCTCTCTGCTCCGCGCAGGACCTATGGCAACAACTCCGTAACGCCCGCATCCCCGGCCACCAGCGCCACGCTCGCCATCTTCAAAAACAGCCCATGCTCCACCACGCCCACCACACCCCGAATCTCCGCCGCCGTAGCCTCCGGATCAGGAATCGCACCGCAAGCGCAGTCCAGAATGTAATTCTTCTCATCCGTCAGATACACCGACCCATCCTTGTGCCTACGCAGCGTCGGATTCAACCCCAACTCCTCCAGCCTTTTCTCGACCAGCGGAAGCGCCATCTTCACCACCTCTACCGGAAGAGGAAACCTCCCCAGCGTCCCCACCACCTTGCTCGAATCCACGACGACAATAAACTTCTTCGCCGCACTCGCCACGATCTTCTCCCGCAGCAGCGCCCCTCCCCCACCCTTTATCAGCGCAAGCCCCGGCCCCACCTCGTCCGCGCCGTCGATATACAAATCCAGCTCCGGCAACTCCGCCAGCTCCACCACGTCCATCCCCAGCGACAGCCCCAGATCCCGGCTCGCGTCACTCGACGCCACGCACCGAATCTTCAACCCCGCCTTCACCCGCTCTCCCAGCGCCCTGATAAACATCGTCGACGTGGACCCCGTCCCGAGCCCCACCGCCATCCCCTCGTCCACAAACTCCGCCGCCCGCTTCCCCACCAGCGCCTTAGCCTCATCCTGCGTCATCGCACAATCCCCAATCCCTAATCCCTAATCCCTCGCAGTTCAGGGTCTTAGCCGCGGGCCCTCAATCGGCGAGGAAAGAAGGCCCACGGCTAAAACCCTGTCTGCTCCAGAGTGCGGGCGGCAGCCACATCGACCGCCGCCCTCTACTCCTTACTCCTTGCTCTCTACTACTTCTTCACAAGCTTCTTCGCAGCTTCCACAACATGTCCAACCGAAATCCCCAGCTTTTCCAGAACAATCGGTCCCGGAGCTGAAGCGCCAAAGCGGTCGATGCCGATCGCCACACCATCGCGACCCACATACTTCCACCAGCCCATCGTCGCTCCAGCCTCAACCGAAATCTTCGGAACGCCATGCGGGAAGATCGACATCTTGTACTCTTCCGTCTGCTCCTCAAAGATCTTGAAGCTGGGCATCGACACCACGGTTGCGTTGATCCCGGCAGTCTTCAGTTCGAGCGCGGCCTTCATCACCACATCCACCTCCGAACCCGTCGCCACCAGCACCACATCCTTGCCAAACTCCTCGAGCACATACGCGCCCTTGCGAGCACCCTCGAACACCTTGTACTTCGCAGCGTCCAGCACCGGAAGATCCTGCCGACTCAGCGCCATAAAGCTCGCCGACTTCCGCTCCAGTGCCAGCTGCCAGCAAGCCGCCGTCTCATTCGCATCCGCCGGCCGAAAATCCGTCAGCTGAGGAATCACGCGCAGCGCCATCAGATGCTCAACCGGCTGGTGCGTCGGGCCATCCTCTCCCAACCCCACCGAATCATGCGTAAAGATGTATAGCGAATGATTATGCTGCAGCGCTCCCATGCGAAGCGCCGAGCGGCAATAGTCGCTGAACGTAAAGAACGTCGACCCGAACGGAATCAGCCCGCCATGCGCCGCCATTCCATTCACCGCCGCCATCATCCCAAACTCGCGCACGCCAAAGAACACGTTGCGCCCAACCGGATCCACGTGGAAGCTCGGCGAGTCCTTGAAGATCGTCTTCGTCGAAGCCGTCAGATCCGCCGCACCGCCAAACAGCTCCGGCACCACCTTCGCCACGGCGTTCAACACCACCTGCCCGGCATTGCGAGTCGCCACAGCCTTCTCTGTCGGGAACGTAGGAATCGCCTTCTCCCAGCCCGCTTCCATCTTGCCCGCCATCGTGCGCTCATACTGCTCGCCCAGTGCCGGATACGCCTTCTTGAACTCGTCGAACTTCGCCTGCCACGCGGCTTGTTCCTTCTTGCCCTTCTCCACCGCCTGCAGCCAGTTCTTCCCAGCCTCTTCCGGAACGTAGAAGCTCTTATCCTCAGGGAACCCAAGATTCTTCTTGGTCGCCTTCGTCGCCTCCGCTCCTAGAGCCTCGCCGTGGACCTTGTTCGTGCCGGCCTTCGGGCTGCCATAGCCAATCACCGTCCGCACGCGAATCAGCGACGGCTTCGACGTCTCCGCCTTGGCTGCCTTGATCGCCTCTTCCAGCGCCACCAGGTCATTGCCGTCATGCACCATCTGCACCTGCCAGTGGTACGCCTCAAAGCGCTTCGTCACGTCTTCCGTGTAGCTCAGCTCCGTCGGCCCATCCAGCGAAATCAGATTGTCGTCATACAGCACAATCAGCTTGCCCAGACCCAGCGTCCCCGCCAGCGAAGCCGCCTCATGCGAGATCCCTTCCATCAGATCGCCATCGCCGCACAGCACATACGTGTGGTGATCCACCGGCGTGTGATTCTCATGGTTGAACACCGCAGCCAGATGCTTTTCCGCGATCGCCAAACCAACCGCCTCGGCAAATCCCTGGCCCAGCGGCCCCGTCGTCACTTCCACGCCCGGAGTATCGCCCAGCTCTGGATGTCCCGGAGTCTCCGAACCCCACTGCCGGAACCTCTGCAGTTGCGAGATCGGCAGGTTATATCCCGCCAGGTGCAGCGTGCCATACAGCAGCGCCGACGCATGCCCATTCGACAGCACAAACCGGTCCCGGTTCGACCACAACGGGTCCGTCGGGTTGTACTTCATGATCTTGTGATACAGCAGGTAGGCGATCGGAGCGCAACCCAGCGGCGCTCCTGGATGGCCACTATTGGCGCTCTCCACCTGGTCAACGGCCAGAAACCGCAGTGTGTTGATTGACAATTGATCTAGGGCATCTTGCTGCTGCTTATCGGTCATTCCTGTCCTCGAAAGAAAAGTACGCTACCGCCGCATTGCGCCCACTACCAGTCAGTTGCGCGGCTCCAATCACACGTAGCTCTACCAAGTGTACTCGCGCCCACGTGAATTCGCAGCTAATCTCCCCCTCCCCCAAATGCCTCAGCCGAACCCCGCACTCCTGCCTGCATTTACACGGCTCGCGCACACGGCCGCCGCTAGCTGCAGCCTGCCCGGCGGTTATCCTCACAGGGGACACCATGCCAAACCCAAACGCCCCGCCTCGCGACGGCTTTCCCCGCCTCACTTCCCGTCCCACTCTCCGATCCGTTCTACGCTCGCTGGCCCTCGGCCTCCTCCTTCTCTGGTCGCTTGCCGCCATCCTGCCAGCTCCCCTCAAGCGCCGCCCCGAGCGCATGAATCGCTACAGCGGCCTCATCCTCGAGCGAATGAGCCAGGTCGGCTGGTGATCCCGCCTCACCCCGCGACTACACTAAAACCAGCATGTACACCGTCGCCGCCTACTACCGCTTCTTCGCGCTCGCGGACCCCGCCGCCCTCCGCGAAGAGCTCCGCGCCGCCTTCGCCGCAACCGACCTCCTCGGCACCACCCTCATCGCCCCCGAAGGCATCAACGGCACTATGGCCGCCTCCCCCGAAACCATCCACCTCCTCCTCGACTTCCTCGCCCAACGCACCGGCCTCTCACGCTCCGAAGTCAAATTCTCCACCACCGACGCGCCTCCCTTCCGCCGCCTCAAATTCAAACTCAAGCGAGAGATCATCACCTTCCGCAACGCCGCCGTCGACCCCTCCCGCCCCGGCCAGTACATCGACCCCCAGCACTGGAACGACCTCCTCGCCGACCCCGACGTCCTCCTCCTCGACACCCGCAACTCCTACGAGTCCGCCCTCGGAACCTTCGCCGGGGCCGTCACTCCACCGCTCGACACCTTCTCCGATTTCTCCGACTACGTCCGCGAACATCTCGACCCCGCCAAACACCGCAAGGTCGCCATGTTCTGCACCGGTGGCATCCGCTGCGAAAAGGCCTCCGCCTTCATGCTCCAGCAAGGCTTCCCCGAGGTCTACCACCTCAAAGGAGGCATCCTCAAATACCTCGAAGACATCCCCACCGCCTCCAGCCAATGGCAAGGCTCCTGCTACATCTTCGACGAACGAGTCTCCGTCGACCACAACGACTTCCACGACCTCACCCGCTGAGCCTCGCTACACCTTCAGCCCAATCAGCCGCATCAGCTCCACCCCATTACTCCGCATCGCCGCTCCCTCCCGCAGCTTGAAGTCGAACCGCATCTCCCCGTCCACAATCTCATCCTGAAAGTGCATATTCCGCAGCGCCCCCGCCGCCAGCCCGGACATCTCCGCCAGCGCCAGGTCATGCGTCGTCACAATCCCGATCGCCCCCGCCTCCACCAGCGCCCGAACCACCCCCGCGGCTCCCACCATCCTGTCCTTCGAATTCGTCCCCTGCAACAGCTCATCCAACAAAAACATCACCCCAAAACCACCCCCCTCACCAGCCAGCGAGCAGATCCGGCTCAGCTTCTCAATCTCCGCATAAAACCGCGAGTGCCCCTCCTGCAGCGAGTCATTCACCAGCAAGCTCGCCCCAATCCGCATCGGAGTCAGCCGCAGCCTCTCCGCCCGCACCGGAGCACCACACATCGCGAGCACCGTATTCACTCCCACCGTCCGCATCAGCGTGCTCTTCCCGCTCATATTCGATCCCGAAATCAGCAGCACCCGCGTCTCCCCACCCATCCGCAAACTATTCCGCACGCACTTCGCCGCGGCAATCAGCGGATGCCCAATTTCCACCGCCTCCAACACCGCCTCGCCCTCCACAAACTCCGGAAACCCATCCCCCGGATGCTCATACGAGTACGTCGCCAGCGACAGCAGCGCCTCCATCTCCGCCACCGCCTCCAGCCACAACCCCACCGCCGCCCCATGCTTCCTCCTCCACCGCTGCACCGCCCACGCCAGTTGCACCGAGTACATCAGCGGCAGATTCAGCCCCACCCTCACAATCGGATTATCCAGCGAGTCCCGAAACTCCCCCAGCCTCGCCAGCTTCCGAATCGCCACCGACCCCGCCACATGATGCGACCGCAGCCTCTCCCCAATTCCCTGCAACCTCGCCGCCTGAAAGCTCTCCCCCTCCATCGCCTCCAACAGCGCAGAAAGCAGCTGCAGACTCTTCAGCGCCCTGTCCGTCCCCTCCAGCACGCCGTCAATCCGCTTCGTAAACGGCTTCCGCACCAACGCCTCCACCACCAGCACCACCAGCAGCGCTGTCACCGACGCACTCCACACCCAATATCCCGTCGCTCCCACCGCCGCCACCGCTAGCACCGCCGCCACCCACGGCATCCATCCCTGCGTCAACAAATCCGGAGCCTCCGCCCAGCTCCGCAGCGCCTCCACCTGCACCCCCACCACCTTCGCCTCGCCCGCAACCCCCATCCGCTCCCGAAAATCCAGCTTCCCGCGAAGCTCCGCCACCGCCGCCTGCCGCTCCAGAATCTCGCCTACTTCCGCCGGCTCCAGCAGCCACTCCAGCAGCCGCTCCTCTCCCATCCGGGTCCGCGCCACGCACAGCAACTCAAACACCCCACCCCGCCCCACAATATCCAGATCCGCCGCATACAAACTCTTCCCCACCCGAGCCTGCATCTCCACCGAAAGCCCACCCACCGGCCGCTCGTTCCACCCCACCCACCGGTCCTCGATCCGTGCCATCCCCCGGCGATAGATCTCCGCCGATCTCCGCGCCAGGCTCAGCCGTCGCAACACCCGTCCATGCACCCACCCAGCCACCAGAAACAGCACCATCGGCACCGCCACCGACCACCGCGGCCCATACCGCTGAAACACCGTAAACCATGCCACCACCAGGAACGCCACCACCAGCGCCACCCGCAAATACCCCACCCACACATGCGCAGCCTTCAGCGACGTCTCCCGCTCCTCATGCACCAGCAACCTCCGCCGGTACTCCTCCAACGGCCCCTCCACCACGCAATCAACCATCCCTACATTATGGACGCTCACCCCACCCCTACCCCGCCCCCGCCTCACCCCCACGTCATCCAGACCAACGCGAAGCAAAGCAGAGAGCCCCGTGTCTGCCCTTGCCTTCGCGTTTGCCCTTGCCTTCGCGTCTGCACTTGCACTTGCACATGCACTTGCACATGCACTTGCAGTTGTCGTTGCCTTTGCCTTTGCCTTTGCACTTGCACTTGCACTTGCCGTTGCAAGTTTTTCGCCGTCATCCTGGAGCGAAGCGAAGGACCCCCGCATTGGCCCTTGCTGTTGCCCTTGCCTTTCTGGCTGTCATTCTGAGCGCAGCGAAGAATCTGCTGTCTCCCGTTCTTCGCCCGCCCACCCGCCGTCGGCGCAGGACCTCAGAACCTGTCAAGCCCCCTCAAGCCTTACAAGCCTCCAAAACCCCTGTCCCTATTGCCGATAAATCTCTCCAAAACCTGGCATAGTTCCCCCCACCCACCTGCTACCCTCAAATTAAGAGCCTCAAAGCAAACGCTGCACCGGCAACCGCCGCTGCAGGGTTCCCATTTAGACCCCTAACTCCAACCAAATGAATATCATGCCCCTAACCCATTTAGAATGAACCGCTTGAAAGCAGCCTTCACATGCTAAGCCGAACATTCTAAACGACTTCACTAACAAAAAGTGAAAGCAGGGGGAGGGGGGGTACCCCAGCCCCCTCGACTCTCGTAGTCCGCGCAGGACTGCAGGACCGCAGGACGAAGTCTTCAGTGGTGGACTACCGTCGGAGGAGCACTCCGCGGTGCCGGAGCCGGCCTCGGAGCCCCCACCGGAGGATGCGGCATCTCCCTCTGCTGCGGAGGCCCTACCGGCTGATTCTGCCGCAGATTATTCATCTGCTGCGGACCCAGCGGACGCCCCGGATCGATGCTCTGAATCGCCCGCTGCTGCTCCTCGAAGCTCGGCCTCGGAGCCGGAGGAACCGCCCGGTTGTACAGCATCCTCGGCGGAGCCGCAGGTGCCACCGGCGCCGCCTCACTCTGCGGACGCACCGCCTCCGCAGGCTGCCGCCCCGCCGGAGCAGCCTCATGCTGATAGTTCGGTCTCACAGGCTCCGGCTGCGCAGGCTGCTGATACCCAGGTCTCTCACCCTGTTGCTGCACAGGCTGCTGATAGCCGGGTCGCTGTTGCGGCACAGGCTGCTGATTCCGCATCCCCTCCGCCGGCTGCCGGGCAATCGGAGCAGCCTCATGCTGATAGTTCGGCTGCGATCCCTCGATCACAGGCCGCGCCGACGGCCGTATCCGCGAATCTCCCTGGGTCGTCGCCAGCGTCGGCCTCGTCAGGTGAGGAGGAAGCGCCCGCGCCGGTGCCGCCACCACCATCGTCCGCTGCGGAGTCACCAGAGGATGGGGAAGCACCTTCGCCGCCGCCAGCTCCTGCGGGTTCACCCGCACCATCGACGACCCCACCCTCCGCCCCGCCGCAAACGCGCTCTCCGGCACCGCAACCGTTCCCACCGGACGGTTCGCATACACTCTCTCCCCGCCTCCAGCGTACGCCGCCACCTCCGTCCGCTGGTCGTAGATGTTCCTCACCTGCTCCGTGTTCCGGTCATAAATATTCGACACATTCACCCGGTTCACATACCTCTGGCTCGCGTGATACCACGGCACATACGGCTCCCGCGGCCCCAGCGGAAACCAAGCCGTCACCGGTCCTCCACCCGGATTCAGCCGGTCTCCTCCAACGAACACCACCAGCGCCGGAGAGTACACCGGCCGCACCACCGGAGGTCCCGGAATCCATCCCCACCGCCGTCCACGGTGCTCCCAGCGCCCATAGTGGAAGGGAGCAAATCCCCACGGAGCGCAGTCCACCCACGTCCATCCCCACGGAGCCACCCACGCCCATCTCCCACAACTGTACGGCTGCCAATCCACCGCAACTCCCGTCGGATACCACACCGGCCCCTCATCCGAGTCCGTCTCCCAATCTCCATTCGACGCCAGATCTCCCGCGCCAATCGTGTCCGGACTCACATACTGCGACTCTCCCGCCGTCGAGCTGTCATACAGCACATCCCTGTCCATCGAGAACCGGTCCAGCCCATCCAGCGACGCTCCATCCAGCCACTGCGCCGACACCGGATCGCTTCCTCCCACCCTCATCCGCTGCCCCGCCTCCAGCACCTGTTGCAGCCCATTCCCATCCACCTGCACCTCGCCCGAATCCACCAGCACCGTCGTCGTGCCGCTGTCCGGATCCACATCCACGCGCACATCACCCGCCTGCAGCAGCGTCACCGCAACGTTCGGAGTATCCAGCTCCACCGTCCCGTCCGGGTCCAGCGAGTAGCTACGCAGATGCACGCCACCCTGCGCCAGCCCAAACTGCGCCAGCGTGTCCGTCATCGCCGTCACCGTCAGGTCCGTCTGCTGTCCCAGCCTCACCGCCAGCTGGTCCGTCTGCAGCTCAGCATTCGCTCCCACGTCCGCATACAGCCGGTCTCCCGTCGTCAGAGGATAGTTCACCTCCGCCGCGCTGAACTGGTTCACGCTCGCCGGCTCCACCGAAACGTTCCCCACCACCACGCTCACCCTGGCCACCTGCGACGGAGGATCCGCCTGCGCCGCCTGTCCCTGATCCTCACCCTCACCCGGCTGTTGCGAAGGCCCATCTTGGGCCCTCATCGGCATCGCCATCAGCAGCACAACGGCCGCTCCCGTCACCACCGCACCCAGGCACGCAGCGTGGCGCAACCTCATACTCACTCGGCTAAGCCGTCTATGCAAGGGAATCCGCATGGCAGTGCATCCTTCCTGACTCTTCCTTCAGGCTCGATAGTTTGAGCTTGCAGTGTAAACCCCCATCCACCAGGAAAGACGCTGTTCCGCATCGTTGCTGTGACCCCATAAACTTTTCGTCCACTCCATGGAACCTCGCGCTTCGACTCCGCGTATCCTGCTTGCATACCGCAAGTGCCCGCGAGATTCCCTGTCTTGCCGCGGCTGTTGGAGAACGTATGAACCCTACCCTGCGCACCTTCGCCGTCTCCTCGCTCGCATGCCTCCTGCTCTCCGGCTGTCACGTCATCGAACACAAGAACGGCAACCGCGACAACGTCGACATCGGCACGCCCTTCGGCTCCATGCACGTCAAAACCAACGACGCCGCCGACACCTCCGCTATCGGCCTTACCCTCTATCCCGGAGCCACCCCCGTCAAGGACGACGACGACAAGGACACCAACTCCGCCAACGTCGACATGAGCTTCGGAGGCTTCCACCTCGGAGTCAAGGCCGCCAGCTTCCAGACCCCCGACTCCCAGGACCAGGTCCTCGCCTTCTACCGCAAAGACCTCGCCGCCCGCTACGGCGACGTCATCGAGTGCCGCGACGACCATGCCGTCGGCTCTCCCACCCGCACCTCCCAGGGCCTCACCTGCGACTCTAATCATGGACCTCACGTCAAGACCAGCGACGGCCACTCGAAGGGCTTCGCAATCATGAGCGGCGACTCCAGCGACCTCGAACTCCGTGCCGGCTCTGACCTCCACCAGCACATCGTAGGAGTAGAGTCCCGCAACGGAGGCACCAAGATCGGCCTCGTAGCCCTGGACCTACCCTCCCACCTCTCCGGTCACGACAGCAAAGACAGCGAGTGATCAGCAAGAAGTAAGAGCGTAGTGAGTAAGGAGTAGTGAGCCGCAGCCATTCAGTGGCGACCAGCCTTGCATTTCTCTACTCCTTACTCTCTACCCCTTACTCACTGCTCCACCTCTACTCCTTGCTACACAGCCACTGCTCGTCTACCCTTAAGGCGGTGACCCCCCGCATCTGCCCCCGCTGCCACTCTGTCCTTCATCGCGAAGATGAAGGAGCCCTCTTTTACTGCTGGAACTGCGGTGCTCCCCAGGTCCAGCTCTCCGAAGAACTTCGCGAGCAGATCGACCAGCAAATCAGCGCGCAGCAGGAGGCTCTCAACGCTCCCGCAGCTCCCATCGCCGCTCCCCCAGCGCCCAGCAACGCCATCGTCTGGCCCGGAGCCATCCAGTTCGCAGGTCTTGCCGGAGCCATCACCGCCGCGCTTACCCTGATCTCCTTCGCTCTTCCCCCCGTCGGCCTGCTCTCCTTCTTCTGGTTCATCTCCGCGCCCATTATCGTCCTCGGAGTCTATAGCGCTCGCTTCCGTCTCACCCGCATCACCACCTCCTTTGGAGCGCGCCTCGGACTACTCACCGGCATCTCCATCCTCATCGCCACCAGCACCCTCAACACCATCGATCTCCTCCTCGAGCGCTACGTCTTCCACTCCATCTCCGACTTCGACGCCCAGCTCGCCGCCGTCTTCACTCAGATGCACTCCACCATCACCGCCACCTCCGGCCCCGCCGCCCAACAAGCCCTCGACCTGCTCGCCATCCCCGAGTTCCGCGCCGGAATCCTGCTCACCACCATCGCCATGGGCACCGCCTTCTATCTCGCCTTCTCCGCCACCGCCGGAGCCTTCGCCGGCTACCTCCGTTCCCGCACCCCGCGCTAGCCCTCCGACACCGGCGCCATTCAACACTCTGCCAGCCCTTCAACACCCTGCCAGCCTTCGGCACTCTCCCCTCACCACGCTCCGCTGATATCATCAGTGCACACCATGAGCGATTCAATCTCCACCCCCGAAGCCACTCCCTCGACCCCCAAGCACCACCTCCGCGAGAAGGGCCGCCTCATGTCCTCCTCCGAGATCGAGCGAACCCTCGTCCGCCTAGCCCACGAGATCGTCGAACGCAATAACGGCTGCGCCAACCTCGGCCTCATCGGCATCAAGCGCCGCGGAGTTCCCCTCGCCCAGCGCGTCGCCCGCCTCATCGAGACCATCGAGAAGACCCCCGTCGACACCGGCGTCCTCGACATCAGCTTCTACCGCGACGACCTCTCCACCGCCGGCCCCCGCCCCATCGTCGAAAAGGGCGAGATCGGCTTCGATGTCAACGGCCGCGACATCATCCTCATGGACGACGTCCTCTATACCGGACGCACCATCCGAGCCGCCCTCGACGCCCTCTTCGACCAGGGCCGCCCCAAGAGCGTTCAACTCCTCGTCCTCATCGACCGAGGCCACCGAGAGCTCCCCATCGAAGCCCGCTTCATCGGCCGCACCATCCCCACTTCGCGCCGCGAAATCATCGAAGTCAAGCTCCGCGAAATCGACAACGACGAACAAGTCATCCTCGTAGAACTGGTCGACTAGCCCCCACCCAACCCTGAACCTCCGCTCCCGCCGCACTTGCACTTGCCGTTGCCTTTGCCCCTTTGGCTTGTCATCCCGTAGGGATCTGCAGTTGCACTTGCAGTAGCACTCGCCGTTGCCGTTGCACTTGCCGTTGCCTGTTTTTCGCCGTCATCCTAGAGCGAAGCGAAGGACCCCCGTATTGGCTCTTGCTCTTGCCTTTGCTTCTACCTCTCGAGCTATCATCCCGCAGGCATCCCAACTCCACCGCGCACCCACAAACCCATGAGCGACGAAACCCTCTCCCAACTCGACGCCGAACTCGACCCGTCCACCACCGAGTCGCTCCCCATCCCTGCTCCCAACGCGCCCGAGCCCCTCTCCATGGGAGAGGTCCTCCGCGTCGTCACCCTTCGCCGTCTCTGGTACGCCCAGAT
Organism: Granulicella sp.; assembly: GCA_027452215.1. Lineage (GTDB taxonomy): Bacteria > Acidobacteriota > Terriglobia > Terriglobales > Acidobacteriaceae > Granulicella. Next base: position 1,796 of record DAIDGQ010000009.1, on the reverse strand, counting down.
CGTCTCCGTCTTCGGAGACTTCCTCGCCCTCTTCGCGGTCATCACCATCATGACCTTCCAGCTCCACGCCACTCCCCAGCAGATCACTGGCATCAACATCGCCTACCTCCTGCCCATCGCCCTGCTCGGCGTCGTCAGCGGAGTCTTCGTCGACCGCTGGCCCGTCAAAATCACCCTCGTCTCCAGCGACTTCATCCGAGCCGGCCTCTGCCTCCTGCTCTTCTTCGTCCACAACATCTACGGCTTCTACATCGTCCTCGCCTCCATCAGCGTCATCTCCAGCTTCTTCAGTCCCGCCCAGGGAGTCGCCATCCGCAGCGCCCTCCCCTTCCACGGCCTCCGCTCCGCCAACGCCCTCATGCAACAGGTTCTCTTCATAATGCGAATCATCGGCGGTCCCATCGCCGTCACCATCGTCAAAATCTTCGGAGCCAAAACCTGCTACGGCCTCGACGCCATCAGCTTCCTCGCCTCCGGCTCCCTCATCGCCAGCCTCACTCTCATCGTGCCGACGAAATCCGCTCTCTACGACCTCCAAGCCCCCGTCCCCACAGCCCCAAAGCAAGCTCCCTCCCGCATCGCAGGAATCCTCTCCGACATGAAGGTCGGTGCCGGCTTCGTCCTCCACCACTCCGCCCTGCTCTTCGTCATCGTCGCTCTCGCCGCCGGAATGTTCGTCATGGGCTGCTTCGGCCCGCTCATCGCCATCTACGTCCGCGACACCCTGCGAGCCTCCTCCACCATCTTCGCCGTCACCAGCGCCGCCATCGGCATCGGCCTGCTCATCGGCGTCAACGTCCTCAACGCCTTCGCCAAACACATCAGCAACACCACCCAGGTCTACCTCGGCCTCGGCGGCATCGCCCTCGGAACCCTGCTCCTCGCGGCAGCTCCGCTCTTCGCTTTCACCCTCCCTGTCTTCCACCTCGGCATGCCGATCATCGTCACCGTCACCGGCTGTTTCCTCATCGGCTTTGCCGCCGCCGGCATCATCGTCCCCTCTCAGACCCTCATCCAGCAGGAGACCCCCGCCGACCTCATGGGCCGCGTCGGTTCCACCACCATGTCCGCCATCTTCTCCGCTCAGATCGCAGGCCTGCTCCTCTCCGGAGTCCTCGCCCAGAACACCAGCGTCCGAGGAGTCTTCGCCCTCTGCACCGCGATGCTCGTCGTCCTCATCCTCGCCGGCAAGCTCTGGATGGAGCCCAAAGACCACCCCGCCCTCGCCTGATTCCCTACTCTGCTACGGCTTCGAGAACGACCGGATCATCACCACCATGTTCCACATGTCCTCAGGCTTGGCACGGTCTCCCTCCCCCGGCATCGACCCCTGCCCTTTGCTGATGATGTAGTACAACTCCCCATCCGTCTTGTCCTTCAAAGCCGCCGGATCGGTCCAGTCCTTCAACTTCAGCTTCGTCTCAACGGCAAAGTCGCCCTTCCCGTTTCCATTCTCTCCATGGCACATTGCACAGTCGTAGCCATACATCTTCTTCGCATGCGCCATGCTCTCCGGAGTCGACTTTCCCGGATTCTTCATCTGCACGGCATCCGCTGGTATCGCCGCGGCTGTCGGCGCCGCTGCCTGCTGCGAAGCCTGAGGCCCCATCATCCATAGCACCGCAAACAATAACAAAGACTTCAACATAGGACGCTCCTGTCGAGCAGCGCCCTAACCATCCCCTGGTTGAGCCCACTCTCCAGATCAATACGTCACCCAGCCTCCCACCGCCCGCTCCGCGTGTATGTGACTAGCATCACTACTCCCTCACGCTCCCCTGCCCACCCACCCCACT
>DAIDGQ010000008.1 GCA_027452215.1 Granulicella sp. | reverse complement strand
GGGCGGTTGTAGAGTAGGAGCGGAGGTGGTTGTGAGCGAGTGGGTACGGTTGTGCGGGGTCGATGAGGCTCCTAAGGCGGGCGAGGTGCGGGAGGCCGAGGCGGGTGGGGTGGCGGTGTGCCTGGCGAATGTCGACGGGCGGTTGTGTGCGTTGGATAATGTTTGTCCTCACCGGGCGGGGCCGCTGGGGGAGGGATGGCTGGAGGGGGAGGCTGTGGTTTGTCCCTGGCATTCGTGGGCGTTTAGTACAACGACGGGGGTGGCCGAGGCTCCGGAGAAGGGGAAGGTGGCGGTGTTTCCGGTGAAGATTGAGGGTGGGGACGTGCTGGTGAAGCTGGGGTGAGCGGGGTGGTGGATTGATTGTTGGGCGAGTGGGTTTTTGACAGGGGCTGCTGATAGAATCAAGTGATCCTCTCGCGACAAAGCCGTATTCGGGCGAATGATCAAATCTGATGGCAAGGGAGAGGGTATGCGCGCAATTCTCGCCCTCGAAGACGGGCGGTTGTTTTGGGGTAAGGCCTTTGGGGCCGGCAGCAATGCCAATGGACCAGCGGTTGAGCGCGTGGGCGAGGTGGTGTTCAATACTTCGCTGACGGGCTACCAGGAGATTTTTACTGACCCATCGTATGCGGGCCAGATTGTGGTGTTGACCAATCCTCACATCGGGAACTATGGGACGAGTCCGAGCGATGCGGAGTCGGGGCGGCCTTATATCGAGGGGCTGGTGGTGAGGGAGTTTTCGCCAGTGAGCTCGAACTGGCGGTCGACAGAAGTTGCGGATGAGTATTTAGAGCGCAATGGCGTGCCGGTGATCGCGGAGATTGATACGCGGGCGGTGGTGCGGCATCTGCGGGCGAATGGATGCTTGCGGGGCGTCATCTCGACTGCGGTGGAGGACACGGACGCGTTGGTGGCGAAGGCTCGGGCGCATAAGAAGATGGATGGTACGGACCTGGCGAGCGTGGTGACGACGAAGACCAGCTATGCGTGGGATGCGAGTGAGCCGAAGAATGAGACGGGCGATGCGTTGCTGCCGGGAGTGGATGCGGGAGCGAAAGAGACGCTGCATGTGGTCGCGTATGACTTTGGGATCAAGCAGAATATTCTGCGGATGCTGACTCGCGAGAATTGCAGGGTGACGGTGGTTCCGGCGAAGACGACGGCGGCCGAGGTGCTGGCGATGGCGCCCGATGGCGTGTTCTTTTCAAATGGGCCGGGAGATCCGGAGCCGCTGGAGTATGCTGTCGCGAACGTGCGGGAGCTGCAGGGGAAGGTGCCGCTGTTTGGAATTTGCCTGGGGCACCAGATCTTTGGGCTCGCGCTGGGAGGGAAGACGTACAAGCTGAAGTTCGGGCACCACGGCGGGAATCATCCGATCAAGAACCTGGCGACAGGGAAGGTTGAGATTACCGCGCAGAATCATAACTTCAATGTGGACCCGGAGAGCTTGCCGGAGGATGTGGTGCGGACGCATACGAACCTGAATGATGACACGCTGGCGGGGTTGAAGCATGCGACGGACCCCATGTTCAGCGTGCAGTATCACCCGGAGGCTAGCCCGGGGCCGCATGATTCGCATTATTTGTTCCGGGACTTTCGGAAGATGATGGAGGGGTGGAAGAAGTGAGCGAGCCCTCGCCATCCAGCCTTGAAAGCGATGGATTGAACGCGTGAAAAACTTAATCCTCGTTATCGTGACCTCGTTCGCCTTGACGGTCTCTCCTGTTGCAAAGGAGAAGCGACCGCAGATTACTACATCTGTTCTCTGCGGTGTCGTGACGGATTTAGCTGGTGTGCCAATTGCGAAAGCGTCGGTTGCGGCGATGTGGGCAGATTTCGGTTCGAGTCAGCAAACGGATGAAGCGGGGCGCTGGTCCTTCGGTCCTGGGAGCGGCCCGCACTGGATGAAGGTTGATGGAGACGGTTTTGAAACCTTTATCTTCGATTACGTAGATAAGGAAGACCCTAAGAATAACGGAGCGGATAAGCCCGCGTTCATGTTACCGACGAAAAGTCGGGCCTGCCCGACTCCAATCTATGTGCGCCTGGCGCCGCGAAATTCCACCATAGGATTTGTAACGCTCGACCCAACGAAGGTCGTTCCTCAAGGAAAAGAAAATAAATAATGCCACGTAGAAATGACATTGCGAAGATTTTGGTGATCGGCTCGGGGCCGATTGTGATTGGGCAGTCGGCGGAGTTCGATTACTCGGGGACGCAGGCTTGTAAGGCGCTCAAGGCTGAGGGCTATGAGGTCGTGCTGGTGAACTCGAATCCGGCGTCGATTATGACCGATCCGGAGGTGGCGGATCGGACGTATGTGGAGCCGTTGACGCTGGCGTATCTGGAAGAGATTTTGCGGGTGGAGACGGAGATGATGGGGGACGGTTTCGTCGCCGGCACAACAGCAGATTCCTCCGCTGCGCTGCGGAATGACAGCCAGAAAGGCAAGGGCAACGACAACGGCCAAGGCAAGGGCAACGACAACGGCCAAGGCGGCAACGACAATGGCCAAGGCATCGGCAAGGGGCGGGGGATCTTTGCGGTGCTGCCTACCGTGGGGGGGCAGACGGCGCTGAATCTGGCGGTGGATCTGGCCGATGCGGGGGTGCTGGAGAAGTTTGGCGTCGAGCTGATCGGCGCGAAGCTGGAGGCGATTAAGAAGGCCGAGGACCGGCTACTGTTCAAGGACGCGATGAACAAGATCGGGCTGGATATGCCGAAGTCGATGCTGGTGAATAACACGAGCAGCGGGTTGGAGTTTGCGGCCAAGCTGGGGTTCCCGGTGGTGATTCGGCCGAGCTTTACGCTGGGTGGATCGGGCGGTGGCATTGCGTATAACCGCGAAGAGTTGATGGAGATTCTGGCGCGGGGGCTGGACCTTTCTCCGGTGCACGAGTGCCTGATTGAAGAGAGTGTGCTGGGGTGGAAGGAGTATGAGCTGGAGGTGGTGCGCGACCTGAAGGACAATGTCGTGATCATCTGCTCGATTGAGAATTTCGATGCGATGGGCGTGCATACGGGCGACTCGATTACGGTGGCGCCGGCGCAGACGTTGACCGACCGCGAGTACCAGAGGATGCGTGATGCGGCGATTGCGGTGATTCGCGAGATTGGCGTGGAGACGGGCGGGAGCAATGTGCAGTTCGCGGTGAATCCGCAGAACGGGCGCATGACTGTGATTGAGATGAATCCTCGTGTGTCGCGTTCGTCGGCGCTGGCTAGTAAGGCTACGGGATTTCCGATTGCGAAGATTGCGGCGCGGCTTGCGGTGGGGTACACGCTTGACGAGTTGCAGAACGATATTACGAAGGCGACACCTGCCTGCTTTGAGCCGACGATTGATTATGTGGTGGTGAAGATTCCGAAGTGGCAGTTCGAAAAGTTTCCGGGATCGGATGAGACGCTGGGGCCGCAGATGAAGTCTGTGGGCGAGGTGATGGCGATTGGGCGGACGTTCAAAGAGGCGCTGATGAAGGCGGTGCGCTCGCTCGAGACAGGGAAGAAGGGGACCGATGACGGGATCGATCCTCGACGGCTGCGACAGCGTTTGGTGACGCCGAGCCCGGAGAGATTGGCGTATCTGCGGTATGCGTTCGATACGGGGATGAGTGTGCGGGATGCTGCTCGTTATACCGGGATGGACCCGTGGTTTCTGCACCAGATGAAGCAGATCGCGGAGGAGTTGAAGGTCGTTGCGGAGGTGGGGATCGAGAAGATCGATGCGCAGGCGCTGCTGGCGGCGAAGCGGATGGGGCTGAGCGATGAGCGGCTGGCGGCTACGTTTGGAGTGAAGGAAGATGGCGCGGCGAAGGTGCGGGCGCTGCGCAAAAAGCTGGGCGTGAAGCCGGTGTACAAGCTGGTGGATACGTGTGCGGCGGAGTTCGAGAGCCTGACGCCTTACATGTATAGCTGCTATGACGAAGAGGACGAAGCGGCTCCGACAGCGAAGAAGAAGGTGATCATTCTGGGGAGCGGGCCGAACCGGATTGGGCAGGGGATTGAGTTCGATTACTGCTGCTGCCATGCTGCGTTTGCGTTGAGGGAAGACGGGTTCGAGACGATCATGGTGAACTGCAATCCGGAGACGGTGTCGACGGATTATGACACGAGCGACCGGCTGTACTTTGAGCCGTTGACGCTGGAGGACGTGCTGGCGGTGTATGAGCATGAGGCCTCGGGCGGCGCGGAGATTGGGATGATCGTGCAGTTCGGGGGGCAGACTCCGCTGAATCTGTCGCTGCCGTTGAAGGCTGCTGGCGTTCCGATCATTGGGACGTCGCCGGAGTCGATTGACCTGGCGGAGGACCGGAAGAGATTTGGGAAGTTGATTACGGAGCTGGGAATTCCGCAGCCGCAGGGAGCGATGGCGACGAGCGTGGAGGAGGCGCTGGCGGGGGCTCGACGCGTGACGTATCCGGTGCTGGTGCGGCCGAGCTATGTGCTGGGCGGACGAGCGATGGTGATCGCGTATGACGATGCGGATGTGGTGCGGTATATGTCGACGGCGATTGAGTATTCGCAGGAGCGGCCGGTGCTGATTGACCACTTTCTGGAGGACGCGCAGGAGGTCGATGTCGATGCGTTGTGCGATGGGAAGGACGTGATTATCGCGGGGATCATGCAGCATATCGAGGAGGCTGGGGTTCACTCGGGCGATTCGAGCTGCGTGCTGCCGGCGGTGGATCTGACGCCGGAGGTGCTGGAGACAATTCGTGCGTATACGCGGAAGCTGGTGATGTCGCTGAACGTGATTGGCTTGGCGAATTTGCAGTTCGCGGTGCAGCGCGGGACGGTGTTTGTAATTGAGGTGAACCCGAGAGCGTCGCGGACGGTGCCTTATGTTTCGAAGGCTACGGGGATTCAGTTAGCGAAGATTGCGTCGCGATTGATGACGGGGCGGACGCTGAAGGAGTTGCTGCCGGAGGAGTTGGCGAGCGGGAAGGATTTGAGTACGGGCGAACATTTCTTTGTGAAGTCGCCGGTGTTTCCGTGGGGCAAGTTTATGGGCGTGGACCCGGTGCTGGGGCCGGAGATGCGGTCGACGGGCGAGGTGACGGGCGTGGCTCGGACGTTCGGCGAGGCGTTTGCCAAGGCGCAGACCGCGGCGGGGCTGCATCTGCCGGTGAAGGGGACGGTGTTCTTCAGCGTGAATACGCGTGACAAGGAGAGCGTCGCTCCGCTGGCGAGGAGATTTGTGGAGATGGGCTTCAAGCTGGTCGCGACGCATGGGACTGCTGATGTGCTGGAGGACGCGGGCATGCAGGTGGAGAGGGTGTTTGCGGTGAAAGAGGGTCGGCCGAATGTGGTGGACCTGATCAAGAGCGACCGGATTCAGTTGATTGTGAATACGCCGAGTGGACAGATGAGCGTGTTCGATGAGGCGGCGATTCGGAGGGCGGCGGTGAGTGCGAGGGTGGCGACGATTACGACGCTGGCGGCTACGAGAGCGGCGGCGGATGGGATTGAGGCGCTGCAGAAGGGCGAGTATCACGTGGAGTCGCTGCAGGAGCTGCATGCTAGTCGGGGAGGCAGCTTTTAGCTTCTAGCTTTTAGCTTTTAGCTAAGAGGCGGCGGCTGGTGGTTCTTTGCCTTCGATGGGCTTAGGCTCCCGGATGCGATGGTGTAGCGGTAGACTTGTAGACGATGCTATTCGATGGAATTCATATACCGCTGACGGTGCCGTTTACTCGCGACGGCGAGAGTCTTTTGCGCAAACTGGAGTACAACGTGGGGCGTTACTCGCTGACTCCGGCGGCGGGGTTGGTGGCGCTGACGGGCGAGGGCACGGCGCTATCCGATGAAGAGATTGGCGAGACGCTGCGGGTGATTGGTGAGGCTGCGGCGGCGGAGAAGGTGCTGGTTGCGGCGATTGCGAAGGACAGCGTGCGCGGCGCGCTGGCGATTGCGGAGCAGGCGGCTGGAGCGGGGTTCGATGCGGTGTTGCTGGCGGCTCCTCCGCTGTGGGAGGTGTTGTCGGGAGCGGAGCTGAGGCTGTTTTTTGAGGCGGTGGCGGACGGTTCTCCTCTGCCGGTGATGCTGCAGAGCGAGGCTCGGTGCGTGCTGTCGGTGGAGCTGATTGCGGCGCTGGCGCGGCACCGGAATGTGCTGGGAGTGTATGACGCGGGGCTGACGGTGGAGCGGTATCGTGCGCTGATGGCGGCGACGAAGGATGTGAAGCGCGAGGTGACGGTGACGACGGTGTTTGCTCCGGTGACTCGGCGGATGGTGCTGCGGGCGCGGCGCGAGGAGCAGAGTGAGGCTGGGTTTGTGACGGCGGAGTCGCTGAGCGGGGGGACGGCGGTGGCGATGATTGCGACGGCCCCGGCGCTGAAGACTCGGACGAAGACGGTGGGGTTCCAGGTGATGGCGGCTGGGAGTGCGAGGGGGATGGTGGAGCTGCTGGAGGCTGGGATCGCGGGGGCGATGGTGGCGATGTCGGCGTGTGCTCCGCAGGGAGTGTATGAGGCGTTTGCGGCATTCAAGGATGGTGATCCGGCGCTGGCGGCGGAGAAGGGTGATCGGCTGATGGAGGCCGATGCCGCGCTGATGGAGTTGGGGGTGGCGGGCGTGAAGTATGGATGCGACTGGAATGGGTATTTTGGTGGGGCTCCGAGGCTGCCGAGGCTGGGGCTGGATGGGGCGGGGAGAGAGGTTGTGGAGAGGGTGCTGGCGGGGATTCGGAATTAGGTGGGTGCTGGATTTTAGCTGGTAGCTTCTAGCTTCTAGCTCCTAGCTTCTAGCTAAGTGCAACGGCAAAAGCAGCGGCCAATGCGGGGGTCCTTCGCCTTCGGCTCTAGGATGGCGGCGAAAAACTTGCAACGGCAAGGGCAAGGGCAAATGCAAGTGCAAGTGCAAGTGCAAATGCAAGTGCAAATGCAAATGCAAGTGCAAATGCAAGTGCAAATGCCAATACAGTGGTCCTTCGCTTCGCTCTGGGATGACGGGATTTTGGGGAGTTGGGGGAGAGCGGTCGTTTGCTACCGCAAACGATAACCCACCCTGCCTTGCGGAAAAACCGCGCGGCGAGGATGGGGCACTCGGCTCAAGCTGTCGACGGGTCAGGTGTGGGTTATTGGCGGGAGCGGAGGGTGCTTAGCTTAGCTCTTGCCTGGGAGGCTTCGGGGGAGACGGGGAAGCGCTGGATGAGGGTGTGGAGCTCGCGCTCGCCGGCGGCGGTCTGCTTGGTGGCGATGAGGGCGTCGGCTTTGTGGAGGTGGGCGGCGGGGATCTTGGCGTTGTCGGGGTAGCGCTCGAGGACCTGGTCGTAGTCCTTGATGGCGGCGGAGGGCTTCTGGGTGCGGAGGTTCATTTCGCCGAGATAGAAGTAGGCGTTGCCGGAGAGGTTGTCGTCGGGGTAGGCCTTGATGAGGTCGTTGAAGTCGGAGGCGGCGAGGGGATATTTGGCGGAGAT
>DAIDGQ010000007.1 GCA_027452215.1 Granulicella sp. | reverse complement strand
ATCTGCTCTCGACTATGTACCGTCAGTCGGGCATTCTGGTGGTAGTCCATTCGGTCTCTCCTCACGGTTGCTTCTTGTTCGCACAATCAGCTTCTATGATCCAGATCGAATGGACAACCTATTGAGACATCACATCTAGCTGCTAGCTGCTTGCTGCTTACTCGTTGCACTTTGCGCGGTATCTTGTCTCCTATGCCAACGGTTCTTGCTACCTCGCGCAGTGTTCGCCACGGCTTTTCTAAGCAGCCGCAGGCTGGGGTGCGGCTTATCGCTGGCGAAGGAGTTGAGGGCGATGCGCATCGCGGACGGACGACGCAGCACCTGTATCTGAAGCGTAAGGAACCTGCGTTGCCGAACGTTTGCCAGGTTCATCTTTTTTCGTCTGAGATGCTGGGGAAGCTGGCTGGGCTGGGGTTCGCGATCAAGGCTGGAGAGATGGGCGAAAACCTGCTGACCGAGGGACTTGAGCTACTCACGCTGCCTCGGGGAACGCAGCTTCATATTGGAGTTGAGGCGATTGTAGAGGTCACGGGCCTGCGTACTCCCTGCTCGCAGATTGAGGCGTTTCGTCCTGGGCTGCAGCAGCATATGTACGGGCCTCCAGCGCGCGGTACGGGGCGGCGAACGCTTCGTGCAGGGATCATGTCGATCGTTCGGGTGGGCGGCGAGGTTTATCCGGGCGACGGTATTCGCGTCACGCTTCCGGCAGAACCCCATGGGGCGCTTGGGCCGGTGTAGGGGAGTGCTGGGTGGGGGCTGAGTCTTGCAGGTGGAGACGGGATTCCGGGGGCCGCGAGGGGCGGTGCGTGCATAGGGTGGCCGGATGGCGGACTAGGTTCGCGCCGGCTGGCGGGGGTAATGGGTAAAATAGGCAAGTGAAGAACCTCTCCCTCCTCGGCTCGACCGGCTCGATCGGCCAGAGCACCCTTAGCCTCTGCGAGTCCTACCCAGACCGCTTCCGTCCTATCGCCCTTGCTGCTGGATCGAACGTTGAGGTGGCGTTTGCGCAATGCGAACGCTGGCGTCCGGAGCTGATCTCGATGGCCACGGAGGAGCTTGCGGACGAGCTGACGAAGAGGCTCGTGGGGGCCGGGATCGGCGGCGTCGATGTAGTGTACGGGACGGCGGGAACGGTGCGGGCGGCGACGCTTGCGGGGGCGGACTTTGTGGTCTCGGCGATTGTGGGAGTGGCGGGCCTGGAGGCTACGTATGCGGCGGTTTTATCGGGCAAGACGGTGGGGCTGGCGAACAAGGAATGCCTGGTTGCGGCGGGGGATCTGATCCTCGCGGCTGCGCGGGAGCACAACGTCGATCTGCTGCCGATCGACTCGGAACATAATGCGATTCACCAGTGCCTTCGGGGAGGGACTGCGGCCGAGGTGAAGCAGATATGGCTGACGGCTTCGGGAGGGCCATTTCGCAATACGCCGATGGAGGAGTTTGAGCGGATTACTCCGGCGCAGGCGCTGAAGCACCCGACGTGGGTGATGGGGCAGAGGATCACGATTGACTCGGCGACGATGCTGAACAAGGGGCTGGAGATTATTGAAGCGTGCCGGCTGTTTAATCTTCCACCGGAGCGGGTGAAGGTGACGGTGCATCCGCAATCGACGATTCATTCGCTGGTGGAGTATATCGATGGGAGCATACTGGCGCAGATTTCGGTGACGGACATGCGGCTGCCGATTCTGTATGCGCTATCGTGGCCGGAGCGCATTGCGGTTGAAGGCAAGACTCCGCTGACGTTCGACCTTGGCGCGCTCTCGCAGCTTGATTTTCAGCAGCCTGACATGGCTCGGTTTCCTTGCCTTCGGCTGGCGTATGAGGCGGCGGGGGCTTCGCAGAATCACTGCATTGCGCTGAATGCGTCGGATGAGATCGCGGTGGAAGCGTTCCTTGGCGGTACACTATCTTTTAACGGCATCGCACGTACAATCGAACGCGTACTGGCGCTAACTCCTTCTGGCTCTCCGGCGTCCATACGAGAGGTTCTAGCCGTCGATGCTCAGTCCCGCGATCTAGCGCGTCAGGTGGTCGCGAGCACGCTTTAGGCGCATCCAATCTTCAAGCGCAAGACAATCCGGGTGCCCCACATTCGCGTTTTCATTGTGGGTGCGAATCACCAAATTAAAGGCTCACCGTTCTCATGCATCTGCTTCTTGTCATTATCGAATTCGCGATTGTTCTCGGCATCATGGTCCTGGTACACGAACTGGGCCACTTTATTGTAGGCAAGCTGTGCGGCGTGCGGGTGGAGACGTTCTCCATTGGCTTTGGGACTCGCCTGTTCGGCTTCCAGCACAATGGGACGGACTACCGGATTTCGCTGCTGCCGCTGGGCGGGTATGTGAAGTTCGCCGGGGAGTATGGGGCAGAAGCGGATGCAACGGCTCCGGATGACCTGAACGCGCAGCCCCGGTGGCAGCGGGTTCTGATCGCGCTTGCGGGGCCCTTTGCGAACTTCCTGCTGGCCTTCTTCCTGCTGTTCCTGGTGGCTCACTACCATCACGAAGTGGAGCAGTACCTGACGGGCCCTGCGGTGGTCGATTACGTACCCCAGAACACGCCTGCCGCGGCTGACGGACTGACGGCGGGGGACACGATCACGCGCTTCAACAAGGTGAATCATCCGACGTGGGAACAGATCATCGACGAATCGGCGCTGAATCTGAATCGCGCTTTGCCGATGGAGTTTACGCACAACGGGCAGACGGTTTCGGGAAGCATCACGATCACGGCCGATCCGGTGACGGACTTCAGCGAGGATAACCTGATGGCCGCGGGACTGATCCCCCGGATGGATCCGGGACCGATTACGGTGCTGAGCGTTTCGGCCAACACTCCGGCGGATCGCGCGGGGCTGAAGTCGAACGATCAGCTGGTTCGGATCAACAACCTGACTCCGCACTCGGTGTACGCTTTGCTGGCGTATCTGAAGGACAGCAAGGGGCAGCCGGCGTCGCTGGGGATTCTTCGCAACGGCCAGCCGCTGACGCTGACGGCGATTCCGGAGAAGATGGAGTCGCCCGGAGCGGAGACGCAGTACCGGCTCGGCTTCACGTACCGGCCACCGACGGCGGCGGTGCAGCAGCTTCCGATTGGAGCGGCGCTGGTGCAGGCCTACCAGGACAACCGCAAGGGCTCGAAGCTGATACTGCGCGTGCTGCATGGGTTGTTTACGCGCCATGTTTCGGTGAAGCAGATGAGCGGGCCGGTGGGCATTGCGCAGCAGATCGACATTGCGACGCAGATGGGAATCTGGCCGCTGATTGAGCTGATGAGCGTGATCTCGCTGAACCTGGGCATCTTCAATCTGCTGCCGGTTCCACCGCTGGATGGAGGGATGATCTTCTTCCTGGTGATTGAGAGCATCATGCGGCGCGACGTCAACCAGCAGGTCAAAGAGTTGATCTACCAGGTGGCGTTCGTGTGCATCATCCTGTTCGCATTCTTCGTGCTGTTCAACGACATTACGAAGCTTCATCTGCACTAGGAAGAACGTGGTGAGGACGGAGGTGCAGGCTCAAGAGCGACGGTGGCGATGGGGCTTGCGGCTGCGTGGATGTTGAACGGATTGCGGCGGACGTGGCGCTGAGTTGATCCTGGTCTACGGGTGTGGGCAGGAGTGCGAGGGTGGTGACGTAGAATCATAGATCGACTATGAACTCTGACGTTGAAGCTCTTCTAAAATCCGGATCTGCCCTTACCGATGCTGCGCTGGAGCGCTTACTGCCCTCCGCTACGACTCCTCCGCATAGTATTCACCGGGCGATGCGCCATAGTACGTTTGCGGGAGGGAAGAGGCTGCGGCCGATCCTGTGCATGGAGGCCGCGAGGATGGTGGCGGGGACGGGCGCGATTCCTGCCGGGGCGGTGGAGCTGGGTGCGGCGTTCGAGATGGTGCATACGTATTCGCTGATCCATGACGATCTTCCGGCGCTGGATAATGACGACCTGCGACGGGGTAAGCCGACGTGCCATGTGGCGTTTGGAGAGGCTATTGCAATTCTTGCAGGGGATGCTCTGCAGACGCTGGCGTTCCAGACGATTGCGGAGCTGCCGGTGGGGGCGCCGAGTGTGGTGGCGATTCTGCGGGAGTTTTCGCTGGCGATCGGGACAGGTGTGGGGGGAGCTCATCCGGGGGATGACCGGGAGATGGCCAATGAGCTGGCTCCGGGGATGATTGGCGGGCAGGTGATGGATATCGAGGGAGAGGGGCATACTCCGACGGCGGAGCTGGTGGAGAGGATTCACCGGGCGAAGACGGGGGCGCTGATTACGGCGAGCATTGTGTGCGGAGGGCTGCTGGGGCTGGGGCAGGCGGGAGCCCAGGCTGCGGCGGGTGGGCCGGAGAGGGTGGCGGCGCTGCGGACGTTTGGCGAGAAGGCGGGGCTGGCGTTCCAGGTGGTGGATGACATTCTGGATGTGACGCAGACGTCGGCTGAGCTGGGCAAGACGGCGGGCAAGGATACGGCGGCGATCAAGGCGACGTGGCCGGCGGTGTATGGGCTGGAACAGTCTCAGAAGGATGCGGGGGCTTTGATTGCGGATGCGTTTGCGGCGCTGGACGGGTTTGGCGAGGCGGCGAGGCCGCTGAAGTCGCTGGCCCAATACCTGGTAGACCGCACCCACTGAGTCCTGCGGTCCTGCGCGGACGGCGGGAGTTGGGTCCTGCGCGGACGGCGGGAGTTTGATTGTTGCCGGGGTGGGCAGGGCTTGCGCGGACGGCGGGAGTTGCTTTGTTGCCGGGGTGGGCAGGGGTAGAAACTTTGGTGGGGGATTGCGGTGGGGCTCGCTGGTTGCATCTGAAGGGGCAGAGGCTCCTTGTCCAATTCTGATTTGACGTCGATATTTTTGCTGTTACTGCTGCTGGTGGGATTGGCGCAGCTGCTGGGCTATGCGTTTACGAAGATTCATCAGCCGAAGGTGGTGGGGGAGATTCTGGCGGGGGTGGTGCTGGGGCCGGCGCTGCTGGGGAGGCTGCCGGTGGCTTCGGGGCTGATGGCGGCGATGAAGCATCAGGACGGTCTGCTGAGCTTTATCTACTGGTTGGGGTTGCTGCTGCTGATGTTTCTGTCGGGGGCGGAGGCGCGGCAGCTGTTTGGGCGCGAGGAGCGGCGCGAGGTGGGATGGCTGACGGTGGTGGGGACGGGGATTCCGTTTGTGCTGGGGCTGGTGTTTGGGCCGCGGCTGATTTCGCCGTCGCTGTCGGGGCCGAGGGGGAATGTGATGGCGCTGACGATCATTCTGGCGGTGGCGGTGGCGGTGACGTCGGTTCCGGTGGTGTCGAAGATCTTTGCGGATTTGAAGATTCTGGACACGAGGTTTGCGCGGCTGGTGCTGGGAGTGGCGGTGCTGGAGGACATTGTGCTGTGGCTGGCGCTGGCGGTGGCGACGGCGGTGGCGGGGCACACGGCGGTGAAGCGAGGGCCGCTGGCGATCCACCTGGTGAGTACGGTGACGTTCTTTGTGCTGGGGCTGACGATCGTTCCGAGGATGGTGAAGCGGTTGAGTAAATCGCGGTTCAATGTGGTGGCGGTTCATTCTCCGGTGGGGTATGTGCTGGCGGTGCTGCTGGCGTATTGTGCGCTGGCGGGAGCGCTGGATGTGAGTATGGTGTTTGCAGCGTTCCTGGCGGGGTTCGCTGTCGTACATAAGAAGCGAAGGCTGTTTGCGGATGCGTTGGACGCGATCGGGAAGGTGTCGTTTGCGTTTTTTATTCCGGCGTACTTTGCTCTGGTGGGGCTGAAGCTGAACCTGGCGAGAGGGTTTTCGTGGAAGATGCTGGCGGTGTTCCTGGCGGGGAGTTGCGTGCTGAAGATCGTGTCGGTGGCGATTGCGGGACGGTTCGCTGGATTTCGCGGACTGGACCTGGTGAACCTGGCGATTACGACGAACGCTCGAGGAGGGCCGGGGATTGTGCTGGCCAGCGTGGCGTTTGATGCGGGGATTATCAGCTCGCAGTTTTATACGACGCTGGTGGTGGCGGCGGTGCTGACGTCGCAGATGGCGGGAGCGTGGCTGGAGTATGTGCTGCGCAAGGGCTGGCCGCTGCTGCGGTCCTGGTCCTGCGCGGACGGCGAGAGTTTGATTGTCGCCGGGGATGATTAGGTCCTGCGCGGACGGCGGGAGTTTGATGGTTGGCGGGGTGGTTTAGGGGGTGCGGCGGTGGGTTAGGGCGTAGGTGAGAAGGGCTAGGGCGGAGATCGCGAGGCCGAGGGTTTGGTCGGGGGTGCGGTGCCAGGTGATGTCGAGGGTGGAGGGGCCGGCGGGGACGGGGACTGTGAGGAGGCCGTCGTCGCGGTCGAGGTGGTGTGGGAGGTCGGGGGTGCGCTGGTTGGTGATGACCCAGTTGGGGTTAGGGCGTAGGTGAGAAGGGCTAGGGCGGAGATCGCGAGGCCGAGGGTTTGGTCGGG
>DAIDGQ010000006.1 GCA_027452215.1 Granulicella sp. | reverse complement strand
CGACAACTCCCTGCAACGCGCCCTTCAGCTACCCTCATGGCTGCACGACTACAACTGGCACCGCCCCCACGCCAGCCTCAACCATCAACCTCCCATCAGCCGCTCCCGCGCCGATAGGAACAACCTGTTGAGCCTCCACATCTAGAAGCTAGAAGCTAAAAGCCAGCAACTCCCCACAACTCAGCACCCACCCACCGGAGCCCCACCCCAGCATGTCCCCGCAATCCTCCCGCAAGATCATCGCCGTAGACATGGACGAAGTCATAGCCGACGCTCTCGGAGAGCATCTCGCCCGCTACAACCGCGACTTCCCTCCCGTCCCCGGAGACCCGCACTTCCCCTCGCCCCTCACCCGCGCCGACCTCCACGGCCGCCGCCTCTGGCAAGCCGTCCCCGCCTCCCGCCACGCCGCACTCGACGCCTACTTCCGCAACGAAGACTTCTTCCGCAACCTCGCCGTCTTCCCCGACGCCGCCCGCGTCCTCCTCCGCCTCCAATCCCACTACGACATCTTCATCGCCTCCGCCGCCATGGAAGTCCCCTCCAGCTTCACCGCCAAATACGACTGGCTCGCCGAGCACTTCCCCTTCATCCCCACCTCCCACATCGTCTTCTGCGGAGACAAATCCATCCTCCGCGCCGACTTCCTCATCGACGACAACACCCGCCAGCTAGCCGCCTTCCACGGCGAAGGCATCCTCTTCACCTCCCCCGCCAACATCCACGAAACCGCCTACCGCCGCGTCAACAACTGGCAAGAAGTAGAAACCCTCTTCCTCCCCTAACCCCCGCTCCTCGCTGCCGTTGCCGCTATATCGATGCTTTATCGCAGGAATGCGGTTGGTTCGACATTGCCCTAACTAATGTTGTAAGTCCTTATGAACTCATAAAAGCCCTCTTCAGTAAATAGCTTCCCGCTTGCATTCCCTTCAAAGTCGAGCCAACAGGTATTTCCCGTAGAACTTTCCGTCCGATACCACTTTCCTATCTTTACAGGACATCCCTTCTCTTTGAGCGTTTCTCGGATCTTCGCACTCGAGCTATTCTCACTATTGCTGCGATTTTTCACCTGAAGCAGCTGAACGGGGTTACCTGGCTTGAAAAAATCTACGCCTCTGAGGATGCTACAGCTACACCAGAACCACCCCAGAGGTTCAAGCTTAGATGCCAAATATGCCTCCAGCAACTCGCCGACCTTATTCTCAGCAGCCATTGAAGCGCGATGATATTCCATCATCATTCGCATGTTGACCTTCTCGTGTCTTCCAAACGTCTCAAGAACCACGTCGACTGCGGGATCCGCTACCGTACTTACTTTCTTGAGCACGATCTTCTTTTTTCGGGCTTTGAAGTTTTGCTTCAAATAGGCTTGCAAGAACTGCTCTACGTCATCTTTCGATGAATAGGTGCCGAGTTCAACCTTACCTTTCTTATTGGCCACGCCAGGGTGCTCGTATATGAATCCCAAAAATGCTTCAAAATTAGGCTCAATTCGTTCATCGAGGCCTTTCGCTATCTTGGAAGCCATTTCCAAAAATTTATTCTTCGTGATGTTTTGCATCACCCAAGGCTAGGTCTCACGATTGGAACCTAACACCGAGCTAAACTCAGGAAAGTCTCTTCGCATCAATTCGTTGCAAGACACCCAGAATCCCCTTCCGGCTCTTTAACGAATGTTCCCAAACTCGAATTACGCGGATACCCAAACGTCGCAACGCGCATCCATTCCTGCGATCTCTAGCACTATTTCTTTCAAACTTTGCACCCCAAAAGGCACTGCGGGTGATAGGCACATGACCGCACCGACTACAGCCGTGCCAGAAGCACCCGTCCACGAAAACGGCAATGCGCTCCTCGTCAAAATAAAAGTCAGGGCTCCCGGGTAGCTCCGTCGCGTGGAGCCGCCATCCGGAGATTCCCGCTCGCACCAACGCGAATCGTAAGGTCACCTCGGTAGTACGATTGCGTTTGCTCCTAATGGACGACATAATATGGGAGCGTGTCGAAGACACTCCGGCGAAGCACCCGCCTTCTAGCTTCGATCTGAGGTATTTCTCCATTGGCCAATCGTAGGATAGGAGCAGCAAACACCGGCGGCAAGGGGCTGGCCCCGAAGAACTTTATCTCGTTCTTCTCAGGGGCTCTGGGGCTGGACATCGGACTGCATCAAGCAGGTCTCAACTGCCTCTCCTTGAATGAGTTTGACAAGGCTGCGCTGAAGACAGTTCGGCGCAATATCGACCGATTCTATCCCGTGGCCCCCCCAAAGATTTACCCAAATGACGCTCGCGAACTCACTGCAGACTTATTGAAATCCGACCTTGGAATCGAGGCTGAGGAGCTTTTCGCTATTGTCGGTGGACCACCTTGCCAGGCCTTCTCAACTGCTGGGAAGAGGCTGGGACTCAATGACGAGCGTGGAAATGTATTTCTCCACTTTATCGATCTGATTACCGAACTGCGACCAAAGTATGCGGTCTTCGAAAACGTTCGAGGGATTCTGTCGGCTGCCCTAGTCCACCGTCCGCACAATGAGCGCGGCTACGGCTACCCGCCGCTGAGTCAAGAAGAGCGGCCTGGGGGTGCACTGCTATACATTCTCGCAAAGCTTGAGTCCGCGGGATACACAACGACATTTAGTCTTTACAACACTGCGAACTTCGGTATCCCACAGGCTCGCGAACGCGTGATCTTTTTCGCTTCGCGCGAAGGAAAGTCGATTCCATACATGGAACCGACCCACAGCCGAGACGGCGAGAATGGCCTACCGAAGTGGAAGACATTCCGCGAGGCTACGATCGGTATTGAGCAGCATAACTCAGCCAAGTTTCCTGAGTCACGACTTCAGTTTTATAGGATGTTGACCGAAGGTCAGAACTGGCGTTCGCTCCCTGATGACTTGCAACGAGAAGCGATGGGAGCAAGTTTCTACGCGGGCGGAGGCAAGACTGGATTTCTAAGGCGATTGGCATGGGACAAGCCCGCACCAACGCTAGTTACGTGCCCGACGATGCCCGCAACGGATCTGTGCCATCCTACTGAAAACAGGCCTCTATCAATTGAAGAATACGCTGCCATCCAAACCTTTCCATCTGACTATGTGTTTGAAGGTTCATTGGCCGACAGATATCGTCAAATCGGAAATGCGGTGCCGTGCCAGTTTGGCAAGACGATAGGGAGGCACCTGATTGACTTTGACGGTGATCGCTTAGGGGCGGTTGAATTGCCGAAGAAGCTGAGCCGGTATGTCGGAACCGACCATAGAACCTGGCGGGAAACTACAGAACCTAGGCAGACCCTACTTTTCACGTAAATGCCGAGGTAACAAATCCTCCGGGCAGAATAGGTGCCAAGCCTCCACGGACAACGCATCTGCGATGTCTCCAAGTCGCGCCAAAGTTGGAGCATTCACTGCGCGCTCAACTAGGCTAATGAAATCGACAGAGTATCCCGTGCGCTCAGCCAGTTGTTCTTGGCTCAACCCCGCGACTCTCCGGAATCGTGCTACTCTTGCACCCAAAGTTACCTGTAGGGTTTTCACTATTCCCCAGTGTGCAGTAACGAAGAGGCGATAGACACTGAGTTTAACTACGACACAATTGCTAGCCTACTGAAGGAGGTCTTTGGCAAGACTCTCCATCACGGACGCCCACCGCACCCTCGACCGAGCTGTCTTCGCCGCCTACAACTGGCCGCCCGACTTGACAGACCAGTACCTCCTCGCAAGCCTCCTCGCCCTCAATCACCAGCGCGCCGCGATCAAAAAATAATCAATCTGCTCAGAACCCCACCCCGACGCACCCCAATCCGCCACCGCGCAACCCGAACCTTCCCTCAGTCACGCGGTTTGCAGCCCGAAACCCGGCTGAACCTGCACGAAACCCCCTACTTTTTCGCTCCCGCCCCCGGCTTTTGCCCCTTCGCCGCCTCCGCCGAGCCCAGCGGCAGCTTCGACCCCGTATGCGTCCCCCGCAGCGCCTCCGGCATCGTCAGGATCAGCACGGTAGCGGCCCTATCGCCCATGCTTTCATAGCTATGCACCGCCTCCGCATTGAAGAACACAGCGTCCCCATCCCCCAGCGCCTCCACTTTTCCGTCATGCGCCAGCTGCAGCTTCCCGTCCAGCACATACAAAAACTCGTTCCCCGAGTGCCGGTGCGTCCTCGCCACCCTCCCCCCACTGCTCGGCAAAAACTCCGCCACATACGGCGCAATTGGTTGATCCGATGGGACTTGCCCCAAACTCTCAAAGTAATATCCCGGCTCATCCGCCCCCGTCTGAGGAAGCTTCTGCCGATTCGAAGCCCGCAGAATCCGAAACAACTCCGTCCTCTCCGGCTCAAAAAAATAGCTCATATCCTTGGAGAAAACCATCGCAATTCGCGCCAAATTACGCAAAGTAGGCACCACCCGCCCCGTCTCCAATTGCGACAGAAAACTAGCCGATAACCCCGTATGTTTCCCCAGCTCCACCAGCCCCATGTGCTTTCTTTGCCGCAGATACTTGATCCGCTCCCCAATCCGCTTGTCCTCAATGAAGCTCTCCGCCGCCTCGGGAGACACCGCGACCTCCATCTCCGTGTCAGACAGCCCAAGCTCTACTATTTCATGCACTGGAGCGGTCACAACCTCTTTAGAAACATCAGATGCACCAAATTTCTTTGACTTCCCCTCGCGCGCACCCAGAGGAACGGATGCAGTCTGCGTTACTGTCTCAGCGTAAGCTCCCAAAGCACACCATCCTTGTGGCAAGATTGCCACCGCATAAAAAGACGTTGTAGCAGGACGCAAGGATGCAGTATCCCACCTCATTTATCACCAATATTTAGACAACCAACAGAATCGCGACTTTTTGAAGTAACGACCCCCGCAAATGCTAGGCTCATTCCCATGGACTCGTCTCACCGCAGCCCCGCTGGCGCCACCACAATCTTCCTCCACAGTGCTGCGTTTGCTGCAGTTTTGGCCATCTTCGGCTGTGCCAGCCCCGGTCCACCCCGTGCGCCAACACTCAGTCTCCCCGAACCCGTTCGAGATTTAGCCGTGACCCGAATCGGGAACACAGTCGAACTGCATTTCACCGCGCCCGCGCGAACCACCGACAAGCTCCCCATTCGCGGAGCCATCGTAACCGGCCAGCTCTGCCGCGAGCTCGAACATCAATCCTGTCAACCAGTTGCCACTTCAAGGACCGCCGTCAACACGGTCGGCCCCAACGGCACACGCAACTCCGTTACGTGGACCGACACTCTGCCAACTGACCTCGCCCAGGGCTCTCCCCGCCTGCTCGCCTACCGCGTCGAGTTCTTCAGCCCCACTGGCCGGTCCGCCGGAACCTCCAACCCGGCCTTCACCGTCGCCGCCCCTCCTCCGGCACCAGTCGAAGACCTCCGCGCAGAGGGTTCTAGACTGGGAGTAGTCCTCACATGGCAGCCCTCCGCTCAGCCCGGCGACGTCGTTCTTGAACGCGAGTCTAAAGCTCCTTCGGTCTCTAAGCCGCACAAAAATAAGGACGGAAGCAGTGCAGCAGCCTCTCCGCTCGTCTGGCTTGGAACACACCGCTTAAGCGATGGCACAATCCCGCCGAACCGCACGCTCGACACCACGGCCCTCCCCGACGTGCCCTATAGCTACACAGCCCAACGCCGCATCACGCTCCAGCTAGGCGGTCACGCCATCGAGCTCCGCAGCTCCATCTCGCCCCCTATCTCATTCATTCTGCATGAAATCTACCCGCCGCTCGAGCCCACCGGGCTCACCGCCGTAGGCTTCTTCGCCAGCGAAGCGGCAAGCTCCCCGCGCACCTACGCAGTCGACCTCATCTGGCAACCGGTTGACGACACTGGCCTGCTGGCAGGCCTCGCTGGCTACAACATCTACCGCCAACCCGTCGAGGCAGCCAATACGCCGATCACGGCGCGAACCCGACTTAACGCCGCACCCATCCGCACTCCGGCCTTCCATGACACCACGGCTGACCCTGCCACACGGTATCGCTATAGCGTCTCCGCAATCGACTCCAAGGGCAACGAAAGCTCCACCGCCACGGTGCTGCTCGAGCCCCCTTCATCGCCGTAACTATCTGATAGTAAGGGTGCAATCCTAACGACCAGCCTCACTCGCGAGGCGCGCGGGGGCAAACTCGTCGCCCTTGTTCCACTCCACAGTATGCGGCGCAGTGATCACCTGCCATCCAAGATCGATCCCGAATCGCGCCAGCTTTGCGTCCCCGCTGAAGTCCCATTTCGGATCGAAGTTGTCTGAAAAGTTGTGATAGTGGTTGTCATTGAACTCCTTCTCCTGCACCTTTCCCCACGCATGATCGTGCCCCTCATACAGCGTTCCCGCATCAATGCTGAAAGCCGGTATCCCCACGCGTGACAGGCTGAAATGATCGCTCCGATAGTAGCTTCCAGCTTCGGGCCGAGGGTCCGGCACAATCGCCAGCCCAAACCTCTTCGCCGTCGCCTCAACCTCCGGATAGAAGGTCGTCCGCTGCGCCCCGTTGACATTAATCTCCTGCTGCACCCCTAACGGCAGCAACATGTCGTAGTTGATATCCAGCGCAATCTGCGCAGCGGGCACCGGAGGGTGCTGCCCCAGATACTCCGACCCCAGCAGCCCTTGCTCCTCTGCCGTCACCGCCGAAAATATCACCGAATGCGGAGGCTTGATCCCGGACTGAGCCCACGCGCGAGCCATCTCCAAAATCATCGCGACGCCCGTGCCGTTATCCGCTGCGCCGTTGTAAATATTGTCGCCAGCCATCCCCGGCACAAACCCCAGGTGATCATAGTGCGCCGTATACAGCACCGCCTGGTCCTTCATCCCTTTGCGCACACTCTCGCCCGGAATCAGTCCGACCACGTTTGGGCTCTGGAACTTACGCACCGTGCTCGTGACCGTAGCTTTCAATCGCACCGGCAGTTCCACAGCGTGGAACCCACGCTGGCCCGCCGCCTCAAACTCCTTCTCAAGGTCAAGCCCGCTCATCGCAAACAGCTTCCTCGCGACATCCAGCTGAATCCAGCTCGCCGCCTGCAGCCGTGCGTTCGCGTCGTCGCGCAGATAGGTCTTCTCCCCAGCATTCGAGTTCTTGACTACGTTCCACCCGTAGCTCGCCAGATCCGTACGATGAATAATCAGCGCGCCCACGGCACCCTTGCGAGCTGCCTGTTCGAACTTGTACGTCCACCGCCCGTAGTACGTCAGCGCCCGTCCCGCAAAGAACTTCGGATCATCCGACGGAGGATCGCCCACGATGCAAAGGATCACCTTACCCCTCACATCGACGCCCGCATAATCATCCCAGCCATACTCCGGCGCCGTGGCTCCGTACCCCACAAACACAATCGGCGCATCGATCGACGTTGCCGCTGTCAGCGTCTCATTCGATACCACAAAGTCGTCGCCAAACTTCAGCAGCACCGCGTCGCCCTTCGCCGGCTCCAGCGTAAAGCTGGTCGCCGAAGGCTCGACCTTCATCCCCACAAAGTTCACCTGCTGTAGAAATGTTCCATCATCGCCCGTCGGCTTCAGTCCATCCAGAGCGAACTGCGTCGCAATATATTGCGCCGCTAACTCACCACCACGTAACCCGGGATAGCGTCCCTCAAACAAGTCATCCGAGATGAATTTATCCTGCACGCGAATGTGCTCTGCACGCACCGAGGCCTCCACCGCAGCGATTCCGATCTGCGCATGCGCCCTTACCGTGCCCACGCAAATCGCCACGAAGGCCAGCGCTGCAACCGACATCCCAATCCCTTGAACTCTCATCCCATTCCTCCGTTCGACGCCTGCGTAGCTGCCAGTATATTTCCGATCTCGAGACACCTGCCGATCACTCCTTACCCATCTTCAATCGAGGCACACTCATCATCTGCAGACGTTGGAGCGTCTTGCGCGCCAGCCCCGTCAGCGGAAGGTGCGCCAACTTGCTCGTCGTCACCCATTCCAGATCGCCCACCGCCGCAGGTATCTGTTCCACAAGCGAGGGCTCTACCCCGAGCGCGTCTTTGCCTTGCCCCGACGCTGAACTCTCCGTAAATATCTGCACGTAATAGTTCGTGTTCGTAATTGCATGCCGCAGACGCAGCACCGGCTCGCGCCCCTCTGTCGCGTCCAGCGGAAGAGCCGGCAGCTCCATCATCCCCGCCATCAACGACGCCTCTTTCGCTCGCCGCTCCAGCAACACTTCGGTCTCCACTCCTCGCTTGCGCAGCGCCAGCAGGTGCGCCACCGTCCGACTCTGCATCTTCGCTCGCGTCGCCGTCGCATGCTCTCCGCGCGTCCTGCAAAGGTCCATCACCGGGCACTGCAGGCACAACGGCGAACGAGGTAAACAAATCATCGCCCCCAGCTCCATCATCGCCTGGTTATGATCCCCCGCAGGGTTATCGATCTCCACTAAGCCCGCGTTCCCGGCACGGTGCCCGCGTTTTGCTGGAGGCACTAGCATCCCCGCAATCGCCACCAGCCTCGCTCGCCCTTGTGCCGACTTGTCCTCCGGCTCGCCCAGCAATCGCAGCAGCACCCGCTCCACATTTCCGTCGAGCACCGCCACACTTTCGCCGAACGCGATGCTCGCAATCGCCGCCGCTGTGTACTCACCCACGCCCGGAAGCGTGCGCAACTGCGGCACCGTCCCCGGCAGCTTGCCTTGCATCTCGCGCTCCACAAACTGTGCCCCGCGATGTAGCATCCTCGCTCGCCGATAGTAGCCCAGCCCACTCCACAGCGCGAGCACATCGGCCTCGTCCGCCTTCGCCAGATCGCTGATCGTCGGAAACCGCTGCAGAAATTCCTGGTACCTGTCGATCACCGTCGCCACGCGAGTCTGCTGCAGCATAATCTCCGATAGCCACGTCGCATAGGGATTATCCACACCGCGCCATGGCAACTCCCTCGCATGCTCGCGATACCACCGGCTCAGCTTTCGCCGAAATGCCAGCGCCGAAAACCCCAGCGCCAAAGGCTCTTCCCTCACCCTCTTACCACGCTTGCCTGCAACAACAGGTTTCGCAGCAACAGGCTTGACGCTCGACTTGGAAATCTTGGACACTCCAAGTCAGTCTATCCGGCGCGGCCCATCAGCTTCCATCCTCCGCATCACCAACGCCGCGGTTTCCCTGTAGTAGTTTTAAGCGATGGCGATGCTGCGCCTGATCTTCATACTGCTGCTCTTCCAACTCGCGGGCGAAGCTCTCCGAGCCGCGACGCACACACCCGTCCCGGCACCAGTCTTCGGTATGGTTCTGCTCGCCGCCTGGTACATGCTGCGCCGCCGCGAACCTGAGCCTGCACTGGAGCAAGCCGCCAACGGTCTCCTCAACTGGCTCGGCCTCCTCTTCGTTCCGGCAGGGGTCGGTATCATCGCCAACATCGCCCTGCTGCGCTCCGCATGGTTGCCTATCTCCGTCTCGCTGATCGGTTCCACGCTGCTCACCTTACTGGTAACTGCCTGGATCATGCATCGCTTTGGCCGCCGGGCCACCATCACAAAAGAGGGCCGATGAACTGGTCTACGATTCCCCACACGCTCTCCCCCGGCGTCATACCTCTCTTTGCCATCGTCCTCACGCTCGGCGCCTATCTGTTCGGCATCGATGTTCAGAGGCGCCTGCGCAGTCCCCTCGCAAATCCTGTACTCATTGCCATCGTGATCATCGGCAGCACGCTCCGCCTGCTGCACCTCTCCTATCAAGACTATTTTTCAGGAGCTCAGTTCATCCATTTCCTGCTGGGGCCCGCAACTGTCGCACTCGCTATTCCCATGGTGCGAGCATTGGAGCACATGCGCCGCAGTCTCTGGCCGATGCTTGCCGCTCTCTTTGCCGGTTCTATCGTCGGAATGGTCAGCGGCTACAGCTTTGTCCGGATGCTGGGCGGCTCCCAGCCCGTCGCTCTCTCCATGCTTCCTAAATCACTGACCACACCCATTGCCCTCGCCGTGTCGCAGAATATTGGCGGCGTGCCATCGCTCTGCGCCGTCCTTGCCATTCTCGGTGGAGTTCTCGTGGCCGTCGGCATCGACCGCACTCTCGACTGGGTGAATATCCACGATCCCGCCGCGCGTGGCCTCGCCGCTGGCACTGCAGGCAGCGGCATCGGTGCCTCCCGTGTCATTCCGCAGCACACCCTCTCCGCCGCATTTGCGGGAGTCGCCATCGGCGCGAACGGCATCATTACCGCCGTCCTCGCACCGCTCGTCGCTCCACTTCTCAAGCACTGGTAGCGTTCCGCGCGAAGCCGTCGCCTCTCCAAACTAGCTCGCCTCGTACTTCCAGTTCCGCGACTTCCCTTCGGCGATCCATCCCACCGCCTCGGCAGCGCGCTTCAGTCGCGTCTCCTCACGCTTGGCCTCGCCAATCCACTCACAATATTCACGTCTGCATCCAGCGGTCAGCGCCTCAAACTTCTTCGCCGCAGCCTTATTTTTCTTCAGCGCCGCAGCCAGGGCATCGGGCACCACAGCCTCGCCCTTAGCGATCTTGGGCCGTGACCACGCCTTCGTCCTCTCCCCGCTATCGATCGCCTTCGTAGCAAGCTTCACATATCCGAGCATCTTCTTGCGGGGAGGAAGATCCTTCACCGAAGTAACCTTCCCGAACGAGCCCATAGATCCGCCTTGTGCGACACCCTCCGCACGCAACGTGCCCACAGCCTCCGCCCCCCACAATCCGAAGCTGCAATGCGCCTTGAACGCCGCCATGTTCGCGAGGATCACGCCCTTGTACACGAAGAAGGGCATCGACCACTTCATCGCCTCAGTGACCCCCCGCGCACCTTCATGCACCACCTCACGCAGATACCAAAGCACCGGCTGCGCAAATTCGCCAGCCTTCGCAATATACAAGTCCACCGCCGGACTCATCCCGCCTGCATTGTCGGTCATCTACAAGCCTCCACGGAAGATTCAATCCAGAAGGGCACCAGTATATCGACGCGAATTGCTCCACCATCAGATTAATTCTTCACGGTTCGCGACGAGTCGACCCAAGCCCGCGAGGAGAGCTCAGCCGAGGCTATCCTTGTTCTCCGCGCCACCACGCCCAGCAACCCAGGCCAGGTCTTCACCGCTGCAAGAAACAGACTCCGCGAGGGTTCCCACACCAGCCCACGCGAGACCGTCGTCGCAAACCCAACCTGTTGCGAGAGCTCGCCCTGAAGTCGCTTCTGAAACTGCGCTGCGTTATCTCCGCGCAGATACATCTCCGCCGCAAGGCTCCCGCTATGCAACGCAATCGACATCCCATCGCCGGTGAACGACGGAATCACCGCCGCCTGGTCCCCCAGCGCCCACAACCCATCACTCGCGTCTCGCACATACCCATAAGGAATCGACGAAATCGCCAGCGGCCTTTCCAGCAACGGCACAGCACCTTGTAGGCGCTCGCGCAGCAAAGCACAATCCCGCCGCATAGCCGCCAGCAGGTTCTCCCACCGTCCACCCAACCGTTGCAATTCCGCCTGCTGCACAAGGCAGCAAAGATTCGCCGCACCCTCTTCGACCGGCTGCAAACCCGCATAGCCACCACGGTACAGCACCAACTCCACATGCTTCTCAAGCGCAGCAGCCTGTTGCGGCGAGAGTCGCCAATACATCTTGAACGCCACCAGGTCCGGCTGCCTCCCCTTGGGACGAGCCCGCGCATGCAGATCATGCTTCCCCGTAGCCAGAAACGCCACCTTTGCAGACAAAGTCTTCGCGCCATCGATCACCGCAGCCCAGCCCTCACCCAAGCGCTGAACGCCATTCACGCGGCAACCTCGCAGTACTGTTGCACCAGCGCTCTCCGCGACCAGCAGCAGCTCCGCATCGAGTCGTCGCCGCGTCAGCGACATAGCGGCAAACGGTAGCACCGCCTCGCTCACGCCCGTACGGCCCGCAAGCCGCACGGAGCGAATAGCAACAGCTCCAAGACCCTCCACATCGACGCCAAGCTGGCGAAGATACATCAGGGCCTCCTGGCTGAGAAACTCACCGCAGACCTTATGCTGCGGCTGCGACTCTCGCTCCACCAAAATCACTTCGCGCCCCGCACGAGCCAGCAAGATCGCCGCAGCAGACCCTGCCAAGCCGCCACCGACAACCAACACATCAACGCTCACTTGATGCGCTCCACGCACAATCGGCCGGGAGTCCATCGCGCCAGCTTCACAGCATAATTTGCAATCCCAGCGGCCGCGACCATCCTCGCCCAATCATCCTCCCGAAAGCTGCGCCGGAACGACACCGGCCCATCATGCCGTACAAACCGATGCCACCGCATTACCTGGGCCAACAGTCCAAACAGTCTATAGGGGACAAACTCACGGCACAGGTCATTGACGAACCATCCACGCCGCGTCACTGCCTCGCTCCATGCAAGGAAGCTCACAATTTCAGCCTCTTCCAGATGATGCGTAAACAGCGAGCTCAGCACCACATCGACAGGTTCCGCATAGGCAAACGCGTCGCCCGTGATCCATACGATCGCAGTCTCAGGCGAAGTGAATTCCTTCGCCGCCTGAGCTGCATGAGGGTTCAAATCAATGCCCGTAAGCGCAACCGCAACGCCTCTGTGCTTTGCCCACCGGGCAACGCGACGCAGCATATCGCCGCCACCAGAGCCGACATCCACGATACGCAATGGCTCTTTAGGCTTGCTTCCCGCGACAAGTCTGTCAAGGAAGTCCAGTGTCGGCCGATACGACAACGTAAGCCGATTGACCTGCCGAAGATCGACGAGGCACTGCCGAAAGTCCTCGTACGAACACGGCTCATCCATCCACTCGGGCAGCTCCGATGGTGCCGCTCTCCGCGTCAGGTCTACCGCCAAATCAGACGGCATGGAAGAGCATCGTCTCTGCTGTGAGCCCCGGGCCAAACGACATCGCACAGCCATTCTCCCCCGGCTGCGCGCTCTGCATCAACCGCTCCAGCACGAACATCACCGTCGCCGAGCTCATGTTGCCAAAGCACTCCAGCGTTTGCCGCGACGCCGCGAGAGCGTCACTCGGCAACCCCAGCCCGCGCTCCACCGCATCTAGCACCGACTTCCCACCCGGATGCACCCCCCACAGCGTGATGTCTTCCTTACTATGCCTGCCCAGCACCTCGTCTCCTGAGGCCGCCAGCGCCTTACCAATCTCTCCCGGCACCTTGCCTGATAGCAGCATGTCGAACCCCACGCCGCGGATCCTCCACGTAATCAGCTCGCGCGTCTCCGGAATCAACACGGAGCGGAAACTGTCCATCGCGAAGCCGGTCGGCTCAGCACTGATAAGGCTCGCGGCGCAGCCATCGCCGAAGACCAGGAACGACAACACCTGCTCCAGGTCCTGCGTCTCCTGAAGATGCAACGTGCACAGCTCCAGGTTGACGAGGAGTACCTTCGCGTCGGGCTCCGATCGCACAATATGCCGCGCCTGCTTGAGTCCGTTGATCGCCGCATAGCACCCCATAAAGCCGATCATCGTGCGCTCCACCGTCGTATCCAGACCCAGATGATCGATGATATCGAAGTCCAACCCCGGAGCATACAGTCCCGTGCAGGACGTAACCAGTACATGCGTCACGCCTCGGCGTTCATCGTCCGTAAGTCTAAGTTTATCCAGCGTCCGCTGGGCGAGTCTCGGAGCAAAGCGCTCAAAGATTTGCATCCGCTTCGCGGTATCCGGAAAGCTGCCGCGCGTGTAAAACTCGTGGGCATTGACGGTAAACTCCGTACTCTGCCCCGCCTCCCGCATGCGATAACTCGGCGTCAGCACGGAAAAGCGCCGCCGAATTCCGGAGCGAGCCGCCATGCGACGAAACACCGGCTGCACACGAGGATCTTCCAGCATCTGATCGGCAAAGGCCACAAACGCGTCGTGAACATCATCGTCAGGTACAGCGGTGGCGATGCGGTTGATGTAAGCCAGGGTCACACGATCCTCCGATTAACAAACATGAGATGCGTCAAAGACTAACAAACGACGTATAGATCTAAACTACTCCGCTCGGCATAGTGGAATAAATTGTCATAATTTGGCTGTACCATCAACGCCGCAAGGCAACGGGCTCAGTACCGGAGGAGTGCTCTGCCCGGAGATAGAAATTCTGAAGACACGAAAAGGCCGTCCACGCGGACGGCCTTTTCGCATTCCATTGCTCGAATCGATTAGTCTCCGGCGACGGTCTCTTCAATGCTGCTGACGACCTCTGCCTTACTCGCGGCCGGCTTGATGCCACCCAGTCCGCCGATCTCTCCGATCGCAACGAATCCACCCGGAAGCTCCGGCTCCTTGAGGATTTCCTTGCGGTACAGCTTGGCCATGCGAGCATTCTCAGCGTCATTTTTCAGCTTCTGATCGCGAGCCCGGATCTTCTCTTCGCGCGCGTTCTTGGCAATGCCGCTCTTGTCGAATGTATCGTTCGCAGCCGAATTCACATGCTCCTGATTCAGCACCAGATCGTATGTCGCTTCCTTCTCGAGACCGACCTTCTTGCCGCCCGCAAAGATCTCATGACGGCCGTGCTCCTCATACCACTTGGTAAGCGATGAAGTCATGTGCATCTTCTCGATGATGTTGCGCCAGCCAATGCCCGTGTTGTACGCGCAGAAGCTGATCTCGCCCTCCTGCGTCGCATACGGAATGATGCACTGCTCGGTCCGGCGGAAGTCGTAGTTGAATAAATCCTGGAACCACATGCCCGCAATAAACAGGAAGTTCCAGCGATCCGCGCGACGCATCTTGATGTCTTCCATTGTGCGGTCCGCCGACACCTTGCCATAATTACGGCCGGTCGCTCCAAAGCACTTATCGAACTTCGTCAGCAGCGCGAAGATGCTGAAGTGCGTCGGTGCGTTCTGTGGCTCGTAGTTGCGAATCAGCGCCAGGCCTGCCCCAATCATCGTCAGTACCTTGCCGCGAGCTGCATCGTTGACGCGAGCGATGTCCTTGGCCAGGCGCTCGGCGTTGATGAAGGCGGTGACCGGCACAGCTTCCTTCGTTTCCTTGTCGATCATCAACGCCATGCCGATACCGCAGTTCGGGTGGCAACCGCAGGACAACTGGCCCCAATCGTGCTCAGGTCCATGAACCAGATCAGCCCAGTCCGAGAACGTCGACATGAAGCTGATCGGGAACCAGTCGCGAACCGGCTCACCGAGGCCAGTCTGATTCTTCACGTCATGAGCCAGATGCGACAGCGTGTATCGCTGGGCCATGCGGCGCTCGTCGGAAACATCTTCGTCGCGGCCGGTGAAGGATACGGGCTGGAAGGAGAGGAAGTTGATCTTCTTAGGGTTATCGAGCGCGAACTCGATGATGCGCCCAACCTGCTCGTTATTGATGCCATTGATGATGCAGGTGACCGGGACGATATCTACGCCGGCCTCATGCAGGTTGTGGATCGCCTGGAGCTTTACGTCGAATGCGTTGCCCACCTTGCGATGCGAGTTGGGCGCGTTGCCGATGCCGTCGAACTGCAGGTACGCGTAGCGAAGACCCGCCTCAGCCGCAGCCTTCGAAAACTCCTTGGACTTCGCAAACTCGATGCCGTTTGTCGCTGCCTGCACCGAGGTGTAACCGACCTTGCGCGCGTAAGCCACCGCATCAAGGAAGTAGGGGCTCAGCGTCGGCTCGCCTCCCGAAAACTGTACCGACATCTGGCGCTTCGGCTTGATCGTCACCGCGTTGTCGAGCATCGTCTTGATCTCGTCCCACGTCAATTCATGCACGAAGCCAACCTGGTTCGCATCCATGAAGCAGGGGTCGCACATCATATTGCAGCGGTTGGTAAGGTCGATCGTCAGCACCGAGCCACGGCCATGCGTCACCGTCGACGTGCCGTGATTGTGAAGCTTCTCGTCGTTGTGCGCGCGAATATCGCGGCCCGGGAATACCTCTTCGAGGTGCTTGAAGAACGCCGGATCGATCGACATCACATCTTCAAAGTGGCCGTGAATCGGGCAATCCTTCACCATCAGAATCTGGCCGTCGCGCTCAATAATCTGCGCCTTGATCTCTCCAACCTTCTCATTCAACAAAATCTCGTGGGGAAGCTTGCCATCCACAATCTGCTGGCGAATCTGCGGCACACACTTCGGACAAAGGGAGTCGGTCGTACGTGGCCAGCCGAGAGGAGGCTTCTCCTTCTGGTAGGACTTCAGCAACGGCTTATCCGACCACTTCGGGGTAAAGCTCTTGTTGGGACTGATCGAATTCAGTCGATTGAACACGCTCCAACCGGCCTTTGCGCCGAGGACAATGCCTTTTTCCAAGAACTTCGTTGCCTTTGCCATGTTTCTCTCCTAAGTGTTCGCCGCAGCAATTTGATCGGTGAGATGTAACGTCTCAGTCTGTTAGTTGCCAATTCTCTATCCGCGAAGCACATGGACCGATCCATCCGCAGCCGTGCCAAAGCGGCGACCGCAACTGACCTCACACGCTTCAGCCTAGAGGAGATCTCACTCAAAGTCGCTGTTTATACAGCGAATGGAGATATTCTGCAGCGAATGGCGAAAGTATCCACCTTGTGCGAGCCAGCCCTCTGGGAAATTCCCGCCGGATTGCTGCAATCCGGTCACTGGCGCAGCTCAACAATCGTCGCTCCCTGGCCACCTTCGTTATAAGGTGGCTCCGTCACAGACGTCACATGCGGGTGCTTGCCGAGGAACTCCCGAAGCGTGCGCCGAAGAATCCCCATCCCGACCCCATGCACCACGCGGATGCGAGGCAGCCCAGCCAGAAACGCTCGCTCAACGAAACGCTCCACCTCGCTCTCAGCCTCATCCGCAGTTCGCCCGATGACGTTGATCTCCGACGTAATGTAGTCGGAGTCGTCCGAGGTCGAACTCGTCGAGACGGTGATCCCTCCGCGCCGCTTCACCGCGTCCAACGGCTTCTCGGCTAAGGCAATGACCTCCGCAATATCGCTGCGGGTCACTCGCGTCTTCATCGCTCCAACAGCTACCTCCAGCGTCTTCGCATCGATCACCCGCACCACGCGTCCCTCGCGGTTCAGCGACTTCAATCGAACAAGGTCACCCGCCTTTGGTTCGCGTTGCCGGTCGGCGATCTTCCGCTCACCATCGCTCTGCGGTGGCGCATTGTGCGCGACCACCGTCGTCTGAAACTGCTCTGAAAATTCACGCTTTAGCCGCGCGATCCGCAGCGCCGAATCGCGAGAAATCTTCTGCGCGACGGTCTTATCGTCAATCGCTTTCACCGTGTCACGAAGCTGCGACTCAAAGTCTTCGATCAGGCTCTTCAGCTGCCGCTCAAGTTCGCGTGTGCGTGCCTGCTGCTCCACGCGTCCCTCCTGCTCCAGTCGCAGACGCTCTTTAGTAAGGCCGCGCTCGCTGATCGCAAGTTGCTCCCGCTCCGCCGCTGCGGCCGTTAGCTGGGCATGAAGTTCATCGAGAAATCGTCCGATGTCGACCTGCTGCGTCGTCATCTGGGCACGAGCGTTCTCAACAATCTTCGGATCTAACCCCAGCCTCGCAGCAATATTCAATCCCGCCGAAGCTCCCGGCACACCCAGTCGCAGTTCATAGGTCGGATCCATCGCGACCTCGTCAAATCCCACCGCAGCATTCAACACGCCTTCATGCTTCGCGGCATAGACCTTCAAAGAAGTAAGGTGCGTCGTGATAATGCACCACGCTGCGCGTACAAGAAAGTGTTCGGCCACAGCCACAGCCAGTGCCGCGCCTTCTTCTGGGTCGGTCGCCGATCCAAGCTCATCGAGCAACACAAGCGAATGCTCATCCGCTTGTCGCGCAATGCGGTCCACATTTACAACATGCGCCGAGAACGTCGACAGATTCTGCTCGATCGACTGCGCGTCGCCAATGTCCGCATAGATTGCTGTAAACAGCGGCAGCCGCGCTCTCTCCGCAGGAACTGGAATGCCTGCCTGCGCCATCAGCGCCAGCAGCCCCGCCGTCTTCAGCGCCACCGTTTTGCCGCCGGTATTCGGCCCACTGACGATCATCTGTTTCTTGCCTTCGGGCAGCGCAATCGTCAACGGAACGATCACGCCATTTTGCAACCGAAGCCGCATCTCCAGTAACGGGTGCCGCGCCGCGAGCAAGTTCAAATCGGCAGCCTCATCCCCGGGGGAAACCTGATCTACTCCAGCAAAGCTCGGCCGCACACACGCAAATTCCGTTGCGAATCGTGCGATCCCCTGGTGCGCATCCGCCTCCGCAAGAATCGCTGCACCCACCAGCAATGCCTCAGCCTGGGCGGCGATTGCGCGAGTCATTGCCACAAGAATGCGGTGAATCTCCCCTTGCTCTTCATCCAGCAGTCGCGTCAATTCGTTGTTGTGCTCGATCGTCTCCATGGGCTCGACAAATACCGTCTGCCCGCTCGAACTCGACCCATGCACCACGCCGCCAACCTTGCGCTTGAACTCCGCCTTGACCGGAATCACAAACCGTTCGCCGCGCACAGTAATCAGCGAATCCTGCGTGCTGCCGTCTTCCGACAGCTTCGCGAGGGCGCGCCGCAGGCTCGCCTCAATCGCGCGGTGCTGCTGCGCCATCGCTCGCCGGATGCGCCTAAGTTCAGGCGAAGCGTCGTCACACAGGCTTCCATCCGGCTCAATCTTCCCACTCAGCGAACGCAGCAGATTGCTCAAATCATGCAGCAACAGAGGAGCCGACAACTCTTCCATCGCCGGCCACTTAGCCCGTACCGTATCGGGTGGCGCGAGCACCATTTGCCGCCACGCTTCGACACGCTCCGCATGAACAATCACGGCTCGCAGCTCGACCGCCTCCAGCGCTGATCCCTCAATCCGAGCCTTATCAAGCGTCTCAGTTACATCAAAAATTCCACGAAAATCAAAGCTGCCGCCCGTGATCAACCGCTGCATCTCGGCGTTGCGCTGCTGCTGCTGCCCGATCCATTCCGCATCGGCACTTGGCCCCAGAGAGCTCACCCATGCCCGACCCAAAGGCGATTGCGCATGTCGCGATAAATGATCGATCAGCTCAGCCCATTGCAGGGCCTTCGCGCTGATCTCAGACAAGGGAGCCGGGATTTCAGGAAGGAATGCCACCCCTCTAGAATACGGCGCGAACCGTACGCTCCCAAAAGCGCCTCATTTGCTCCCAAAATGCCGGAACCGGTAGTACGCTATGTGCGTAGTCCTTATCGTTGCGATCAAGGTAGTTTCGATTCGCGGAGGTATCAGGATGATCTGTCCAACATGTGGAAACACTCTGGCGCCAGATACGCGCTTTTGCCCGCGATGCGGCACCCATGCACCCTCACAGCCGCCAATGGCCTATCCTTCTCCCTCAGCTCCCTACGGTCTACCCTACGACCGTGTGTCGCGCAATCTTCAAAGCCTCGCGACCCTTTGGCTCGTCTACGCCGTACTGCGAGCCCTCACCGGAATGATCGGCATACTGTTCCTCCACGGCCTCTTCGGCAGCCACTTCGGTCACTCCGACTTCAACCTCGGCTGGAGCCCGTTTGGCCGAATGTGGCTGGATAGCCTGTGGCCCATGGCACTCTTCTCCCTCATGATCAGCGTCGGGTGCGTCCTTCTCACGGGCTGGGCGTTGCTCACGCGGCAGCCCTGGGGACGAATCTTCGCGATCATCTTCGGAGTCATCGCGCTGATCCACTTCCCGCTCGGCACTGCACTTGGGATCTACACGCTGTGGGTCCTCGCACCGCGTCAGAGCGGCGACCAATACGCTGCCATGGCCTACACGCAACACGGTGCCTAGCCTCGCGAAGCGCCTGTGATCCAAATTACGGACACAAGCGGGCAGCGGCCATAGAATAGGCTCATGGAATTTCCTGCGACTCGCCTGCGCCGCCTCCGCTCCACTCCCGCCATGCGCTCTCTCATTCGAGAGACGCATCTGCGTCCCGGCGCGCTCATCTATCCTCTCTTTCTATGCGATGGAGAGGGCGTTCGCCGCGAGATCAGCAGTATGCCCGGCATCTTCAATCTCTCCATCGATGAGGCGCTCAAGGAGATCAAGGCCTGCGCCGATCTCGGCGTCGGTGGAGTTCTCCTCTTCGGCATTCCCTCTGAAAAAGACGAGCAGGGGACCGGAGCCTGGGCCTCCGACGGCATCGTCCAGCGAGGCCTCCGCGCGGTCAAGGCCACCAGCGAAGCTCAGTCTCTCGTCGTCATCGCCGACGTCTGCCTTTGCGAGTACACCTCGCACGGCCACTGCGGCCTCGTGCACCGCGACGGCGATCATTTCGAAGTAGAAAACGACTCCAGCGTAGCTCTCCTCGCAAAGACCGCCGCATCCCTAGCCGAGGCCGGTGCCGACATCGTCGCACCAAGCGACATGATGGATGGCCGCATCGCCGCCATGCGCACAGCACTCGACGAAGCAGGCAAGCACAACACGCCCATCCTCAGCTACGCCTCCAAATTTGCATCAGCCTTCTACGGCCCCTTTCGCGACGCAGCCGACTCCGCTCCGCAGTTCGGCGACCGCCGCACCTACCAGATGGACGGCGCCAACCTCCGCGAAGCCATGCGCGAGATCGAGCAGGACATCGCGGAAGGTGCCGACATGCTGCTCATGAAACCTGCCATGCCCTACCTTGATGTCATCCGCGAAGCCCGCACCCGCTTCGACCTCCCCATGGGCGCCTACCAGGTCTCCGGCGAGTACTCCATGCTGCACGCGGCCTTCCAGCGCGGCTGGCTCGAACCCGAACGGGCCATGCTCGAAAGCCTTCTCAGCATCCGCCGCGCCGGCGCCGACTTCATCGTCACCTACTTTGCCAAAGACGCCGCAAAGCTTCTAGGCTAGGCGCCCGCGCAGGCTAAGCAGCTGCGGGTTGTGCCCCACCAAACAACGTGGCCTCGGCCTTACGTCTCCGCACCAATCCCGGGACGACCTCGCCCCCGGCATGGACCCACAGCCCAAACTGCGCGGCCGCGCCCGCAAAGTCTCCCGCATTCACCTTCCGCAACAGAGTCGACTGCAGGAAATGTCCGCGCCCCGCATTGAAGCAAAAGTCCACCATCGCATCGAACTGATTCTGGGAGATCCCGACCGTCACCTTCCGGTTCACGCAGGCTACGGCGTCCTCAAGATCCGCAAGCAACAGCACCTCAGCCTCCGCTTCATTAATCGTCATGCCTTCGACGACCCCAGCCCCGGTATGGCCATACCCTACCGTCCACACGCCCCCGCAGTCCTGATATGCCTCCAGCCGCAGCCCCTCAAAACTCTTCGTGAGAGCCAGCCCCTTCTCGCTATACTTAAATCCTGCCATCAAAAGCGCACCTCCTCGAGCGCATCGATTTCCACCCACCCCTCAACAACCGCCCCTGCATCGCAGGCCGGTACTCGCACATCAAATGACGTTGGGCCGCAGCAGCGGCTAAACTAAGCTGTCCAACGAACCGGAACGCGCGCTCTGCATCTACGCGATCGCCCAATGAATGGAGCTCACTCTCTTGGCAGAAACTATCTATGACCTGGTCATCATCGGCGGAGGTCCAGCCGGCTACACCTGCGGCATTCGCGCCGCGCAGCTTGGCCTCAAAGTGGCCCTCATCGAAAAGACCGACGTCCTTGGCGGCACCTGCCTCCACTGGGGTTGTATCCCCACCAAGGCCCTGCTCTTCTCCGCTGAAATCTGGGACCATCTGAAGCACGCCGCCAGCTATGGCATCGAGGGAGTCTCCACCCCCACTCTCAACTGGGAGAACCTCCTCAAACGCAAGAACGACATCATCGTGAAGCACACCAAGGGCCTCGACTTCCTGATGAAGAAGAACAAGATCACCGTCGTGCGAGGCCACGGTCGTCTCACCGGCCCGGCCAAAGATGGCGTCTTCACCATCGACGTCTCCGCAGAAGACAAGGGCAAAGGCCAGGGCTCCGAGCTCCAGACCAAGACCCAGGTGCAAGCCAGGAAGGTCGTCATCGCCACCGGCTCCGACGCCCGCATGCTCCCCGGCTATAAGGCCGACGACACGATCCTCACCAACATCGAAATCCTGACGCTGCCCGCACTGCCGAAGTCCCTCATCGTCATCGGATCAGGCGCTGTCGGCGTCGAATTCGCCTCCGTCTTCAAGAGCTTTGGCGCCGAGGTCACCATCATCGAAGCCCTCCCGCGCATCGTTCCCGTCGAAGACGAAGACGTCTCCAAGGAGCTCACCCGCGCCTACAAAAAGCGCGGCATCGACGTGAACGTTAGTTGCAAAGTGGAGAAGATCGAGAAGACCCCGGGCGGCGTAAAAGTCAGCTTCACCGACTCTTCCGGCAAGCCCCAGGTCAAAGAAGCCGAGAAGGTTCTCGTCGCCGTCGGCCGCGGTCCCCGCACCGCCGACGCTGGAATCGACAAAACGAACATCCAGCTCGATCGCGGCTTCATCCCCGTCAATCAGTGGATGGAAACCTCCGAGCCCGGCGTCTACGCCATCGGCGACATCGTCGCTGGCCTGCCGCAGCTCGCTCACGTTGGCGCCATGTGCGGCGTTGTTGTCGCCAGCAAACTTGCCGGCAAATACGCTCGCGCCGTCCGCAAAGACCGCGTCCCGGGCTGCACCTACTGCGACCCGCAAATCGGCAGCGTCGGCCTCACCGAAGCCCAGGCCAAAGAGAAGGGCTACCAGGTCAAGGTGGGCAAGTTCCCCTTCGTCGGCAACTCGAAGGCCACGATCGTCGACTCGCACGACGGCTTCGTGAAGGTCGTCTCCGATGCCAAGTACGGCGAGGTCCTAGGCGTTCACATCATCGGCCCGCAGGCCACCGAGCTCATCGCCGAGTGCGTCGTCGCCATGGAACTCGAAGCCACGGTCGAAGAGTTGATGTTCACCATCCACGCCCACCCAACCCTCTCTGAAAGCCTCCTCGACGGCTTCTCCAGCGTAGAAGGCATGTCCATCAACGTCTAAACGCCGGGCTCCGGCGCTGGCTTTTCATCTCTCAGTTGGAACGCCCACACCTCGTGAGCAGGCTACAAGCGCTCACGAGGCCAGCACTCCAGAACGGATCAGCATCATGGAACAACCGTCGAATCCGCCATTGCCACCGTTCACGATAGACACGGCTGCATTGAAAGTCCGCAAAGCTGAGGACGCCTGGAACTCCCGCGATCCCTCCAGAGTTTCGCTTGCCTACACGGTAGACAGTCGCTGGAGAAATCGCTCCGAGTTCGTCGTCGGGCGCGATCAGATCGTAGCGTTCCTGACCCGGAAATGGGAGCGAGAGCAAGAGTACCGCTTGATCAAGGAACTCTGGGCCTTCACGGCGAATCGCATCGCTGTCCGCTTCGCCTACGAATGCCACGATCACGCTGGCAACTGGTTCCGTTCCTATGGCAACGAGAATTGGGAGTTTGACGAGCACGGCCTGATGCGAACGCGTCACGCCAGCATCAATGATCTCCCCATTGACGCGTCCGAGCGGCTGTTCCATTGGCCCATCGGCCGCCGGCCCGACGATCACCCCAGCCTCAGCGAACTCGGCCTCTAATCCGAAGCGCCGCTCATCCCTTGCACATCCACCTCCTCCAACTCGGCCGCATCCCCTACGTCGAAGGCCTCCGCATCCAGGCCGAGGTCGTAGCCGCACGCAAAGCAGGCGCCATCGGCGACACGCTCCTACTCCTCGAACACCCGCCCGTCCTCACCCTCGGCCGCAACGCCACCCGCGCCAATATCCTCGCGTCCGACGAGATCCTCGCCCACCACGACGTCGAAATCCACGAGATCAACCGCGGCGGCGACGTCACCTATCACGGCCCCGGCCAGCTCGTCGGCTATCCCATCTTCGATCTCCGCGGCGACCTCCCCGGCAAACACGGTCCCCATTTAGGACCCGTAGACTTTGTCCGGTTGATGGAAGAAGTCCTCATCCACACCTGCAAAGACTTCGGCGTCCCCGCTCAACGCATCTGCAAACTCACCGGCGTCTGGACCCTCGCCGGCGGCAGCATCCGCGAAAAAAAGATTGCCGCCATCGGCATCCACGTCTCCCAGGCCGTCACCTCCCACGGCTTCGCCCTCAACGTCACCACCGACCTGCGCGACTTCGACTGGATCGTACCCTGCGGCATCACCGACCGCACCGTTACCTCGCTCGAACTCGAGTCCCCCCAGACCCCGCCACCCACCCTCGAGCAATCCGCGAATAGCGTCTCCACCAACTTCGGCCGCGTCTTCCAGCGCCA
This sequence comes from Granulicella sp., assembly GCA_027452215.1. Lineage (GTDB taxonomy): Bacteria > Acidobacteriota > Terriglobia > Terriglobales > Acidobacteriaceae > Granulicella. Next base: position 1,959 of record DAIDGQ010000006.1, on the reverse strand, counting down.
GATGCTCGCCATCGACTCCCTCGAAGACCTCCTCGCCGCCCACTCCCTCAACCGCTAAGCACTCTGTACTGATCAGTACGTAAGTCTCGCAATTTCCGCCACGGAGCAAGCCAGCATCCCATCCACAGCCGTATAATCCTGAGGTTGCACCCTTTTCGAGCCTCAGACCCTCCCGGAGACTGTTCCCCATGCCGATCGACGTCGTTATGCCCCAAATGGGCGAATCCATCACTGAAGGCACCCTCACCAAGTGGCTCAAAAAGCCCGGCGACACCGTCGCCCGCGATGAGCCCCTCTTCGAAATCTCCACCGACAAGGTCGACGCCGAGATCCCATCTCCCGCCGCCGGAACCCTCGGTGACATCAAGGTCCAGGAGGGCGATACCGTCGTCGTCGGTACAGTCGTCTGCACTATTAACGATTCGGGTCAGGCAGCTCCCACAACCCCGACCAAGCAAGAGTCCGTCACCCCCGCCGCCATCGAGACCGCCGCGAAGGACGAGTCCATTCCCGCTCCAGCTCCCCCAGCCGCCGGCCCCGGAACTGAAGTACTGATGCCCCAGATGGGAGAGTCCATCACCGAGGGCACCCTCACCAAGTGGCTCAAGAAGATCGGGGACACCGTCGCGCGCGACGAACCCATCTTCGAAATTTCCACCGACAAGGTCGACGCCGAGATTCCCTCCCCCATCGCCGGAACTCTCTCCGAGGTCCGCGTCCAGGAAGGTGAGACCGTCACCATCAATACCGTAGTCGCCGTCATCGGCGGTGGAGCGTCCGCCCCCGCCGCGGCCCCCAAGCCCGCAGCTCAGGCAGTCGCAGCCCCGGCTACGCCAGCCCCTGCTGCAACTCCCGCGCCATCAGCCTCGGCAGGTGAACCCTTGCGCTCCTCGCCGCTGGTTCGCAAGATCGCCTCCGAGAACAACATCGACCTAAAGACCGTTCCCGGAACCGGCGCCTCCGGCCGCATCACCAAGCAGGACATCCTCGGCCACCTCGAAGGCGGCGCACCCGCTGCTGCCCCCGCGCCGACTTCCGCACCCGTCGCCGCAGCTCCCACACCCGCACCGGCGGCACCTGCCAGGCAGGCACCCGCAGCCCCCGCCTCCGCCCCAGCGCCTGGCGAACTCGTTCCCCTCTCAAAGATGCGAGCCATCATCGCTAAGCGCATGGTCGAGTCCAAGGCGACCAGCCCCCACGTACACACCGTCTTCAAGGTGGACATGACGCGCATCGTCAAGCTGCGCGAGAAAGAGAAGAACAAGTACGAGCAGCGCAACGGCGTCAAGCTGACCTACATGCCGTTCATCACTCGCGCGGCCGTGCAGGCCCTCCGCAAACACCCCATCGTCAACGCGTCCATGCAGGGCGATGCGATCCTCTACAACAAGAACATCAACATCGGCATCGCCGTAGCGCTCGAGTGGGGGCTGATTGTCCCCGTCATCAAACAGACGGAAGAGAAGAGCTTCCTTGGCGTCGCCCGCTCCATCGTCGATCTCGCCGACCGCGCCCGCAACAAGAAGCTGGCTCCCGACGAAGTCGCTGGAGGAACCTTCACCCTCACCAACTCCGGCATCTTCGGCGAGCAGTTCGGAACCCCCATCATCGCTCAGCCGCAGTCCGCCATCCTCGGCATCGGAGGCCTCAGCAAGGAGCCCGTCGTCCTCACCGACAAGGACGGCCAGGACACCATCGCCATCCGTACCGTCCAGTACTTCACCCTCGGCTTCGACCACCGCATCATCGATGGCGCCGATGGAGGCAAGTTCATGTCCGACTTCAAAGCCTACCTCGAGAACTGGTCAGAAGATATCGGCTAAGGAAGCTCTGCGCAGGGTGCTGATTTCTTGACGGCGACGATCTGTTCCTCTTTGGGGGGTTGATTGCGTCGATGGATGCGGTTTGCGGTTGCGTTTTAGTGGCTTTGGAGGCCGATTTGCCGGCCTCCAGCCGCAG
>DAIDGQ010000005.1 GCA_027452215.1 Granulicella sp. | reverse complement strand
TCCCTGCCCCGGGCCCCATTCCCCTCCTCCCCCGGTGACTCCTCACCCACTCGCTCGACAATCTGCGCGTCTTGCTATCCTGATCAGAGCGTACATTCATGGCTATGCGAGATGCGAACGACCCCTCCGCCAAGTCCCCTGGCCACCGCCCCCGCAGCGTGAGCCTCAAGGACCTCGCGCGGCACCTCAATCTCAGTCCCTCCACCATCTCGTTCGTCCTCAACGACACTCCCGGCCGCTCCATTCCCGAGCCCACCCGCCAGCGTATTCGAGCCGCCGCCGCCGAGTTCAACTACAGACCCAACATGATCGCCCGCTCCCTCCTCGGCAAGCCCATGCGGAGCATCGGCATCCTCCTCCCCGTCCTCGGCGAAGGCTACCACTCCCAGGTCCTCTCCGGCATCGGCGACCTCCTCATGGAAGAGGGCTACTTCTACTTCACCGTCCACCACCGCCACAAGCAGTCCCTCATCAAGGAGTACCCCGCCCTCCTCCAGGCCCGCGGAGTCGACGGCATCCTCGCCATCGATACCAAGCTCGTCGACCCCCTTCCCCTCCCCACCGTCCTTATCGCCGGCCACACCACCCTCCCCGACATCACCAACGTCGTCCTCGATCACGAGCTCGCCGCCCGCCTCGCCCTCCAGCATCTCTACGACCTCGGCCATCGCAAGATCGTCTTCATGAAAGGCCAGTCCGTCAGCACCGACACCGAGCTCCGCTGGGCCGCCACCATGCAGATGGCCAGTGACCTCGGCCTCGCGATGGAGAGCCGCTTGACCATCCAGCTCGCCAAGGACTCCACCTCCCCCGAGATCAGCTACCCCGGCATCCACCACCTCCTCGAGGCCCACCAAAAGTTCACCGCCATCCTCTGCTTCAACGACATCGCGGCCATGGGCAGCATCCGAGCCCTCCACGACTCCGGCCTCAACGTCCCCCGCGATGTCTCCATCATGGGCTTCGACGACATCGAGTCAGCCTCCTATCAGGTCCCCAGCCTCACCACCATCCGCCAGCCCCTCAGGCTCATGGGAAGCACCGCCGCCGCCGCTCTGCTCCGCCGCCTCGAGCACCAGTCCCTGCCCTCCTTGATCCAGGTAGAGCCCGAGCTCATCGTCCGTGAATCCACCGCCCCACCCCCCAGGCCGCACTCCGCCAGATCCAAACCCAGGCCCTAGCCGTCCTGCAAACTACAAACCCACCTCTCCGCCGACCCAACCCCCGCTGCAACTCCAGCCTCCCTCCGACTCTGTCTTTTCACTTTGCGTGGCCTCTCGCTTTGAAGAGGCGAGACTTCAGTCCCGCCACACCCCGCCAACTCAACGCGGCTTCAGCCGCTGAGCGAATCCCGGGAACTTGTTGACAGCGTCCCCGCCACCCGCCAACCCCACGCCCCTACTTCGTCGGCGCCTTCTCCCCTGTATCCTGGCTCATCTTCTGATAAATCGACTTCAACTTCTCGTGCATGTCCTTGTACTTCTTATACGAGTCCAACTCCCGCTTCGCATCCTCTGGCCGATTCAGCTTCCGGTACACAGCACTCAGCCGAAAATGAGCCAGATAGTTCGTAGGGTCCTCAGCGATCACCTTCTGTAGCAGGGGTTCCGCTGCCCCCGGATCGCCCTTCTGCAATAGCACATTCGCCAGTCCGATCGTCGCGTCCGTAGAATCTGGTTGCAGCTTCAGCGCCTGCCGATAGTCCTTCTCCCCCGCCGCCAGGTCCCCGCTCTCCACCTCGATATCCCCCATCCGGCTCGCCGCCTTCGGATCGTTCGGGTTCGTCTCCACCGCCAGCTTGTACTGCTCCACGGCCTCCGCATGCAGCTTCTCATCATCCGACGCATGCAGCGCCTCCGCCAGCTCAAAATGAATTCCCGGCAAACGAGGATCCAGCGCCAGCGCCTCCCGAAGATTCCGTATCGTCCCCGCCAGATCCTGCGTCCTCTGCAGCTCATGCGCGATCGCCATGTGCAGTTGCGCCGACTCCGGTGCCACCAGCGACAAGCTCAGCAGCGACTCCGCCATCAGGCTCGAGTGAATCCGATACGACGTATACAGCAGGCTCGGATCCGTCGGCCTCAGCTTCAGCAGCTGCGCAATCACATCCGCCGCCTTGTTCAAATCATCCGTCGCCGCGTAGCTCTCAATCAGATCCAGCCCCACATCCACCATCAGTTTCTCTTCTTCAAGATGCGGATACGCCGCTTCCAGATCGATCCTCCCCTGCGCCTCATCCCCCGTCCGCCGTTCCGCAATCCCCAGCAGCGACCGTATCTTCCAGAGGTCCGGCTTCATCGCCACCGCCGCTCGCAGTTGCGGGAGAGCCTCGCTGTACTCCCCCCGAAAGAACAGCAGCACCCCAAGATTCGCCCGGGTATCCAGGCTGTCTGGCTCCAGAGCGACCGCTGCCTGCAGCTCCGGTATCGCCAGGTCCGGACGCTTTTCGCGCAAATAGTCCTGTGCTTTCTTGCTATGCGCTGCGAACTCTTGCTGCTTGTCTTCCGCCTTCTGCGCGAAGCCCGGCGTGACACTCAGGAACACGACTACTGCTGCGAAAAGCCGTCTCAACGCTACACTCATACCCTTCAAATCATATAAGCACTCGGTCTACCGAGTGGTCGATGCAAAAAAGAGACGGCGGAAACCCGCCGTCTCTTGATTGGTTGATAAATCAGCTTGGTTAGAACGAGAACCGGGCACCCAGCTGCACGTTACGTGGCGCACCTTGCAGGCTGGTGATCTGCCCCTGCGACGAGGCATTGGTTCCCGTATACGGAGTGCCCTGACCATTTCCCCCTTCGAGGTTGCCGGCTGGCTGACCAAACGCCGGGTGGTTCAGAGCATTCGACGCATCCACACGAAGCGCCAGGCCCATTCCCCTCCATGGCAAATGGAACTCCTTCAACGCCGATAGATTCACCAGGCTGAATCCAGGTCCGACCAGCGGATTCCTTCCGAGAGTGCCGAAGTTTCCGTTACCCGGATTGGAGAACGCTGCTGGGTTGTACCACTCCTTCAGCGTCCGGCCTCCCACAGGAATCGTGCTGATTCCCGTCAGGTTCGGATACTGCGAACCCGCATGGTTGTAGGTGCTATCCGACGCAAACACCTGGAAGGGATTTCCTGCGGACAGGACAACCGTTCCCGATAGTTGCAGACCGCCTAGCGCGACATCCTCAAGCCAGTTTTTGTTCAGGAACTCCTTGCCTTTGCCGAACGGTAGGTCATACACAACGTAGCCCTTCGCCATGTTACGTACATCGAAGTTCGACGGGCCATAGTTCTTGCTCGCCATGTTCGCTGTCAGAGTGCTCGCGTGCTGGTAGTTGATCGGACCCGCACGGCCACCCCAACCCGACGAATCGGCATCATCGAGGAAGTGCGACCAGACATAGTTCGCACTGAAGCTCAATCCATGGCTGTAGCGCTTCGTCACAACAACCTGCAGCGAGTTGTAGTTCGATACTGCCTGGTACAGGTTTCCCGTAATGCTCTGGTAGTTCGGGAACTGTGCAGCGCAGTTGACCGTCGATCCCGAACCGCATCCCGATGCATCGCTCGAAGACAGCGCATTCTCAGGAATCGCGTTTAGATTGACCGGGAACGCAAGGTTGAATCCATGACTTGCAACATACGACAAATTCAAAACCATGTTCGTCGTAATCTGCCGGTCCGCACTCAAGCTCCACTGGTAGATCTTCGGAATCGGGGTGTTGAACGCCTGATAGCCCACACCCTGCCCGTTGAACCGGGTCGGATCCTGCGATGCAGCCGTGTAGGGTAGCGGGCCTGTCGATCCGCCGCCCAGTGGGTTCAGCGTTCCCGGACCATCATATTTGGTAATAGGATAGAGCCCGTTCGACTGGTCGCTTGCACTGCCCGACGAAGAGACAGAATTTCCCATCCCTCCACCATATTGATCCAGGCTGAAGTTATACGAGTACAGTCCGAAGCCACCACGCAAGGTCGTATTCGGATCCAGCAGCCACGAGAATCCAACCCGTGGAAGAACCGTGCTGAAGACATTCGCCTCCAGCGCAGTGCGGCCATTGGCATGAGTTTCGCCATACCAGAACGCGCCCAGAGTGTTATTCGCCGGGTTGTTCACCGTCGGATCGAACGTTGCCATATTTCCCTTCACCTCGTTGAACCCATGGCTGATCTCATAGCGCAAGCCAAGGTTGATGGTGAAGTTCTGTTTGATCTTCCAATCGTCCTGAATGAACATCTGCGGTTTCTTCAGGCGAGCTCCAAACTCCGGATTCACGCCTGCGTTCCAGTTCTGCGCATACCCCATCAGGAAGTCGGCATACTCTTCACCCGTGTTCGTGTTGGCACTCGCCAGTCCCGTAGATGGATCGACTGTCCAGTTCTCCGTATACGCTCCAGAAAACTGCAGCGTTCCGGCGTTGATGTTGCCCCAGCCCGTATCGTCATTGCGATAGATGGCAACCTCACCTCCGAAGTGGAGGATGTGCTTGCCGCGGATCATCGTCACCACATCCGAAGGATCGAATACAAACTCCTTATAGGATGCGTTCGTTGCCGGCTGAATCCACGCGTACGGATAGTTGCGGATGAACTGCGTCGAAGGCAATACGTCCGCCTTCGCATACTGCCATCCAATCTTTGCTGGAAGGCCCGTTCCCGTGCCCGAATCCGCAAAGAAGTTCAACTGGTCGGTATAACCCATTCTGGCTTCGTTCACCACCGTCGGGCTGATCGTCCAAACGTCGCTGACCTGTGCGTTGTTGTTGTCTACGTCGCCAATCTGGCAACCGATCGGGCACGCCGTCACCGGATTGTCTCCGTTTTCGAGTTCGTCACCCTGCGTGTCGGAAAGCGTCAGCCGATTGTGCGGCGTGATGTCATAATCCAACCGGCCAAAGTATCTCTTCCACGGACGAGGCTGCGCATACTGCGAATAGAAGTTATTCACCAGCACGCCGGCGCTGTTTGTCGTTGCACCCGCAACGAAGTTACCGTACGGAATGTGGTTCGTCGCAGTCGGGTAAAACGATTGGATGTTCTGCGATACCTTATCGATCATGCTCGCAGGAACCGCGTTCGTTCCATACTCGCTCATGAACGAGCGTCTCACCGGATACGGATTGCCCTTCGCATCATACGCAATCGTCTGCGTCGTCGGATCATAGAGGGTATAGGACCCTGTAAAATCACCGCTCATGATCGCTGGTGTCGGTACAGTCTGGAAGCCAGCGGCTACCGTGTTGTTGTGGATCTGGTCATAGCCGAAGAAGAAAAACGCCTTCTTCTTCAGGTTCAGAAACGGAAGTGCAACCGGCCCGCTTACCGTTCCGCCGAAGTTGTCGTAATTCAGATAGGGAACCTGCTCCTTGGTGCCAAAGCCATAGTTCGCCGCATCCAGAGACCGGTTCTGAAAGTACTCATACAGAACACCATGGAACTTATCCGTACCGCCCTTGGTGATCTGGTTGATGATCAAGCCGCCAATGCCGTACTGCGCCGAAAACGATGACAGCGAAACCTGGAGCTCTTGCACATCTTCAAAGGTCGCCGGGTTAGCATTCTGGCTCGCGGCCAACGACGTCGACGCACCATCAGCAAGCACGTTGCTGTAAGGAAGGTTGCCGTTGGTGGAAACTTCCTGTCCTGGATTCGTCGAACCCGCCGAGCTCCCCGGCGCTCCCGTAGCACCCGGCAGCAGGATCATGAAATTCTCCCAGTCCGGTCCGTTCGATCCGCCGATGTTCGGCAGCTGATCCATGTCATGCGCTTCCAGGGTGGTCGTCTGGCTGCCGCCGTTCGTATCCAGCAGCGCCACGTCCGTATTCACCGTCACTTCCGCGCTCGTCGAGCCAACCTTCAGCGGAGCGTCCACGGTCGTATAGCCAACCTCAACCGTTACCGGCCCGCGTACATACGTTCCAAATCCCGCCTTCTTGAAGGTGAGCTTGTAGCTTCCAGCAACAATCGAATTCGTGTCGTACAAACCATCGCGGTTCGTCTTGTAGTCCTTCGACACGCCTGTGTTTACGTTCAGAACCGTGACCGTCACGTCAGGAACCAATGCCCCTGTCGAGTCCGTTACAGTTCCCCGGATGTCGCCCGAGTTCGTGCTCTGCGCATAGGCACTGCCTAGCCCCAGAACCCCGATCCCCGCGATCAGAATCATCCTAAAGATTGACCAACTTAACTTCATAGTGCCTCCAAAATTCCTTCTACTTCCGTGCTGCAGCGCCATGTGCAACTTTAGACAAACGTTTGTCTTTATGCTGATGGAAAGCCGGGAACAATGTTGCATGAACTGTCGAACGCTTGTCAAGTTCTTATGGCGCTCCCCACCAAACTCACCCCTCCTCCAAATCTCCTACCATCGTGGGTCGCTCCAGCCCACCTCTCGTTGTATCGTTGAGCAGTTACGAGCTCCTCTCCCCTCACCGCCGCACCCTCCCACCGGAGTCCCCATGCCCCAACCAAGCCGATCCTCCGTCGCCATCCCCTTGCGCGAAATCCTCTCCCGCCGCTCCTTCGTCGCCTCCTCGGCCGCCTGCCTCGCCTGGCTCAGCGCTCGCTCCGCCATCGCCTCGCTCCTCCCCACCTCCTACAATGTCCGAACCTTCGGAGCCACCGGCAACGGAACCACACTCGATACCGACGCCATCCAACGCACCATCTCCGCCGCGGCCGCAGCCGGTGGCGGCATCGTCGACTTCCCCGCCGGCCAATATCTTTGCTTCACCCTCCACCTCCGCAGCCACATCACGCTCCGCTTCTCTCCCGGAGCCGTCCTCATCGCCGCCACTCCAGACTTCGCCCAACCCTCGCACCAATACGACCCACCTGAGCCGCAACCCGCCTCCATCGCCCCCTACCAGGACTACGGCCACAACCACTGGCACAACAGCCTTCTCTGCGGAGAAGACCTCGACAACATCTCCATCACCGGCCCCGGCCTCCTCCGCGGTCACGGCCTCCAAAAAGGCGACGGCCCCGACGAAGAACGTCCCGGAGCAGGCAACAAAGTCATCGCCCTCAAGCATTGCCGCAACGTCCTCCTCCGCGACTTCGCCATCCTCGAAGCCGGCCACTTCGGCATCCTCGCCACCGCCGTCGACAACCTCACCATCGACAACCTCCTCATCGACACCCAGCGCGACGGCATCGACATCGACGCCTGCCGCGACGTCCACATCCACGCCTGCACCGTCAACTCCCCCTTCGACGACGCCATCGTTCTCAAAAGTTCCTATAGCCTCGGCCTCCTCCGCCCCACCGAGCAGGTCACCATCTCCGACTGCACCATCACCGCCAGCTACGCCGTCGGCTCCGTACTCGACGACACCTATCGCCCCGTGGTCCTCGGAGCCCCCGGTGGCTGGCCCGCCCGCGTCGGCCGCATCAAAATCGGCACCGAAACCAACGGCGACCTGCGCAACATCGTCGTCACCAACTGCACCCTCGACGGCTGCCACGGCCTCGCCGTCATCAGCGAAGATGGTGGCACCGTCGAAGACGTCTCCTTCAGCAACATCACCATGCGCAACATGATCGGCCCGCCCATCTTCGTGCGCCTCGGAGGCCGCCTCCGTGGCCCCTCCCCCATCGCCCCCGGCACCATCCGCCGCATCGCCTTCCACCAAATCGACTGCGTCAGCGCCACCTCCGACAACGCCTCCATCCTCGCCGGAATCCCCAACCACCCCGTCGAGCAGATCACCATCACCGACCTCCGAGTCCGCCACGAAGCTCCCGGCACGCTACGCTCCGGAGACATCCCCGAAGAGATCGCCTCCTACCCCGAGCCCAAAATGTTCGGCAACACCCCCGCCCACGGCTTCTATCTCCGCCACGCGCAACAGATCGAACTCCGCCACATCCTCGTCGAGCCCGGCTCCCCCGAACCCCGCCCCCTCATCTGGATGGACGACGTCCGCAACTCCCACTTCGACGACGTCCGCTCCACCGACCCAACCTCTTCCATCATCGACGGCACCCACACCGAAGCCATCGAAATAGCTCAGCCCTTCCCAACCCCACCCCAGAAGAACTAACTCATCCCCACGCTACCGCCCCGCACGACTCATCTCATCCCTCAACGAAGCCGGATTCCACTCCGCGCCCCACTTGGAAGGCCGAGCACCCATCACAAACCGCAACTCTCCCCCACCCACAATATCGCTATAACGAATCATCGGAATCGCAAGCGTCTTCCCATTCAACGTAGCGCTCTGAATATATACATTGGTCGCCGAATTATTCCTGGCCGACACCACAAACTCCTTACCCCCAGCCAGCTTCAGCGTCATCCTCGCAAACAGCGGGCTCCCAATCAAATACTCTCCCGACGCAGGATTCAAAGGATAAAAACCCAGCGCCGTAAAGAGGTACCATGCCGACGTCTGCCCGCAATCATCATCTCCATCCAGCCCCGCCGGAAGATTCCCATACTCTGCCGCGGCAATCTCCCTCACCTTCGCCTGCGTCTTCCAGGGTTCCCCGCTGTAGTCATACAAATACCCATAATGATGACTAGGTTCATTCTTATGAATATTGTGTCCACCACGAAAATGCTCATCTAACTTCGAGTTATAAATATCCCGTCCCCCCATCAACTTCATCAACCCCGGAATATCATGCATCACCGCCCACGTGTACACCCACTTATTCCCCTCAGTCCAACCCTCATCGATCCCCGCCCAGGACCCATCCGAGTTCTTAGCCTGCATAAATCCGGTAGCACTATTAAATACATGCTCATAATTCAATGACCGTTTCAGAAAGAACTCATACTCATCCATCTTGCCCAGCTTCTTCGCGACCTGCGCCACACACCAATCGTCGTAAGCATCCTCCAGCGTCCGAGAAGCAGACTCCGCCGTCTTATCATTCGGCACATACCCCAGCACCTTCGAGTAAGTAAGTCCTCCTCTCGCCTCATAAGGAGTATGCGGCTCGCGGTCATACCATCGCCGCATAGTATCTCCATCCGGAGGAGTCATCGCATCCTTATAAACCGCATCCCACGCCACCCCATAATCAAATCCCTTAAACCCCTTCTCCATTGCCTCCGCAACTAAAGAATCCGCATGCGTCCCAATCATAATGTTCGTATAAGAAGGATTCGGCCACTTAGGCATCCACCCACCTTCCTTATAATTCTGCAGCAGCGCCGATATCATCCCATCAATCCGCTCCGGAGCCAGCAGCGTCAGCAAACTAAACTCCGCCCGAAACGTATCCCATATCGAGTAAGCCGTATAAGACTCCCCCGCATGAATCGAATCATCGAACGCACTATAGTAGTGCCCATACTCCGAAAACTCCCGAGGATAAAGCAGCGCGTGATACAGCCCCGTATACACCATCGCCCGCTGGTCATCCGTAGCTCCCTCCACCCCCACCTCTCGCAGCTTCGCATTCCAACGAGCCGCCAACGCCCTCCTCACCCGCACGAAATCCCACTCAGGAATCTCAGCCTCAAGATTCGCCCGAGCCCGCTCCACGCTGATAAACGATGTCCCCACCCTCGCCTCAATCACCTCTCCCTGCGCAGTAGCAAAACGCACATACGCCCCTGTCTCCGGCCGCCGTTCCCCCTCCGCAGGCCCATACGTTCCAGACCCCGCAAAGCTCTTACTGAACTGAACAACAAAATACCCTTTGAAGTTCTTCAACGGCATCGGTCCCAGCACCGCATCCATCCTGTCCGGGTTATATCCACTAACTTCATGCCGCGCAGAATCCACCTGCACAAACCCCGCCACCCCAGGCCTCGAAGCCTCCACCACAATCATCGAAGCCGCATTCTCCGGAAACGTAAACCGCATCAGTGCACAACGATCCGTCGCCGTCATCTCCGTCCGAATCGTTCGCCCCTTCCCGGCATCCATCCGCACCGAATAATAATCCGGCCGCGCAACTTCATCCGCATGCTTGTAACTCAACTTCCTCTCATCCGGGTTAGTCTTCAGACCATCCACCTCAGGCATCAAGGTCACATAGCCATAATCCCCCATCCAGATCGCCGGCTGATGTGTCCCCATAAATCCAGAGATACTCGTGTCGTCATACTTATAAGAAACGGTGCCCAGCTTATTCTGCCGAGTCTGCGCAGTCCAGTCCGTCATCCCAAACGGAGGCACAACAAACGGCATGCTCCCCCCATAGCCGATCGCCCCGCTCCCCGTACCGATATGCACATTCACCCAATCCACGGGCTGCCGCTGTGCCCTCATCGCCACACCACTAATAGCAGCCGCTAAAACTAAACACCACTTACTCCATAACTTCATAAGTCCCCTTACTCGAATTCCCCTAGCCACTTACTCACTAAGGCTTACCTTCCACCACAGTTAGAATCTGATCCGCCTTTACATGAGTCAGCACCTGCTTCACCCCGGTAGGCCACGACAACTCAATACGATCAATCACCGCATCACTCCCCAGCCCGAAATGCACCCGCTTATCACTAGCCGAGCTATACCCAACCGCCGTCGTCGCCTCATTAAACTGAGCCCCGCTCTGCGTCACAATCTTGACCCTCGTCCCAAGACCATCCCGATTATCTGCAACCCCCACCAGCTTCAAAATAATCCAATGATTCTGATTCAAAGTCTCATTCATCATCACCTCAGGACGCCCATTCAGCACAGTAACAACAGCATCGATCTTCCCATCATTATTCAAATCCCCAAACGCAGCCCCACGATGCGCCGCCGCAACTCCAAAACTCTCTCCAGCCCCTGCACTAACATCCTCAAACGTCATATTGCCCAGATTACGAAACACCTTATCCGGCAAAGCATACGGCCGATGCTCAACCTCCATCGCATTATCCAGAATCGCCGCGTCCGCAGTGAATAGATCCTTCCTCCCATCATTATCGAAGTCAAAGATCCCAGTCCCCCATCCCGTAGACCTACTCGTCTGATTCGTAAGACCCGACTTAGTCGTAACATCCGCAAACTGCCCACCACCCAAATTCGCATACAGCGGAAAGCTATCTCCAAACATAGCCGTATGAAATATGTCAGGCCGCCCATCATTGTCCAGGTCGCGAAAATCCGCACCCATCCCAGCCACCGTCCGCCCATTATCCGTATAGGCCACTTGCGAGATAGCAGCTACATCCGTAAACGTTCCATCGCCATTGTTATGCAGCAGAAAATTCGGAAACGTGTCGTTAGATACAAAGATGTCGTCATACCCATCGCCGTCATAGTCCGCAAACGCCACCCCCATACCTTTACCAACATAGTCAGCAATGTGCGATGGCACAGAAACATCCGTGAACGTCCCATCACCATTGTTGCGATACAAAATATTCGCAGTCCCCACAAAATCATTCGGAGCGCAATACGCCGGCAGCTTATTCACATGGCAAAGTGCCGCGCTCCCTAGCTTGTAGCTCAAATAATTCACCACAAACAGATCCAGCTTTCCGTCATGGTTGTAATCGATCCACCCGGCAGTTACAGACCAGGCCTTGCCTGCTCCCGGCGCAACGCCATCTACATGCGCCTTGGCAGTAACATCGGTGAACGTCCCATCCCCGTTGTTATGAAATAACTGGTTCCTATCAAATCCCGCAACATATAAGTCGACGAACCCGTCATTGTCGTAGTCGCCAGTCGCCACCCCCATGGAATATCCCATCCCCGCCAGGCCAGCTTCTTTCGTCACATCCGTATAAGTCCCATCGCCATTATTGCGGTAGAGCCGATTCCAGTAACTTGCATCACGCTTCTCAAGCGCCGGTATCGTTGCACCATTAGTAAAAAAAATATCGAGCAGTCCATCATTGTTGTAATCAAACAGAGCCACCCCGCCCGTCATCGTCTCAATCGAATATCTCTGCGGACTCACGCTATTCCGAAGAACAAAACTAATCCCCGACGACTTACTCGCATTTCGAAAGGAGATAGCATGGGAGTCGCGCCTCCCCACCCCATCAGCCGTCTTTATCTCAGTAGGCGCACCCACCTTCTCTCGAGTCACCGAAGTCTGCCCGATCAGCGGTGCTGTCAGTACACCCAACTGCAGCGCACAAACCGCCACCACCCCACGCAGTGCCATAGCAAGCATCAGGCACCTGCCTCTCACCCTGGATTGAATCCCGGCAACACCACTCCGCGCTAGCAATCAGACATCTCCCCTGAGCAGTCCCTCAACATCACCTACATCATAGATGCCCTGGTTGAGCTGGAACCAATTCACATTGGCGATCCCGCTGCTCGATCCCCTGAAGACGATATGCAAATCATTGCCATCCTCCCGTAACAGGCAGCATCTGACTAGCTTTCGAGCTATTAAAGTAACTAACTTCTTCGACCCATCAGGATTCTTGAATGCCGCACTCTCAGCAGCCGAGTTATTACCCGAATAGACCCTCATTGCTCCACGAATAAACTGACGTCGTAATATCCGTAGCTCCAATCATCACCCGCATAAAGCTAAGCCCCATTTACCCTCCCGTTGCGAGTAAATAAATCACGCAATATACTCGCAAGTTTTGCCGAAGGAGTCACCTGCTCAAGCAAGGAAATAGCCGAGTCCGCAAACGCCGCACCCAACCCCTCGATCATCTGGTACGTCTGCCCCTCATCCACAACATCGTCGTATCTGTCGTGAAAGCAATCGCATCTGCTCGCGCATCCAGAAAGAAATTCCAGGCAGAGCCACACCGAGCCCTTTCGTCAAAGACGACACAGCAGGGAACCATCCCATCCGATTCACACGCCAGCTAAACGATCATCTTCGCCTTCCCCACCAACAGCCCACCCTGCCCGATCCTTTCGGCCGTTCAATCTTCCAGCGTGTACGGCAGCGCAAACCTCCCAATCTGAATAATGCTATGCTCCGCCGGAGGCCAGATCTTCACCGACACAATCGGCAGTGGCTGCGTCAGCGAATGAGCAATGATGCTGCCCCGCTCAACCCCTGTCTCCGCCTCGTAAATATGCACCGACAGACCGTCCTGCGCGCGCGTCCACCCGATCGCATAGTTCCCCACCGGCAGCAAAATATCCGAGCCAATCCGTATCGGGCTCTGCACCAGCAGGTAGTGCGAGTACTTCCCATTCGCCGCATAGCCCGCCGTAATCAGCACCACCGCGGCCACCACCTTCCCTCGTCCATCAATCACGCCGGTCGCCGTGCGCATCTCGGTTTCAATGCGCTCCTTCTCCACCGGAGCCCTCGCCGGAAGCACCGCCGCCAGCTCCGTCGGAGTCGCCGCACGCCACTCATGCCGCCCCTGCCCGCTCTTCTGCGAGCTCCCCATGCCCGCCATCGACAGCAGGCAAACCATCGCCAAACACCGCGCCCGCACGCTCATCGTCATCACCGGTGGCTCACCAGTCCGCGCTGGATCGCAACCGTTGCGGCATGCGTCCGGTCCGCCACGCCCAGCTTTCCCAGCAAGCTATTGATATGCGTCTTCACCGTCGCCTCCGAAATAAACAGGTCCGCAGAAATCTCCTTATTCGCTCTCCCTGCAACGATCCGCTCCAGCACGCTCAGCTCTCTCGCCGTCAACTCCTGCCCACTCAAACGCTCCGCCAGCTTCTCCGCAACCGACGAAGGAATATGCAGCTTCCCGCTATGCACCGCATGGATCGTCGTCAACAATTCTTCCAGCGGCATACCCTTCAGCAGGTACGCTCGCGCACCCGCCTGCAGCGCGCGATAAATGTCCTCATCGCCATCGAACGTCGTCAGCACAATAAATCGTGCCTGCGGAAACTCCCCGCGAATCCGTCGAATCGTCTCCACGCCGCCAAGCTTCGGAAGCTGCAGATCCATCAGCGTCACATCCGGCTGCAGCGTCCCAAATGCCTCGACCGCCTCCAACCCATCGCCCACAGATCCCACCACTTCCAGATCGTCCATCGACGACAGCAGAGCAACCAGCCCCTGCCGAACTACCTGGTGGTCTTCCACCAGCATGATGCGAATTTTCTCTGCCATGGTTTACCTCGAACCCGTTCCCTGCTGTGCGCGCAACGTAATCGGCACTCGCAGCGTTATCTTCGTTCCTTCTCCCGGCTCGCTCACAATCTCCAGCGACCCGTCGATCAGCGAAGCTCGTTCCGTCATCCCCAATAATCCATAGTGTCCCGCTTTATGAAAGCCTTCGTCCACTGAAAATCCAACACCGTTATCCACGATCGTGAGCATCAGCGTATCACTCGAGTAGTGCAGATCGACAGACACCGACGTCGCCCTCGCATGGTGCAGCACATTCGACAGCGCCTCCTGCGCAATCCGCAGCAGCTCTCGTTCCACTCTCGCCTCAAGCTCACGATACGCTCCTCCCAGGTGCAGCTTCGGACGCAGCGCCGCATACGCCTCCTGCTCCACCACCCGCGTCAACCGCGTCGGCAGGCTATCCTCCGAGTTGTTCGCGCGCAGCTCCCAAATACTTCGTCGCGCCTCATCCAGCCCCTCCGTCACCAGTTGCCGAGTACGCTTCACCTGCTCCATCGCCATCTCCACCTTGCCCCGGCCCAGCTGCTGCGTAATCAAATCCAGCTGCAACGACGCCGCCACAAAGTCCTGCGTCAACGTGTCATGAATCTCTCTCGCCATCCTGTTTCGTTCCGCCAGCACTGCGTCGAACTTCCCTCGCAGCCGCCGCAGTCTTAGCAGATAAAGCCCCACCAGCATCCCGCACAGCGCCAGCACCGCCAGCGCAATAAACCACCACCTCCGATAGAACGGTGGCACAATCCGAAACCGCACCTCTGCCCCCGCGCGATTCCACGTCCCATCGTCATTCATCGCCTCCACATTAAACCGGTACGCTCCCGGAGGAAGATTCGTATACGTCGCACTGCGCCGCCCACCCGCATACGTCCATCCCTTATCGAACCCATCCAGCCGAAACCGATACCGCACCTCCGACGGAGCCGTAAAATTCAGCCCCGCATACTCCATCGTGAACCTCGCATGACCAAACGAAATCCTCAGCGGCTGCCTGCTCAAATCCTGCGCAGCATCATCCACCAGAAACCGTTGCAGCACCATCGGAGTCGCAACGCCCTTGCTCTCCACGCGCCGCGTATCCACAATCGCCACGCCGCCGCGAGTCGGAAACCACAGCTCTCCATCGCTCGCCAGCCACGCACTCGACGACCCACCCGCCACCACCTCATCATTCGGCAGCCCATCCGCCAGCCCATACCGAACCCCCACGCCATCCCCTCCATCCGCCGCCGAGCACACTCCCTTCGCAGCGCACGCCCGCAGCGTCGCCACCGCAATCCGCCGTATCCCGCGGTCCATCCGAAGCCACATCGACCCCGCGCCATCCGCGCTCATTCCCTCAATGCTTCCCTCGCGTCCAACCTCGCGGCCAGCCTCGCCCCCAAACGCCGGCACCGCAACAAAC
>DAIDGQ010000004.1 GCA_027452215.1 Granulicella sp. | reverse complement strand
CCGCGATGCGGGCGCCGACGGACAGTTCTTCTACGCCGTCAAATCCACCAAAGTCTACTGCCGCCCCTCCTGCCCCTCCCGCCGCCCCGAGCGCAAAAACGTCACCTTCTTCCCCTCTCCCTCCCTCGCCGAAGCCGCCGGCTTCCGCCCCTGCCTCCGCTGCGAGCCCCAGCTCACCTCCCCCAAGCCCGACCCCCAGGCCGCCGCCATCGCCAAAGCCGCCACCTTCCTCACCCAGCACGCCGGCGAGCGCACCAAACTCGACGACCTCGCCTCCGCCGCCGGCCTCGGCAAATTCGCCCTCCAGCGCGGCTTCAAACGAGTCCTCGGCGTCACTCCCGGAGACTTCGCCCGCGAGCAGCGCAAAGAGCGCTTCCGCACCAAGGTCCGCAAGCCCCGCCTCTCCATCACCGACGCCGTCTACGAAGCCGGCTTCGGTTCCTCCTCCCGCCTCTACGAAGCCGTCGACCAAACCCTCGGCATGTCCCCCACCGCCATGAAGGCCGGTGGCGCCGGCCAGACCATCCACTACGCCCTCGCCGACTCCCCCCTCGGCCGCCTCCTCGTCGCCACCACCCCCCTCGGCCTCTGCGCCGTCCTCTTTGGAAACTCCAGCACCGATACCGACGCCGAGCTGGTCGCCGACCTCCGCGACCGCTTCCCCCAGGCCGTCCTCCGCCCCTCCCAAACAAGCACCACCCCACCTTCGTCGCCCGCGAAGGACCTCTCGCCGTCCGCGAAGGACCCCTCGCCGTCCGCGCAGGACCTACAATTCGTCCTCTCCCGCCTCTCCGAACACCCCACCGCCGCCACCCTCCCCTTCCACGTCCGAGCCACCGCCTTCCAGCAACGCGTCTGGCGAGCCCTCCTCGACATCCCCCGCGGCGAGACCCGCACCTACGCCCAGATCGCCCAGGCCATCGGCTCTCCCAAATCCGTCCGAGCCGTCGGCACCGCCTGCGGTGCCAACCCCCTCGCCGTCGTCGTCCCCTGCCACCGCGTCGTCGCCTCCGACGGCCGCCTCGCCGGCTACCGCTGGGGAATCGACCGAAAACGCCAGCTCCTCGACCTCGAACGCCCGAACCCTCCCTCAGTCACGCCCCTTGCAGCCCCGGACTCCCCTGAATTGGCACCAAACACACCAACTTTCCGCATTACCGCCCACTCAGGCCTCAAATCGCGCTAACCCTCGCACCCGTCTAAAATAGAAGATGCGTGCGCTCCCAGCGCCAGCGAAGGTCTCAAGTCCATGAAACTGCGTCCTGTTGTCCTGGTTCTCCTCATCCTCGCGGGCTTCTACTACCTCTCCTCCCGCATGCTCCCCATCGGAGCCCTAGCCGGCCTCGTCCACCGCGACGCTTCCACTTCTGCCGACGCCATCACCTCCAAAACCACCGGCCCGCTTGGCGATTTCTCATTAACCGAAGCCCAGGCCGCCCCCGCATTTGACGCCGAAGAGCAACAAAACATCGCCGTCTACAAACGCGCCATGCCCTCCGTAGTCAACATCACCAGCACCACCGTCGTCTGCTGCGACTTCTTCCTCCAGCCCGTCCCCCAACAGGGTCAGGGCTCAGGCTTTATCGTCGACAACCAGGGCCACATCCTCACCAATAACCACGTAGTCGACAACGCCCAAACCGTAGAAGTAACCCTCTGGAATAAGAAGAAATTCAAAGCCACCGTCATCGGTGTCGACCACGTCCACGACCTCGCGCTGCTCCAGATCCATGACGCGCAAGACCTTCAGCCGGCAACACTTGCAGACTCCACCAGCCTCGCCGTCGGCCAGCGTGTCTACGCCATCGGCAACCCCTTCGGCTTCTCCGGAACCATGACCCGCGGCATCATCTCCGCCATCCGCTCCGTCCAGCTTCCCTCCGGCAATCGCATCGAAGATGCCATCCAGACCGACGCCTCCGTCAACCCCGGCAACTCCGGCGGCCCGCTCTTAAACTCCCACGGCGACGTCATCGGCATCACCACCATGATCGCCTCAAACCCCAACGGCGGCGCGGACCAATCCGCCGGCATCGGCTTCGCCATCCCCATCTCCACCGCCAAAGCCGTCCTTGAAGACTTCATGCGCTACGGCCGCACCCGCCGCCCCTCACTCGACATCGTCACCCTCCCCATCGGCCCCGACGAAGCCCAGCAGATCGGCCTCCCCGCCGACTACGGCATCCTCATCGAGCGAGTCCTCCCCGGCGGAGCCGCTCAGCGTGCCGGCCTCCGCGGAGGAACCGAGCTCGCCTACAAAGGCAACACCCGGGTCATGCTCGGTGGAGACCTCATCGTCGGCGTGGACGGTCAGGAGATAACCACCCCACAAGACCTCTCCAACGCCCTCAACGCCCATCACGCCGGAGACACCGTCGTCCTCACCATCTATCGTGGCCAGCAGCGAATGACCGTCAAAGTAACCCTCTCAGACGCAAAAGAGGTCATCGGCGGACAGACTGCCTAGCCGCTACGTCAGTGCAGCGTCTTCGGAATCACCGCATACTGCAGCAGAATCTCGAACGGAATAATCTCCAGTGTCGCCTCATGCGTTGCCTCCAGCACCACCGGGCAGGGACATCCTGCACGCTGCACCTGCAGCCAACGCGCCGCGCAAACGCACCACCGATCCCCCGGCCTCAGCCCCGGGAACCCGTACTGCGGCATCGGCGTCGACAAATCATTGCCCAGCTCAGCCGACTTCTCCAGAAACTCCGCCGTCACAATGCAGCACACCGTATGCACGCCCAGATCATCGGGCCCGGTATTGCAGCAGCCATCGCGGTAAAATCCTGTCACCGGGTCGCTGCCGCATGTCTCCAGCGTCTGTCCAAGAACGTTCTTCTGCGTACTGATCTTCCCGCCGGTATCCATGAAACTGATTGTATTCCTGCCGCAATCTCTTCGTTGCGACTACTTCGAAGTCATCGCCATCTGTTGTTGATATTCCTCATACGGCCCCTTGTGGTCCGTAATGTGGAAGTTGTCCGGCCCGCCCTCGAAGTGCCATATCCGAGTCCCGGCTTCCTCGATCAAATCCTGATCGTGCGTCACCAGAAACACCGTTCCCTCATACTTCTGGATCGCCTGGTTCAGAGCATTAATGCTCTCCAGATCCAAATGGTTCGTAGGCTCATCAAGCACCAGCACATTCGGCTTCTGCAGCATGATCTTGCAGAACAGCAGCCGCGCCGCCTCACCGCCCGAGAGCGCATCGGTCTTCTTCAAACCCTCTTCGCCCTTGAACAGCATCTGCCCCAGGATCCCGCGAATATCTTCCTTCGCCGCCTTCGGATCATACTGGTGCAGCCAGTCCTGCGCCGTCATTCCCAGCTGGATCGAACCCTTGTGGTCCTGCGCAAAGTATCCAATCGACACCTCGTGCCCCCACTTCACCGACCCCGAGTCAATCGAAACATCCTTCTCCTCAACGCCCGGTCCATTCGCCAGCAACGCCTTCAGCAACGTCGTCTTCCCCTGCCCGTTGCGGCCCATCAGCACAACCTTGTCTCCACGGGTAACCGACGCAGAGAAGTTGTTGATCACATGTTCCGTCTTGCCATTGGGCTGCGTATAGCTCTTATTCACGCCCTCAAACTCAAGCACCGTCTTGCCCGACGGCCGCTCCATCTTGAACGCAATAAACGGCCGCGCAATATTTGACCGAGCCAGCTCACTCGTCGCCAGCCGCTCCACTTCCTTCTTCCGAGAGTTCACCTGGGAGCTGCGGGTACCCGCCGAAAACCGCGCAATAAAGTCATTCAGCTGCGCAATCTTCTTCTCCCGCTGCTCGTTCTGGCTCTCAATGCGAGTCCGCACCGAAGTCTTCTGCAGCACCATATCGTCATAGCCGCCGTTGTACGTAATGATCGTCTCGTAATCGATGTCCGCAATATGCGTGCAAACGTTATTCAAAAAATGCCGGTCATGCGAGATCGTAATCACCGTACCGTCATAGCGAATCAAAAAGTCCTGCAGCCAGTGAATCGACTCAAGATCAAGATAGTTCGTAGGCTCATCCAGCAGCAGCGCCTGCGGGTTTCCAAACAGCGCCTGCGCCAGCAGCACGCGAACCTTCTGCCCACCCTGCAACTCGCTCATCTTGCGCTCGTGCAGCTCATCCGGAATATCCAAACCCTGCAACAGCACCGCGGCATTCGCCTCGGCCTCGTAGCCGTCCTCGTCCCCAACGATGCCCTCAAGCTCGCCCAGCCGCGACCCATCCTCATCGGTCATCTCGGCCTTGTTGTAGATCACCTCGCGCTCTTCCATCGCAGCCCACAGCGCCTTGTTGCCCATGATCACCGTATCGACCACGCGATACGCGTCGAACTCATACTGGTCCTGCTTCAGCACGCCAAACTTCCGCGGCCGCACCACCGACCCCTTCTGGGCGTCGATCTCCCCAGTTAATACCTTCATAAACGTAGACTTACCCGCGCCGTTCGGCCCGGTCAGGCCGTACCGTCGGCCGGTCGTGAACGTCACAGAGACGTCCTCAAAGAGCAGCTTCGCGCCATAGCGCATCGTGACATTAGAGACAGAGATCATCACTACTATTTTCTCACGGCAAGCGCCAAAACCGTCAGGTTGGCTCATTTTCTGCTAACCTTCGCTCACCATGCCCTTGAACGGCCTCAACTTCGAGCGAGCCGAATACGGCACCGACCCCGTCCCCCTCGACCCCTGTGCCTTCTGCGGCAGAGGCATCGCCGGAGAGTTCTACCGCACCAACGGCGACCTCACCTGCCCCGTCTGCGCCGACCGCCTCCGCAGCGTCCTCCCCACCGACACGCGCGCCACCTTCTGGAGCAGCCTCCGTCTCGGCACCCTCGCCGCCATCGCCGCCAGCCTCCTCTACCTCCTACTCTTCCGCCTCCTCATCGATCACGGCATGGGCCTCGGCACCGCCTTCGGAGCCATCGGAGTCGGCTACGTCATCGGCCGCGCCATGCAATCCGCAGGCCCCGGCGCCAGAGGCCGCCGCTATCAAGTCACCGCCTCCGCTCTCACCTACGCCGCCATCACCGTCGCCCTCATGGGAGCCATGTTCGGCGCCGCCGGCTTCCCCACCTGGACCTACCTCC
Organism: Granulicella sp.; assembly: GCA_027452215.1. GTDB lineage: Bacteria > Acidobacteriota > Terriglobia > Terriglobales > Acidobacteriaceae > Granulicella. The sequence goes on along the minus strand of DAIDGQ010000004.1, from coordinate 21,417 downwards.
TCTTCCCCCTCGGCCCCCTCTTCCTGCTCTTCATCGGCCAGGCCAAGCTCGCTCTCTTCCTTCTCTTCTTTGCCGGAATCGGCATTCGCTGGGCATGGATGCTGCTGGCGCCTCACGCCATTAAAATCACCGGCCCTGAAACCCTCCCCAGCTCAAATGCACCAACCCTGTAGCATTCACATAAATTTATCCGACGAAATTCGCTGACTCCTGTCTATTTCTCTTGACAGGAAACTCCGCGATCTCGTATTTAACTCACAGGTTATATAACCAGTAGGTTCATTACACATGCACGATTCCATCAGCTCCACATTCTCCGCTCTCGCCGACCCCACCCGCCGCGCCATCCTCGCTCGCCTGGCTCTCGGCGAAACCTCCGTCTCCGAACTCGCCGAGCCCTTCGAAATCAGCATGCCCGCGGTCTCCAAACACCTCCGCGTCCTCGAACAGGCCGGCCTCATCTCACGCGGCCGCGAAGCCCAGTGGCGTCCCTGCAAGCTCAACCCCCAGCCCCTTCAACAGGCCGCAAGCTGGCTCGAGGAGTACCGGAGGTTCTGGGACCAAAGCTTCGACCGCCTCGACTCCTACCTCCAAACCCTCCAGGCCGAACAGCCCACCGAAAAACCCCACAAGAAGAAAAAGAAAAAGGAGAAGCATCATGGCAAGCACAAGAAGTAGCGTCTTGGAAAACACCACGGATCGCGAGATCCTCGTGACCAGGGTATTCACCGCGCCGCGTGCGAAGGTCTGGGCCGCGTGGGTCGATCCCTGGCAGATCACCCAGTGGTGGGGGCCCAAGGGCTTCACGATCACCATGTCGGAGATGGATCCGCGGCCCGGCGGCCGGTGGTGCCTGGTCATGCACGGCCCCGACGGCACCCACTACCCCAACGATTGCGTGTACACCGAAGTCATTCCCCAGCAGCGACTCGCCTATCGCCTCAGCGGTGGCAAAGCGGGCGCACCACTCGAGCACTTCGAGACCGTCACCGCCTTCGAAGACGATGCCGATGGTACGCGCGTCACCATCCGCACCGTATTCGACTCCCCCGAAGCACGCGACCGCAACGTCCGCGAATATAACTCCATCGAAGCAGCGCAGCAGATGTTCCAGCGTCTCCAGGCCCACCTCGTCCAGAGCCACTCCCCCATCCGCACACCCTCCGACAAGGCCGGCCACGGCCTCTGCATCACCCGCACCTTCAACGCCCCACGCGAACTCGTCTGGCGAGCCTGGACAGACCCCGAGATGGCCAAACATTGGAGCGGCCCCAGGCAATTCCCTGCATGCCACGTCGAGCTGGGCAAAAAACCCGGCGACCGTTGGCGCATCTGCCTCCGCGGCTGCCCTCCCGGAACTGACACGCCCGTAGACCTCTGGCAGGGCGGCATTCTCCGCGAAATTGTACCGCCCGAACGCCTCATCTACACCTACGCCTGGGACCGCCGCAGCGCGGTCGGCCTCCCCGAAGACGGTGACCCGCACGAGACCCTCATCACCGTTCTCTTCGAAGAGCACGACGGCAAAACCACCATGCACTTCCATCAAGCCCTCTTCGCCACCGCCGCCGAACGCGACGGCCACAACGGAGGCTGGAGCAGCAGCTTCGAACGCCTCGCAGACCTCATCCACTCGCTATCCCCACAGGAGCAATCATGACCACCGACACACAGACACCGATGACGTTGCAACTAAAACGAGTCTTCGCCGCACCTCGGCCGCTCGTGTTCAACGCATGGGTCGACCCTGTTCAACTCGCCATCTGGTGGGGCCCCAAAGGCTTCACCAACCCCGTCTGCGAAGCCGACGCCCGGCCCGGAGGAGCCATCCTCATCCACATGCGAGCTCCCGACGGAGTCGTCTACCCAATGAGCGGTGAGTTCATTGAAGTCACCCCACCCGAGCGCTTAGTATTTACCTGCGCCGCTCTCGACACCAACGGCCAGCCCATGTTCGTCAACCGCAACACCATCACCTTCACCGAGGTCGCTGGAGGAACCGAGATCGCCCTCCACGTAGAAGTGATCAGCACCACTCCCGCCGCACCCCAGTATCTAAAGGGTATGGAGATGGGTTGGAAGCTGAGCCTCGACCGCCTCGACGCTCTGGTACACCCCGCATAACGCCTCGCACTTGCACGCACAAAGCGATAGCCCTCCCAACTTCAATCCAGAAAGAGGACGCCATGAATACCAATCTTCACCTCGTATTTCCCGGCACCTGCCGCGAAGCCTTTGCATTTTATGAAAAGACCTTCAACACCAAAGTCCAACTGACCATGACCTTCGGCGACGCACCCGCCGACTCGCCCGTCCCCCCAGACTCAAAAGATCTCATCATGCATACGTCCATGCCTCTCGGCAGCATGCTCCTGATGGGCTGCGACGCACCCAGGGGCCGCGAAGAAGCGCTCGGCGGATTCCAGATCTCAATTGACTCCACCGACGAAGCCGAAGTGAAGCGTCTCTTCACCGCGCTAAGCGAAGGAGGAAGCATCCAGATGCCCTTGACCGCAACCTTCTGGTCACCCCTCTTCGGCATGTTCAAAGACCGCTTCGGAGTTGGCTGGATGGTAAGCATCCCCGGTCCGCAGCCCAGCTAAAGCCTCACATCGCAGCGATAGACCGAACCACCACGCGGTCTATCGCTGCGCCTTCGAGTTACGTTCTCGGCTTATCCGCGGCTGAGGTCTGCGCCGGATTCTCCGCATGAATCTCAACCGTGCAATTATGTCCGAGCCAGCGATTTTCTTCTGGCCAATACAGTGTGAAGACGATCGCTCCCGTCCGCTTCAACCCGATCGGAATATCCACGAAACAACCCATGCGGCCGACCATCCGTGCCTCAACTTCCCCTTTGGTCGCCCATTGATCGAACGTATACGTCACCGTAAATCGGTTCGCATCCATAATGCGAAGCGAACTCCCCTGCACGACCACCGTAATCGGCCGGCTCACCTGGTAGATCGCAAGATGACTGCGGAACGTTCGTTTATCCCTCGCCACCGCATAGCGTTTCTCCACCACCGATATGCGATCGAAGACCCTTCCATCGGCGACCGACCGAAGCAGCTTCAAATACTCCGCATGAGCCCATACCAGCGGTTGCGCCGACCCCGCCGAGCGCCCAAAGTACATCCCCTCCGACGGCAGATCCGCATAGTCCCAAATCTGTTCCGGCAGCATCCCTCCAACCGAACTGAACCTCTCCAGCGCTGAGATGTAATGCGTCACGTCATTCCCGGCCGCGAGTTCATAGTGTGCTCGTTCGCCCGTAAGAATCGGCCACGCACGCCCCTGTCCCCATCCCATGTATGGTCCGCCATCCTTGCGTTGTCCATAGCCATCGTGGTTGTAGCGCCTCCACGACGGTCCATACGGCGTCTCAATCTTCAACGTCGCATCCACCACTTTCAGCGAGTCCACAATCAGCGGATCATCCGCCCGCCTCACGCCATAGCGAACCAGTTCGAGGAATCCAGGATCGATCACCTCGCGAGCCTCATAGACATACTTCTCATCCGGCGCCCGATTCGCAATCAGCACCATGCCCGGAGGAACTTGATCGTTATGGAACGATTCACCCAGTGCTGGCGGGCGTATCCGCATATAGTGGTACGGAACGTCAGGGTGCAGCACGCCATTGGTCGTCGTCGTCCATCGGTCCATGCGGTCTTCAATCCAGTCCGCATACTCTTCAAGAAACGTGCCAACCTCATTCGATCCGTGATCGCGCAAAATGTCCGCAGCGCACACCAGCGCCGAGATCACGACCGCCAGCGTCGAAGGAGAATAACCCGCATTCTCCTCCCACCGCTCCTGCTGCGTCAGCGGAGCATACCGCACAAGAAACGAAGACGCAGCCGACACAAACGAGATGATGTCGAAGTTACCCAACCCATCGACCTTCCACAATCGCCACGCAAGAATGATCGGAAACGCAACCTCATCCAGCTGAATTCCCGACCAGTACGGCGTTCCATCGATCCAGAAATTCTGAGCAAACCCTCCGTCTGGATGCTGCGTGCAAGCCAGATACACCAGCGCACGCAGCGCTGTTTCGGTACGTCCGCACGCCAGCAGCGCCGTCGCCGACTGCACCATATCGCGAGTCCACACCAGGTGGTATCCACCCAGATCGTCATCCGATTTCGAAGCCCCCCACGGAATCGACGCAGACGCGATGAACGCTCCCGCATACGTCTTGTCCTCATGCGCCAGGACCACTGCATGCGACACGCGCATCAGCTTGCCATTGTCCGTCGAAACATCCGCCAGCGCCGCCGGAGCCAGTGCCCGATGCCACTGCTCGATGAACCGTTCGCGGTGCTCAACATAGGGAGTTGCCAGCGTCTGCTTCATGCTCGCAAGCGCCGCATGGTGTCCATCGCCCAGCGAAATCGCGATCGTAAACTCGCGATGCTTCGCAATGTCGATCTCGCCCATCAACGCAATGTTTCCATCCAGCGCCTGCCCGAAATTCCACTCCATCCGCATATGCGCCGAGAGGTCCTGGTACCCATCGCTCGTTCCGATATACCCGCAGCTCGACCGGGAAAATCCGCAGTCCGCACCGAACGCCAGCGAAACATTATTCTTCCACGCAAGAATGCACCGATCCCCCGCAATGTCCAGCGACCGAGCCGAGTTACCCGCACCTCCGCCATCCAGATGCGGTGCCAGCAGCGCATAGCACTTCAGCCGCGACAGTATCGCCTCGTCCCCTTCAATCTTCACGTTCATCAGGACCACAGGATGATGAGGGTCCGTGATGAACTCCTTCGTCACCTTGTATCGCCCGCCTATATCCCGCGCCGCCACCCGCACCGCCAGCGCATTGTCATCGATATAGTGAAAGTCATATTCCAGGTCGCGCTTATCTTCATGAAAAAATGTCTCCTCGTCCGTAAACAGGAGTTCCATATCGCGAGTCTGCGGGTGGTCGATCGTCGGATAATAGATCTCGTTCAACGTCCCATGCGAAGCCGTGAACCAGATGCGGCTCGAAGACGCATAGGCCGTGCTCACCGTGTCTTTTTTGCTGGAAGTCCACCGCGGTTCAAGTCCAGGAGATCCAAATGCTGGACCATCGTCGTCCAGCCAGCGATAATTTTCACTCAAAACGCTCATATGTATGATTCGACCACAAAGCCGCCGCGAAGGTTTCAGCGACTGAGCCTGATTCCTGCAGCGGTGCTAATCTCTACCATGTCGCACCCCGCGCCCGTTTGCGCGCATCCAACCGATAGTAGACCCTGTGCGCGGAGCCGGTGCTCCGCCCTTACCTGTAGAACAACAAAGGAGTAATCCCGTGGCTTTCGAACTTCCTCCCCTTCCCTATGACTACGCCGCTCTCGAGCCCACCATCGATGAAGCGACCATGAAACTCCATCACGACAAGCATCACCAGACCTACGTCACCAACCTCAACGGAGCCGTCGAAAAGTATCCCGACCTCGGCAAAAAGACCCCCGAAGAGCTCCTCGCCGACCTCGCCAGCATCCCCGAAGATGTCCGCGCCGTCGTCCGCAACAACGGCGGAGGTCACGTCAACCACACCATGTTCTGGCAGATCATGAAGCCCAAGGGAGGCGGCGACCCCATCGGCGACATCGGCACCCAGATCGACACCGACTTCGGCAGCTTCGCCGACTTCAAAAAGAAGTTCAACGAGACCACCGCCAAGCAGTTCGGCTCCGGCTGGGGCTTCCTCGTCTTCAAGGGAGGCAAACTCGAAATCGTGACCAAGCCGAATCAGGATTCGCCCATCTCCGACGGCCTCTTCCCCATCCTCGGCAACGACGTCTGGGAGCACGCCTACTACCTCAAATACAACAACCGCCGCCCCGACTACCTCGCCGCCTGGTGGGATGTAGTCAACTGGGACGAGGTCAACAAGCGCTTCGCCCAAGCCAAAAAGTAACTCCCCACAACCTCCCCAAAGGGCCGCCCTCCAGCGGCCCTTTGCATTGCGCAACCCCCGCTCCAACAGCAAAAAGCCCTCCGCAAAGGAGGGCTTCTAGTTTCTACTCAACCGCAACTACTCCAGCGTGCTGCCGCTGCGAGTCCCCTTGGGCCGGCGATTGACCGCCAGGATCTTCTTCCGCATGCGCAGCGACTTCGGAGTCACCTCGACCAGCTCATCGTCCGCAATAAACTCGATCGCCTGCTCCAGCGTGAGGCTCTTGAACGGCACCAGTCGCACAGCATCGTCCGATCCCGACGCGCGCATATTCGTGAGCTTCTTTTCACGCACGCAATTCACATCCAGATCGTTATCGCGCGAGTGCTCGCCGATGATCATTCCCTCGTACACTTCAACGCCGTCGCCAAGGAACAAGATGCCGCGCTCCTGAATGCCATCCAGCGCATACAGCGTCGTCACGCCCTGCCGATCCGAGATCAGCGCTCCCGAAGGACGCTGCGGAATCTCTCCCGTGTACGGAATATATTCGCCCGCAATCGAGTTCATCACGATCGTTCCGCGAGTCTCCGTCAGCATCTCGTTACGCAGCCCGATCAGCCCGCGTGAAGGAACCTTGAACTCCATCCGCACACGTCCTGAGCCGTGATTCGCCATCTTCACCATCTCGCCTTTTCTCGGTCCAAGGCGCTCGATGACCGTCCCGACAAAGTTTTCCGGAATGTCGATCGTCAACACCTCCGACGGCTCCATCAGCTGGTCATTGATCCGCTTCGTCACGATCGTCGGCCGCGAAACCATCAACTCAAATCCTTCGCGACGCATCATCTCAATCAGCACCGAAAGCTGCAGCTCACCGCGCCCCAGCACCTTGAAATTATCCGGAGTGCCCGTATCTTCCACGCGAATCGACACGTTCGTCAGCAGCTCTTTCTCCAGCCGCTCTTTGATATTGCGCGACGTCACCAGCTTGCCTTCGCGTCCCGCAAACGGTCCATTGTTCACCGAGAACACGATCGCAATCGTCGGCTCATCAATCGTGATCAGCGGCAGCGGCTTCGGATTTTCCAGCGCGCAGAAGCTCTCGCCAATCGTGATCCCCGGAATGCCGGCGACGGCAATAATATCGCCCACCTCCGTCACTTCCGTGTCTGTTCTCTTCAGCCCATTGAACGTGAACAGCTTCGTCACCTTCACCGTCTGCAACGATCCGTCAACGCGAGAAAGATTGACCTCCTGGCCAATCCGCAGCGTTCCGTTGAACACCCGGCAGATCGCCAGGCGTCCCAGGTAATCCGAGTAATCCAGATTCGTCACCAGCACCTGGAGGTCTCCATCCGGAGTCCCCGTAGCCGCAGGAATCGTCTTGAAGATCAGCTCGAACAGCGGCTGCAGATTCGTTCCCGGTACGTCGATATCCATGGTCGCGGTGCCCAGCTTGCCGTTCGTATAAATCACCGGAAACTCCAGCACAGACTCGTCCGCATCGAGATCGATGAATAGGTCATACACCTCGTTCAACACCTCCTGCACGCGAGCATCCGGCCGGTCGATCTTGTTGATCACCACAATCGGCGTCAGCTTCGCCTCCAGCGCCTTCGACAGCACGTAGCGAGTCTGCGGCAGCGGCCCTTCCGACGCATCGACCAGCAACACCACGCCGTCCACCATCTTCAGCGCGCGCTCCACCTCGCCACCAAAATCCGCGTGGCCCGGCGTGTCCACAATGTTAATCTTCGAGTCGTGATACTGGATCGCCGTATTCTTGGCCAGAATCGTGATGCCCCGTTCTTTTTCAAGATCGTTCGAGTCCATCACTCGCTCGGCAACCGCCTCGTTGGCGCGGAACGTTCCCGACTGGCGTAGCATGGCGTCCACCAGCGTTGTCTTGCCGTGGTCAACGTGCGCGATGATGGCGATATTACGGATAGCTTGGGCGGTCGTAGAGGTGCTCACTGCGTAGGGACTTCCTATTCTGAATCGTCTGATCTTCGAGGGGTGCGCAGGATTACGGGCGCGGAATCTACTCTCGTGTGGGGTGCGCTTACCGCTGACGTTTCCAGCGAAAAACGCGTGACTCTTAGTCTACCAGTTGCAGCCCTCTGCGAGGTGATATTTGCTCTCCACTTCGCCAAACGACTCATAATTCGGTCCGCATCTGGCCCTCGCGCCCCATCCCTGGCGCCGTTCCCTTCCCCGCCAGTCCTGCCCATCCCTCACCACCCCGTTTTTCTTGTCTATACTAGGTTCCAACCCATGGAGAACTCCGCGTCGGCCCCATCCGTCAGCCAGTATCAACAAAATGCGCTGAAGAATTACCTGCTCGACCACGCGTTCGACGAGATGTTCGCCGGCAAAGAGCATCTGCGCGAGCACTACGGCCCGCTCCTCGAGCACTTCGCCGCTCTCCCCCGGGATGAAGTTCAGCGCCGCAAGCAGGCCGCCGACCTAAGCTTCCTCAACCAGGGCATCACCTTCACCGTCTACGGCCGCGAAGAAGGCACCGAGAAAATCTTCCCCTACGACCTCCTCCCCCGCATCATCACCTCCGCCGAGTGGGCCAAGGTCGAGCGTGGCCTCACCCAGCGCATCACCGCCCTCAACCTCTTCCTCAAAGACATCTACAACGAAGGCCGCATCCTCAAGGACGGCATCGTTCCCCGCGAAATCGTCTACTCCTGCCAGCACTTCCGCCGTCAGATGTGCGGCCTCCAGGTTCCGCGCAACGTCTACATCGCCGTCTGCGGAACCGACCTCATCCGCCTCGAAAACGGCGACTTCGTCGTCCTCGAAGACAATCTCCGCGTCCCCTCCGGCGTCAGCTACATGCTCACCAACCGCCGCGTCATGAAGCGAATCTTCCCCCAGCTCTTTCGCAACTACAACGTCAAGCCCATCGAGCAGTACACCCAGCTCCTTCTCGGAACACTGCGCTCGCTCGCCCCCGAAGGCCGCCCCGAACCCAACATCGTTCTGCTCTCCCCCGGAGTCTTCAACTCCGCCTACTTCGAGCACGCCTACCTCGCCCGCCAGATGGGAATCGAGCTCGTTGAAGGCCGCGACCTCGTCGTCCACGACAACGTCTGCTACATGCGAACCACCAGCGGCTTACGCAGGGTCGATGTAATTTACAGGAGAGTCGACGACGACTTCATCGACCCCCTCTCCTTCCGTTCCGACTCCATCCTCGGAGCCGCAGGCCTCTTCAACGCCTACCGCGCCGGCAACGTCACCCTCGCCAACGCCTTCGGCACCGGAGTCGCCGACGACAAGGCCCTCTACGCCTACGTCCCCGACATCATCCGCTACTACCTAAGCGAAGAGCCCGTCCTCAACAACGTCGAAACCTACCTCTGCACCCGCGAGAAGGAACGCAACTACGTTCTCGCCAACCTCGACAAGCTCGTCGTCAAAGCCGTCGGCGAATCCGGAGGCTACGGCATGCTCATCGGCACCCAATCCACGCCCAAAGAGCGCGAAGTCTTCGCCGAAAAAATCAAGGCCAATCCCCGCAACTATATCGCGCAGCCCACCATCAACTTCTCCCGCGCCCCCTGCCTCATCGGCGACGAGCTCGAGCCCCGCCACGTCGACCTCCGCCCCTACGTCCTCTACGGCGACAAGGTCACCATCGTCCCCGGAGGCCTCACCCGCGTCGCCCTCAAGCAAGGCTCCCTCGTCGTCAACAGCTCCCAGGGAGGAGGCTCCAAAGACACGTGGGTGCTGAGCTAATCGCCGCGCCGGCAGACAGCCTTCGCAGGTTCGTGCCCGCGCCGCCTTGTCCGGGAGCTGCGTTTCCGCGCCGCTCCCGTCAAATCTTCAGCAACGAATATCGAAAGGGGAAGTCTTGCGTCGCGTCGTAACCTTCATTTGGGGTTGTCTTGCTGCCTTGGCCCTCATCGCTTCCAGCTCCTCTGCCGCGCGCGCCCAGGATCTCAAACCTCGCGTCATCGTCTTTGTTCACGGCCTGCATGGCAACCGAGACACATGGCGAGCCTCCAACGGAGCCTACTGGCCGGATCTCCTCCGCACCGACCCGCACTTCCGCAGCTCCGACGTCGTTGTCGCCGAATATCCAACCCCATCCATGCGCGGCCGCTACTCCACCACGCAGCTCTCCGAGTTGCTTTACCAGTCGCTGAGCAAGCAGAGGGTGTGGGAGCACCATGACGTTGTTTTCATCGCGCACAGCCTGGGCGGTCTGCTCACCGAAGAGATGCTCCTCAACCATCCATCCGATGCGGCGCATGTATCGTTTGTCGCGTCCTACGCCACGCCCCATCAAGGCTCCTTCATCGCCAGCTTCGCCAAGCTTTACGACAGTGACCCGTTGCTCACCGACCTGAGCTACGCCGACGATAACAACTTTCTCACCACCCTCGAGCAGCGGTGGCGCAGCTCGCCCTACACCATTCCCATCCATCGCTACTGCGCATACGAAACCCTCGACACCGCGTCCGGAGCCGGAATCGGCCACTATCTGCACGCCCACGCCCGCGTCGTCAGCTTCTACAGTGCGACCTATGGCTGCGATGTCGATACGCCGCCGCAAAAAATAAACACCGACCACATCGACATCGTGAAGCCGTCCAGCCGCCAGGCCGACGCCTATACCTTCTTCGCCAAGCTTTATCGCGATAACCCGATCACCAACATCACGGAAACCGTTCGCGACTATAAGGTCTCCGCACTCTATGTTGCCTGCGACCGCACCAACTCCGAAGCTGACCTCGAGGTCCCCATCGCTCTCGATCCCGCGCAGCACGAACAACTTACCGCCGCCACCGCCGAGTTTGTCGACACCCAAAAAGTCAGGGACGACTCTACAATTGCCGTAACGAAAGTCGATCCCGGTGGCATCGCCCACATCGCCTACTCCTTTCGCGGAAGAGGTCACGACCTCGGCATCTTCGGTTGTCCCACTGGCCACGCCTCCATCCTCGTGCACTTCGTCGTCCGCAGCCGTGTACCGCTGCTCGACTAAAGCAATCGGGCACCCTGAGAAAACGGACAACACGAAAAAGACGGACACCCTGATGGATGAAAATAGTCCACTATCATCCAACGATCGGAGAGCAACTTGAAGTTGAAGACAGCCAATCAGTTCCTTCACCGAGCGTCGCTTGCTCTCGCTTCCGCAAGCATTCGATGGGTCACGTCTGGCGCGCTCCTCTTCCTCATCGGCGTCTCCCACGCCCAATCCCCGCGCCTCGTCCTCATCGATCAGGACGGCTCCGGCCCCGGCGGCTCCAACCAGATGGCCATGATGGTCCTCCTCCAGTCCCCGCAGGTCCGCGTCCTCGGCATCACCATGGTCAGCGGCAACGCCTGGGAGCCCGAAGAGGTCGCCCACACCCTCCGCATGCTCGAGCTCATCCACCGCACCGACGTCCCCGTCGTCCCCGGAGCCGTCTTCCCCCTCCTCCACACCGAAGCCGACGCCGCCAACCAGACCGCCTCCATCGGCAGCTTCCCCTGGTACGGAGCCTGGGGAGACCTCGCCGCGCACACCAGCGCGCAGCCCTACCACGGCCCCTTCGTCGTCCCTCCCCTTGCCGAAGGCGAACCCACCACCAAACCTCTCGCCGAAGATGCAGCCCACTTCCTCATCCGCCAGGTCCACGCGCACCCCAACGCCGTCACAATCTACGCCGCCGGCCCCCTCACCAACATCGCCCTCGCCCTCTCCATCGACCCCGACTTCGCGCAGCTCACCCAGGGCATCGTCATCATGGGAGGAAGCCTCAACCCCCACACCGACGACCCCGAATTCGCGACTCATCCTCGCCACGAGTTCAACTTCTGGTTCGATCCCGAAGCCGCTCACCTCGTCTTCCGCACGCCCTGGCCCCGCATCGATCTCACCGACGTCGACATCTCCATCAAAACCCAGTTCACCCCCGCAATGCTCCACGACATCGCCCAGTCCCACTCCCCCGCCGCGAAGTACCTCGCCGCCTACACCCACGAGTTCTATTACCTCTGGGACGAGCTCGCCGCCGCCGCCTGGCTCGATCCCAAAATCATCACCAAAGAGACCCTCCTCTACGTCGACGTAGACACCACCCGCGGCCCCAACTACGGCGACACCCTCACCTGGACCGCCACCAACAAGCCCACCCTCCCCGGCCCGCTCGGCTCCATGCAGCCGGCCCACGTTCAGCAAGACCTCGACGCCAGCCGATTCAACAACTTATTCGTAACTCTGATGAAGGCCGAGCCCGTCGTCCCCTAACCGATCGTTCGATGTCAGTATAGAGTGATGGTTAACCAGCAAAACGGATTCAGGAAAGGGACCGACAGGATGCTCTCACGCGTCGCCGATTCACTGTACTGGATGAGCCGCTACCTCGAACGAGCCGAACACACCACCCGCCTGCTCGACGTCAACCTGAACCTCATGCTCGACGAGAGCTCCACCAGCTCCGACCACCGCTGGCTCCGCCTCCTCCAGGCCCTCGGCAAACCCAAGCGCATCAAGTGGGACGGCAACCCCTACGAGCTCGCCCGCACCCTCACCTTCGACACCTCCCACAAGTCCTCCGTCGTCTCCTCCATCATCGCCGCGAGGGAAAACGCTCGCCACGTCCGCGAGCAGATCTCCACCGAGCAGTGGCACAAGCTCAACTCCCTCTATCTCGAAGTCACGCGCCCCGAGTTCAAGCGCTCCAGCCAGATTGACACTGGAATCGGGTCCGACGAAGGCCCCACCGCCTTCCTCCAGCAGGTCCTCGAAGCCGTCCACCAGTTCCAGGGCGTCACCGACTCCACCATGTCTCACGGTGAAGGCTGGCAGTTCATCCAGGTAGGCCGCTTCCTCGAGCGAGCCTCCGCCACCACCCTCCTCCTCGAGGCCTACCACGAAGACCTCTGGGCCCAGCCCGATCGCGCCGCCGAAGCCAACGAGTACCTCGAGTGGATGGGCCTCCTCCGCTCCGCCACCGCCTTCGAGGCCTACTGCAAGGTCTACACCGCCGACCTCACCCCCGAGCGAATCCTCGAGTTCCTCCTCCTCGACGCCGAGTTCCCCCACTCCCTCCGCTTCTCCATCGACAGCCTCCAGTGCGCTCTCCAGGCCATCCAGCTTCGCTCCGGCAAGACCCGCGCCGAGGAGCTCAACCGCATCGCTGGCAGGCTCAACGCCTCCCTCGGCTTCGCCAGCGTCGACGAAATACTCGCCGGTGATGTCGTCGAATATCTCCACGGAATCCAGCGCCAGTGCCAGGGTATCCACGAGACCATCTATCACCTCTATGTCGACTACTCCATCCAGGCGGCGCTCGCAGGCTAAATGACGGAACACGTTCTCACCCCGCCCCTCGATCCCCTCACCGCGCCCGTGAGGTCCAACGCCGTCGACATCGTCAAAGGCTTTGCCATCCTCCTCGTCACCTACGAGCACACCGGCCAGGGAATGTCCGCTCGAGGCTGGTGGACCACTCCCTCCCGCCACTTCTCCTACCTCTACGTCTACAGCTTCCACATGCCCGCGTTCTTCTTCATAGCTGGTCTCTTCATTGCAGGCAGCATACAGCGACGCGGCCCACGGAGATTCACGCTGGAAAAGATAAAGACCATCCTCTACGTGTATGTGCTGTGGATGATCTTTGTAGTCGCAATGGAGCCATTCATCGGCCACTTCCGAACAAATTCATTACCTGTTGATTGGAAAACCTTGCCCGTATCGCTGATCGATGGCTCCGCTGGTTGGTTTTTCCCCGTTCTCTTTAGTTGTCAAATCATCGCGCTGTTCACGCGCAGTATGCCTCCATGGCTGCGTTTCGTTCTCGCCGCCGCTGCCGCTGCGCTCATGCCCACCCGCGGCTATGAAGTCTTCTACAAATCCTTGTGGTTCTTCTCCTTCGTCGCAGCTGGCATGCTGGTGGGTCGGTCTATCTTCATGCTGAACCGACTCCCCCGGTGGTCTGCCGCGCTCGGTGCGGTCCTGGTCCTCGGCATCCAGGCCGCGGCCGTCAATCACTTCGAGTACGCCATCTCCTTCGGCGCTCCCACAGCCTATCTCGCCGTTCTGCTCGGCCTCACTGGCACCGCAGGCCTCTTTCTCATTGCTCGCACTATCGAGCACACCCGATTCGGTAATGCGTGGGCATGGATCGGCGAAGCTTCTCTCGCTATCTTCCTGATAGCCCAGTTCGCGCAGGGAGCCACCCGCGAACTCCTCTCCCGCGTCGCCCACACCAACGAATTCTGGCTGCAGCTCATCCTCCCCACCCTCGTCTCCACCCTCCTTCCCGCCGTCCTCTGGCACCAGCAAAAACGCTGGCACCTAGGATGGCTCTTCCGCTGGCCCCTAAGCTAAGAGGCCCGCAAATAGGCCTCACCTTCGAAGCGGCACGGGACCTAAACCCCAAGCCTAAGTTTTGAAAGGGCGGGACTTCAGTCCCGCCGTAAAAGATCACCAACACCGCGGCTTTAGCCGCCGAGGCAATGCTGGAGCTATAGTCAAAGCATCCTCACCAACCCGCCCGCTACAGCATCCTGTAAAGAATGGGAGATCCCGATGTACTACTCGATCCGCCACCTCACCAAATTTCTCTACAAGAGCCCCGTCAGCGAAAGCATCATGGAGACGCGCATGCACCCGCGCTCCGACGCCCAGCAGCGCTGCCTCACCTTCCATCTCTCCGTCAGCCCTCGCTGCCGAGTCTTCAGCTATCGCGACCATCTCGCCAACCACGTCCACCACTTCGACATCCCCGGCCAGCACGGCCAGCTCGTCATCGTCGCCGAGTCCCTCGTCGAAATGGCTCCCCACCCCGAAGTCGCCCCCTCCCTTCCCCCCGGCTCCTGGGCCGAGCTCGACCGCCTCGTCCACGAAGGTGATTTCTGGGAGATGCTTCTCCCTAGCGAGTTCGCCCAGTTCACCCCCGAGCTCCAAGACCTCGGTCGGCACCTCGACCTCCGCCGCCGCGACGACCCCCTCAGCGTCCTCCACAAGCTCAACGCCCAGCTCTACGACTACTTCGACTACAAGCCCAAGTCCACCAAAGCCGACTCCCCCATCGACCTCGCCCTCACCAGCAAGGCCGGAGTCTGCCAGGACTTCTCCCACGTCATGATCTCGCTCGTCCGCTCCCAGCTCCAAGTCCCCTGCCGCTACGTCAGCGGCTACCTCTATCACGGCGACGCCCACAAAGACCGCTCCGAAAGCTCCGCCACCCACGCCTGGATCGAAGCCTTCCTCCCCGAGCTAGGCTGGGTCGGCTTCGACCCCACCAACAACCTCGTCGCCGGAGACCGCCACATCCGCACCGCCATCGGCTGCGACTACGCCGACGTCCCCCCCACCCACGGCGTCTACCGCGGCCGCACCAAAACCGAGCTCTCCGTCGCCGTCCGCGTCGAACCCAGCGAAGGAACCCCCTCCCTCGACCGCGAGCTCCCCGTCCCCGAAGACTGGTCCATCCTGGTCGAAAAGGCCCAGGCCGTCCCCCAGCAACCCCCACCCATGACCCGCCAGCAGCAGCACGCCCAACAGCAACAACAAGACAAATAGCCCCACCCGCCCCCTCGCAACCGAAGTCTCCCCACGCCCCGTTCCCCGGGAATCGCGGAGGCTGGTATGCGAGGAGGAGGCTCGTCTCAAAACGGAAGAACTCAGCCGTCTTGAACCTGCCACATGCCGCTATTCTTTAACTTCGATCCACCTCACGATTCGGAGCAACCCATGGACAACCGCTTCCGCAACAGAGCCACTACCCGGCGCATACATCGCAGCCTCTACCCTCTCGCGCTAGCCTTCGGCCTCAGTCTCGTTTCGGCCAGCAGCCACGCGCAGCAGTGGGCCATTGCGATTCATGGTGGCGCGGGCGAATCGGAGTGGGAGCACATGGATCCCGCAACCGCCGCAGCCTATCAGCGCTCGCTCGGCATCGCCCTCGCCGCCGGGACTGCCGTGCTCAAGCGCGACGGCTCCTCGCTCGATGCCGTCGAAGCAGCGGTCGAGGTGCTCGAAGATGATCCCCTCTTCAACGCCGGCAGGGGCTCAGCCTTCGCAGCCGACGGTAGCAACGAGATGGACGCTGCCCTGATGAACGGTGAAACCCTCGCCGCCGGCTCCGTCGCCGGCATTCACTTCACGCGTCACCCCATTGCTCTTGCGCGGGCCGTTATGGAGCACACGCCCTACGTCATGATGGTCGGTACCGGAGCCGACGACTTCTCCCGCGCTCAAGGCCTCGAGCAGCAACCCCCTTCCTTTTTCTTCACCGAGATGCGCTGGCAGGAGTTCGCAAAGGTCCTCAAAGACAGCGGCCGCAAAGTTCCGCCGCGACCCGCAGGAGCGCCGCCCGAACCCTCCACCCCACAGGCCTCGCTCGACCAGATGCCCCGGCCCTTCGCTCACCGCTTCGGTACCGTCGGCGCAGTCGCGCGCGACAGCAAAGGCCACCTGGCTGCAGCCACCTCCACCGGAGGCATGCAGGGTAAACTTCCCGGCCGCGTCGGAGATTCGCCCTTGATCGGTGCCGGCACCTACGCCAGCGATCGCTCCTGCGCTGTATCCGGTACCGGAGTAGGCGAGTACTTCATACGGCTCACCCTCGCGCGCGAAGTCTGCACCCTCGTCGAAGAAGGCAAGACCCCGCAAGCCGCCGCCGACCAGATGATCCACCTCGAACTGCCCGCCTTGAAGGGAGGAGAAGGTGGAGTGATCGTCCTCTCGAAGCAGGGTCCGCCCGTCTGGAGCAACAATACCCTCGGCATCTTCCATGCCCAGCAGATCCAGGGCGGCGAGCCAAGGGTGTGGGTGAAATAGCTAAGTCATCCGCTACAAATTCAGCTTCTTAAACACCCTCTCCGGAATCATCCGGATCACGCACATAATCACGCGCCAGATCTCCGGAACATACACCACATCCGTTCCCTTATCGATCGCCTTCACCAGCGACGCCGCCACCGCATCCACATCCGCGAACTTCGCGCTGCCCTTCATCCCCTCGGTCATCGCGGTCTTCACCGGCCCCGGCTTGATCGTCATCACCCGCACGCCTTCGCGATCGATCCGGTTCCGCAGCCCATCCACAAACGCCGTCAGCCCCGCCTTCGAGCTCCCATACACATAATTCGACTTCCTCCCCCGCTCTCCCGCCACCGACGACAGCACCGCCAGCGTCCCCGCCTTCCGCTGCGCCGCATAGTTCCCCAGCCACGTCAGCAAGCTCACCGGAGCATTAAAGTTCGTATGCAGAATCTGGCTCGCGGCCACAAAATTCCTCTCCGCCTCGCCCTGGTCCCCCAGCACTCCCAGCGCCAGCAGCGCCACATCCATCCCCCCCAGCGAGTTGATCGCATGCGCCAGCATCTCCGCATGCTTACCCGTGTCATCCAGGTTCGCCACCGCGCTATCCACAAACGTCGCCCCGCGCGTCCGAGCATCCGCTGCCACCACCGCCAGCCGGTCCGCATTGCGCCCCACCAAATACAAACTATCGCCGCGCTCAGCCCACAGCCGTATGCAAGCCTCCGCAATCCCGGACGTAGCCCCCAGCACCAATATCCGCTTCGGAGCATGGGCCGCTCCACTCTTACGCGCCTTACGCAGAGGCAGCGTCCGTTCAGGAACCGGTGTCGTACTCATCGCACCCCTCCCCGAACACCCGCCTGGCCGCCCACCACGCGCTCCCAGAACCCCGACGTCAGCGCCGGATCCTTGTACCGCGCAAACCTCTCCCACTGCGGATAGAACGCCTGAAACTGCGGCGACGTCATCCTCGCATCCTTCGCCGGATACAGCCTCCCGCCAAAATCCTGCGTCATCTGCGCCAATCTATCGAACAGCGCAAAGCTCTTCTCCGGCTTGATCGGAAAATCCAGCGCCAGCGTAATCCCCGGCTTCGGAAAGCTCATCATCCCCGGCGAAGGAACATCGCCAAACGCCTTCAGCACCGCCAGAAAACTAGCCAGCCCAGACTTCGCCACCGCTTGCAGAATCGCCACAGTTCCCTCCCGCGCATGCTCCCATGGAATCGCGTACTGAAACTGCAGCAGCCCCCGCTTGCCATACATCTTGTTCCACTTCAGCACCGCATCCAGCGGATAAAAGAACGGCTCATAATCCACCACCGTGCTCACCCGCTTCTTCATCTGCTTATTGAAAAACAGCGTGTTGAACGCCCCCACCGTCAACCCATTCAGAGCAAACCCCGGCAGCTCCATCGGGAACGTCAGCTTCGGTTTTCCCGACACCTTCAGCGGAGCAGGAAACGTCGAATGGTCTCCCTGCATAAAGATCCCGCGGCAAAAATTCTTACCCGTCGACGTCACATCCACCCAGCTCACCGTGTACTCAATATGCTCCGCCTGCCGCGTCAGCTCCAGAAACTCATCGATGCCATGAAACTGAATTCCCTGGTAGTCGATCATCCGGCTAACAATCGGCTTCAGCCTCAGCTGCGCCCACGTAATCACTCCCGTCAGCCCCATCCCGCCAATCGTCGCCGCATAGTAATCCGGGTTCTCCTGCGGCGTGCAATGCAGATGATTTCCATCCGACCGCACCAGCTCAAACTGCGTCACATGCCGCCCGAACGTCCCCGCATGATGATGGTTCTTGCCATGAATATCATTCGCAATCGCTCCGCCCAGCGTCACATACTTCGTCCCCGGAGTCACCGGCAAAAAGTATCCCCGCGGCACCGCAAACTCCAGAATCTGCGCCAGCGTAATCCCCGCCTCCGCCGTCAGCAGCCCCGTCGTCGCATCGAAATCCAGGAGCCGGTTCATCGACGTCGTCTGCAGCAGCGTCCCATCCTTCAGCAGGCAGACGTCGCCATAACTCCGCCCCATCCCCACCGCCAGAGCGCCATGGTGAACCCCATCGATCGCCCTCGGAAAATCTCCCTGCCAATGCAGCTGCTTCAGCTCCGCCTGGTACTCCGGATAGCGCCCCCACGATTCAAACGCAGGACGCCCCGCAGGCTTTTCAGTAGCTTCATCAGGCAACGGTTTCTGAAAATCAAGTTCAGCGGAAGAGGGCATACCTACAGAATAGTCGATCCCCTCCCCGCTCCCCCACAAACCACGCAGCCTCGCCCTTGACACATTCCATTTGTCTCGACATCCTACCCACTCAGGCGAAGGAGAAGATGATGAACCTGTCCAAGCTATTTCTGGTGGTCTTGACCGCGTCCGCTGTAACCTGCTGCGCAGCTCAGAGCAACGACGCTCCACATGCACCACTCCAGGTTCCCGCGAAGACCCTGCCCGTACCAACTGACGTCAGCCCCGCAATGCAAACCCTCATCGCAGCCCCGCTCAACCCCGCCTGGAATCAACTATGGAAGACCGGAGAAGAATGGAGAACGGCTGCCAACGCCCAGGCGGCCAAGACCATGCAGACCCTGCCCGCCATGCGCCAGCGCCTCCACGTCTCCGTGCGGCCCGAGACCATCGACGGCGTCAGAGTCTATGTTGTGACGCCCGACGTCATCCCGCCCGAACACCGCGACAAACTCCTCATCCACGTCCACGGAGGCTGCTACGTCCTCTTTCCCGGCGAGTCCGGAACATCCGAAGCCATCATGATGGCGGGCCTCGGACACTTCAAGGTCATATCAGTCGATTACCGCATGCCCCCTGAGGCCTACTTCCCCGGCGCCCTCGACGACGCCATGACCGTCTACAAGGCCGAGCTCAAGACCACCGCACCCAAAAATATCGCAGTCTTCGGAACCTCCGCCGGAGGAGCTCTCGTGCTCGAGATGATGCTCCGCGCCAAGCAGCTTGGTCTCCCTGTGCCGGGAGCCATCGCCCCCGGCACCCCCATGTCCGATGTCACCAAGACCGGAGACTCCTTCTACACCAACGAAAAGGTCGACAACGTCCTCGTATCCCGCGACGGCTTCTGCGACGCCGCCACCGTTGTCTACGCCCACGGCGCCTCTCTCAGCGACCCGCTGCTCTCCCCCGTCTACGGCGATATGCACGGCTTTCCTCCGGCCATCCTGACCACCGGCACCCGCGATCTGCTCCTCAGCAACACCGTGCGAGTTCACCGCAAGCTGCGCGAGGCCGGCGTCGAAGCTCAACTCGAAGTCTTCGAAGGCGAATCACACGCACAGTATCAGTTCGACGATCGCGTCCCGGAAACCAAGGAGGCCTTCGGAGAAATCACCGCATTCTTTGACCAGCATCTCGGACATTGAGCCCGAATGACTCCCGAAGCAGGAAGCTCGACGTCAATCTCTGTAACAGCGACCTCCAGCATCGCAAGTCACGTGCCCGGCTAGCCTTCCATCATTCACCCGGCATGCCCTCTCGACCTCGATCCCTCCGTGCGCCAGAACCAAACCCAGCGTCCGGCCCATCCAGGTCCCGACTGGAACGTTTACAGCGAAAAGGGCCATCCGCAGATGACCCTTTTCGTCGGCCCTTTTCGCTAGCCCATTCGCTGGCCCTTCTCGCTCAGTGCCCAGCCGACATCGCGTCATTCAGCCCCGTAAACACTGCGTCAAACTTCCCACTCTGGTCCGCGAACCGCAGCGGATGCACTCTCTCCACGCAGATCTCCGCCGGCGTTGGCTGCGTCTTCAACAACGCCACCGTCTCCGCGATATAGTCCTTCAACGGCATCGCCCGAGGATCTTCTGCGCCGTTCATCAAATCCGTCTGCACATACGGAGGAATAATCTCCAGCACCTCCGTCGTCGTGCCCTTCAACTGGTACCGCAGCGACAGCGTGTACGAGTGCAGTGCCGCCTTCGTCGCAGAGTACGTCGGTGTCAACGCCAGCGGCACAAACGCCAGCCCCGACGACACATTGATGATCGTCGAGTACGCCTGCTTCCTCAGCAACGGCAACAACGCCGCCGTCAAACGAATCGGCCCCAGCAGGTTCGTCGTCACAATCGCCTCTGCATCCGCCAGGCCATCCTGCTGCGCCAGCAGATTCTCCGCACGCATGATGCCTGCATTATTCACCAGCACATTCAGCGCAGGAAACTCCGTCGCAATCTGGTCCGCAAAGATCCGGATCGCCGTCGGGCTTTCAATGTCGAGCGTCAGAAACTTCATGCCCGGGTTCGCAGCCACAGTCTCTTCCAGCATCGATCTGCGCCGCCCCGCGATGATGACCTCATTGCCCTGCGAGTGGAGTGCTTCGGCGAGAGCCCGTCCAATGCCCGAGCCTCCGCCAGTAATCAGAATGGTATTTCCAGTAGCGTTCATCTGCATTGGACGCCGCACCCCCACCCCAAGGCTCGTGAATTTTCCGCTGCAAGACTGACTCTAAGAAATCTCTGCATAAGTCTTCGTTTTGAAGGGGTGGGACTCATAAGCCTTCGTTTTGAAGGGGCGGGACTTTAGTCCCGCCGTAAGTTCAGCCAGTTCGACGCGGCTTTAGCTGTGAAGTTTCAATAGGTTGTTGTCCATCTGACCGAGAACCAAGAAGCTGAAGGTGTGAGCAAGCAGAGCTTCGGAGGTCAGATGGACTATCACCATCATGCCCGTGAGACGGTTCACGGTCGAGAGTTTTT
>DAIDGQ010000003.1 GCA_027452215.1 Granulicella sp. | reverse complement strand
AAGCTAAAAGCCCACAAACGATTAGCGCTTGCTGAACTGGAAGCGAGCGCGAGCACCCTTCTGGCCGTACTTCTTGCGTTCCTTGCCACGCGAATCGCGCGTGACCATGCCGCCAGCCTTGAGGGGGCGGCGGGGGGTAAGGCGTTGGGGGTTGCGGAGGGTAAGGCGTTGGAGGCGGCGGCACCGGTGCGGCTGCTGGTGTTGGTGACGGTGGCTTTGGCTATCTTGGTGGCGGGGCGCGAACGGAGATAGTAGGTGGTCTTGAGGCCCTGCTTCCAGGCGTACATGTACATGGAGGAGAGGCGGCCGATGTTGGGGGATTCGGCGAAGAGGTTGAGGGACTGGGACTGATCGATGAAGGCGTTGCGGGCAGCAGCCATGTCGATGAGGGAGCGCATGGGGATCTCCCAGACGGTGCGATAGAGGAGCTTGAGGTCGTCGGGGAGGCCGTCGATTGCTTGCACCGAGCCTTCGGAGAGCTTGAGGCGCATGCGCATCTCTTCGGTCCAGAGGCCGCGGAGCTGGAGCTCTCCGATGAGGTAGCGGTTGACCTGGAGGAACTCTCCGGAGAGGGTTTCGCGTTTGAAGAGGTTGGAGATCTGGGGCTCGATGCACTCGCAGCAGCCGACGATGGAGGCGATGGTGGCGGTGGGGGCGATGGCGATGACGAGCGAGTTGCGGACTCCGGTTTTGAGGATTCGCTCGCGGAGGAGATTCCAGCGGGCGGGGTCGGAGGGGGTTACGTTCCAGAGATCGAACTGGAAGTGGCCCTGGGCGAGGCGGGTGTCGGCGAAGGTGGTGTGGGGGCCGTTCTTCTCGGCGAGATCGCAGCTGGCGGTGAGGGCGTGGAAGTAGATCTCTTCCTGGATTCGGGTGGAGAGGGTCTGGGCTTCGGGGGAGTCGAAGGGGAGATGGAGCTGGAAGAAGACGTCCTGCAGGCCCATGAGGCCGAGGCCGATGGGACGCCACTGGGCGTTGGAGCTGGCGGCTTGGGGGAGGGGATAGTAGTTGATGTCGATGACGCGGTCGAGCATGGGGACGGCGACGCGGACGGTCTCGCCGAGCTTGAGGAAGTCGAAGGCGGGGGCTCCGTTGGCGTCGAGGGTGAGGTGGCGGGCGAGGTTGATGGAGCCGAGGTTGCAGACGGCGGTCTGGTCCTTGGAGGTGACCTCGGTGATTTCGGTGCAGAGGTTGGAGAGGTGGACGACGTTGCCGGGCTTGCCGGTCTGGTTGCACTTGAGGTTGGTGGCGTCCTTGAAGGTCATCCAGCCGTTGCCGGTTTCGGCGAGCGAACGCATCATGCGGAGGTAGAGGTCGCGGGCCTTGATCTGGCGGTGATAGAGCTTGTCGGCTTCGGCCTTTTCGTAGGCTTCGGTGAAGGCTGCGCCGAAGAGGTCGGGGAGTTGCGGGACGTCCTTGGGATCGAAGAGAGACCAGAGGCCGTCGGCTTCGACACGCTGCATGAAGAGGTCGGGAATCCAGTTGGCGAGATTGAGGTTGTAGGTGCGGCGGGCGTTGTCTCCGGTGTTTTCGCGGAGCTCGAGGAAGGACTCGATGTCGGCGTGCCAGGGCTCGAGGTAGACGCAGCAGGCGCCCTTCCGCTTGCCTCCCTGGTTGACGGCGGCGACGGAGCTGTCGAGGGTGCGGAGCCAGGGGATGATGCCGTTGGAGAGGCCGTTGGTGGCGCGGATGAGGGAGCCTTCGGAGCGGACGCGGTGGAAGGCGAGGCCGATTCCACCAGAGAATTTGGAGAGCAGGGCGACGTTCTTGTAGGTGTCGTAGATGCTGTCGAGGGAGTCCTGGGGGGAGTCGTGGAGGTAGCAGGAGGACATCTGGGGGTGCTTGGTCCCGGCGTTGAAGAGGGTGGGCGAGGAGGGCATGTAGTCGAGCGAGGCGATGAGGCGATAGAACTCGATGGCCTCGTGGGGGGTGACGGCGAGGCCGCAGGCGACGCGGAGGAAGAAGTGCTGGGGGGTCTCGATGATGCTGCGGGAGATGGGATCGCGGAGGAGGTAGCGGTCGTAGACGGTGCGGAGGCCGAAGTACTCGAAGCGGTCGGAGAAGGTGTCGTCGATGGCGTGGTTGAGCTTGCGGGCGTGGGTGGCGACGAAGCTGGCGGTGGATTGGCCGACGACTCCTTCGGCGTGGCCGTAGGCGATGGACTGGGAGAAGGAGTAGAGGTTGAGGGCGGAGACCTCTTTGACGATGGTGGCGAGGAGGAGGCGGGCGGCGAGGCGGGAGTATTGGGGCTCCTCGGCGATGAGGGAGGCGGCGGTCTCGATGGAGATGGTGTCGAGCTCGCGGGTGGTGGCTCCGTCGTAGAGGCCGCCGATGGTTTTGGAGGCGACACGGATGGCGTCGACGTGGGTGAGGCCGTGGGAGGAGCGCTGGACGGCGCGGACGATCTTGTTGACGTCGACGGGTTCGAGCGCTCCGTTGCGCTTGCGGACGTGCATGACGGGGGTCTCGTCGCGGGGGGGAAATCCGGGAGTGAGGTCGGCGAGGGTGGTCTGGGTTGGGACGGTCGGGGTGGGGGTGGTATCGGTGATAGCGGCCATGGGTGAATCTCCCTGGCCTCAGAAGCGTGCGAAGAAACAGCGGTGCCCCGGCTGGGGGGAAGGAGCTGTCACCTCGCCTCCCCTCGGAGGCGTTAGCGAATGTTTCCTTGGCAGGTCTTCGGACTTTGCAAGATCGAACCTACTGGCCGGACTTCCCAGAGCCGGGGCTCCAGTGTCATCTTGGGCTTTCGTACTTGCATACCGCTGCGGGGCAGTTCCGGAGTCTCACCGGATTCCCTATTCACACTCCGATGAAGGAGTGACCATGGAATAGACCCACTATAGCTTGAGGTTGGGGAGTGAGCGCAACTAGAGGTTGTGGATATCGGACAAGCGGAGTTTAATCTATCAGCCCGGAAACGCTGTCTCAGAGAGCAAATGGAGTTGATACCTAGCTGTTCGACTCCCGAAGCAACCCGTTGCATTTCGTATGAACCGCTCTGCTAGATCCTGCTTTCCCGCTCCACCTTGTTCGCGTTGATGGAATGTACAGCCAAGCTGCCAGATTCCTTCATCGATACAGCGTGCCTGCCGCTCCTCCGAATATATTGGCTGAGCGACTTGAATCACGTGAATCGACAGCCCTTTAGCAACGACGTCGGGACCGGCGTCTCTCCCTAGTTGCGAGGCCGTGTCCAAGGGTTTGATCTGAATGAATGCGAGGCATGATTCCGCAGGTAAGTGGAGACTCCAGACGGTTCAGACGGTTTGTTGGCAGGCTATGACAGAGCGCGGTGTCCGCTCGCTATGCTTCCCGCGTCCGCAGGTAAATACCAGGCGTTCAGAACGGGCCCGAGCGCAAGAACGGCGGCGATTAAGATGGCGCCATGGAAGTCGTGTAAGCTTGGGCTCCCGGTTGAGTTGCCATGCAGGTGCGCCATCCAACGCAAGCAGACGGCGCCGACGGGAACACCGAGCCCCATCCCCAGTTGCATGACGGAACTTAGAAAGCCATTTGCGCGGCTGAGTCGCTCCTCCGGTATCGCAGCATAGGCTAAGGTTCCGATGGCGGTGAACTCCATGGATCGACCGGCTCCATGCACGAATAAAACAGCAAGCAGAAGGAAAACTGGTGTTGCCGACGTCAAGGTTGCGCAGAGGGCGAGGGCCAACGCGGTGAGAGTTCCGTTGACGAGCAGAACCTGTCTGAATCCCCATCGCTGCAGTACGGGCTTGACGAAGGCTTTCATACTGAGATCCCCGGCAAACAAGGCCAGCACGTAGAGCCCTGAGCGAAAGGCGGTCAACTTGAATGCCACCTGGAACATGAGAGGCAACAGGAAGGGCAGAACGGAGACCGCCGCTCGGTAGGCTGTACCGCCATATACCGATTGCGCGTAAGTCTGATCCTGCATGGACTCAAGATCGATCAGCGCAGTCCTGGGCCTCGAGCGAGCGATTCGGATTGCAATCCAGCCACTGAGAAAACTCAGCAGAAGTAAGAGCAGCGACGGCCGCCAGTGTTGCAAGTCAGCGCCAAGCAGTTCCATGGCGTAGACCAAAGCCGTCGAGGCCAGGGCGGCGAGGAGAAAGGTGGGCCAATCAAAGGCCACCAGCGTAGTTTCCCGCGCATTCGCGATCCATCGCCAACCAAACACTATGCCCAGAAGGCCCAGTGGCAGATTCAGAAAGAAGATCCAGGGCCAACTCGCATAGGTTGTGATCAATCCTCCTAAAGGAGGCCCCAGCACGAGGGCAAGCATGCCGGGCCAGGTGATCCAGACGAGCGCCTCGGTGAGCTTCTCTTTGGGGGTGACACGCAGTACCACGAGGCGACCGACGGGCACCATCATGGCTCCTCCGATGCCTTGTAGTATGCGCATCGAGGTGAACTCATAGAGACCGTGCGAGATCCCGCACAACATCGAAGCCATCGTGAAGATGGCGATCGCAGAGATAAAGGTGGACCTCGTGCCGAGGCGGTCTGCAATCCATCCGCTTACCGGTATGAAGACCGCAAGCGTTAGTAGGTACGCCGTCATCCCGATATTCATGGAGACGACGCCCACGTGAAAGCTAATAGCCATCTGCGGCAAAGCGGTAGCGATCACCGTACCGTCCATCAATTCCATGAAGATAGCTCCGGCAACGAGAGCCGTAACCAGCATGGGCGACCTTACCTGGGAGTGGACGTGCGCGTTCAAAGGGAGTGCTTGTTCTTCCATTTCTCTCAGGCTCGGACGCTGGCTATTCAAACCGGGTCTGGCGTGCCGGGTACCGGGTGTAGGCTTCTCAATGCCGATCAGCTATAGATCTACGATACGCTTGCTCACTAGTTCGGAGGACTGGGTTAGCCAGAAGATTGATAAGGGGACGCACCATCGAATCATGGGCTCGAGATGATGATTTTCAGTTGACGGCCATAGTCAGGATGGAGTGACTGGTGCAGATACACCGATCGTGAATTACGCCTTAAGTTTAAGAGGGGATAAGAGTTCGGAACCCGAGGGATAGGGAGCAGATTATTGAGCAGAAGGCACGAGGTTTGGGTTTGCATGTCTATGCTAAGCTGATCGCCTCTGGGCCGCGGAGCCGGAAGGACAGGGATGCGACGCAGAGGTGAACTCCCAATCCCGGCGATAACGATCTCGGTCAGATCTTTGCTCTTGACGCCCTCCGCCGAGGCAGCCCGGTTTAACTGGAAGTCGAGTCGTCGCAATTGCGGATGTTCTGCGAAAGTCCAAGACGGGTCGCTCTTTGATACTTCGGTTCAAAGAGGCCTCTGGGCTGTCTCGCCGGGAGCCGATTCCCCTCCACTTTTAGTCCGCACAGTAACAAAAGTAAGGGATATTGCAGAATGGACACGCATGTTGAGGAATAGGGCACACGTGCGTATGCAAAATGGCCAGCCTCGCTAATTTGCTTGATTTTATGGGGGAATGTTGGAGGCGCGGGTCGGGATCGAACCGACGCATAAAGGTTTTGCAGACCTCTCCCTTACCACTTGGGTACCGCGCCCCTGGACTACATACCAGCCCCAAACACCGCTTGCTCAGGCGTGCACAGAACACCTGGAACCCGGATGCAGTGCACGGCTTTGAAAGTCGAAAGAGGAGGAGGTTGTTGGAGCGGGAGACCGGGGTCGAACCGGCGACATCTTCCTTGGCAAGGAAGCACTCTACCACTGAGCTACTCCCGCCCTGCCAAGTGCAAGTATAGCGACCCATCTGCTGATTTGCAACGGTAGTGGCGCTGCAATCGCTGTTAGGGGGTTGCAGCGCCAGAAGCGGAACGTACGGAAGCGATCCGGCGGCTGGAGACCTGTATGCGTCCGGACCGGATAACGTGGGGTGTAATCGTGATCAGAAGTTCGGTGGACGACTTCTGACGGTCCTGCTCTGTGCCCTGAAAGCCGGGTAACTCACTCAAGCCTGGCAGACCTGTGAGCGCCTTTGTTTCGTTCGTAGTGACGAGCGTGGCAAGCATCGCGGTCTGTCCGGCGGGGATCGTGATGGTAGAGGTGAGCGCACGGTTATTCAGGATGGGAATGTTATTTATACTACTTCCTGCCAAGGCCTCGATCTTCATGTCCAGGGCAAGCGATACTTCGTCGCTGTGGAGAATTTGAGGTGTCATCTTGAGCGTGATGCCGAGGTCTTCATATTGAAACTGAGGAACGTTTACGGAGCTATTGCCAAGATATTGTGAGAGAAGTGAGCTGACGCTGGTTCCATTGATATTGAGACCTGAGAGCGAGGAGGCAAGCGAACTGCTGACTCCGGAGCTGTAGGTTGCGGTGACAATCGGGTAGCGGGTGCCGGCTCGGAAGTTGACTGGTTGGCGGTTACTCGAACGGATTTGCACGTCATCGAGCAGTCGTACATCAGTCGAGTTCAAGGCGAGATTGAAGCTCGAATTTGAGCCCAGGTAGAGACCGGCAAAGGTGAGGCCGCCACCGAAGATGCCAAGCAGGTTGGTGTATTGAGAGGCGCTCACCGTTCCCGAAGCCACCAGGAATCCTACTTCTGTGATGAGATTCTGGAGTGGGCTTCCATTCAAAGTGAGCAGCCCGGCCGCAATGGCCTGATTCAGCAGGGACTGGTTGGCGCTCACTAAGGACTGTGCCTCTGCAGCGATACTGAAGACTCCGGCCGAGGCTGGGAGTGTTGCCCCAATGTTGTTGTCGATACTCTTATCGACCTCATAGAGGTTGACCTCAAAGAGTACTTCAGGGCTACCGTCGAGCATATCGTCGTAGACGGCATTAATCTGGCGGAGGATGTTTTCATTACCGCGGAGAAGCAAGTAGCCACCTGTAGCACTGGCGGTCACCTGCTTGACGTCAAAGACATTGCGGGCGAGATTGGCCAGTTCCTGCATCTCGTCGTTGGTGCGGCCCGGGAGGTAGATGGTTTCTTCAACCTCAGGCATCAGGGCTGCACGGTTTTCCGGAGTAGCTTTAGCGATGAGCACATTCCTGGGTTGAACGGGAACGGCGAAGATTTGAGCTGCGACGGCAAGAACGCGGGCGGCGTCGTCGAAGGCTACATGATCCATGTCCAGACTCAGTGGGGCTCCGCCGGACACGGTTGAGTCGAAGCTCACTGTGATGCCATAGAGGCCATACAGATTGCGAATGACGGTTTGGGGATCGCCGGTGAGATGTACGTCGCGTTTCCCCGGAAGCGGTGTGAGCTCCACCGGCCCGCTGAGCGTCGACGCGATGTCCTGTGCGGGAAACTTCATCGGGTCAATGCTGGAGTAGAAGAGATTGGGCTTGGTTGCGGCCTTTGAGCGGGTCGTTACCTGGGGCGCGCCCTCATCAAAGTGCTGAGCGATGACACGATTATCCGGATCGATCGTGTGAGCTTCTGTAAGCAACTCATCGGAACGCGCCACGTCGCCGTGTGCGTGCGCGGCTGCTGCCATTTGTACAAGTTCAGTGACATAATTCTCGCGGGTGACGATAAGAGCGAGTGTGTAATCGCGATTGTTTGGATTTAGCTGAACAGCTTTCTCGAAGCTGTGTGTGGCGGCGGCAAGATTCTTGTGCTCGACCTGCTTTGCTCCTTCAAGATAGGCATCTTCTGCCTCTCGAGCCAGCTTGGCAGGAATTGGAGCAATAGAGGACTTGTCTTTTTGCTTGCGCGCGGGTGATTGCGGGAGTGCAGGAATAGCTCCCGCAGGGATGCTTGCGGGGCTATCGGCGGCGCTGTTCGACTGAGCTTGAATATCAGCAGAAAAAGAACCAGATGCAAGTAGAACGGGTAAGCCCAGGACGGCCGCGCGGATCATGTTGCCATGCCAATGGGACGCGCGCACATGAAATGGACGAAGCATGATCTGCAGGATTAGACGCGGGAACGTGGCTAACGTCCGCCTGAGACGATTTGCAACCCCTGACGAGCAATCCTCGACGGGCGAACGGACGTAGGTGGACGACGCATCCCTTGTCGTATCTGTGTCGAATCCATGCCGAGTTCTGTGAGCGTGCGGCTCAGGGTGTTACGGTGCATGCCTAGTTCTTCCGCGGCTTTGCACTGATTACCACGATGACGTGAAAGCACTTCGAGAATATAGCGCTTCTTAAACTCGCGCACCGCGTCGGTGTAAGCAATACCAGCGGCGTGCATCTGGAGGACGAGGTTGTCGAGTTCGCGTTTCAATCGCGGAGTCTTCCTTTTGTGGAATGGAAAGTGGCCCTGGTTGGGGACCGACTACATGGTTACATCTAAGTGTGCGACAAGAGGCCGTGCTTGATCCAATCGGGTGTCGTGTGCTTAAGGCGGTTTAGACCGTCTAGCAATCGCAGTCTGAGATCGGAAGGCATGACGAAGGATACAGCATGCGCGGCTCGAAGAAAATATGGTGCGAGATGAGAATTTTCAATCCAGGGGGCGGCGGGCAGAAAAGCAGTGATGGCGAGTAGCAGGGCGACCCCCAGAATTGCTCCGCGGACCAGGCCAAATATCGCACCGAGCAAGCGGTCGGCAAAGCCCAGACCTACCGCAGAGGCGGTGTGGCGGAGCAGTTTGCCCAGAAGGCCGGCCACGATCATGGTGATCGCCAGAATCAGAAGAAATGCCGCAAGTTGGGCGATTTGCGGGGAATTAATCAGGCCTCTGAGGTCTGTCGCGAGGCCGCGGTAGAACCAGCAGGCGAGCAGGAACCCAAGGATGAGCCCGCCAAGTGCGAATGCCTCCTGAAAAAATCCGCGCAGGATTGCTCGGATCACTGAATAAGTGAGCAGGACGGCGAGGAGCCAATCGAGAGGATTCATGGCTAGGCTGCGCTGCGGGAGTCTTGATTGCCCCTGGCTTCGCGGCCCCTGCTGCGGCCTCCCAGGGAAACGCTAACGATCTTCGAGACACCTGGTTCCTGCATTGTTACGCCGTACATCACATCGGCCTGTTCCATGGTGCGCTTGGAGTGGGTGATGACGACAAATTGTGTGGTCTCAGACATCTCGGCGATAAGACGCGCGAAGCGCCCGACGTTGGTCTCGTCGAGGGGTGCGTCGACTTCATCGAGAACGCAGAAGGGTGCAGGCTGGAACTGGAAGATTCCGACCAGTAGGGATAGCGCCGTCAGGGCCTTCTCTCCGCCAGAGAGTAGAAGAACGTTTTGCTGCTTCTTGCCCGGCGGAGATGCGATGATGTCGATTCCACTGAGATCCGCGCTCTTGCCGTTGATGGGGTCGATCTCGGTCAGACGCATGAAGGCCTGACCGCCGCCGAAGAGCTTGGTGAAGGTAGCGGCGAAGTTCTCATTGATGATCTTGTAGGCTTCATCGAACTTGATGCGCGAGACGTCGTCGATCTCCTTGATGGAGGCCTGGGTATTTTCGATTGAGTCGAGCAGATCCTTGCGTTGCGTCTCGAGGAAGGTATGGCGCTCCGAGGTTTCATGGAACTCTTCGAGCGCCATCATATTGACCGGGCCCATGGCCTCGAGGCGTTGCTTGATGGACCGCGCAGCCTCATCTTCAGCGCTAAGGGCCTCCGCCTCGATGCGAACGATGGTTGTGTCTTCACGCAGGGTGATGGCCTCGACGGAGAGGTCGTTGAGGCATGTGGCCTCGAGATGTTCAAGGTCGGAGGTTAGCTTGGCGGCACGTGCACTCAGGGCCGCTCGCTGTTCGCGTAAGCCTTCGGTTTCATGTCGCAACGTGCGCAGCCGAGCGTCTAGTTCGGACATGGAAGCTCGCAAGGCAGCGGCCTCCGCAGAGAGGGTTTCGCCCTCGGCGATCGCCTGAGCTCGCATCTCGGCGAGTTCGGTCTGCTTCAGCGAAAGCTCGGCGGTCTCCTCTTCTCGGCGCTGCTTTTCGGAGGCGGCGTTGGAGAGTTGAGATTCCAACTGTGCGATTCTTTGAGACTGGCTTTCGTAGAGACGGTTGGTCTGGTCGAAGTTGGCGTTGGCATTACGACGCCGTTCTTCGAGGCCCGCCAGAGCGGCTGCGGCAGCACTGGCCGCGACCTGCAACTCTTCGCGGCTGAGTCGCAGCGCGAGAATCTTCTCGGTGAGTTCGGCAACCTGCTGCTCTGTATTTTGCCG
The DNA here is from genome assembly GCA_027452215.1 of Granulicella sp. Lineage (GTDB taxonomy): Bacteria > Acidobacteriota > Terriglobia > Terriglobales > Acidobacteriaceae > Granulicella. The sequence goes on along the minus strand of DAIDGQ010000003.1, from coordinate 6,916 downwards.
CTCGGAATCGAGCGACAACGCTTCCTCGCGTTTGCGAGCGATGAGATCCTGACGCTGTTGGCGTTGATCACTGTTCCGACCGGCCGCGATCTGCCATTGCTGCAGGCGGCTCTCGATGCGAGCCACCTCCTGTTCCATCTGTCGCAGGGCAGCGCCGGAGTTGGCGCTTTCGCGCTCTGCGTCGCGGCGTTCGTGGCTCTTCGAGTCGAGTGCCGTAGTGTGGTCGGCAATCTCTCGAGTAAGCGCAACGGTGGCGAGTTCATTCTGAGCTAATTCGGCCTCGACCGCGGTGAGCTTGGTCTGCAACTCGGCGAGTTCGCGCTTGAGTGCAAGCGGGCCTTGTTCGCGGGGCTTTCCGCCCGTCACGGTGACATTATGGAATGTCTCGCCGGAGGGGGAAAGGAAAAACGCCTGAGGGTGGGTCAACGCAAGTTTGCGTGCCGTCTCGGTGTCGGGCGCCACGAACCCATCGCGCAGCTTGGGGAGGATGGATTCGAGGGAGTGGCCGAAGCCGTTTAGGACGCGGATGCAATCTTTCAGTGCGACCACGCCTTCGCCTGGATCGGCAATGCCGTTTGCAGGGAGGCTCGTGTCTAGACCATCGGGGTGGACAAGGAAGGTTGCGCGGCCGGCTACATCGGTCTGGAGCAGGCGGACACCTTCATTTGCAGCGTCCCAGCTGCGAACGACGATGTAGTTGAGTTCGTCGCGGAAAAATTCGTCGACGACGTTTTCGTAGCGGCCGTCCACCTCGAGGAAGTCTGCGAGTGTGCCGATTGGAGCGCTTCCGGTTTCGCGTTTTGCATTCGCTCGGAAGATGTTGCGGACGGTATCGGTGGAGTAGCTGTGCTCGCGGATCAGCGCTTCGAGGGAGCTGCGACGACCATTGAGCGTAGCGGCCTTCGCACGCAATTCATCACCACAACGGCGAGATTGGGTTTCTTCGAGGCGCTTGGTCTCGAGAATGTGGCGAAGCTCGACAATCTCCGCCTCAAGACGCTTTAAGCGTTCCGTTACGGTCTCGAACGAGAGCTTGACCTGGCCGCGTTGTTGACCGAGCGATTCCAGTTCAGCACGGGCGGCTTGCGATTCGGCCTCGAGGCGTTCATTTTCGCGGTCGAGACCCGCAAGTGCGGCTTCGGCCTGCGCGATCTCGTTGTTGGCCTGCGCGGCGCGCTGCATGGATTGCATGGCGCTACGGCGCTGATTCTCGGCGAGCGCCTCGGCTGCAAGCACGCTGCGGGTCGCCTCGTGAGCCTGCGCCTGCTGCGCATTCGCTGCCTCGCGCGAATCAGTGGCTTCAGCGGTGGCGTTCTCGAGGAAGCTGCGATGTTGTTCGCGCTCGCGTGCCAACGTCTCAAGTTGAGCCCGGGCCTGCGCCAGATCGTCATTTCCAGTAGCGATGCGCTGCGTGAGGTCGGCAACACGATCCGTGTTCGATGCGGTGCGTGCGACGATGCGCTCGAGTTCGACTGCGCTGGTGTTAGCGCGCGAACCAGCTTCACGAATCTGGCCATCCAGCTCGTAGCCCCGTGCAGCGCCGGCCGAATGCTGTTCATCCATGGCTTCGAGTTGGGCGGCCTGGGTATCGATCAATTCACCCAGCCGGGTGATCTCTGCGGAGGTTGTGGCCTGTTCGGCATCCATCTGGGAGAGCCTGCTGGCGAGGACAATGCGAAGTTTGCTGCGAAGCTCATCGCGAAGTGCACCATAACGCTCGGCTTTTGAGGCCTGGCGCTTGAGAACGCCCATCTGTCGCGTGACTTCCTCGAAGATGTCGTTGACTCGGGAAAGATTTTGCTTGGCAGATTCCAGACGCAGTTCAGCGAGGCGCTTTTTGGTCTTGAAGCGAGTGATACCGGCGGCTTCTTCAATGATGGCGCGGCGATCGAGTGGCTTGGCGGAGAGGATGCTGCCAATGCGCTCCTGGCTGATCATCGCGTAGCTTTCGCCGCCGAGACCGGTGCCCATGAAGATGTCTTGAATGTCACGAAGACGGCAGATTTTGCCGTTGAGGAGGTACTCAGAATCACCGGAGCGGAAGAGGCGGCGAGTGACGGTGATCTCGCCGGCACGGATGGGAGCGCGACCGAATTTGCGGCGACGGATCTTGAGTACGACGTTGTTGGCGGGGGTGAGATCGGCGCTGACGTCGGGTGGCGCTGGACTCTCGCCCTCGGCTGTTTTTTTTGCTGGGGCTTCGGTTTCGTAGGTGGTTCCGGGCTGCGCGTCGGCGACAGCTTCTTCCGTTTCCTGGGCAGCTTCGGCGCGGAGGGCGGACTCGTCCCAGTCACTTAGAGAGTCGATGGTGGTGACATTTTGATCGTCGCCGAAGATCTCGGCCTCTCCGTCGGCCAGGGTATTGCCGTCATAAACCTCAGGATCGACGAGGGTTAGCGAGACCTCGGCCATTCCTGTGGGTTTGCGATCGCGGGTTCCGGCGAAGATGACGTCTTCCATCTTGATGCCGCGAAGACTCTTGGCGGACTGCTCACCGAGGACCCAGGTGATGGCGTCGGAGATGTTGGATTTACCGCAGCCATTGGGGCCGACGATGGCGGCGATGCCCTGGCCGGCGAGTTGCACCTCGGTGCGGTCGCAGAATGATTTGAAGCCGAGAATCTGAACTTTTTTTAGCTTGAGCAAGGAGCAAAACCTCTTCAACGCACGGGCAGATTGGGCCGAATTTCTGTCTGAATGGGACGTTTGACAGGCCGCTACGTCGAATCGTAAGCGGCTAGGGGGGCGGAATCAACGCTGAATCGTGCGTGGAGAGAAGGATGTTGTGGATAAGGGCGGACGAATCCGGGTTGAGGGGAAGAAAGTTGTTTATGTTGCGCGAGAGCAACACCATTTCTATAATCAGCATCACTCCCTTATCTACTGAGCGCGGGGTGGGGTTTACATTCACAGCGTAGGATTTGCGCTACTCTTTAGAAGCAGTTTTAGAAACACACGCACTTTTCGAGGAGTTCTCTTTATGAAGAAGGTCGCACTTGCTTCGCTGCTGGCTGTAGCTGCAGCGGTATCGTCAGCGTCTCTTGCCTTTGCCCAGCAGCCTGCAGCCGGTGGCATTCAGATGTCGCAGGATGAGTATGCGGCATATAACAATGCCAATACGCAGACTACGGCTGCGGCCAAGGCTGCGGCGTTTGAAGCGTATCTGAAGGCGTATCCGAACTCGGCTGTGAAGGTAGATGTGCTGAACCAGATTTTGTTTGCGGATAGCCAGACGGGTGACCAGGCGGCGACGTTGAGTGCTGCGGACCGTTTGCTGGCGATTGACCCCAATAACGTTAGGGCTCTTGTATTTGAGGTCTACTATCATCGCGCAGATGCAGACAAACTTACCGATCCAGCGGCTAAGCAAGCGGCGCTGGATAAGGTCGCAGCCTATGCGCAACAGGGGTTGAATGCGGCTAAGCCGAAGGACATGTCCGATGCGGATTTTGCGAAGCAGCAGGCTCTGGCAGCGCCAACTTTTTATAGCGCCATCGCAGATGCTGACCTTGCGAAGAAGGACAATGCTGGCGCTATCGCCATGTTGAAGAAGGAGATAGACGGGGACCAAGCAGATACGCAGAAGCCGGGGCAGACGCTGCTGGACGTGTTCATTCTGGCTCAGACGTACTACACTTCAACTCCTCCGGACTATTTGAATTGCGCATGGTATGCGACGCGCGCAGCGGCCTTTGCTCCCGATGCGTATAAGCCCAATTTTCAGCCACTTGCGACGTATTGCTACAAGAAGTATCACGGTAGCGCGGATGGGTATGCGGCAATGCAGACTGCGGTGCTGACGAACCTGGACCCACCGGCTGGATTCACTGTGACTCCTGCACCGAAGCCCGAGGATATCGTTTCGAATCTTATAGCTACGACTCCTGACCTGGCGACTTTGGCGGTCAGCGATAAGGAGTTTGTGCTGCAGTATGGCAAACAGGCGGATGCGGATAAGGTGTTCGATACGGTGAAGGGCAAGTCGGTTGAGTTCCCTGACAACATCGTGGTTGCGGCTACGGCGGATCAGCTGCAGGTTGCGGTGACCGATGATGCGAAGGCCAGCAAGACGGCTGACTTTACGTTCAACATGAAGGAACCACTGAAGACTGTTCCTGCGGTTGGAGATAAGATCACGCTGGATGGAACGTATGCTTCGTACACGCAGTCTCCGCTGATGATTACGATGAGCGATGGGACGGTTGTGCTGCCGAAGAAGGCTCCTGCAGCGGTGCATCACCCGGTTCATCACACGACTCACTAAAGAGAGCGTGATGTGAGCTTGAAGCTGAAACGGCCTCCCTCGGGAGGCCGTTTTGCTGCGTTTGTGGGGGAATTCGTGTTGGCTCAGCCGGGTTTGGGGTTGCAAGCCCCGTGACTGAGGGAAGATTCGGGACACGCAGGTAGGTTTTGGGGAGGTTTTGTGCGCGTTTGGGGAGGTTAGGTAGGGTCGGGGGTTAAAACCCCCTCTCTCTCCTGGGCCAGGAGACCCGAGGCTGAAGCCTCGGGGTACCTGTTCGTGGCCGGGGCGGACGCTTAGGGGGAGGTCGGACGGATTCTGGTTGGGGAGGCGAGGCAGGGTCGGGGGTTATACCCCCCTCGCTCTCCTGAGCCAGGAGACCTGAGGCTGAATCCTCGGGTACCTGTTCGTGGCCGGGGCGGACGATTGGGGGGAGGTCGGACGGATTCTGGTTGGGGAGGTTAGGGGGTGGGGGAGAGGAGGTTCAGGAAGAGGCGGTAGGCTCCGGGGACGGCTTCGGGGAGCTGGCGGTAGAGGGCGAAGGCGCAGTAGGTCCAGTGGCCTTTGCCGAGGGAGGTGGTGAGGAGGCCACCGCGCTGGGGGAGCTCGGCAGCTGTTTCCGGGCCTCCGGGGTCGTGGGTTTCGAGGAGCGGGGTGTAGTGGGGGTCCCAGGTCTGGAGGAAGCCGTGGCCGCGTTCTTCGATCCAGTTGTTGAAGTCGGCGGGGGTGATTTTGTTGGGGGTGGTGAGGAGGGGGTTAGTGGGTTCGAGGAGGACTACGGGGTCGGTTTCGTCTACTACTTTTTCGGCGTCGTAGCCGAGGGTGAGGGGGTAGGGGGCGTCGGCTGCGGTGAACTCGGCGGTTTGGAACTGGACGACGACGTTGCCTCCTGCGCGGACGTAGTCGAGGAGAGCTTTGGTGGGGGCTCCGTGGAGGTCGGGGTGGGCGCTGTAGGTGCGGACGCCGAGGAGGACGGTGTCGTACTGGGCGAGGTTGGAGGGGGTGAGGTCGGCTACGGTGAGGATGGTGGGGGCGAGGCCGAGGGAGGCGAGGGCTTCGGCGTCGGAGTCGCCGGTGCCGGGGAGGTAGGCGATGCGGTGGCGCTCGGGGAGCTTGAGGTCTACGGGGACGATGCGGGTGGTGGCGGGGGCGTAGTAGTTGGTGAGGATGAGGCCGGGGTAGCCGGCGGGGCGGAAGGATTCGGAGTAGACGTGGTGGTCGGGGGTTTCGGCGGTGACGTGGAAGAGTTGCGGAGTGGTGAAGGGGGCGGTGGGGTGGGCGAAGAAGTCGATGGGGTGGTCGGTGGTGGAGGACTTGGAGGGGACGGCTTTGGCGGCGATTGTCCAGTTCTTTGGGGAGGTGACGTTGATGTTGGCGGAGACGGTGCCCAGGGTGCGGAGGGTGGCGGTGAGCTGGGTCTCGGTCTGGGTGAGGGGGAAGACGGTGGCGGCGGGGGAGGAGGCGATGGAGATGGGAGGGACGATGGAGACGGGCTGAGAGCCGGAGTGGACGATGCGGCCCAGGTGGATCTGCGTTCCGCTGTACTGGACGGTCGCCCAGGCTTCGAGGGGCCAGGGGGTGGAGGGCGCGTTGCGGAGGGCGGGGTCGCTGAGGTTGTAGACGGGCTGCTCGATGTTGTCGCGGGTGAAGTAGGGGCGGGTGACGTCGGCGAGGGTGGTGGGCTGGGTCTGGAGTTGGCTGGTGACGGCTTGGCCGGGGGTGAAGGTGGGGTTGGAGGAGAGCTCTTTGGGGGTGTGGGAGGAGGTGAGCACGACCGATTCCGCGGCGATGGTGGCGGGTTCGGAGGAGGCTTTGTGGAGGGCGAGGGAGATTTCGGGGGCGGCGCCGATGGGGAAGTTCTGGGCGATGGCGGAGGCGTCGAGGGTGAGGCCGAGGGCGAGGACGAGGGCGTCGTTGAGCTGGACTCGCTTGATGCGGAGCTCGTGGAGGACGTTGGCCTTTTGGAGGGCGGGGAGGTTGGCGGCGTTGAGCGATTGGATGAGGGCGTCGGTTGATTTGAGGGCGGCGGCGAGGGGAGGGGCGGAAGCCTCGGGGTGGGCGGGGGTGAAGGCTTGCTGGGCGGCGGCGATATTTTGGGCGATGGAGTGGAGAGAGGCTTTGAGGTTGGGAGAGTCGGGGGCGAGGGTGGCGATGGATTCGAGGGAGGTGTCGATGTTGTCGAAGAAGGAGGCGTGCTCGGGGTCGGGGTTGGAGGGTTCGGAGGTGGGGCTATAGGTCGGACCTCCGGCCCTCGGAGAGTGGTTGGGGGTGGAACCCAGGGCGTTGCCCTGGGCTGGTATAGGGCGCGCCGCTGGCGCTTTTGATGGTTGCCATAGTGCGGGCTGTAGTTGCGGTGCGGGCTGGAGTTGCGATGTTGCGGAGGTAGAGCTTGGGAGGGCGGAGCCGTAGAGGTGGTAGCTTACGTCGACGGGGCCGGCGGGGGGCATGCGCATGTTGCCGGTGATCTGGGAGCGCTGGAGGCCGAGGCCTATGCGGGCGAATTGGACGTAGCTGAGTTGGGTGGTGGAGGTGGCGGAGCTGCAGGTCTCTCCGCTGCGATGCGCTGCGGTGGAGAGGGATGAGGTGTCGCAGGCGGAGGCGGGGGGTAGGAGGGGGTCGGTTTGGCCTTCATGGACGACTACGTCGACGGAGGGGATGGTGGTGGTGACTTCGCCG
>DAIDGQ010000002.1 GCA_027452215.1 Granulicella sp. | reverse complement strand
CCTGGGCCAGCCCACCGGCCACCCCACCGCAACGACTCCCCCCGCCTCCCCAGCCATCGCATCCACCGCCGTCCCCACCCAGGAGCGAGCATGAACCCCATCTCCCGCCGCAAGCTCATCACCACCGGCATCGCCGCGACCGCAGGCATCGCGGGCCTCGCCGCCGCCGACCGCCTCGCCCAGCGCTACGGCCTCATCCCTCCCGACCACTCCGGCATCTACGGCCCCGGCGAAACCCTCACCTACGCCGCCCAGCGCCTCCTCACCCGCCACTCCCTCGCACGCGAGTTTCCCCGCGGCATGATCTCCAAGGCCCCCTTCGCCAACCCCGTCGCTCCCCACGACGATCAATTCAAGCGCCTCCAGGCCAACAACTTCACCGACTGGCGTCTGCAAATCGACGGCCTCGTCGCCCATCCCGCCTCTCTCTCCCTCGCCGACCTCAAGCACCTCTCCACCCGCAGCCAGATCACCGAAGTCGCCTGCGAAGAAGGCTGGTCCTACATCGCCGAGTGGATCGGAACGCCGCTCATCGACGTCCTCAACGCCGTCGGCGTCTCTCCCCACGCCCGCTACGTCGCCTACTACGCCACCGAAAAAGGCCTCTGGGACAGCATCGACATGGCCGACGCCCTCCATCCCCAAACCCTCCTCACCTGGGGAATGAACGACAACGATCTCCCCGTCCCCTTCGGAGGCCCGCTCCGCATCCGCGTCCCCCGCCAGCTAGGCTACAAGAGCGTCAAATACCTAACCCGCCTCACCGTCACCGACTCCCTCAAGCACTTCGGCAAAGGCCTCGGCTCCTCCTCCCCCGAATACGGCTACTCCTGGTACGCCGGCATCTAGCGCACCGCTCCAGCCAATGCGATAGGACCGTGCAGGTGCGGGAACCGCTCCCTCCGCTCCCCCGTATCATCCCCACAAGGAGCACTACGCCCATGTTCTGCACTCTTCAGCGACCTCTCGCTTTGCTCGCGGCCCTTCTCATCGCCCTGTCTGGCCCGTGTCTTCACGCGCAGACCCCCATCACCGAGGAACCCAACTACAAGCCCACCCTCACCTTCGACGTCGCGACCATTCGTCTCTCTCCACCCCCGGACGCCAGCTTCCACGTGTCCGTCTCCAGCCCGCCGCACTCCAGCCGTTTCGAAGCCACAAACCTTCCCATGAAGACCCTTCTCCAGATTGCCTACGGCTTCGATGCTCCCGTCGTCGGTGCGTCGGACTGGGTCGCGAACACCTTCTACGACATCAAGGCGCGCTCCGACGATGCAACCGACGCCCGCCTAGCCAAGCTCACCGACAACGAAGTCCGCCTCGAAAAGCGCAACGCAATTCGCGTCCTGCTGGCCGACCGTCTCGGCCTCAAGACGCATCTCGAAACGCGCAACACCGCCATCTACAACCTGGTCGTAGCCAAGGGCGGGGTCAAGATGCAACCCGTCCCCGCACCTCCTCCTCCAGCCGATGGGGAAGCGCCCCCACCACCCCCGCCCGCCGACGTCCAGGCCCATGGATCGCGGCATGGCCTCGAGTTCGTCGGATCGAACGCCCCTCTGCGAGCCATCACCGGAGCCCTCAGTTCAATGGTCGAAGCCCCCGTCGTGGACAAGACCAATCTCACCGGAACCTATAACTACACGCTTCAGTTCGGCCGCGACTGGTCCGCGCGAGATCCCGATAGCTGGCCGTCGATCTTCACCGCCGTGCAGGAACAGCTCGGCCTGAAGCTCGAACCCGAACACGAGTCCGTCCCCAACCTCGTAATCGACCACATCACCAAGCCAACCGAAAACTGATTCGCACTCAATATCGCCGCAGCCGTCAGCTCCGGACCATCGGCTCTGGCTCTCCGGGCAGTCCGTTCCGCGGCGCCATCGGCATCGTACGAAGCCGTGTCCCCGAGGCCGCAAAGATGGCGTTGCCCACCGCCGGAGCCAGTCCCACCAGCCCCGTCTCTCCGGCCCCAGCCGAAGGCAGATCCCTGCGGTCCACGAGCACGATCTCCACCACCGGCGTATCGCTGAACCGGGGAAGCCGATACTGCGCAAAGTGCGGGTTCAATATCCGTCCATCCGCAAACAGGATTCTCTCGAACAGCGCGCCCCCGATGCCCTGAACAATCGCTCCCGCAAGCTGATTGCGCAGTCCATCCGGATTCACCACCGCGCCGCAATCCCATGCCTGCACCACGCGGCGGATGCGGACCTGCCTGGTGGTCGCGTCCATCTCCACCTCAGCGCACGTCGCCACATAGCCTCCCTTATCCACTCCGCCGGCGATACCAAAACCTCGCTCGGGCGTCGACTTCAATCGTCCCCACCCGAACCGGACGGCTGCTGCCTGGAAGACCTCCTTCAGCCTCGGGTCGTCCAGGTTCTTCAGCCGAAACTCCAGAGGGTCCATCTTCGCCAGGTGCGCCATGCTGTCCATGTGCGACTCGCGCGCGAAATGATTCGCCGTCGACGCCAGCCCGCGATACGACCCCTGCCGCAGAGGAGATTTCGCCGCATGGTACTGGATCACCTGGTTCGCCACCCTGTACGGAGTCTCGATAGCGGCAGGCCCCGAATTGTAGTTGTGATGCTCCCACGCAACCAGCGTCCCGTCCCTTCGAGCTCCCGCCTTCATCTCAATCACCCCCGCCGGGCGAAAGTAGGCCCACGTAAACTCCTCGCTCCGCGTCCAGACCACCTTCACCGGCCTGCCTGCAGCCTTGGCCAATCGAGCCGCCTCAATCGCCGCCTCGCCCGTATGCTTACCCCCATAGCCACTGCCCATGTCCGGTTGGATCACGCGCACCTGCGAGGGAGAAAGCTGAAACGCCTGCATGAGTTCGTCGCGAACGCCGAAGGGTCGCTGTGTGCCCGTCCACACCGTCAGCTTCCCATCCACCCACTCGGCCACGGCAGCTCGAGGCTCAAGCGGAGCATGGGCAATGTACGCGACCGTATACTCCTCCTCCAGCTTCAGGTCCGCGCCCGCGAAGGCCTGCGCCGCCGATCCCGTCACATGTTGCGGACCGTCGTCCCGGCCACCCTCAGGATTGTTCTTCAGGTACGCGAACAGGCCCTGGTTTGAAGGCTGCGCTGGCACCGTCCACTTCGCCTGGATGGCCGACACAGCGTTCTCCGCGGTGAACGCATCGGGAGCCACCACCCCGATGAACTCACCCTCGCGCACCACCTTCACTCCCGCAAGCTTCTCCGCCGCGCTCGTGTCGAGCGACTCCAGCGTTGCGTTGAATCCATCCGCCCGAAGCACCGCGCCAAACATCATCCCCGGCCGGCTGATGTCGGAAGGATACTTGTGCCTGCCCGTAACAAAGTCGCGCCCTTCCGCCTTCGGCACCGCTGTTCCAGCGACCTTCCACTCCTTCGGGGGAGTGAGGCTCTCGCTGGCAGTAACCGTCTTGACCAGCTTTTCTCCGCGAGTAAGTTCGCCATACGTGACCGACCGAGCATGTTGAGGATCGATCACTTTGCCGTCCGCTGACGTCAAGCTTGCCGTAGCCACATGCCACCGTTGCGCCGCCATCTCCATCAGCATCTCGCGTGCGGCCACGGCCATGCTGCGCAACTGCGGCCCCATCGTCGGAGTCGTCCGGCTGCCAAAGGTGCCCATGTCCCAAGGCGTCAGATCCGTGTCGCCCATCACCATCGTGATCGTCTCGAACGGAACCTTCAGCTCCTCGGCCACCTGTTGCGCCAGCGACGTCCGTATGTTTTGCCCCACCTCCACCTTGCCGGTAAACACCGTCACCCTCCCATCGGCCGCAATGTGCAGCCAGGCGCTCAACTCCTTGGGAAGCTCATGCCCGCCGAACGTCCGGCCCGACTCCTGCGCCGCCGCGGAAGCACGCGTCAGGCAGATCAGCAGCCCTGCTCCCAGGCCCTTCAAAAAGTCGCGACGGTCCAGCCCGGACATTCCCGTCCGCTCCTGCGAAAGCTTCCGCATACCGTCCTCGGTGGGCTCAACGCGATAGCTCATCGTCCCACCCCCTGCGTCTGCGAACGAGACGCTCGCTTCACCGCTTCCACGATGCGAGGATACGTTCCGCATCGGCAAACGTGCCCCTCCATCGCCTCAACAATCTGTGAGTCCGTCGGATGCGGATGCTCGTGCAGCAACGAGGTCGCCCCCAGAATCATCCCCGAGGTGCAGTAGCCGCACTGAAACGCTCCCTCCTCCAGGAACGCCTCCTGAACCGCGCTCAGCCTCCCGTTCCGCTCCAGCCCCTCGATCGTAACGATCTTTGCCTTGCCCACCGAATCCACCGTAGTCAGGCACGATCGTGTCGCCTGCCCATCCATCAAAACCGTGCACGCCGCGCACTTACCTTCGCCGCACCCATACTTTGTCCCGGTCAGATTCAGCCGGTTGCGCAACACCGAAAGCAGCGTCTCATCCGGCGAACAGCTCACGCTGAGGGGAGCACCGTTCACGTCTAAAACAAAATCGCCCATGCCAAACTCCAGACCCAACCAGCCCATCCGACCACATCGCAGTCCAGAATACTCCAGCTCCGCATCCGAATCTCAAAGACCGAACATCAACGTCGGACCTCGGCCCGCCCAGCAACGCGTGAGCCGCCCCGCGGAACCCACTCCAGGCAAAGCCTCTCCAAGCCGGCTACTTCTGCAGCAGGATCGACACCGACCCCGTCCCATCCAGGCCGTTCGCCACCGCAAGATCAAGTTTCCCGTCGCCATTGAAATCCGCAGCCGCAATGGCCGTGACGCCCTTGCCCGCCAGATAGGGCGATCCCGAAGCCTGCGTGAACGTCCCATCCCCCTTCCCCAGCAGCAGCGTGACGGTGCCATCGCCAGAGTTTGCGATCGCAAGATCCAGCATCCCATCGTCATTGAAATCGCCCACGACCAGGGCGTCAGGCTCCCCGCCCACTGCGACCGTGACCGCCGGTTTGAACGTCCCGTCCCCGTTCCCCAGCAGAACGTCTACCGTGTTCCCAGTTTCGTCCGTCACGGCGAGATCCAGCTTTCCATCGCCGTTGAAATCGCCCGCGACTATCGCGGACAGGTTTTGCCCGATGGAGATCGGCGGACCACTTGCCTGTGTGAATGTCCCGTCACCGTTCCCAAGCGACATACCCACTCCCGATCCCGGATACATCGTCGATCCGCCGCTGGCGACGGCGACATCCAGCTTTCCGTCTCCATTGAAATCGCCGACCGCCGCCGCCGCTGCAGAAAATCCCTGCGTGTAGAGGTCTCCGGCGGAATTGAATCCCCCCTCCCCATATCCGAGAGCAACGAACGAGGAGTAGCCGATCGAATTGATAAGCGCGAGATCCAGGTTGCCGTCCGCATTGAAGTCCGCCGCTGCGATACCAGATACCGAATCGCCGCGCGAATAAATGAGCCCGGCCGAGGAAGGGGCAAAGGTTCCGTTCCCATTCCCCGGCAGGATTACCGCGACTGCGTTCTGAAACTCTGCAACCGCCAACCCAGCATGACCACTGCGATTGAAATCGCCCACGGCCATCGATGTGACAAACGGGGACGCGAAGTTATCGTAGGGCGGGCTGGGTATGGAAACCGGGGAACCCGGTGCGGACGTAAAGGTGCCGTCGCCATTGCTGAGCATTGTATACAGCCTTATATTTGCCGTGACTGCAAGGTCAGGCTTTCCGTCCTGGTTGAAGTCGGCTATTGCTAATCCAAAGGGCTCCGGAACCTGGAGTGGAGAGTTTGGAGCATTCGCGAAGTTGACCGTAGACTGCGGCGCTCCTACCTGGAAATAAGCCACGTTGGACGAGCCACCGCCTGGGGCCGGGTTCACGACGGTCACGGAGGCCGTTCCCGCAGCCGCAACGTCTGTTGCCGGGATGACGGCGCTCAAGTGATCGCTGTCCACGAATGTGGTCGTGAGCGGAGTGCCGTTGAAATCGATCGTCGCTCCCGACACGAAGCCCGTGCCGCTCACCTTCAGCGTGAACGCACCTCCGCCGGGCAACACCGCCCCGGGAACCAGTGGTTGGTTCAGAAAGGGAACCGCATTGGCGCTCACCGTTGCGCCAGGATTGATCTGGACGCTCATGAATCCATTAATTGCATTCGCCCCATCGGCGTCCGTCAACGTCACCTCGAAGTACCACGTCCCGGCAGAGGTCGGCGTTCCGCTGATCGTCCCTGTAGCAGCGTTCAGCGTCAACCCACTGGGCACCGACCCGCCCACTTGCCATCCGGTAACAATCGGCCCGTCATAAACGCTCCACTGGAACGGTGTCGTGCCTCCGAGCGGCGCGATCGCCTGGCTATACGGCACCCCAACCGTCCCGTTGGCCAGCGTCTGAGAAGGGATCAGAGGGTAAGGATTCACCGTAATCTGCACCGAAGCGCTCTTCGTCGGCTCCGCAACCGAGGTCGCCGTTACCGTCGCCTGCTGTGCACTCACGATCGTCTTGGTCGGTGGAGAATAGACAGCCGCTGTAGCCGTCGACGTGAGCGATCCCGGGCCCTGAAGGCTCCACGTAACCCCCTTGGTCGACGAGCCATTTGTCACCGTGGCGCTGAGTGCAATCGAACGTCCGGCACCCTGATCGATCGCCTGCGGAGACGAAGGAGTCACCGCCACAGAGACCGGTAGCGAAGTCGAACCCGCACATCCACCCAGTGCCATCACCACCGCAACCAGGATCCCCGCCCCAACAGAACGCATCCGACCCATTTACCCTGCCTCTACTCTGCAACCGAATTATTGCACGCCCCTCTCACGCCCCCTCTCACGCTCTCGCCGCTCGAAGGCCCCCCTCGCCCAGCGCCTTTCTGCGCTGTCCACCCTCTACTGTCCACTCTCTGCCGTTACACTGTTCACACCATGCCCAAGGCAGCCATCATCTCCAAGCCACAAAAACCTGAGCTCCAGCTGATCCTCACCGAGCTCGTCGAGTGGCTCAGCTCCCAGGGCTTCACCCCCATCCTCGACCCCGAAAGCGCCTCCTACATCGGCTGGGACGATCGCGCCGTCCAACGCCACGACATGCCCAGCCATGATCCCGTCGTCGCCATCTCCCTCGGTGGCGATGGAACCCTCCTCTCCGTCGCCCGGGCCTTCGCCAACACCGAAACCCCCATCCTCGGCGTCAACCTCGGCTCCCTCGGCTTCCTCACCGAAGTCCCTCTCGCCGAGCTCTACACCACCTTCGAAGCCTGGCTCGCCGGCACCGCCGTCATCGACACTCGCAGCCTCATGCACGCCCAGCTCCTCCGCGACGGCGAGCTCTTCCGCGAGTGGGACGCCCTCAACGACGTCGTCCTCGCCAAAGGTGCCATCGCCCGCATGGGTGAGTTCGCCATCGAGCTCGACGGCCAGTTCGTCGCCCGCTTCCGTGCCGACGGCGTCATCGTCTCCACCCCCACCGGCTCCACCGCCTACTCCCTCTCCGCCGACGGCCCCATCCTCATGCCCGCCGTCGACGCCATGGTCCTCACCGCCATCTGCCCCCACCTCCTCACCATCCGCCCCATCGTCTTTCCCGGCGACACCGAGATCGCCGTCGTCGTCGACGTCGTCCCCCACGAAACCTTCCTCACCGTCGATGGCCAGGAGACCGTTGAGCTCCTCCTCAACGACCGCATCCTCTGCCGCAAGTCCAAACGCCGCGTCCACCTCCTCCGCCTCCACCCCAACGGCCTCTTCAACGTCCTCCGCTCCAAACTAAGCTGGGGAGAGCGCTAGAAGCGAACCTGGACCAGGGAGAACGCCGAAAAGCAGGGAATTCCGCCCGGTTTTTCGAGTGCGCAGCCCGAACCTTCCCTCAGTCACGCCGCTTGCAACCCAAGACCGCGCAAAATCGGCCTAAAAGAGCCGCATTATGACCTGATTGGTCACCAACGCCGCCACATACGCCACCCCGGTCATATACAGGAACTGCATCGCCGGAAGCTTCCAACTGTTCGTTTCCCGCCGAACTACGGCCAAAGTCGATGTACATTGCATCGCAAACGCAAAAAACACCACGAGCGCAATCGCCCCACCCAACGTAATATCGTGCCTCAAAGCCGCCTGCAACCCCAAAGCATGCGTAGCAGGATCCATCCCATACAGCGTCCCCAGCGTCCCCACGATAACCTCTCGTGCCACGATAGAACTCAGTAACCCTATTCCTATCTTCCAGTTGAAGCCAAGCGGCTGAATCGCCGGCTCGATCCAGTGACCCAGGTGCCCGATCACGCTGGTCGTCAGATCCGAGAACTGCCCCCCATGAATCGGCAGCACGCTCAGCACCCACACCAGGAACGTCACGGTAAGAATTACCGTCCCCGCCTTCTTCAAAAACAACGCCCCGCGATCATAGAGCCGAAGCCCGAGCGAGGTCACCGTCGGCCAACGATACTGTGGAAGTTCTAGTATAAAGGGTGCCGTGGAGGCCTTCATTACAGAGGAGTTGAGCATCTTAGCTGTGATCAGCGCAGCCAGGAATCCCAGCAGGTAAAGTCCCAGCATTACCATCGCGCGCAGCCCGATCACTCCCCCCAGAAACTTCTGATTCGGGATAAACGCAGCAATAATCAGCGTATAAATCGGCAAACGCGCTGAACACGTCATAAACGGCGCAATTAGAATCGTGGCAATCCTCTCCCGCTTGTTCTCAATGGTGCGGGTCGCCATGATCGCCGGCACCGCGCAGGCATAAGCCGAGAGCAATGGAATGAAGGCTTTACCGTTCAGCCCAATCGACCGCATCACCCGGTCCGCGATCAGCGCAGCACGTGCCAGGTAGCCCGAATCCTCCAACACCCCGATAAACAGAAACAGCAGCAAAATCTGCGGCAGAAACACTAATACCGACTGCACCCCGTTCCACAAGCCGTCCCTCAGCAGAGCCCGCAACCAATTGTCAGGCAATAACATAGCTGCCTTCGCCCCGGCGCTCGTCAGCAGCGTTCCCAGCCCATCGCTAAGCGGCTGTCCAATCGTAAACACCACCTGAAACACAGCAACCACCACCGCTAAAAAGATCAGCGGCCCAAACACCCGATGCAGTAAAACGCTATCCAGCCGACGAGTCCAAAGGGAAGCCGCTGGCGATTGATATTTCGTCCGCGCAGTCACCTGAGTCGCCCAGCTCCGGCACGAGGCGGCGCTCTGCAGAACAGGCAGCTGCACGGGCCGGGAACCGTAGTCGGGGCGCTTGCCCGCGCGCTCCAGGAATTCAGGGATCACCTCTAAACCTTTACCTTGAGAAGCACTTATAAGTGCAACAGGGTGGCCAAGTTCCCGCGCCAGAGCCAGGGTATCCAGCTGGCCCCCGCGGGCCTCCAACTGGTCCGACATATTGAGCAATACGAGCGTCGGCAGACCAATCGAAAACACCGGCGCGGCCAGCATCAACTGCCGGTTCAAGTGGGTCGCATCGAGCACCAGCAGTACACAATCCGGCTTCGGTACGCCCGGCATCTTGCCCGTAAGTACTTCCACTGCAACGCGAGCGTCTTCAGAGTACGTCGCAAGACTGTAAATGCCGGGAAGATCGATCAGCGTAAGGTCATTGCGACCGATGCTCTTCATCTTGCCGGAGTGGTGTTCGACGGTCACTCCCGGATAGTTGGCCACCTTCTGCCGCATTCCGGTCAAGCGATTGAAAAGAGTGGACTTGCCGCAGTTCGGGGGGCCGATGAGAGCCACGGTCCGCATTCGAACGGTACCCACAGGAGCGGGCGCGACATCTTCTATTGGCTCGGTGGCGGTCGAATGGCAGCTCATTTTGCCTTCTCTGCAACATCAGAATTCAGACGTAGAAAGATATGCTTGGCCGTTTCGTTGCGGAGCCCAACTTCAACCCCATCAATGCGATACACGTGAGGGTCGCCGGCAGGGGCGCGCCGGAGAACCTCCACGCTGGTGCCCGGGAGAAATCCCAGGTGAGCCAGGTAGTGGCTCACTTCGTCGGGCAGATCGACGCGCTCAACCACGCCTGCACTGCCTACCTTCGCGTCGCTCAAAGCTGTAACGTCCATTGAACCGCATATCCGACCAAGTTGGTCCTCTTTACTATACGACATCAAGAGGATCCTTGCCGAAAATCAGTGCAGGAAAGCATTTATCGAGAAAGCGGCGGAATTATAACAAAACGGGGGGAAGTTCATGGTGCGCCCGGAAGGATTCGAACCTCCGACCTACTGGTTCGTAGCCAGGCGCTCTATCCAGCTGAGCTACGGGCGCACATTGCATTGTTGCAACTAAGTAAGAATAACCGATGCAGCGTTTGCGATCAACCCTTAGGCCGCAGCAGGCGCCGGCTCAGGCTGCGGAGGGAGCAAGGATATCCGTTCTACGACATCGAGGCCCGTGCGGCGCAGTAGTTGATGCACGATGGGTTCGCTGAGCCGGGTCGCATCGTACTCAATACGAACGGTCTTTTCGGCTGCATTGAACTCCATGCGGCGAATTCCATAGACCTCGCGAACCCGTCCGAGAGCCATGATTACGGCCTCCGCCGGTTCTGCATCGTAGCGATACATCACATCAAGCTGCGTCATGGGAATGATTTTATCAGCCAGTTGCGGATTACTCAGGAAGCAAGTTTTTTGAGGTAATTGATGAAGTCGGGGCTGGTGAACTCCTGCGCGCCGATCATTTTGCGGCGAACGATTCCTTGTTTGTCGATGATGTAGGTTTCGGGAAAGCGGAAGCTGCCGTAGAGGGCGTTCGAGGTCTGATTTTGGTCGAAGACGGTCATTAGGTCGATGTGATGCTGCAGGATATAGCTCTGGTATTGCGAGAAGTCCTCTCCGCTGTCGACGGCAACTATCTGAATCTGAGGGAGTTGGTGCTGCAAGGCCATGAGGCTCGGCATCTCTTCGATGCAGGGAGCGCACCAGCTTGCCCAGAAGTTGAGGATGACGACCTTGCCGCGGAGTTGGGCGAGATCAACGGAGTGCTGGCCGTCGTTGAGAGCAAAGACCGGGGCTGGATTACCGATTTGACGTGGGCGGGCGTCGCGATCGCAGCCTGTGATGAGGGCGCAACCTAGTATTGCCAACAGTCCTGACCGCATTGTTCGTCGCATCATCGGCACACTTCGTCTCCGTTCCTATAATACGAAGTTGTGGACCACAAACCTAACTCGAATGTGCGGTTGCATCTTTCGGTCATTATTCCTGCTCGCAATGAAGAGGCGAACCTTCCTAACTGCTTGAAAACGCTGCTATTGCAGAGCGATGAGTTTTTCAAGCTGGGGCGCGACTGGGAGTTGATCGTGGTGGATGATGCGTCTACGGACCGGACGCGGGCGATTGCGGAAGAGGCGGCGGCGCACTCGAAGGGAGTGAGGGTGCTGGAGGCTCCGGCGCTGGATCTTAGCGCGGTGAATCGCGTTTTTACGGGCAAAACTAATGCTTGCTGGTTCGGGGCGCAGCAGTCGGAGGGGCAATGGCTGCTGTTTACGGACGCGGATACGGTGCATGAAGCGGGTGATTTGACGCGGGCGCTGGCGGAGGCGGCGAAACATCGGGTGGCTATGTTGTCGTACTCTCCGCGACAGATTGTGCGGGGATTCTGGCAGCGGGCGCTGATGCCGCTGGTGTTTTCGGAGCTGGCGACGGTGTATCCTCCGGCGCAGGTAAATGATGCAAGCAATGGACTTGCAGCGGCGAATGGGCAATTTCTGATGGTCGAGCGGGAGGCTTACTTTGCGGTGGGGGGGCATAAGGGGGTGGGGCGGTCGGTATTGGAAGATGTCGATCTGGCCGATAAGGTGAAGAGGTCGGGGCGGGGGCTTTGGTTCCGCTACGCTCCGGACGCGCTGAGCACGCATATGTACTTTGGATTCAGGGACATGATGGAGGGGTGGACGAAGAACCTGGTGTTGCTTTTCCCTCATGCGCTGGTGCTGGCGGCGTGGCGGGTGCTGGATATCGGGCTGCTGTTGTTGCCTATCGTGCTGATTCCATTGCACTATCTGGTGTTCTGGCAGCAGCTGGTGATTTTGGGGATATGGGTTCGGACGCTGTTCCGGTTTTATGGGCGCGTTGCGAAGTCGAACTTTAAGGCTTTAGATTGTGCGGTTTCGGTGTTTGCATTGCCGTTGTTTATCGGGCTGCTGGTGAGGAGCTGGATGCAGCATCGGTTGTTTCATGAAGTGGCGTGGAAGGGCAGGGAGTACCGGACGGAGCGGTGAAAACGGGTGCAAATTGTGCGCATTCAGCCGGGTCTTGGGTTGCAAGGGGCGTGACTGAAGGAGGGTTCGGGTTGCGCGCCGAACTGTTCGAGCATCCGGGCGAGGTCTGGCGCATCCAACACAGTGCTTTCTAAGGGAACAAAAAACATGATTTTGCTGACTCGAAAGGCCGACTTCTCTGCTGCCCATTTTTATTGGAATCCTGCGTGGAGTGAGGAGGAGAATGTGCGGGTGTTTGGGAAGTGCGCTAATCGCCAGGGGCATGGGCATAATTACACGCTCGAGGTGACGGTGGAGGGCGAGGTGGATGCGGTGTCGGGGTTTGTGGTGGACCTGAAGCAGATGAAGGATATTTTGGAGCGCGAGGTGGTGGCGGTATATGACCACCGGCATTTGAACTTTGAGGTTCCGGAGTTTGCAGAGACGATTCCTACGACGGAGAACATTGCGATTGCGATCTGGCGGCGGCTGGAGGGGAAGATTGCGGGGGCGAAGCTGCACCGGGTGAGGGTGTACGAGATGGCGGACCTGTTCGCGGATTTTTATGGGGAGGGAGCTTGAGCCGGGTGATCGCGCATCTGTCGCGGAGGTATCACTTCAGTGCGTCGCACAGGCTGCATGTGGATGCGCTGTCTCCGGAGGAGAACCGCGCGATGTTTGGGAAGTGCAATAACCCGTTTGGGCATGGGCACAACTACGTGGTGCAGGTGACGTTCTCGGGGCCGGTGGATGCGGCGACGGGGATGGTGACGAATTTAGGCGATCTGGATTCGTTCGCACAGCGCGAGATGATCGATCTGTTCGATCATGCGAATTTGAATACGCTGGAGGCCTTCCTGGATCGGGTGTCGACGACAGAGAATCTAAGCATGGAGGTGTGGCGCATATTTAGTGCCTATCCTCACGCGAAGTTAGAGCGCGTGCATATCGAAGAGACGGGCAATAATTCTTTCGACTATTTTGGCGAGGGATCACCGTTTCTTTGTTGAGCGAGTAAGCCGCGGACGGATGCAGGACACGTGCGGCAGAGAGAGTGTAACGATGGCGACGAAGATGGAACTCGAGGCGCTGGTGCAGATCGGTTCGGCGTTGAATGGTAAGGACGGCGGGCACGAGGCGACAACGCTGGAGAGTGCGAGCATGCAGGAGATTTATGCCGAGCTGCTGAAGCGGATTGGCGAAGATCCGACGCGCGATGGGCTGCTGAGCACGCCGAAGCGGATGGAGAAGTCGATGGCGTTTTTGACGCAGGGATATCTGCAGTCCGCCGACGATGTGCTGCATGATGCTCTGTTCGATGTGGACTATGACGAGATGGTGATGGTGAAGGACATTGAGTTTTATTCGATGTGCGAACACCATCTGCTGCCGTTTTTCGGGAAGGCTCACATTGCGTATGTGCCGAATGGCAAGGTGGTGGGGCTGAGCAAGATTCCTCGCATTGTGGATGTGTTTGCGCGGCGGCTGCAGGTGCAGGAGAGGCTGACGCAGCAGATCGCAGAGGCGATTGAAGCGGCGATCGGGCCGCAGGGCGTGGGCGTGGTGATTGAGGCGCAGCACCTTTGCATGATGATGCGCGGGGTGGAGAAGCAGAGCTCGCTGACGGTGACGAGCTCGATGCGTGGCGTGTTCAAGACGCAGTTGCAGACGCGGAATGAGTTTTTGTCGCTGGTGCGTGCGGAGAGGTGAAGCAGTTGCTAGCTTCAAATCCGGCGGCCCACATGGCTACTGAATTATGTGGCAGCCCCACGTAACTGGCTGCACTTCGACAGTAGTCGTTGCCGGGTTCAATATTCGGATCATTACAGAACCGGGCCTGACCACCTGAGCGGACCAGATCAGGCTCGCGCTGCCTAGATCTGCCTGAGGAGAGCAACTCACGCCAAAGTTCACAGGAGAGGCATTCGCGAGAGGGACGATCTCTTGTTCGGTCTCCCCGGGCCGAAGTCTCGTCCATGTCACTACCGATGTCCCCGTCAAGACAGTGTTGAATGGAGTTCCATTGTTGCCGATTTGAGTCGTCCCTCCGTAGGGTTGGACATCCAGATTGTAATGAGTCCTTCCCAAATTTGCTGCGCCTTGAGAGTACACCTGCAGTACGCCATGGCGAGTGAGGAGGGAATTGCCCAACACCGTATCAACGTCCACTTCCTGCGCAGAGATTGAAGGATTCATCCCATCGGGATTAAGGGCTCCTCCGTATACGGAAAAGGGCGTACGTAAGGTCGAGCCGTTCACAGCCTCTGCCGCGACCTGTTGATTTGTGGAAGAACTTGCTGTCGCGTCGGGTCCATATCCGAACTCGCCGACGGCCACAGGCTGTCCCAGGCTCTGCTCCAAATGCGCGATTGCCGGCTGATTTGCATATTGCCCGACCTGCCATCCAATGAGGAGACCAGACGAGCGGGCCTCAGAGTTCATTCCGGACGGGTTGAAGTACAGTCCGTACGTAGGCGCTCCAACATCCGTGATGTTCTCGGCAAGCAGGCCATCACTATTGACCACGTAGAGCGATGCGGTGACCGCCCCTGGGCCGGCCCTTGGAGTCACAAGGGTATTGTTCATAAACACAAAATTTCTGGCCGTCTGTGTCGTATTGGAGCCCACGCCACTTCCGGCGTAATTACCCACCCAGCCTTGGTAGAGAGTTGCAGGAACGCTATGCTGGAAATACTCCAGGTAGCTGTTTTCGATAGCGTCATTCCAGGTGCCCTCAAGAATGAACTGTGGTCCACCGGTCAAGGATTCGAACGTGACTCCGTTCAGAATGTTGCCCGTATCCCCTCCGTAGATGCCTGAAACTCCTGAATCCCAGAAGTTAGCAATCCCTCCATATTGCAAGCTGCCGCCATACATCAGGTTACGGTTCGAACCGAAGCCGATTTCCGTGTCCGGTTGGATCTCGTAGTTGTAGGTTCCGCCACTCACCAGGTCCGTTCCGATAAAGAGAGCCCCGATGACCCCGTGGAACAGAACATTCACACCTGGAAAATCTTGTATGCGGACATTGGTAAGGCGCAAATTCTGAAAGTGGTGCGCAATAATGCCGTCAGCGCCGGACTCCGCGTTTCCTCCGTTCAGCGTGCAGTTATCTATCTGGAGCTCGGTGGTCGGGTCGCCAATGCCGGTTAAGCTGATTGCCTGTCCCGATCCAGTGTACTTAAGCACCGCAGCTCGGCTGGTACACTCGATCGTCATGCTCTGGTTTGCGGTCTGCGATATCTGTATCGGGGTAGAAAAAGTGTAGGTTCCCTGTGGTATGACGATTCTTCCGATCGGCCCGTAGGCGGCCACGTAGGCATTAATCCACGCGCCCATGTCCGACCCCGCACACCATGCGGGACGAGCTCCGGTTCCACAGCTGGACGGGTAATGATCATCTCCGTTGATGCCAGACAAAGTTGCGTCAGAGGAGACTTGGGCGCTCAGGGCCTTGAGTCCGATGGTTAGAATCAGGGCAGTGATTTTTCCCAGTAGAACGCGTCGGGAATACATTAATTCTCCTGTTGCTTAATAGCTGAAGCAACGTCCCGAAGGAGGTCGCGAGGAAGCTGCTCTTGGACTAGACGCGAAACTCACCTTGCCGGGTCTGGCTCAAAAATCTTGGGATGCTTGGTCTGATTTCACAAGTTGGCTAAAAACCTCTCATGGAGTGGGTTTAATCTAAGATCCTCTGCATTCTACCTGCTGATCAGCTTCCCACTCTTATCGGAACCCGCATCTTTGCGAGGAGTGTTCTCCTGCGATCCGCACGAGGCCTCCCAGAGGACCGGGCCCTGATCGATGGCTACACCCGGTGTTCCAGGCATTCATTATCAATAACTTATAAATGGAGGAGGCGGCGTGAGTCGAACTATCCATGCCACAGAAAACATGCAAGTTACGGATTCTCGAGGGTCGCAAAGGAGCAAAATGCCCACAATGCCAGATTGGCTGTACTTTTGTTGTACGAAGGCGAACTTTCGAGCCTTTGAGTTTAGCTTTCGGCCCTTATAACTGCGTATCAATAAGTGCATTGGCGATTCGCAACCGTCGAGGAAACCTCAGACTGAAATCGAAGGACCTGCGGCATTTGAAGGTGTCTAGCTTCTAGCTTCTAGCTTTTAACTTCTCGCTCGAGCTAAGGCTTGGGCGAGGGCTGGTGGGTGGGTGGGAAGTCGTAGAGGGTAGAGAGTACGGAGTATGGAGTAGAGGGCCTGGGTGGAGGTGGGCTATTCTGCTGGAGAGTCCGGTGTTGGCCGGAGATTCTGGCGGGCGGCGAAGGGATGGTTTCGTGATGAGACGACGCTTTGGGCATCGCTGGCTAGGGGCTTTGCTGTTGGTGGGTGGGTGGATGTGGGGCTGCGCGGTGATGGCTGGAGCGCAGGGAAGTTCGGTGGATGGGAGTGATGCGGATGCGGTAGGACCGGCGTTTGAGGTGGCTGCGGTGCGGCCTTCCATCGTCGAGAACACGCGACGGTTCGGGATATGGATGGACCCTTCTGGACGACTCGAGGCACATGCGGTGTCGGTGAAGATTTTGTTTTCGCAGGCGTATGGGAATGAGCTGGGCAAACGGAATGTGACGACGGATCGCGGCGCGCCGAAGTGGGTGGAGTCTGAGTTGTTCGACGTGAATGCGAAGGTGGATGAGGCGTACATGGGTGGGTGGGAGAAGCTGTCGGACGGGCAGCGGATGGAGGTGGTGCGGCCGATGCTGCGGCGGTTGCTGGCGGATCGATTCAAGGTGAGGTATCGGGTGGAGATGCGGAAGACGCCGGTGTATGCGCTGGTGCAGGCGAAGGGTGGAGCGCATGTGAAGGAGGTTCCGGCTCCGGTGGCGATGGAGGGAGATCCGACGGAGGCTCTGGAGCGGTGGTTCACGGAGTATCCGGGGAAGGCGCCGCCGGGCCAGATTATGTGCGCGGATAAGTGCACGGGAAACGCGGTGAAGTTCAGCGATGCCGTTGGGCAAATTGCGGGGAGCAGCCGTGCCGACCGCATGGTGGTGGATGAGACGGGGTTGAAGGGCTACTACGATTTCTCGTTTACGCAGCCGCAGACGAAGGATGAGCCGGCGATGCAGGAGGTGGAGGATGACCTGGGGGTGCGGTTTGAGCCGCGGTCGGTGGAGATGAAGACGTATGTGATTGAGGCGGCGGAGAAGCCGAGTGTGGATGGGGAGTAGTGGGAGACGGGTGCGTGGGTGGGCCTGAGACAATAGAGGTTGATGAATGGACTTCTGGTACTAGATAAGCCTGCGGGCATGACGTCGCATGATGTGGTGGCGATTGTGCGGCGCGTTACGGGCGAAAGATCAATTGGGCATTTGGGGACGCTGGACCCGATGGCTACGGGCGTGCTGCCGCTGCTGCTCGGGAAGTATACGCGGCTGGCGCAGTTCTTTGGGCAGGCGGAGAAGTCGTATACGGGGACGATACGGTTTGGGTTTGCTACGGATACGTTTGATGCTGAGGGGACTCCGGCGGGGGAGGTGGTGGCGCTGGGAAAGACGCTCGCGGAGCTGCGCGAGTTGGCGGGGCATTTTCATGGGGCGATGGACCAGATGCCTCCGGTGTTTTCTGCGAAGAAGATTGGTGGAGTTCCGGCGCATAAGCTGGCTCGCGCGGGGAAAGAGGTTCCGGTGAAGGCGGCCCGGATTACGATTCACCACTTTGAGCTGCTGGGGCTTGAGGGCGAGGTGGCGAGCTTTGCGATGAGCGTGTCGGCGGGTGGGTATGTGCGGTCGGTGGCGCATGAGTTGGGGGCGATGGCGGGGTGTGGAGCGCATCTGGCGTCGCTGCGACGGACGCAGGCGGGAGCGTTTGGGCTGGCGCAGGCGATACCGCTGGCGGAGCTGAAGACGATGACGATGGCGGAGGTGGAGGCTCGGCTGCCGCATCCTCGGACGCTGTTGCCGGAGATGCCATCGGTGATGGTGGATGAGCAGACGGCGGGGCGGATTCGGAATGGGATGCAGGTGAATGTGCCGGAGTTTTCAGGGGCGGTGATGGTGAAGGTGTTTAGCGGGCCGAGGGAGTTGCTTTGCGTGGCGAAGAGGGTGGCGGGGACGCTGGTGCAGCCTGTGGTGGTGATGGGGTAGGACGGAGTATGGCCGGGCGCGAATATCAGTTTTTTGTGTACATCCTCGGGAGTCGGTCACGGAATTTGTACGTGGGGCTGACGAACAATCTTCGGCGACGGGTTGTGGAACATCGAGAGCATCGGCCGGGGAGCTATACGGGGCTATACAACGTCGATCGGCTGGTTTATTTTGAGCGGTTTCAGTATGTGCGGAGTGCGATTGCTCGCGAGAAAGAGTTGAAGGACTGGAATCGTGCGCTGAAGGTGGAGTTGATTGAGAAGGTGAATCCTGCGTGGGAAGATCTTGCGGCGGAGTGGTGATTCGTGGGAGAAGCAGATTCCTTCGCTGCGCTGCGGAATGACAGCCAGAAAGGCAAGGGCAAAGGCAAGGGAAAGGGCAACGGCAGCGGCAAAAGCAAAAGCAAAAGCAAGGGCAACGGCAACGGCAAAAGAAGAAGCAGATCCCTACGGGATGACAGCCAGAAAGGCAAGAGCAAGGGCAACAGCAACAGCAAAGGCAAAGGCAAAGGCAAAGGCAAAGGCAAAGGCAAAGGCAAAGGCAAAGGCAAGAGCAACGGCAACAGCAAAGGCAAAGGCGA
Source organism: Granulicella sp. (assembly GCA_027452215.1). Taxonomy (GTDB): domain Bacteria; phylum Acidobacteriota; class Terriglobia; order Terriglobales; family Acidobacteriaceae; genus Granulicella. The sequence goes on along the minus strand of DAIDGQ010000002.1, from coordinate 4,435 downwards.
CGGCAACAGCAAAGGCAAAGGCGACGGCAACAGCAAAGGCGGCGGCGGCGGCAACGGCAACGGCGATTACGAAGGCGATGGCGAGGGGGCAGCCGTCGAAACGGCTAGTGCTTTAGCAGGGGTTGGATGAGTTGCTCTATGTTGAGGGCTACTTGTTTGTTGCCCTGGGCGGTGGCGTGGGTGTTGTCGGATTGCATGTCGCCGGGGACGCCGTAGACGTTTTTGAGGAGGAAGGGCAGGAAGTGCAGGTGATATTTTTTTGCGAGCGCGGGGTACATGGCGTCGAATTTTTTGATGTAGTCGGGACCGTAGTCGGGGGGGAGGGTGATGCCGGCGAGGGCTACCTGGGCTCCGCTTTGTTGGAGCTGCTGGATCATGGTGGCGAGGTTGGCCTGGGTCTGCTCCAGGGGGAGGCCGCGGAGGCCGTCGTTGCCTCCGAACTCGAGGACGACGAGCTGGGGGTGGCGGGCGATGACGCGCTGGATGCGGTCGAGGCCGTCCTTGGTGGTGTCGCCGCTGATGCCGGCGTTGACGACGTGGTAGTGGTAGCCGCGGGCGTCGAGGAGCTGCTGGAGGACATCGGGGTAGGACTCGCCGGGGTCGGTGCCGAAGCCGGCGGTGAGGGAGTCGCCGAAGCAGACGATGAGGTCCTGCGCGGACGGCGAGAGGCTTTGCGTGGCGGCCTGTTGCGATGGGGGCGGGGCGGGCGTGGGGGTGGGCGCGGGAGCGGATGCGGATGCGGGGTCTTCTGCGTGACGCGGAACGTCTTTACAGCCAGTGCAGGCGAGGCAGATGGAGAGCGCTGCGACGGCGATGACGCCGATAGCGGATAAACTGGATGTACTACTCGATTGATTCACAAGTTCATTTTAGACAGAGGCCGACTTACCTTGAATACTCCTGTTGTGGTGTCACCGGAAATGTTGCGGAATGCGATGGGGTCAGGGGATGACTCGTCGATGATTGTGGTGAGCGGGTTGCGGAAGTCGCTGCGCACGGGCGGGGCGACGGTGGAGATCTTGAAGGGGATCGATTTCAGGGTGGGGCGCGGGGAGTTTGTGGCGATCATGGGGGCGTCGGGGTCGGGGAAGTCGACGCTGCTGGGGCTGCTGGCGGGGCTGGATGATCCGACGTCGGGGACGGTGGCGCTGAATGGGACGGTGATAAGCAACCTTGCGGAGGACAAGCTGGCGCAGCTGCGCGGGAGGACGATTGGGTTTGTGTTTCAGAGCTATCAGCTGATTCCGACACTGACGGCGCTGGAGAATGTGCTGCTGCCCTACGAGCTGAACGATGATGCCGGCGGACATGCGGCGGGGCTGGAGAGGGCGCGGGAGCTGCTGAAGTCGGTGGGGCTGAGTGCGCGGATGGATCATTATCCGGTGCAGTTGTCGGGCGGGGAACAGCAGAGAGTGGCGCTGGCGAGGGCGTTTATTTTGCGGCCTCCGATTGTGCTGGCCGATGAGCCGACGGGGAATCTGGATACGGTGAATGGCGAACACATTCTGGAGTTGCTGCTGCATTTGAATCATGTGGAGGGAACGACGCTGGTGCTGGTGACGCATGATCCGGCGCTGGCGGCGCATGCGGGGCGGGTGATTACGCTGCGCGATGGGCTGGTGGTTGGCGATGCGCTGCAGGCTGCTGCGTCTTCCGCAGGCGTGCCGATTGTGAGCGCTTAGGATGGGGAGACTTTCGTACGGTACGGCGGCACGGATTGCGACGCGCGAGCTGCACTCGTCGCGCGGGAAGTTTACTTTTGTGATTTTGTCGGTGGCGATTGGTGTGGCGGCGCTGACGGGCGTGAGGGGATTCTCGTCGGCGTTTCGAACGACGCTGCTGCTGCGGGCGCGAAGCATTATGGCGGCGGACGTGGCGGCTCGCACGAATACGCAGCCGACGGCGCTGCAGCAGGCGGGGCTGGATGAGTTGATGGCGGCGGGGAACGATGAGTCGCCGGTGACGGAGATGCTGTCGATGGCGTCGACGACGACGTCGCTGGACCCGCTGCTGGTGTCGTTGAAGGCGGTGGATCCGGCGAAGTATCCGTTCTATGGGAAGGTGGTGCTGGAGCCGGCGATTGGGTTGCGCGAGGCGCTGACGGACTCGACGGTGGCGGTGGGGGATGACTTGCTGCTGCGGTTGAAGCTGCATGTGGGGGACTCGATCAAGCTGGGGACGAGGACGTTTAAGATTGCGGCGGCGGTGGAGGATGAGCCGGACAGGTTGTCGGGATCGTTTGCTGCGGGGCCGAGAGTTTTGTTGACACAGAAGGCTCTGGCGGAGACGGGGTTGGTGGCTCCGGGGTCGCGGGTGATGCGGCGATATTTGTTTCGATTGCCGGCGGCGAAGCCGGGACAGGCGCTGTCGGATGCGGCGGTGGCGACGCTGAAGACGAGGCTGGAGACGCTGCTTCCGGAGGCGCAGATTACGGATTATCGCGAGGCGAATCCGGCGTTGACGAAGGCGCTGGATGGGGCGACGGGGTTGCTGTCGCTGATGAGTTTGGTGGCGCTGGTGCTGGGTGCGGTGGGGGTGGCGATGGCGATGCGGGCTCACCTGCAGCAGAGGCTGGATTCGATTGCGATTATGAAGTCGCTGGGCGCGGGGTCGACGCAGGTGATGAAGATTTATCTGCTGCAGACGCTGCTGCTGGGGCTGGGCGGAGGTGTGCTTGGGGTGGTGCTGGGTGTGGGCGTGCAGATGGCGTTTCCGCTGTTCCTGGCGAAGCTGCTGCATCTGACTCCGAGCTTGCGGCTGGATGTGCACGCGATTGGATTGGGGCTGGGGGCGGGGTTGCTGACGACGCTGCTGTTCACGCTGCCGCCGCTACTGGATATTCGGAATGTGCGACCGATTTTAATTTTGCGAAGGAATGTTGAAGCGTCGGATGATCCGTTTGCTACGCGGATGCTGCGGAAGTTGCAGGGGTCGATTGCGCAGATTGTGGCGAGCTTTTTTATTCTTGCGGGGCTGGTGCTGCTGGCTACGAGGGTGTCGGATTCGCGGCAGGTGGGGGGATGGTTTGCGGGCGGGCTGGTGGTGGTGTTGATGGTGCTGTTGGGGATGTCGGCGGTGACGCTGTGGCTGCTGCGGATGTTTCTGCGAGGGACTCGGCTGCATCTTCCGTCGACGCTGCGGCATGGGCTGGCGAATTTGTATCGGCCGGGGAATCCTTCGGCTGCGCTGCTGGCGGCGCTGGGGTTGGGCGTGATGCAGATTGCCGCGGTGTACATGGTGCAGCGGTCGATTGTGAACGAGATGCATGTGGCGACGATGGAGAATGTTCCGAATATTTTTCTGATCGACATGAGTACGGACGAGGTGATGGGAGTGAAGGCGCTGCTTGCGCAGCAGGCGTCGGTGAAGGGAGCTCCGGAGATTGTTCCGGTGGTGAGCTCGCGGCTGCTGGCGATCAAAGGTGTGGCGATGGACAAGCTGAAGCTGCAGCATGTGGGGCGCGCGGGACAGACGCTGAATCTGACGTGGTCGCCGGTGGCGGATGGACCCCCTCCGGGCGATAAGGTGGTGGATGGAAAGTGGTGGACGGAGCAGGCGGGAAAGGATTCGGCGAGCCATCCGCTGGTGGCGATTGAGAGGGAGCGGGCGAGCCGGCTGAAGGTGAAGCCGGGCGATACGATTACGCTGGCGGCGCAGGATGAGTCGATTGTGGCGACGGTTGCGGCGGTGTACGAGGCCGATAGCCGACATGCGTTTTCGCGCGCGGAGTTTATCCTGCCGCAGCCGGTGCTGGCCGGGCTGCCAGTGGTCTGGTATGGCGGCGTGCATTGCGATCCAACGGCGACGGCGATGCTGCGGCGCGTGCTGTATGAACATTTTCCGACGGTGACGGTGATCGATGTGGCGGCGACGCTGGAGGTGATCCGGCAGGTGCTGTTGCAGGTGACGTACGTGATCCAGTTTCTGGCGGCGTTCAGTATCTTTGCGGGAATTGTGATTCTTGCGAGTGCGATTGCGGGGACGCGGTACCGGCGGATTCGTGAGGTGGTGGTGCTGAAGACGCTGGGTGCGACGAGGCCTCGGATCGCTACGATCTTCTCGATTGAGTTTGCGGTGCTGGGACTGATTGCGGGAGCGGTGGGGCTGGTGTTCGCGAATCTGCTGGCGAGGGAGTTGCTGCTGCGCGCGCTGCACTTCGATTATCAATTTCAGCTGTGGACGAATGTGGGGGCGTGGGTTGCGGTAGCCGCGCTGACCGTGGTGGCGGGATGGATGGCGAGCCATCGCGTGCTGGGGCAGAAGCCGCTGGAGGTGTTGCGCGAGGAGTAGCTTCTAGCTTCTAGCTGTGATGTCTCAATAGGTTGTCCATTCGATCTGGATCATAGAAGCTGATTGTGCGAACAAGAAGCAACCGTGAGGAGAGACCGAATGGACTACCACCAGAATGCCCGACTGACGGTACATAGTCGAGAGC
>DAIDGQ010000001.1 GCA_027452215.1 Granulicella sp. | reverse complement strand
CGCCGCAAACTCGACGAATCCTTCTCCCCCAAACTCCTCCACACCATCCGCGGCGTCGGCTTCACCCTCAAACCCGGCCCACCCTGACCGGGCTATGCAACCTCCCATTCGTCTGAACACACGTCTACAATGGAGGGCGAGAGAACATCCGGTGCCACGGCTGCCACACGCAAGCCCGCTCCCTCGACGAGGTCACCCGGCGCATCCGCGAGGCCATCGAACTCTGCCTGGAAGTAGAGGGTGCGCCCGAACAAGACCTGGAGTTCATCGGCATCCAGCGCGTCACGATCGCGGCATGACCCGGACCCTGCTAAGCGGCTGCGAAACGCGCTAAACCGATCCCTTTAAACCCGAGTTACCCTGAAGAAGATGGCAGAAGCCCTCAGCAGCGAACCGTTCCCACTCGAAACAACCGCCGAGGGAGTAATCCGCGTCCGCGGAACCCGCGTCACGCTCGACACCGTCTGGGCCGCCTTCAAAGACGGAGCCACCACCGAAGAGATCGTCCAACAATACCCCGCGCTCTCCCTCGCCGACGCCTATCAGGTGATCGGCTACTGCTTGCGCCACCCCTCAGTAGTCGACGCCTACCTCGCCAAGCGAACCGCGACAGCCGATGAAATAAGACGATCGATCGAGTCCCGCTGGCAGCCCGAAGGCATCCGCGACCGCCTCCTCGCGCGCCGCCAATAACCGTGTTGCGCTGGCTCGCCGACGAAAACTTCAACAACGATATTCTCCGGGCGCTCCTCCGCGAAAAGACCGATCTCGATATCGTTCGAGCCCAGGATGTCGGACTGACAGGATCCCCCGACGAAGCTCTCCTCGCCTGGGCAGCCGACCAGAACCGCGTCAACCCTCCCCTCCTTTACGGCCATCCCGTCGCAGATCCTCGAGCTTGCCCTGCGCGGCCTCATGCCCCTGGCTTGCGGCCTTACCTAACCATCGAGTCGCTTCGTCGTGATCCTGCGTCACACCCATACCCATGGCATACTGAAGTCCGAGATTAAACTGCGCATCGGCGTCGCCTTGCTCGGCGGCTTTGCGCCACCAGCGACTCGCCTCGGCGTAGTCCAGATCCACTCCCTCACCACCGGAGTACATACAACCGAGAACAAACTGCACATCGACGTCACCCTGCTCGGCGTCGTCGCCAGCCAGTGATTTGAGCAGCGTAGTCGCTTCGGCCCTTCCGTTCTTTGCTGCCCGGATCAGCAATTCCCGGCCTGCACTCGGATCAGCTCCTTCAAAGCCCCCGTTTAGATGCAGTCGCCCCAACTCGAACTGTGCCTCAGGTACTCCAGCAGCGGAAGATGCAGTCAGCAAATCTAGCCACTCCCGTCGTGCAGTCGGTACGGCTCCTTCAAATCCACCAGTTAGGCGGAGTCGCCCCAACTCGAACTGTGCCTCAGCTACTCCAGTAGATGAAGCCGCAGTCAGCAAATCCTTTGCCTTGTCAACGTCCCTCTGAACACCCTTCCCAAGGGCGTAAGCCATACCCAGTTTCCACAGACCAATTCCATGCCCAAGGTCGGCAGAGGCTGTATACCACCGCACCGCGTCGCCGGACCTGCCTTCATTTTCTGCCGCTAGACCGGTACGCCAGGCGAGCACAGCAAGTCGATTTTCAGCTAGACGGTGACCATGTTTTGCAGCTTTTCCGTACCAAAACGCAGCCTTTTCGGCGTTTGAATGATGGTCCAAGTTGTTGTCGTAGAGTGCGCCGAGCATAAACTGAGCAGTTCTGGACCCTCCCTTGGCCGCTCGTCCATACCATTCGCGCGCCGCTGATATGTCCTGGCGAGTGCCCTTGCCGGTTGCAAGCATGAATGCATATTTCCACTGCGAATCAGTGTTGCCTGCTGCAGCGGAGTCTGCGTGCCTCCTCAGTGCGTCGATGTTTTCCTGTTCAACCCAAGGCTCTGATGAGTAATCGGGCAATTCCTCAACAGCCTCCTCAAGCATCCGCTTAGGGTTGCGGACTAACACATCGTCGACATTGAGTTCAACAAGCCGTTTCACATGGTCCTTCCGCCTCACGACCCGAATGTAGTTCCGCCAGACGGCGGCCTCATGCAAACCAGCGTGCTCAGCTTCCGACAGCCAATCGGTTGCCTGATCGAAATCCTGTGGTACGCCTTCTCCAAGGCAGTACATAACCCCAAGCCGAAGTTGTGCCTCCGCACGTCCATTCTCCGCGGCTGCCAAGAGGTAATCTGCTGCCAGTTCAGCGTTCCTATCGAGTCCAATACCCATATTCAGGAGGCATGCGAATGCGATACGTGCCTCATCATCGCCGCTATCCGCTGTGGATTTGAGAATTTCGGCAGCTCTTGTCTTGCCATCAACCAGATGATCCGTTTTTTCGCTCATGGGGGTTCTCACGCTCTGACCAACAGTACATCTCTAACACCATCAGGCCTTCGAACGAGTCGTTACAATTGCGTCTGGGGACGACCTGGAACGAATTTTATCCAACCGGCGGCTCTGATCGGATGGTGGCATATCAGACGGGCTCGACATCTTCAAAAAGGCCTGTCGAAATGGAAGGACGCGATCAGGGCATCAGCCTTATCCAATGACCTGAAAAACTCTGTTCTTTCGAGCATCGACTTCAACGACTTCTACGGACTCGGGATAATCGTGATCACCGTGCCGCCCCAACGGGAATTGTCCTATCTCGACGAAAAAGTCTATTGGCGCGATGCAGACTCCACCCGTCTCGCAGACAAGGCACCGGATATAGCGTCCATCTCTAAGAGGTTCTAGCCCGGCGGGTCCAAGTAAGCCGCGCCGGCCACCACTTGACCTGAATCATGCATGGAAGAAATCCTCGACTATGCCACCCTCAAACTAAACACCCCCCCACCCCATGCTCCATCCCCGCCACGTCCGAACCCGCCTCACCCTCTGGTACCTCGCCATCCTCGCCCTCGCCCTACTCATCTACGCCGCCTCCACCGCCGCCCTCGTCCT